>JAVKFY010000026.1:0-14310 GCA_040223615.1 Alphaproteobacteria bacterium
CCTGAATCCGCGATCTGGCCCATCTGGCCGCCCGCAAGCTTCCAGACGGCGCCGCAATCAGAAATCAGTACGATCCGGCGCTCAGACCGCCCCGGCCATCACCTCAGATCAACGCCGGGAGTTTTTGCACAACCAAGACCCATCTCGGACGTCGAGCCGCCACTGCTTGGCGTAGTTGCTTACTAGAGCACGCAACCGTAGTGCGCACTGGAGACGAGCCGTCGATACTTGGCAAGCACCGACCCCGCGGGCAGCTCGGACAGTTCCGGCGGACCGAGCTGCGCCAAGCGGGCCGCCATCTCGTCCGGCGAGACATCGAGATCGACGCGTCGCGTCCGCGGGTTGATGACGATGGTGTCGCCATCGCGTACCGCCGCGATCGGCCCGCCCCTGGCTGCTTCGGGACAGATGTGCCCGACAAGGATGCCATGTGAGACGCCGGAGAACCGGCCGTCGGTGATCAGCGCGACCTCTTTTCCTAGCCCGCGACCCTGCAACTGAATCGTAAGGTGCACCATTTCGGGCATGCCGGGCGCGCCAACCGGCCCAACATTGCGAACGACAACCACATCGCCGGCCATCACCCGACCGTCGCGGATCGCCGCCATCGCCGCCCGTTCGCTGTTGAAGACTTTGGCCCTGCCGCGAAACTCACCCTCGTCGAGCATCTTTCCCGAAAGCTTCAGAACGCAGCTCTCCGGCGCCAGCGAGCCCGACAGAACACTGATGTGGTTGCCGGGAGCCGCCAGTGGCCGTGCCACCGGAAAGACCACATCCTGTTCGGGCAAGTCCTCCGGCGCCGCCACGTCCGCGAGGTTCTGGGCCAGCGTCCTGCCGGTGACCGTCATGACATCGCCGTGTAGCAAGCCCGCGTCGAGCAGTGCCTTCATGACCACAGGGACGCCACCGACTTGGTGCAGCGAGACCATGGCGTAGGCGCCATGCGGCTGCAAGTTGGCAATGAGCGGCACGCGCTCGCCGATACGCTGCAGGTCTTCGATCGCTAGCGGCACACCGGCTTCACGGGCAATGGCCAGAACATGCAAATAGAGGTTCGTGGAGCCACCCATTGCGTAAGCCGTGGTGACCGCGTTCTCGAAGGCCTCTCTCACCATGATGTCTCGTGGCCGCAGGCCCATCTCTATCAGGCGATAAAGCGCCTCGACGCTGGCGCGTGCCTGGTGCTTGACGTCGTCGTGGATATCGCTTGCGGCGTCGTAGTCTGCCGGGTGAGACGCGCCGCGCGGCAACATCATGCCAATCGCTTCGGCTATGGTGCTCATCGTATTTGCCGTGAACATGGCGCCGCACGTGCCACTGCCCGGCATGACACAGCGCTGGAGGCTTGTCAGTGCGTCATCGGAAATATGACCGGCTTCGCGGGCGGCGGCACCTTCGGCGTAGTCCATGATGGTGAGGTTTTTGCCCTTGCTGGCCCAAGGCTCGAAGTCGACCTGTCCTGGAGAACTTGTTCCCGGATAGACCACCAGGCCAAATACGTTGGTGCGCGCCAAAGGCATCAGCGCAGCGGCGCCAGTCTTGTCGCATCCCGAGACCACGATCATCGCAGTGCCGTGATGCGCGTAGTGGCCCGTCTCGATGCAGTCGGCCATGAGGTCCCGCGATACGAGGCTGTAGCCTGCATTTTCGGTGCCCTGCGTCAGGGCATCGGAGACGGCCGGCGCGCCGACTAGCAGGCCCTGGCCACCGTTCGAGGACACGACATCGACTAACAGGTCGGCAATCCGGCGCACGCGATTGTTGCAGCGGTGCGCGTTGGTGTAGGCGTTCGCAATAGTCACCACGGCATTGGTTCTCGCCGCTTTGGCGGGCTCGAATCCCGCCGCACGCAACTCAACGGCCCTGAGCCCCTGATTGGCATCGCTCCAGTAGCTCACTGGTTTATCCGACATTATCGTTCTCCGATGCTCTGTGCTTAAGCCGCGCCAAACAGAATCCGGACGATGACGTGTTTGCCCCCGTCCAGCATCACCATCTGGTTGGCTTTGGCAATGTGTGCGGCCGCGATAGGCCGCTTTCCAGGCAGTGTTTGTCAGCGGGAACCGCGCTAAAACGCGTTCCTGAGTGGGCCTACTGACGCAGGAGTACCGAAATGTCGCCTATTGGCTAGCCGTCGCCGAAATGGGCACCAATGCATATTTCCGCTTTCGGGGGCGAACTGTTCAAATGTCACCTTCCCCGGTCTAGGCGGCTGGTTTCGAGGCTATTCCGACCGTCCCGCCAACCGTCCTAATGTGACAGTCTCACGCTGCCGACATTGGGTTGACCAGTTTTCCACCGCGCTCTTCCCCGCTGACGCGATAGCGGCAGGGTGGTGGTTGGAGTGTCGGCGCGGCTTGACAACGGTACAAGGGGCAGCGCTGATGTCGCTCCTAAGAATGACAACGTCCTCGACGGCCTCCAAATGTTTCGTTCGAGCAAGATCGAGCCGTAGTCGTCGAGCCCCGCCCGCCATCCCGGCGGGATGACGCAGGTTGCGTCGTACTCCTCGACGATTGCCGGACCGGCGATCCCGCCCGCCAGGTCGGAACGCCGCAACACCGGAGTTTCGAGCCAGCCGAACTCTCCGAAATATGCCTGGCGGGACCCGCCGGCGGCCGGCTCAGCTCGGGACGCGGAAATCCGTTCCGGCATCCGCGGCGTCCCCGGCAGACCTTGGGGTCTCGACCCGCGACGTCTGGTGTTCATCGACGAGACCTGGATTCCGCGCCTATGTCGAGCAGATCCTGCTGCCGACCCTGAGGCCGGATGACATCGTGATCATGGACAATCTCGGCAGCCACAAGGGCGCCGCAGTCCGCCGCGCCATCCGCGCCGCCGGCGCCAAGCTCTGGTTCCTGCCGAAGTACTCGCCCGACCTCAACCCGATCGAACAGGCCTTCGCCAAGATCAAGCACTGGCTCCGTCTGGCCCAGCACCGGAACATCGACGACATCTCGCACCGCATCGGCACGCTCGTCAGCGGCTTCAAGCCGGACGAATGCGCAAACTATCTCGTCAATGCCGGTTACGCTTCAGTCAAAAAATGAAATGCTCCAAGCCGCCTCTGCGACCCCTGGTAGTCGGTTGGCTATGCCTGCGATCTGGCGATATCGGCTGCTTCGAAGGGTGACCCGGCAAGCCATCCATCGCCTGTATCAAATTGATACCGAGGCTGTCTCGGCCTGATCGGATCAGGTTCGGCTCGAGTTTCCCTGCTCCTGCTTGAGCTGGGCCAGGGCGGCCAGCGCCCGTTGCCGGTCGAGCGATTTCTTGAACGCGATCAGCGCCGTTGCGTTGAGTTCGTGCTTCGACTTGCCTGCGGTCATGTTGGCGCCATGCCGGCGCACCATCAGCGTGACCTGCTGCAGCCGTTCCGACGGCAGACCGCTTTCCGCCAGACGGTTGTACCAGTCGGTATCCTCGGCGCAGAGCATATCCTCGTCGAACAGGCCGATCTGTTCGAACACTTGTCGGCGGTAGAGCCCCGACCCGATGTAGTAGGGGAAGCTCTGCGTCGGATCACCGCTGTACTCGAACTCCCCGGTCGCGGGGTCGAGGGTCATCAACTGGGCGAAGCCCCGCGCCACCATCAGCTCCGGCCGCTGGGCCATGTAGTCCATCAGCACGTCGAGATTGTGCGCAGGCCACAGGTCGTCGACGTCGAGGAAAGCGATGAAGTCGCCCGAGGCGTCGCGAATAGCGCGGTTGCGCGCCGCGGCCGGGCCGGCGTTCTCCTGCCGGAAGAAGCGCACGTCGACCGGCAGGTCGGCCACCGCCTGCTCGATCGGGTCGGTCGAACCGTCGTCGACGACGATGATCTCCAGCGCCGGATAGTCTTGCGCGAGGACGTTACTCACCGCCTCGGCCAGAAACCGGGCGCCGTTGTAGACTGGGATGATGACGGTGACGAGCGGCCGAGCCGGCTCGCCATCGCTGGTGTCGGCGAGGCGGCTCGCCATTGCCGCGATGGCCGCGTCGGGCTTGTCGAGCAGCGAACCGATCGCCGCCGCGACGCCCGGCAGATCGCTGCCCAGCGACAGCTCCAGCCCCGGCAGCGCGTCGACCATCCGGCCAATGAAGTTCTGTGTCTGCTGCCCGGCGTAAGGCAGCTGCGACATGGTGGTGAAGGCTGCCGCGCGGCATAGCAACTCCGCCGAGGTCGGCTCTAAGGTGGTCTCCCGGCGGTCGGCGATGCGCGGCGTCAGCACCGCCCGTAGCGGCATCTCGGCAGCGATTTGCGCCTGCAGCGCCGGATAGAGCTGGATCACCGCCTTCTCGCCGACGGGCGCCGGCTCGTTGGTCACCAGCGGGCCGAGCGCGGGAAAGCGCCCGATCTGGTCGGCATTCAGCTTTGCCGTGGCGTAGAGCGAATAGACAGTCGGGACCGGTTCCAGCTTGACGATCAGATAGTCGTCGGCGGCGTAGCTCATGCCCTGGTCGAGGCAGGTCAATGACGTGGTCGACTTGCCGACGCCGCCCTTGCCGGTGATCAGCACCGCGCCGCGGGCGTCGCCCACGGCGGCGGCATGCAGGAGCTGGCCGCCGTTCTTCTCCATCCACCAGTGGAACAGCGTGCGCAGCGGCGACGCCTTGGTCCAGTACGGCAACTGCGTCGGATCGTTGACCCAGAAGGTGCCCTCGTTGGTCTCCAGGTCGAACGTGTTGACCGAGCATTCGATCCAGTGAAAAGCAGCCCGATAGCGGTCGCTGACGAAGCCCCAGATGTCGCCACGGTCGGTCAGGTGATCGCGCGGACAGGGCGGGTCGGCCACCGCGATGCCGGCCGACGCCGTATCCCAGAGGTGAAAGGTGGCATCCGCCGGGCCATCGTCATCAACCTTCAGGTGACGCAACGCCGGTGTCAGCGCCCGCAAGAGGCCTTCGCCGGCGAAGTGCAACGCCACACGGGTACCGGCCACTCCCAACGTCACGACGTGGCGGCCGGCCTTCTCTTGCGCCGTTAGCGCCCGGGTTCGGCAGGTGTCGATGAAGCCGGCCTGGTCGGCGTCGCTGATGCGTGCATAGTCGATCGTCATGAAATGCGAATCCGTTGGCTCAGGCGGAATGCGCCACCGGCGCCGCCACGGTCTGGTCGAGTGCCTCGATCGCGCCTCGCGAGATCCGGTAGACCCTGTCCACCAGCGCCATCACGCGCGGATCGTGACTGACCACGACGATCGTCGGCCGGTGCGGCAGCCGCGACAGGTCGGTGATGATCGCGGCCACCGCGTCGACATCGAGATGATTGGTCGGCTCGTCGAGGATCAGCGCCTTCGGCTGGCGCAGCAGCGCCCGCGCCAGGGCCAGGCGCTGGCACTCGCCGCCTGACAGCGTCACGCCGTTCTCGCCGAGTTCAGTATCGAGGCCGGCTTCTAATCGGGCAACAAAGCCGTCCGCGCCCGCCAGCCGCACCGCCATGTCGATCTCTTCTGGCGTTGCCTCCGGCACCCCATAGGTGATGTTGTCGCGCACGCTGCCGCGGAAGAAGTCGGCGCGCTGCATCACCACGCCGATCTGCCGGCGCAGGCCACGCATGTCGAGCTCTTCGAACGGCTGCCCGTCGGCGAGGACTCGACCGGCATGCGGGCGCGCCAAGCCGAGCAGGAGGTGCAGCAGCGTGCTCTTGCCGGCGCCGTTCGGGCCGACGATGGCGATCCGCGACCCGGCCTCGATATCGAGGGAAACATCGCGCAGCACGTCGCCGCCGTTATAGCCAAACCACACCGACCGCAGCGCCAGCGCGCCGGAGAACTCGATGCTCCGCGTTCCGCCGTAAGCCTGCACCCGGCCGGCACGCAGCAGCGCGGCCAGTTTCGACAACGCGACGCTACCGGCGAGGACCTCGGGCAAAGCCCCCAGCAACGAGGAGGCGAATCCGTTCAGCATGCCGGCGGCGAGATAGAAGGACAGCAGGCTGCCGAGGCTGAGATCTCCCCAGGCGACCTTGGCGCCGCCGAGCACCAGCAGGATGACCGCGATCAGGCTGGTCAGCGTCGCCTGCACCTGTCGATGGAAGGCGAAGCTGAACGACATCCGCTCGCCGCGTTCGCGCAAGCCGTCGATATAGCCGCGCTGGCGCAGCAACTCCGGTTCCTCGTTGCCCTGGGTCCGCGTCAGGTCCATTTGCCGCAGCACGAAAGAGACGCCCTTCATGAAGGTCTCGAAGGCGCCCTGGAACTCGGTCACCTCTTGCTTCACCCTGCGCCCGGTGAACGACGCGCCGAACCAGATCAGCGGCGACAGCAGCACCGCCGCCGTCATCAACTGCCAGTCCATGACGAACAGCACCACGACCAGCGCCACCGCGGAGATCGCCGTCGGCAATAGCGTCGCAAACAACAGGTGGCCGAGATTGTCGGCGCGTTCGCTGTCCTGGACGATGCGGGTCTGCAACCGGTCGAGGTCGCTCCGATGTAGTTCTTCGCGCCGCCGGGCGTAGAGCCCGACGAGCAGATCCTCGCGCAAGCCCATGATGGCACGCTTCACGATCCGCACCACCTGGCGTCGGATCAGTAACGCGGAGCCACCGCCGGTCGCGCGTACCACCACGATAAGGGCACCAGCCAGCACCAGTGCGACCATGTCGCTGTTCGGGATCGCGTGATCGAAAATGTAACGCACCAGCAGCAGCACCGGCACCAGCAGTAGTGACTGTGCCGCAACCAGCAAAGCGTAGAGGCCCAGACGCCAGTAGGCCGGCCGCAGGTAGGCGAGGAACATGCTCCACGCATCGATCTCGATGTCGGCGGTGCGCGCGACCAGCCTGCGCAGCAACTGTCGAGCGCGTGCGCTGATCGCGGCAATCAAGGGGCCGGCCCCGCCAGACGCTTCCAGGTGCCGCGCAAGATCATGCCCGGAATTTCCGACCGACCTTCGAGGTTCCAGCGAAAGCGCAGGAAATGGCTGAAATCGATGCCGAAGCGGATCGGCCCCGAGCGCCGCGCCCAGCGACAATACTCGCTGAAGTCAATCCACAGACTGCCAATGGGGGTGCGGTAGAACCTGCGGCGGTTCCGCAGAACCGAGCGCGCCTCGATCCATTCCAGCAACGTCGACCGGTGATCCTGAAGCGTCGACAGGACATGCCGAGGCATCGGCGCATCGAAGGTCGCGTGAAGGTATTCCAGCCCGAGCCGCAGCCGCTCGACCACCTGCCGGTCGACGGCCAGCCGAACGACGAGATCCCAGTCCAGGTCGATGTTGCGACATCGCAGGATCTGCGTGGCGTCGGCGATCCACCGTATCGGCGGCTCCTCATTCCAGCGCACGCCGTGCACCACCGTGTGGAATAGCATCAGCGACGGGTTCGGCATCACTACCGACAGGCCGGCAAAGTCGAAACGTTCCGCGTCGCGCCAGAAGACGTCGTCGGCCGCGTCCTGGCAGAACTCGTAGAGTGCGTGCCAGTGCAGGTCGAACTCGGTGCCGGCTTCGTCGATGAACTGTAGCGCGTGCCGGAAGCGGCGGTAATCATTGGAAAAGGGTGCGAAGGAATGCCAGCCCATATCGACGACCGTCCGGATCGCGACGTCGACGTCGCGCGGCCGGATCAGTAGATCGACATCGGCCATCGGCCGCAGCGCCGGGTTGCGATAGTACGACGCCACCAGCGGCGCCCCCTTGAGCAGCATGACGTCGACGCCGGCCGACTGCAGCGCCTCGATCACCGGCGCGATCGCCGCGAACAGCTTGTGATTCTTCACCCAGCTCATCCGATAGGTGCCCTTGAGCCGGCCCATCAGCGGATCGCGCACGCCGAGCCGGTGCAAGTTATGGAACACCAGCGGCAACAGGCGAAGGACGTCGTAGCCAAAGTCGTCGGCGATATCGATGCCGGCACGCCACTCGCTGAACGCGTCGATCGCCCGCTGGTCTTCGAACAGCGCCGCCTTCAGCACCTGCGTCTGCTCCGCCGTCGGCCACAGGCCGGGCCGGTCGAAGCTGTCGAGTTGCGCACCGCCACCGAACATCGCCGCTAACCCCGCGTCCCACCGCGGCGATGGTCGAGTCCGGCTTTCAATGCCTGCAGATAGGACCGGTTGATGCTGCCCGTCTGGCGCAACGTCGTGTTGGCGCCGTGCACACGCCGACGCAGCACCACCGGCTCGATGCTGTGCATGACCAGACCGTTGGCCTCGGCACGGGCCAGCCACTCGATCATCTCGCCGACGCGAAGGCCCTCCTGGAAGCCACCGACCCGCTCAAAGTCGGCGCGCCGCACCAGCATGTTGCCAACCAGCCGCCCGTCGGTCTGTCCCTGGCCGACGACGAACCGTCGCCGCTGCTCCGCCGACAGCTCCTGGCTATAGAACTGCTCCACGCCGCCGAACACGTAGCCGGGCGCCGACATCGCCTCCAGCGCCTCGATACGTACTTCGAGGCTGCCTTCGGTCCAAAGGTCGTCGGCATCCAGGAAGGCGAGATAGGTGCCGCGTGCCGCTGCGATGCCGGCGTTGCGCGCCGCGGCGATACCGGCATTGTCCTGCCGCAACACCCGCAAGGAGGGTTCGACGCGCCGGGCGACCGCGACGCTGTCGTCGGTGCAGCCGTCGTCGACGAACACGATCTCGAGCGAGGGATGCCCCTGCGCCAAGATGCTCTCCATCGCCTCGGCCACGTAAGCGGCGCCGTTGAAGCACGGCATCACCACGCTGACCGTGGGTGTGTTCGTGTCAGTCTCCGACATTGTCCACACCTACTTTCGCCGCAGCCTCCCGCTTGCGGACGACTGACGCGCGCAGCGCGACCATGAGATGGCGGTTCAGATTGCCGGTGTTGATCGACAGGTTGGTCTCGTGCACGCGCTTGCGTACCAGCACCTCGGGCAGCATCGCGCTGGCCAGCCCGATATCGCGGGCGCGTGCGAACCAGTCGGTGTCCTCTCCGGCGCGGAACTTCGGATTGAAGCCGCCGATCTTCTCGAAGGCACGCGGGCGCACCACCAACGTCTCCATGATCGCCCCGGGCACCGGCCCGTCCAGCAGCTCGCGCCGAAAGCCGTTCGGGACTGCGGCGCCGTCGTCGAGGAAGTGCTGCACAAGACTTGTGGTGTAGTCGAGCGCGGGATCGGCCCGCATCGCCGCGACGTGCTTGTCGAGTTTGCCCGGCAGCCAGATGTCGTCATGTGACAGGAAGGCCAACAGGTCGCCGTTTGCCGCGGTGATCGCTTCATTATAGGCGTTAGCGATGCCAGTGGAGCGTTGCGGCACGATGCGCACGCCCGGGTAGGTCCGGGCAATGGCGCACGTATCGTCGCTGGAGCCGCCGTCGAGCACGATCACCTCGGTCGGCTGGATGGTCGAGCCGTAGATGCTGTCCATCGCCTCGGCGAGGTAGCGCGCACCGTTGCGCACGCACACGATCGCACTGACGCTTGACATGTCGTCAGCGCCGCGGTCGTTGGTCTGGTTCAAAGCTGGAATGGGGATGTCTCCCGACGAACTACCGCCGCAGCCTATTCGGCCGGCGGCAGGGTCGGCCAACCAGTCTCGTCAACGTCATGTATCGGGTCGAGCAGCAGCAGATCCTGCATGTCCTCGTACTTCATCAGCGTCGGCGCCTCGTAGCGCAGCGACGCGTCGACCGCAGGGGCGCCGGTCGCCGCCGGCGCCTCCTCGACGCGCACCAGGCCTTCCTCGCGAAGCCGTCCGCAAAATGCTGAAAGGTCGCGCTCCACGTCCGCCGCCGGTGCCTCGAAATGCTCGACCAGGCTGTCTCGGATTGCGTCGATCGCGTGGCCGGTCTCGATCCAGCCCCAAATCGCAGCCCCGAGCCCCTGACTGCTGTAATAGCTGCCGCTTGCCAGATTCATGACGACGAGCTCACCGTCAATGACCTCGGCCACGACGTTTGGCGCGTTTGCAACCAGTTGTCCTGAACTCATAGACAAGTTCCTCCTTTGCGTTCGTCCGCGCGGCGTCCCAAAATCTTCACAGATGACGACAAAATCGCAGGTGTGCCCCGCAATGAGTGCCGTTTTGACCACCAGCGGGCGCCCTTGGCCAATTCGAGCAAACTGTGTGCCACTTTAACTATTTGGCTGGCCACGCCGTTGCCGAGCTGACGATCCGGAACTCAATTGACCGGAATCCGGCGTTGTCCGCAGCGGGGCCAACGTGACGCCGGCGATCCGCCGCAGCACGGT
Organism: Alphaproteobacteria bacterium; assembly: GCA_040223615.1. GTDB lineage: Bacteria > Pseudomonadota > Alphaproteobacteria > JAVKFY01. The sequence continues at coordinate 10,148 of JAVKFY010000026.1, forward strand.
TTCAGCCAGTTCTGCAAAGTCCGACATTGCGGCCACGTTGTGCCGCGCAACTTCGTCTCCGGCCAGGATCGCCATGCCGCCGGCGGCATGGTTGCCAGGCCGTAGACGCTCGAAATCCGCCGTCACACGGCCGAGACGCGGCGATTCCAGCACCTCCGGGAAGGCGTTCTGCCGGCACGTCGCCAACAGGTCGGGCAGATTGTCGGCCCGCGCGCCCTGCCACAGAGTCGACGGCCGGTCGAAGTCGGTGAAAGCGGAAAGGCCGGTTTCCGGATCGACAAGCTCGCTCAGCAGCGCTTCTGCGTCGGCCACCGCCTGCGGCATTCGTCGGCGATCGTGACGGCAGATTTGGAAGGCGACGAAGTTTTCGTTCGCCGGCACGGTCCTGCAGAAAACCTCCGGCTTGCGGCGCCGCAACCACTTCCGCAGCCGGCGGATCCTCGACCCGTGCCGTACCGCGAGACGGGAATTGACACGCTGCGCGATATCGTCGGCCAAATGCAGCACGGAGCCGTTCGGCTCCATGTCCGTGGTGGAGAACACCACTACCTCCGCTTGCTCGCCGGCCTCCGCCACCAGGTCGCCAACGGCGGCGTCGAGCGCCGCGAAGACGCGGCCGACGGGGTCGTCCAGCCGCGCGGTGCGGTCGGGGTCGTATTCGGGATGCCGGCTGTCGCTGAGCTGCCACAGTCCGTGACCGGCGCAATGCGCCTCCTTGAAGGCGATCATGAACAGATCCCATGCGCGCTGCTTGAGGTAGTGCAGTCCGGCGGCCCGCTTCTGCTCGATCGACGATAGGAAGGTATCCGTCATGTCGATGATCTCATCGTCGCCGAGATGAGGCTGCCGATAGCCGCAGCGGCTCGCCGGCGCCACGCCGAAGCGCTGCACAACCTCCTGGGCGAGGTCGGCGGGGCTGCTCTGCGGTGCATCGGCATAGCGCCCATGCACAAGCCAGTCGGTCAGCTGGATACCGTTCAGCGGCTTTGGCGCCGGGCATTTCGGGATGTCGAAGACGGCCACCTCGTAACCCTCGGCGGACAGCTTGCTCCAGAAGGTGTCTGCCGCGTCTTCTTCCATCACGCCCATGCCGAAGTCGCCGCTGCGCAACGGCGTCAGGTAGTGATAGCGACCATGGTCGGCGACACCGAGGCCGTACTGGAACGACGCCCACAATGCATCGTCGGAAATATCGTAGGTGTTGCCCATGCGAACGAACCGCCCGCGCCGGCGCAGCGCCGCGAGGTTTGCGAGCCGGCCCGACCTCGACCAGTCGTCGAGCAACCTTCCATCGCCACCGTCAAGCGCTATGAAAAGCAGTTTCGCGGTCATGATCCTTCGTAGCCTAACAGATGTGATCCAAATGAGCTTGGCGACAAACCTGTCCAATCCACCCGAGACTAAGCAGGGTGGATTGGACAGCGGGTTAACGCGCGGCGACGCGAGGTCTCGGCGCATTTCTAGCGTATGAGCGACTCGATGAGTATCCGTCTGCCACCTTGGACCAGTATACCGTTCGCGGCGGCGCTCTTGCTGTCCGTGGTCGCGTTCAACGGACAGCCCCTCGTCTACTACGACACCCCGGGTTACGCGAACGCCGGACAAGGTTTGGTCAACCTGCTGGCCGGCGGCGCACCGCTGTCCGGCGTCGATCCGTTCGGCCACGAGATCGCCCCCGGCTGGCAACCATCCAGCAGCCGGTCGGCCTGGTACGGCCTGCTCCTCCACGCCGCGGCGACGACCGGCGACTTCTGGCCGGTGGTGATCATGCAGGCGTTGATCGGCGCTTGGCTGCTGTACCTGCTGCTACGACAGGTGGCTCGCGACCATGCCGGCGCGCTGCTCTTGGCGCTCACCGTCCTGTTGTTGCTGACGCCGGCGCCCTTCGTGCTGGGATTCGTCATGCCCGACAGCTTTGCCGCCTTCGCCATCGTCGCATTGGCGCTGCTGGTCGCTTGCCCCGATGGCTTGCGGCTCGGCGGACGCCTCGTCCTGGGGGCGATCGTCGGCTTCTCGATACTGGCGCATAGCGGGCACCTTGCCCTGCTGTTGCTGCTGCTGCCTGTCGCCATCGTCTGCCGCTGGTCGCTACTCGGCGGTCGCCATCTGCTGCGCACGACTGTCCTGCCGGTCGCGGCAATGGCGACCGCGGTCGCCTTGCAGGCGCTGCTGGCCCTGGCCCAGACGCAGATCTACGGCGCACCGCCGGGCCAGATCCCTTTTCTGGCAGCGCGCGCCGTCGCCGACGGCCCTGGCGAGCCTTTCCTGAACGATGCTTGCGCGCGCGAACCGTCGCGTTTCGCGCTCTGCCGATATCTGGACGACTTGCCCAGGGACACCGCCGATACCTTCCTCTGGGACATGGGCGCGACCAGAGGCATCTACGTCAACGCATCCGACGCCGATCGGCGCGCCATGGGAGAGGAGCAGACCGCGGTCTACGTGGGCAGTTGGCTGTTCGATCCGCCCGGCATGCTACGCCCAGCCTTGCGCAATGCGCGCCGGCAGTTCCGATTGGTCGGTCCCACCGAGTTCATCACCGAAGCGGCGCTGCGCGACGCGATGAGCGAAACCTGGCCGCACTACGCCAAGACAATGGCCGGCACGAGTTTCTGGCAGGATCGGCCGGACCCCGAGGCCCTGACCATCCTGAGCAGGTCGACGATGTACGTGGCCGGCACCGCCGTCGTGCTCACGCTGCCCTGGCTTCTGCTGTTCGCCCGCGGGCCGCGCGCCCCGACTAGCCGGACGCGACAGGTCGCCTTGCTGGCACTTATCATCGTTGCGGGCCTTGTCGCCAATGCGTTGGTGTTCGGCGCCCTGTCCGAGCCGCACCATCGTTACCAGGCCCGGGTCGCCTGGCTGCTTCCCGTCGCCGCCTTTGCCTTGGCCTATGTCGCGATGACCCGCGCCAGACGCCCTCGGCACCGGCCGTCTAAGCCCGAAAAGCCGACATGCGCCTCAGCGCCCGACAGGTCGCGGTCTGGCCAATAGCTGACGGTCGATGTCGCATCTTGGGGGTCACGTGATCGTCGCTCCGGTCCATCGGTCAATTCGGTAGTACAGCCGTCGATCAACCGTTCTCGGCATGGCGGCGAAACCCGAGCGAGGTCGGTCCATCGCTAGGCGCGCTACCCCGCGACGCATTTGCCGTGCTGTTCGCGGAAGCCTCGGTCGCATTCCCAGGCGTTGCCTGAGTAGTCGATGTGGGCGTTCGCCGGCACCTTGAGGGCGAGGCAGTTGGTTGCCGTCTTCGCGTAGCCGCGCTCGCACGTCCAGCTGTCGCCGTCGTTCGAAAGGAAGCCGTTATCGGGCACGCGGATCGCGACGCAGCTTTCCGTCGTTTTCTTGAAGCCGCGCGCGCAGTCCCAATCGCGACCCGACCGGTCCAAGTAACCGTTCGCCGGCACTTTGACCGCCACACAGGCATTGCCGGTCTCGTCGTAGCCGCGCTCGCATTTCCAGCCGTTGCCGTAGGCGCTGTCGAGGAGATAAGCGTTGTCGGGCAGGCGGATTGGTTCGCAGGCGCCGCGCGCCTCCCGATAACCTCGGTCGCACTGCCAGCCGTTGGCGTAGTCGTCGGTGACGAGATGCGCGTTCGCTGGCGCTACGATGAGCGTGCAGGTCGCGCCGGTCACCCGGTAGCCGCGTTCGCAATCCCATCCGCTGCCTGAAGCGCTGTCCACGGCGTAGCCGTTCCGCGGGACCTCTATCGCCAGGCAGTTCTTGCCAACCTGGCGAAAGCCGCGCTCGCAGGACCAGCCATCGCCGTAGGAGGTATCCACCAGATAGGCGTTCGCGGGCAGCTGAACCGGCTCGCAGCCGTCGCCTGCGCGGGTGTAGCCGCGCACGCAGATCCATCGGGCCCCAGCCGGTTCGAGGTAGGCGTTGGCGGGCACCACGATCGGCCGGCAGGCGTCGCCCGCGACGCGATAGCCGCGGTTGCATTCCCATCCGCTGCCATAGGTGCGAGCGTGCGCGTTTGCCGGCATGTCGGCGGCGCGGGTGGCGGAGATGGCGGCGCTCAGCGCGACCGCGACGAGCGCCACCAGCAGCACGAAGTGCAGCAGCCTGTAGCGCCGTGCCTGCAGAAACTTCATTCGCGCGTCCTCTCCACCTGATGGGGCACGCCGCCGACGCAAGGCGCCGGCGGCCGTGGCCTG
>JAVKFY010000027.1:0-65441 GCA_040223615.1 Alphaproteobacteria bacterium
GACCTCGACCGTGGCCGCACCAGCCTCCTGCTCGCGCAGCACGCCAACGATCTGCTCCTCCGTGAACCTGCTCTTCTTCATCGTCCGTCTCCAGATGACGGACTCTCATATCAACCGAGGGAGCCGCAGGGGAGCAGGTCATGGACGCTCATCATCCCCATCGGGTTCCTGGCCTTTTCGATGTATGCAGCAACACAGCTCAAGAAGAAGAAATGCCCAATCTGCGGTCTGGGCATTGAAGAACAGAGATAACGCCCTCATACAGTCCCGATATCTCTATCGACCACGAGATAGTTGATCTTTCGAGCCGACCAGGGAGAAACACAGTGGAAAATCTCACCCTGAAGTCCCTTGTACTATGTATTTCCTTGTTTCCCCTCTCGGCCGCACTCGGGCAAGCGGGTCCAGCAAGCCTCCCTATCGACATTCCCGGACGCTATGATGGCGATGGTGGTAGGTGTCATACGCTGTATATCGAGATCTCCGAAACAATCTACCGGAGGCAACTTCACCCATCCTACCTCGCACAGATTCTCCGCGTAGATCGAGAACGATACGCTGCTCTAAAGGATCAACTCAAAGCCAGAGTGGAGTTCTCTGGGTTCACAAGATCGGGCGAAGAGTATATTGCAAAGGACGCCAAGACTATCGACAAGGACGGGCGAGTGGTTGTGGACGAAGTTGAACTGAGGATACGTCTCATTTCAGAAGACACTATTGGCCTTTCGGGGAACTGGTGGCCTAAGGACCAGCCTCGTCCGAAAGATGCGCCAGAAGAGTTGGTTCTCAAGAAATGCGTTGGGTACAAATAAGACGAAAGTGCCTCACATTGATACGCGGACATCTGCTTCTCTCATTTCTATTCTCTAGCGTACTGCTCTTTTCCGGAAGAGTAATCGCCGCTAATGCATTGACCATTGACGGATTCACGGAAAACCTCGCCGACTTTGAGCGACTGGCCTTGCATGTCTGCCGGACCAATGCGCCGGGTGTCATCGACGCCACCGGCATCACCGGCCCTCTGTCGGAAGCCGACAACCTTCGGCGCGCCTGCGGCCAGGGCCTGCACGGCCGTGGCATCGTCGGCACGGAATGGCACTATTTCTACCATCGGCAGGCGGATCGTGACGGCACAATGGATGTATTCGGTGCGGTCTTGCCGATCTCAATCGACGGCACCGACTACCATCTGGTCATCGGCCAGCAGCGACGTGTGAGCAATCCTCGGAAACAACCCGTGCAGCGCACCCGGACGCCGGTTGCCACGCTCTTCATCCCGCAAGGTGATGGCTGGACGCCTCTTTGGAACTACGTCAACCCGCTGACGGTCTCCTTCAATCGACCGAGAGGAGATGTGCCGTCACCGGGCGAACAAGCACTCGACCGGGTTTGGCTGCGAAATGTGACAATCGGCTTCGACCGCCTCGTCAACAGCCTCGAAGATGCGCGCTAGATTGGCGCGCTCATTGCGGCTGGGCATGTGTCACGCGTAGCCCCGTAAACACACCTCCAGAAACGAGAACGGCCCGGCCGAAGGCCGGGCCGTTTTATGATCGGGCGATCAGCTACACGCCGCGCTCTCGCCCGCATCCTCTTTCACCGCCGGAAAGCGCATCGAGTCGGGCAGCCAGTCGCGGCCCTTGATGTCGTCGCCGGACGCATCGTCGCCAAGCTCGGCACAGCGCTTGAAGTGCCGGACCAACCCGGCCACCAGTGCGGTCTTGCTGGTGTCCTTGAAGCTGCCCAGCCGGGAGGTACCACCGCTTTCCGCAGCGATGTCGGCCAATTGGTCCTTGCGGCGACCGGACAGGAACACGGTATCGGGTCGCCAGCACGTCTTCATGTCCACTGCCAGATCGACGGCAACCCGGTTGAACAGGCTCTCGCGGGTGTCCAGCACGTCGATGTCGTTTTGCCCGAAGGTCAGGACCGTCAACAGCAGGTGCAGCCGCTCCAGATCGTCATCGGACAGGGCCGAAACGGCCTGATAGAGACCGACAGACGAGCCATGCTGGCGGGACAGCCTCGACCAGGCGCAGTCCTCGTCGTCTACCTCCGGCACCAGCAGCGTCAGCAGGTGACGGGCCTCGGCCTCCACGGCAGCGTAGGATGCTGACGGTTCCTCCATCTCGGCACTGAGCGAAAGCGCCGAATGGGCATCTGTCCGGATGCGCGATGAGAAGTCATAGCCGCCCAGCATCTGCACCACGGCGATCTCCCGTGCCTTGCGCGGATTGGCCAGTAGTGCCGCCTGCACGGCCATCGTCTTGTGGGCGGCGATGTAGCGCAGCATCGGCTTTGAGTATTCAGGCTTCGGCTTGGGCGCGGCAGGCGCTTCGGCGGTTTCCGCCGCAACTTTCTCGGAGACGGTCGGCTCGGCCAACCCCTCCCTGACCTCGACACGTCCGCTCGGGCAGAAGTGAATGACCACCCCGGCCTCGTCGTCGTCCTCGGCCTCGTCGTACTGCCACCACGGCACGTGACCCGCCTGCACGACTTCAACCCATGCCGCGCTTTCCCGGTGTCGGGCGGCGAGCGCCTCGACGGCTTCGGCCTGCAACCGCAGGAACTGCTCTGCGTCATCGAAGAAGGTACTTTCCTCGCTGCCGAACAGGTCGGTGGAGAAGGTGCCGTCGTAGCGCTCAAGATCGAAGATCGCCAGCGCCACGCTCGGCTTTTCCCCGGTGAGGAGGTCGCGGATGTTCTCGGCGTCGTAGTGCCAGCCTTCCTCCAGCCGTGCGATCACGCCGCGCTGCTGTTCGTGCGTCCCCAGCGTCATCGCCTCGGCTACGGCAAGACTAAGGTCGCCGCTGCGCACCATCTCCCTCGCCTCGGCACACAGCCCTGCGAGCGCCAGCCGCCGCTTGACGGTCAGCGCGCTCATCCCGGCCTTGGCCGCGATGTCCTCGATGTCGCCGCCGCCGTTCATCAACCCGGCGAATGCCTCGGCTTCATCCATCGCGTTCAGCGGTTCACGCTGGACGTTCTCGACGGTGGCGAGCCGCAGCGCGTCCCCGTTGTTCAAGCCCTTGCGGACTTCCACGGCGACCGGGAAGTCAGCGGCGATGTCGCCGCTCCCCGCCAGTAGCTGCATCGCCCGATAACGGCGCTCGCCGGACACGATCTCCCACTTGCGGCCCTTGCGCCGCACGACAAGGTTCTGCAACAGGCCGTCGGCCCTGATGGAAGCGGCCAGCCCTTCGATGGCGGCCACGTCCGCCGCCTTACGGGGATTGGCCTTCGGCGGCAGTAGCTGCCCCAGCTTTACGGTCTCTAACGTCATGGTCTTGCTCCTTTGGTCAGTTGGCGATGCTCAACGGCCCCATGTCCCCAACGGACACACGCCCGCGCATCAACCTCTGCCCAGCGGCGAGCGACCCCAGACCTTCAAACTGCGACCGCAGGGAGCACCTTCAGCGGGGTCGCGCCGACCCCCGGCAGGCGACAAGGAAGCCGCCCGCAGGGGTATTCGCCCCAACACGGGAGGCCGCCGCAGGCGGCCGAATGGAGCGGGCCGGGGCGAACGGCGACCTTGGCTTAGCCCTGCCGGAGTCGGCATAAGCTGTGGCCAGAGGGAACAGCGCGGTAGCGCGCCTCAACCGCAGCCCGAAGGGCCGACCGTACCGGGGCGTTGCGGGGTGTCCCCGCTCGAAGGGGGTGTGTCGAAGACCCCGGGCTGAGACCAGGGGGAAGACTTTCCCCTCACAGATATCGACCGAAAGGAACTCGATCACGACAATACATGCAGTCATCGATAGGGATTGGGCCGATTGCCGGAACCGTCTCATCGAAGCACCGCGACGGTGCCGCCGTGGATGGACAAGACGGCGGACATTGCTTCGTTCAAATGTGCTTTAGATGATCATCGATTTGATATATAAGACTTGGTAGATTCAGAAAGATGCTAAATGTGGTCGGATAACGAAACAAATAGAGATTTCCTGAACTTCCGTACCGTAGCCGTCACGGCTGCGGAAATGATAAGTCAGGCTAACGGTCAGCCCCTGTCGCTCGGGGTCTCGGGTAATTGGGGTGTTGGAAAGTCGTCAATGATTCGCTTGATTCGGGACGAACTGGAGTCCCGCAGCGATAAGACGTTCCTCACGGTCGAGTTCAATGCTTGGCTGTACCAAGGATTCGACGACGCACGCGCCGCGCTAATGGAAACCATTGCCAATGCACTACTGGCACACGCAAAGGACAACCAGACTGCCGTCGACAAAGCGACAGAGTTCCTGAAGCGGGTGAACTGGGTGCGAGCAGCCGGTCTGGCGGTTGGGTCCGGCATGTCCATGGCTTTCGGACTACCACCGACCGGACTTCTTGGAGAAGCGGTGCGCACCTACCAGGGGCTTGCCGATGGAGAGGTGACGCAGGAGGACTTGGATGCGGCAAAGGCAACGGGTTCCAATGCTGGCAAAGCCGGATCGTCACTGATCAAGCAAGCGCCTCAGACAACGCCGCCGCAAGAAATCCAGGACCTGCGTCGCCACTTTAGCGACACCCTCAAGGATATGGACATTACTTTGGTAGTGTTCATTGATGACCTGGACCGCTGCCTACCAAATACGGCCATCGCTACTCTCGAAGCAATTCGGCTGTTCCTGTTCCTGGAGCACACTGCATTCATTATTGCAGCCGATGACAAGATGATTAGGCGCGCTGTACGGGCGCATTTCCAGTCCGTCGACCTCGACGATGAACTGGTGACCAATTATTTCGATAAGTTGATCCAGGTTCCACTTCGAGTCCCGCCCCTGGGTACCCAGGATGTACGCGCCTATCTGATGCTATTATTCATTGAGAATAGCGAACTTTCGCAGGAGAAGAGAGACTCCTTGCGCGAGGATATCTGCACGCAACTGGGTCAGACGTGGCTCGGCAAGAGAGTGGATCGGGCCTTCGTCGCGGGGTTGATCAAAGAGTGCCCGGAGCAACTGTCGCATCAGCTTGATCTTGCCGATCGGCTCGCGCCGATCATGACAACCTCTCCGCAGATTTCAGGTAACCCTCGGCTAATCAAGCGGTTCTTGAACACCCTGTCGATTCGCATGTCGATCGCCCGAAGTCAGAATGTCCCTGCCGATGAAGCCGCTCTGGCCAAGATGCTGCTATTTGAGCGCTGTGGCAGCGAGGCCGCCTATGCAGATTTGGTGCGAGCCATCAACGAACATGACAAGGGCAAGCCACTGTTCCTCGGCCCGTGGGAGGAGGCTGTGGCGTCGGGCGGCGAACTACCCGAGACGATGCCGCAAGCATGGCAAGACGAATTCGTGAAGGACTGGTTGGCGCTCTCACCACCTTTCGCAGACCTGGACCTGCGGGCCGTCGCCTACGTCAGCCGCGAGCACCTGCCGATCATTGCCGCGGCAGACCAACTCAGCCCGGAGGGCGCTGATCTGCTCGGCGCTCTGTATGCAGTGAAAGAGCAGCCCAGCAAGGCGCTTGCAGTCAAGCTCAAGACGCTGAGCAAGCGCGAGATCACGTTCATCATGGCACGCCTGCTGGACCGGGCGCGCACCGTCGATACCTGGGGTAGGCCGCCTATTCTGAATGCCTGCCTGACGGTGATTGAGGCAGACGACGGCCAGGCTGAACCCCTCGCAAATTTCCTCCGTCGTGATATTCCACTGGCTCGGCTCGAACCGTCGATCGTCGTCCTGCTTGCACACAAGACATGGGCGAAGGCCGTGCTGACGCATTGGGCTAACCAAAGCGAAACACCCGGTCCGGTGAAGAAGGCGATAGCCAGCGAAGCGAAGGGCAAGAAGTAGTGGGTACGTCGTCTTCCAGCAAAGGACCGGGAGGTGGCGTACCTCTGATACCGCCCTGGGTTCCGCCTGCTCCGCCGCAGAACCCGCCCGCGCCACCGCAGCAGCCTGCGCCAGCGCCCGGAGGCCCGCCGTCTCAGCCGAAGCCATCTACGCCGCCGTCTCAGCCTGCACCGGGCCAGCCCGCACAGGTCGCAGCGCCACAACCCGCACCGGCAAGACCACCGGCGGGACCCAAGGCACCACCTCGCCGCTTTGCGGGCGCACGACAAAGCCTTGGCAGGTTTGCGAAGACTGGTTCGCAGGGTGATCTCGGCAGAGCACTAGGCCACTACACACGGACCGGCCTCGGCGGCGCTGGCCGCGCGGCAGGCCGTATGAACCGGACGGCGCAGCGCGCCGGACAACTCTACGGTGTCCTCGACGCACTGCGGACAGGCACGCCGACACCGGTCGATCTGGGCGTCAGCGTCGCAACGCTTACCGGCCTTCCTGCCCGCGACGTGGCCGATCGCGTCGCCAACGCACTGCATCCACCGGATGGAACGCAGGATGCGGAAGCTGGGCGAGATGCCATGGCACGCGCGTTGGCAGACGTGCAGAACGCCGCACCGGCCGCCGATCTGACCTCCCCCACGCCGGAACAGATCGGCGTCATCATTGAACGCTACGTTGCCTACGACCTCTGCAATCGCATCGAGTTGGATATCGGCCAAGCTGTGCTGGACAAAGCGCCGAGCTATGCCGAGGGCATGCGACGCCTTGAGCAGATTGAGCGCTATGTGCGCGAGAAAGTGTCGGCACAGTTCAGAAGCAGGGAGGACCAGGGTCAGCGGCTGACCAGGCAGAGCGCCGAAGGTCTATCCCGAGGAGTGATCGAGGACACATTTGAAGTCTTCGAGGAGTACGTGTGATGCGCGTTCACTGTGCTCCGGCGGGAATCAAGACGAAGCGATCGGACCTGCGGTACGTGCTCTACGAGCACTCCACCGATCCCGCGGTCGGCTCGATTGGCCCATCCATCATTTCCAGCGTCCGGAAATTCGGCCTGGCACCCTCAGCGAGGGCATGGGACTTCCTCTCAATCGCGCTCTCGGTCATCGGTGCCGATGAGGGCTGCACGCGAGCTACCAGTCCGGATGGATGGACACGGGAAATCGAGCTGACCGTTTCTGTTGCCGATCCGAAGTTCTGGACATCGCAAACAGATCTGCTTGCCGCAGCGCTCTGCTTCCTGACCGGCGATATCTGGTATCTGACGTTCGTGGCCGATGGCCTTTCGCCAACGCCACCGAAACACGCAGAGCCAAGGCAGGAGGACGCCGTCTGTCTATTGTCCGGCGGCATGGACAGCTTGATTGGCGCTCTGGATCTTCGGGCCGCTGGCAAAAGCCTCCTGTTCGTCAGCCAAGTGGCCAAAGGCGACAAGAAGACGCAGAGTTTCTTGGCGCAGGCGGTCGGTGGCAACCACGGACACCTGCAACTCAACCATCTGGTGCATCCGCCCGGTCCGTCCGAGCGCTCACAACGTGCACGCTCGCTGATCTTTCTAGGTTTCGGTGTCCTCGCAGCCACCAGCCTTCAGACCTATACCGGCGGCGCACCCGCCGACCTGTACATGCCGGAGAACGGGTTCATCAGTATCAATGTAGCGCTGACACCGTTGCGCCTGGGTAGCTTGAGCACGCGCACAACGCACCCCTACTTCATCGGCCTGATCCAACAACTGTTGGGCAACGCAGGCATAAACGTGCGTATCGTCAACCCGTATCAGTTCAAGACCAAGGGTGAGATGCTTGTTGGCTGCCAGAATCAGGCGTTCTTGAAAAAGCACATCGGCATCACCACAAGCTGCGGCCGTTACGCCCGCAGTGGCTTCATGCATTGCGGTCGCTGCGTCCCCTGCTTGGTTAGACGCTCAGCCTTTCACCGTTGGGGTACCGACCCGACAGCCGCTTACAAGTTCGATGACCTGTCAAAGCCCGACCACAGGCATCGTGACTTCGACGATGTACGCTCCGTCGGCATGGCCATCGAGATGGTACGCAAACGGGGTTTCGATCGCTGGGCGGGCGGCGCGATCAATGCAGCCCAGCTTGGCGACACCGCGCCGTATCGGGCGGTGGTGCAAAGGGGCCTGAAGGAAATGAGCACCTACCTGAAGGCTGTCGGTGCCCTGTGATCGATTTCCACTGCCATGTCGATCTCTTCCCTGACCCCAAGGCCGTGCTGGCGGAGATCGAGGCGCGCGGCATGTATGTCCTTGTGGTCACGACGACCCCAAAGGCGTGGAAAGGAACGTCGCAGTTGGTGGCCGGGCACAAGCGGGTACGGGTGTCTCCGGGCCTGCATCCTGAGCTGGTGGCCGAGCGGCACACAGAGATGCCGCTGCTGTGCCATCTTGTCGGACAGTCGCCCTATGTGGGCGAAGTTGGCCTGGATGGAAGCCCCCAGCACAAGGGCAGCTACAAGCGCCAGGAAGAGGTGCTGGCACGAGTGCTTGGGGAGTGCAGAACACTGGGGGGCCGCATCCTCAGTATACATTCACGCGCCGCAGCGAGCGGCGTCCTCGACCTAATTGAGGAACACTCGGGACTAGGCGTTCCTGTCCTGCACTGGTTTTCGGGCCGACCACGGGAACTGGACCGTGCAATTTCTCTTGGGTGCTGGTTCAGTGTGGGTCCGGCGATGACCCGCACGAAGAAAGGTCGCGCACTGGTCGAAGCGATGCCTGCTGACAGAGTACTTACGGAAACCGATGGTCCGTTTGCACTGGCACAGAACAAATCCGGCAGCCTTATGCCTTGGGATGTGAGCCAAGCAGAGCGTGATCTGGCAGACTGCTGGCGGCAGGAAGAAGCTGAGGCTCGGGACACATTGATGTCTAACCTGCGCCGCCTTACGGACATTGCTAATGGAATCCCGCTGAAGCCTCGGACTGTCACTTTGTGAGAAGCGCACCCGTTTGCAGGTGCAAGCTCACCAAACTGGGTTGCTGATCATTCTGGAATCACGTCGCGCCTTCGACTATGTTTCCGCCACCCAATAGGAATCGGAGTCCCCGCATGCCTCGCCGAAAATCCGTCGCCATCGATGAGAAGAACCTGAAAAAGGGTGAACTGCGCAAGCTCAACGCACTGCGCAAGTCGCTTGGCCCCGATATCGCCGAAAGAGCGTTCTCCGAATGGTATTCGGCCAGGCCGGAGCTTAGTGAAGACATTCCGGACCGCGGCGCAGAGATGATCGCCGAAGCGGTCTACAAGCTGGTAGATGGCAAGAACCTCCAAATTCCACGTGGAGGCTATTTGGTGCGTCGTGGCCGCGGGCGGGTTATTGTCGAAAGATTGAACTCAGACTAACCTATACTCTTGCGGCCGTTCCTCGACCGCGCGATGGCAGGAACGTTGGTTTCTAAAGAAGTATGACAACTATCTATCTGGACGAGACTGGATTCACAGGCGAGGACCTGCTTGCAAAAGACCAGCCTGTTTTCGTCCAGGCAACAATGAACTACAATCAAGAAGAAGCTCGCGATCTAATCTCAACCTACTTCCCTGCCTTGAAGGCAGATGAACTTAAATACTCTCGATTGCGCAGGAATCCCAAGCACAGAGAGAGTGTCATAAGACTAATTGAGCGGGTATCTTCGGATTCCGACCGATCGGCCACGTGGATTGCGCATAAGGAGTTCGCTCTTGTAACGCTCCTTGTCGACTGGTGGGTTGAGCCACTCGCACACGAGAGCGGCTTCAATCTGTACGAGGATGGCGCAAATCTGGCGATGGCTAATCTGTTCTTCTACTGTATGGAAGGCTTCTGGCATCGGGGGTTTCGTACGAAGCTCTTGTTCCAGTTTCAAAGAATGATGCGAACCAGAAACCCGCAATACTTCCGGGAGTGTCGGGCTTTCATCAACCGAGAACGGGGGCGAACCGATGACAACCGAGAAGAGATCATACGATACCTCTGGCCCTCATTCGAACTACTCGGATTCTCTCATGTGAGAGGGTTGCCGAACCAAGTGTTGGATATCGCACTACCTGGTTTGGTCGCTCTCGGGCAAACGTGGCGATCACGCGACGAAGGTCACTGGTCGGTTGTGCATGATCAGTCGTCCAATATGGCGAAGCAGAAATGGCTATGGGACGCTCTGTCTTCGCCGGAAGTGGCTGCCGCGCGATTTGACGGCCCTGCTGGCCCTCAGCATTTCCCCATGAATGTTACCGAGACCCGGTTCGCCGACTCGAAGAGCGAAATCCAGCTTCAACTCTGCGACGTTCTCGCCGGAGCTACAGCGACATACCTAAGGCGCTCCGTGGAACAAGTCGATGATGTGGGCTATGCGGAGACATTGGCGCGGGCAGGAATCGACAACCTAATCATAGGCGGCCTCTGGCCAAGGCCCGAGGTGTCGCCGGATGAGCTGGGCATGCGGGGCTGGGATGGCAACAAGGCCATTGAATGGATCAGTGATCAGATAGCGAGAAGCAGAAGGTAGCAGGGACTCACGCGAGCTTCCGTCAGGAGCACGAAAACGCCGATCAGGATGGTGCGGGCGGGGGGACTCGAACCCCCACGGGCGCATGCCCTACGGATTTTCGTACCGACTACGGCTTTCGCCGCCCGCCAGCCTAGGCGGTTTGCGGTCTGGACTATCCCTTCACCGTATCCGGGCTTCCGCCCGGATGTAGGTGCTGCCCGTCTAGTCTCTACACCTTCCCGGCCGCTGGCCGGGCTTGGCTCGGGATTGCCATTTCACAGGTTCCCCCGAGTTTGAGCAGTTCTACTCCTGCGGTTTCCCGCAAGGCACTCAAGCGTCTCAAGTCCGTTGCGTCTGCCAGTTCCGCCACGCCCGCACACCTTCTGTATAAAGGCGGCTCCGGCGACCTGCAAAACCTATTAGGGCTGCGCTGCGCCTGCCCCCGTCTCGCCTTCACCCACGGCCTGTTTAGTCTTCGGCCGCTCCCGGCGGACGTTGATGGCGGCAACATCAAGGGCCGTCCGCAGATGAACGGCGTAGTACTTTTCGATCATCTCCACGCTGGTGCGGCAGTTCTTGGCGATCTGGTAGATGTCCGCACCCTCCATGAGCCGAAGGCATATGTAGGTGTGGCGCAGGCTGTAGGCGGTCCTCCGGTTGCCCTCCCGATCGAACTTCAACGCCTCCTCAGCCAGCACCGCATTGAGCATCTCGCGGTGGTGGATCGGGAACAGCCGCGCCGTCATCGTCTCGGGCGCATTCCGCTTCAGGATGCGCCGATAGGGCGTCACGGCCCCCGGCATGCTCATGCAGTAGCCGACGCCTCGCTTGCCCCGAACGACGATCTCCAGGATTTCCTCGTCGCTGTCATCGACGACCTTGACGTCCCGGAACTCCAGTCTGGAAGCCTCGTCAGGGCGCAAGCCCGTGTTGGCCATGAACAGCACGTAGTCGTGTAGCTGCTCCGCGTGCCATTGCCAGCGCTTGCCCTTGGCCTCCCTCGCCCGCTTGCGCGTCGCGGTGTAGAGCTGCCGATACTCGTCGGGCGAGAACCAAGCCCGATGCGAGACCTTGCCGGAGCTGCGGTACGGCTCCGACAGATCCGGCAGGTGTTGCAGCCAGCCGTGGCGCAAGGCGGTCTTGAGGACCTGGCGCAGGCAGACGATTTCCTGATGCATGGTGTTCCGGGCGGGCGGCTTGCCGTAAAGCTCCATTGCCTTTTGACGGCGGTGAATGCGGTACTCCTGCACCTGACCGGGCGATATCTCTGAAAGCCCCATGCTGCCGAAGAACGGGATCAGGTGAAGCTTCAGGCGGCGCTTGTGCCCGGCCACATACTGGGCGTTGCGCTCCCCCTCGGTGATGATCTCGTACTCGCGCTCGAACTGTACCGCCGCGTCCTTGAAGGTCTTCTCGGTCTTGATCTCGCCGCTGCGCAGCTTGCCACGCAGATCAAGGTACCAGTCCTCCGCTACCTCCTTCGCCCGCGCCAGGCTTTGCTCCTTGGTGGTCGCCCGCCTGTTCTTGCCCGCCTCGTAGGCCGAACACTGCCAGAAGCGGCTGCCCGGCCGCTTGTATACGTGCAGCCGACCGCCCATCAGAGAGAAGGTTCCGGCGCTCTCGCTCATGCCGCTGCTCCGGGCAGAAATATGTGTAAGCTTTGTGGAAGCCTATCGGAGACCCTAATATTTTGTCAAGACATTGATTTATATGACTTTCTTCACGACATCTAGTGCGTAAAGCGCGATTTTAAGTCCCTTGCGTCTACCAATTCCGCCAAGCCCGGACGGTGGCGCAGTCTAGGCCAACGCCTGGCCCAGCGCGAAGTCGCGGATGCGGCGCTTGGCGTCGGCGGCGGCGTCGCTGTCGGGGTTGGCGCTGATGAAGGTGTGCGGCTGGCCGTCGTACTTCACCACTTCGATATGGCCGCCGGCGGCGCGGTAGGCGTCGGCGAACAGGTCGGCGCGGTGGTGCTCGACGTTGGAGTCCTCGGTGCCCTGCAGCACCAGCATCGGCGGCTTGTGCGTCGCCTCGCCGCGCGTTAGCAACAGGTGCGGACTGCCGGCTGCCATCGCCGCCTCGTCGGCGAAGTAGGCGTGATGCGCGGCCTGGATGCGCTCGTTGCCGCTGGCCTGCACGAAGCGGTAGCGCGCCAGGGGATCGAGGATCGGCCAGCCGAGCGCCACGAAATCCACGCTGGCGTCGACGCCGGCCAGCGCCGGGTCGTCGTTGGTGTAGGCCGCACCGGCCGGGCACAACGCCACCAGGCCGAGCTGCTGGCCGCCACTGGAGAAGCCGAGGCCGCCGACCTTGCTGGCCTTCACGCCGAGCTGGTCGAGATTGGCCTTGAACCAGCGGATGCCGTGGCTGACGTCGGCCACCGGCGCCGGGTACTTCGCCTGCGTGGAGAGCCGGAAATCGAGCGCGAAGACGCCGACACCGCCGGCCGCCAGGTCCTCGTGCAGCGCCTTGTTCGACAGCCGGTCCTGCATCTGCCAGGCGCCGCCGTGGACCTCGACTAGGTAGGGCGCCGGGCCGTCGCCGGCCGGGCGGTACAGCTCGCCGGCCAGCTCCAGGCCGTCGACGCGAGTGTGGATATGGGTCTCGCTCATGGCCGCAACTCTACGCCACCTCGGCGCGCGACGGCAGGGTCGAGATCGCGTCGGCGTAGGTGCGCAGTGCCTCGCGGCCGCGCGGGCTGGGGGCGTAGACGCCGCGCCTGACACGCTCGAACCAGCCATAGACGTCGCGCTGCAGGATGCCGGCGGCGCGGCCGACCCCGGTCTGCGCCCGCAGCATCGCCAGCGACAGCTCACCGGCGCGATCCAGCGCGGCCAGGCAGCGCAGCGCGTCCTGGCGGTAGGCGGTCATGACTTTCACCCGGTTGGCCCCGCCGGTGTTGGGGTCGCCGACGCGGTGCGCGAACTCCTTCAGCAGCCGCCGGCGGCGGCGCGGATTGCCGCGCGGCACGTAGGGCACGGGGTCGAGGATCGCGCGCGCTTCGCCATGCTCGACCAGCAGGATCCCGAGCCCGATGCGCCGGCACAGCGCCTTGATGTCGCGCCAGCGCCGACCGAGCCGGGGCACCGCGATGTAGACCGCGTCGGTGAGCTTGAGCCGGTTCACGCCCTGCAGCAGCAGGTCGAGGTTGAAGCGCACCTTGAGCTCGACCACGACGACCGCGCCGTCGCGCACCGCGACCACGTCGCAGCCCTCGACCTCCGCCTTCACGTCATAGCCCTGGCCGGCCAGGAACGCCTTCACCGGCGCGTAGAGTTCGGCCTCGCGCAACCGCCTCGCCTCCGAATCTCCCGCGATGGTAGCCGGACCGGCACGCAATTTGCTCCTGATCGCCAGGGCGCGCCGGTATCGCGCGTCGGCGGAGGGCAAACGCATGACGATTCACGGTATCGGCCACGGTCACGGTCACCATTTCCACGGACTCGGGCGGCACAGCTTCGGCCGGGCGGACGGCGACGACGACGGCAAGCTCAGCCGCGAGGAGCTCGAAACTGCCGGGCAAGATTTGCCGGGCGGCAAGAAACGCCTGGCGCGGCTGGAGGCGCGGTTCGACAAGATCGACTCGGACGGCGACGGGGCGCTGACCCGCACGGAGATTCGCGACGGCATCCGCGCCGACATGCGCGACCTGCTGTTGCGCAGCCAGGAGGCGCGCGACACGCGCCGCGCGGAACGGCTGATGGACAAGGCCGACGGCGACGACGACGGCCTGCTGAGCGCCGACGAGCTCGACGCATTCGCCGAGAACGTGCGGCCCGGCAGCCGCATGGCGGCACGGGTCGAGCTGCTGCAACGTTTCTTCGATGCCGCCGACGGCGACGAGAATGGCGGGCTCAGCACCAGGGAGATCGCCGGCTTCCTGGGCGAGGTGCGCCAGGCGTATGGCGATTTTGTCGACGGCCTGCGCGCCGACGACGCCTTCGGCCAGTTCCTGGCCGAGCGGTTCGGCCCCAAGGCGACGACCGACGAGGACGGCGCGGCGCCCGACAGCACGGTCACGACGACGACCACGACTGTCACCACGACGACCGAGCCGGCCAGCGAGCCCGACGAGACCACGGCACCGGCACCGATCCCGTTCCACGGCAAGCGCTACGGCTTCTTCGGCGAGCGCGGCGACCTGTTGCTGCGCTACTTCGACCAGGCCGATGGCGACGACGATGGCGGCCTGACCAAGGACGAGATCAATGGCTTCTTCAAGGAACTGAAGGGCGCGTTCCGCGATTTCGTCTCCGGCTTGCGCGAGCAGGACGCCTTCGGTCAGTTCCTCGACGCCCGCTTCGCCGCCCCGGCGGAGAGCGACGAAGCGCCGGAGGAAGCGGGCGACGACGGCGAGATCACGACCACCGTCACCACCACGACAACGACCACCACCACCACGGTGACGACCGGTTAGATTTCGTAGCCCGGTAGGGCTACAGCCGCCAATCGGTTTGGTAGAGCACCAGCGCGAAGGACTGGCAGTCGACCCCGTCACGGCGGCTGTGGTGTTGCGGCGCGCCGTCCGGGTCGTCGACGAAGCCGAAACGGGCGTAGAGCCGGCGGGCGCGGTGATTGTCCTCGAACACGCGCAGCTTGTAGCGGGCGATGCCGGTGGCGAAGGCAGCGTCGATGAGCCGGCGCAGGAAGTCACTGCCGGTGCCGCGCGCGGCACCGGTCACGGCGATGCGGCGCAGCAGCAGCGCGCCGGGCATCGACACGTAGCCCTCGGTCAGCGCGTAGCCGACCGGCGCGCCGGCGTCTTCGGCGATGACTTGCGAGAAATCCGGATCGGCCAGGAAGCGACGATGCTCATCCAGGTCCGAGCCGCCGATGAAAGCCAGCATGTCCGGCCGATGTTCAAGCGCCACGATCCAGGGCAGGTCGGCCGCGACCGCCGCACGCAGGCGAAGGGCCGTCAAGCGGTCAGCATCCCCGGCAGGTCGATGCCGCTGAGCTCTGCTGCGGCTTCCTCCAGCCAGGCGACGTCGTCCCACAGATAGCGCACGACAGCCAACGGCGCGCCGGCGACGGATACTGTCTTCTCGCCGTCGAGCTCGCCGTGCAGGACGTCGTAAAATTGCCGCGCCGGGTTGTCGCGCAGCACCCAGATGCAGACCCGCTTGATGCCGTCGGCCATCATCTGCGCCGCGCTCTCGGCCAGCAGCCGGCGGCCGAGGCCCTGGCGCTGCGCGTCGGCCAGCAGGTAGATGGTGTAGACCTCGCCGAGCCGCTCGTCGTCGACGCCCTCGCGGCAGCGGCCGCAGGTGGCGAAACCGACGACCTGGCCGCGTCGCTCGGCGACCAGTGCGTGACGGCCCGGCGGCGGCCGGCGCAGCGCGTCGCGCCAGTAGGTGGTCTCGTGCGGCACCGACAGCGCGCTCAGCACCGAGCGCGGCACGATGCCGCCGTAGGACGACCGCCAGCTGCGCACATAGACCCGTGCCATCGGACTGGCGTCGGCCAGGGTGGCGGGTCGGATCAAGGTATCGCTCGCGGCGGACATGGTCGGAAGCCTAGACCGAGTCTCCGCCGCCTTCGCAAGCCCAAATCGCGTCAGCCGGGATCGTTGGTGTCTTCGATGGTCTCGCCGCCGAGCGCGGTCAGCATGGCGCGCAGCTCGTCCAGCGCCGCAGTGAGCCGCGCCGGGTCCTGGCAGCGGATCACCAGCGAGGTGCCGAAGCGGCCCTGGCGGTGGAACGGGTAGGAGCCGATGTCGGTGTCGGGGTACTTGTCCTGCAACGCGCCGAGCTGCTTGGCCACCGTGCCCTCGGCCAGGAACACCGCGATGGAGCGGCTCTGGACCGGGGCGCCGCCGACCAGCTTGTGCTTCAGGCTTTCGAACATGGCGTGGGCGACGACCGGGATGCCGGCCAGCACGAAGACGTTCTCGATCTGGAAGCCCGGCGCCTTGGAAATCGGGTTCTCCACCATCGTCGCGCCGAACGGCAGCCGAGCCATGCGCAGGCGCGCCTCGTTCAGCTCCGCGCCGGTCTTGGCGTAGTGCGCCTCCATAAGCGCGCGGGCCTCGGGGTCGACGTCGATGCCGACGCCGAACGCCTTGGCGACGGAATCGGCGGTGATGTCGTCGTGCGTCGGGCCGATGCCGCCGGTGGTAAAGACGTAATCGTACTTCGCCCGGGTTTCGTTCACCGCGGCGACGATCTCGTCCGTGACGTCGGAAACCACCCGGGCCTCGCGTACCTGAATGCCCAACGCGTTCAGGTTCTCGGCCAGGAAGGGCAGGTTGGCGTCCTTGGTGCGCCCCGACAGGATCTCGTTGCCGATGATCAGCACGGCGGCGGTGACGGTCTTTGGAGCTTCGGCCATGGCTTGTCTTGTGAGCGATAACGGTTCGCGGTTATAGCACCCGCACGGCGGGCGCGACATCGGGACGGGAGCCGAAGCAATGCTGAAGCAAGTACAACTCGGACGTAGCGGGCTGCGGGTGTCGCGGCTGTGCCTGGGCACGATGAATTTCGGCGAACCGGGCGCCATGCACGGCGACTGGATGCTATCGATCGAGGAGGCGCGGCCAATCTTCAAGGCCGCCATCGAGCATGGGCTGACCTATTTCGACTGCGCCAACGTCTACGGCGGCGGCAGTTGTGAGCGCACCGTCGGCGCGCTGCTGCGCGAACTGCTGCCGCGACACGACTACGTCCTCACCACGAAGGTCGCGGCCCCGGTCGGCAAGGGCGCGAATAGCGGCGGCCTGTCGCGCAAGCACATCATGGAGAGCATCGACGCCAGCCTGAAGCGGCTCGGCCTGGACTATGTCGACCAGCTCGTCATTCACCGCCACCCGCATGGCTTCGCCGGTGTCACGCAGGCCCCGGTGGAGGAAGCCATGGAGGCGCTGCACGACGTGGTGAAGGCCGGCAAAGCGCTCTACATCGGCGGCTCGTCGATGTTCGCGTGGCAGTTCGTCGAACTGCAGATGACGGCCGAGCGCAACGGCTGGACCAAGTTCATCTCGATGCAGAACCACTACAACCTGATCTACCGCGAGGAAGAACGGGAGATGAACCCGTACTGCGCCGGCACCGGGATCGGCCTGACTCCGTGGTCGCCGCTGGCGCGCGGCATCCTGGCCGGCGCTTACCAGGGCGGATTCGGCGGCGGCTCGACGGCGCGCTCCAAGGGCTCCGACCGGGAACGCGCGGAAAGCCTGTATCGCGGCGAGATGGATTTCGAGATCGCCGGCCGCGTGTTCGAAGTGGCGGAGAAGCTCGGCCACACCCCGGCGCAGGTCGCCATCGCCTGGCTGCTGTCGAAGCCGGAGGTGACGGCGCCGGTGGTCGGCGTCTCCAAGATCAGCCAGCTCGACCAACTCGTCGCCGCCACCGAGATCGAGCTTTCGGCGGACGACGTCGCCTACCTGGAAGAGCTGTACCGGCCAGTGGAGAACCTGCTGACACTGGGCCATTCGTAGCCGCCGCGCCCCGCCCCGGCCTAAGCTGGCGTGACAATGCGGCGACAGGGATGACGACGATGACCGACGACGGTATGGAGGCATTGCGGCGGCGCGTTCTGGCCGCAACGGGGCGCGACGTGCCGGCGGCGGAGATCGCCGCCTATCGTGAACGCTTCCAGCGCATGGTCGCCTTTGCCGAGCGTCTCGCCGTACTCGAGCCGGAACTGGACCTGATCGAGCCGGCCACGGTCAACGCCACCCTGGGCGGGCGGCAGCCATGAGCCTGCCCGCGGACATCCACTACCGCTCGCTGGCCGAGGTCGCCGGGCTGCTGCGTCAGGGCGAGATCGGCTCGGTGGCGCTGACCGAGGCGCTGCTGGCGCGCATCGCCGAACGCGAGCCGGTGCTGCACGCCTTCATTCGCGTCACCGGCGACCTGGCGCTGGAGCAAGCGCGCCGGGCCGACGCGGCACTCGCCGAGGGCAAGGTGCTCGGCCCCCTGCACGGCGTTCCGGTGGCGATCAAGGACCTGCTGGTCACCAACGGCATCCCCACCACCTTCGCCTCGCGCGCCTACGAGGACTACGTCACCGACTACGACGCCACCGTGGTGACGCGGCTGGCCGAGGCCGGCGCGGTGATCGTCGGCAAGACCAACCTGTCGGAAGGCGCGGCCTGTTCCAGCAGCCAGTCGTCGGCCTTCGGCGGCCCGGCCAACCCGTGGAACCCGGCCTACATCACCGGCGGCTCGTCGGGCGGCTCGGCGGCGGCGGTGGCGGCCGGCCTGGCCTATGGCGCGATCGGCTCCGACACCGCGATGTCAATCCGCCAGCCTGCCGCCGTGTGCGGCATCGTCGGGCTGAAGCCGACCTACGGGCTGGTGCCGAAGTATGGCGCGATGTCGCTGTCCTTCTCGCTCGACCACCTCGGCCCGATGACCCGCGATGTGCGCGACGCGGCGCTGATGCTGCAGGTGCTGGCCGGCGCCGACCCGAAGGACCCAACCAGCGTCGCCGCGCCGGAAACCGACTATGCCGGCCGGCTCGGCCACGACATCCGCGGCGCCCGGCTGGCGGTGATGCGCGACGCGCACTTCGCGACCGCCGATCCACAATGGGCGACGGCGGCAGAGCGCGCGCTGGACGCCCTGCGCGACCAGGGCGCCACGGTCGAGGAGGTGGTGCTGCCGCACCTGGACGACCTGATGCTGGTCGCCTCGACGATCATCGCCGTGGAGGGCGCGTCGTTCCATGCCGCCCGCTACAAGGCCGCTCCGGACACGTTCGGGCCGACGCTGCACGGACTGGTCGAGGTCGGCCAGAGCTTCTCCGGCGTGCAGTTCGTCCAGGCGCAGCGAGCGCGGCGCATGCTGACCGACGGGTTCCTGGCTGCCTTTGCCGGCTATGACGCGCTGGTGCTGCCGACCACGCGGCCGGCGACCAACCGCATCGCCGATGAGACGCCGGGCATGATCACCGAACGCCTGCCCAACACCCTGCCGTTCAACGCGCTGGGGCTGCCGGCGATCACGGTGCCGGCCGGCTTGGACGACAACGGCCTGCCGATCGGCGTGCAGTTCGTCGGCCAGGCCTTCGCCGAAGCCCGCATCCTGCAACTCGCGCACGCCTACGAACGCGCCAGCGGCAACCAGGGCCGGCATCCGGACATATGACCTTCGAGCCGTCGCTGGTCCCGGCCCGCTTGCGGCGCCGCTACAAGCGCTTCTTCGCCGACATGACCCTGGACGACGGCCGCGAGGTCGTCGCGCACTGCCCCAATCCCGGCGCCATGCTGGGGCTGCTGAACGAGGGCGCGCGCTGCTGGCTCAGCCCGTCGACCAACCCGAAGCGCAAGCTCGCCTGGACCTGGGAGCTGGTCGACGCCGACGGCGGCCTGGTCGGGCTCAATACCGGGCGACCGAACGCGCTCGTCGCCGACGCGATCCGGGACGGCACGATGCCTGAACTGGCCGGCTACGGCGAGCTGCGGCGCGAGGTGAAGTACGGCAAGAACTCGCGCATCGACATCCTGTTGCGGGAACCGGGCCGGCCGGATTGCTATGTCGAGGTGAAGAACGTGCATCTCAGGCGCGAGGCCGGATTGGCCGAGTTCCCCGACTCGGTGACCGCGCGCGGGGCCAAGCATCTGGCCGAACTGGCGGACATGGTGACCGCCGGGCATCGCGCCGTGATGTGCTTTCTGATACAACGCGCCGATTGCGATCGACTGGCGCTGGCTGGCGACATCGACCCGGCCTATGCCCGCGCTTTCGCCGCCGCCACGGCGGCTGGCGTTGAGACGGTCGCCTACGGTTGCCATATTACGCATGAGGCGATCGCCGTGGATCGTCGGATGAGCTTCGCGGGCTAGAGGGCAAATGGATCGCAACTACGTCAGCGCCGACGAGGCGCCGAGCAGCAATACCGGGCACATCAAGCTGCACGGGGCCGAAGCCTTCGAGGGCATGCGCAAGGCCGGCCGGCTGGGCGCCGAGACGCTGGATTTCATCACCCCGCAGGTGCAGCCTGGCGTGACCACCGAACAGCTCGACAAGCTGTGCCACGACTTCATCTGCGACCATGGCGCGGTGCCGGCACCGCTGAATTACCGCGGCTACCCGAAGTCGATCTGCACCTCGATCAACCACGTCGTCTGTCACGGCATCCCCGGCGAGCGCACCTTGCGCGACGGCGACATGATGAACATCGACGTCACCGTGATCGTCGACGGCTGGCACGGCGATACCAGCCGGATGTTCCACGTCGGCGCGCCGAAGATCAAAGCCAAGCGGCTGGTGGAAGTCACCTACGAGGCGATGATGCGCGGCATCGCGGTGATCAAGCCGGGCGCGACGCTGGGCGACATCGGCGAGGCGATCCAG
Organism: Alphaproteobacteria bacterium; assembly: GCA_040223615.1. GTDB lineage: Bacteria > Pseudomonadota > Alphaproteobacteria > JAVKFY01. Next base: position 20,550 of record JAVKFY010000027.1, read on the forward strand.
CGCTACGCGGAAGGCGAGCGCTGTTCGGTGGTGCGCGACTTCTGCGGCCACGGGCTGGGCCGGGTGTTCCACGACGCGCCGAACATCCTGCACTACGGCCGCGCCGGCGCCGGGCTGGCGCTGCGCGAGGGCATGTTCTTCACCGTGGAGCCGATGATCAATCTCGGCCGCTTCGACGTGAAGCTGCTTGGTGACGGCTGGACCGCGGTGACCAAGGACCGTTCGCTGTCGGCCCAGTTCGAGCATTCCGTGGGCGTCACCGCCGACGGCGTGGAAATCTTCACCACCTCCCCGGCCGGCCTGCACTGCCCGCCCTATAACGTCTGAGGCCGGCGGCATGGCGGCGGCGGACAAACCGGACCACGCCGGACACCGCGCCCGCCTCCGGCAACGCTTTCTCGACGCCGGACCGGCCAGCCTGGCCGACTACGAACTGCTGGAGATGATTTTGTTCGGCGCCAACCCACGCGGCGACACCAAGCCGCTGGCCAAGGCGCTGCTGGCGCGCTTCGGCGACTTCAACGGCGTGGTCACCGCCGAGCCGGCGCGGCTGCGCGAAGTGAGCGGCGTCGGCGACACCGTGGTCGCGACCCTGAAGGGCGTGCATGCCGCCTCGCTGCGGCTGCTGCGCGGCCAGGTGCTGAACCGGCCGGCGATCTCGTCCTGGGATGCGCTGATCGACTACTGCCAGGCGTCGATGGGCTACGCCACGGTGGAGGAGTTCCGGGTGCTGTTCCTGGACCGCAAGAACCAGCTCATCGCCGACGAGGTGCAGCAGCGCGGCACCGTCGACCATGCCCCGGTCTATCCACGCGAAGTGGTCAAGCGCGCGCTGGACCTGGCGGCCACGGCGGTGATCCTGGTGCACAATCACCCCTCCGGCGACCCGACGCCGAGCCGGGCCGACGTGGAGATGACCAACCAGGTGGTGGCGGCCGCCAAGCCGCTCGGCATAACCGTGCACGACCACCTGGTGATCGGGCGCGAGCGCCACGCCAGCTTCAAGTCGCTGGGCCTGCTTTGAACCAATTCTCCTTGAATGCCGACGCGCTGCGCGGCATCGGCTTCATGCTGCTCGGCTGCACGATCTTTCCGGTGCTGAACGCCTGCGCCAAGGCGCTGGGCAACGACTATCCGATCACCGAGGTGGTGTGGGCGCGCTATGCCGGACACCTGGCGGTAATCCTGATCGCGTTCATGCCCCGGCACGGCTGGCGGCTGTTCGCGGCGCGCCGGCCGGGCATGCAGGCGATCCGCTCGGTGCTGCTGTTCTGCTCCACGTCGTTTTATTTCACCGCCCTGCACTTCCTGCCGATGGCGACGGCCGCGTCGATCAGCTTCACCTCGCCGTTCCTGGTGATGGCGCTGTCGGTGCCGCTGCTGGGCGAGAAGGTCGGCCCGCACCGGATCGCCGCCGCGCTGATCGGTTTCGCCGGCGCGCTGGTCATCATCCGGCCCGGGCTGGAGGGCACGCACTGGGCGACCCTGCTGGTGGTCGGCAGCGCGTCGTGCTTCGCGCTCTACTCGGTGCTGACCCGCAAGGTCTCGGGCATCGACAGCTCGGAGACCATGGTCGCCTATACCGCGCTGGTCGGCGTGGTGGTGGCGACCTGCGCGATGCCGTTCATCGAGTGGGAATGGCCGCACAACTGGCTCGACGTGGCGATGTTCGCCGCCATGGGCGTGTGCGGCGGCACCGGGCATTTCTTCGTCATCAAGGCGTTCAGCTACGGCCAGGCCTCGATGATCGCGCCGTTCAACTATGTCCAGCTCATCGGCGCCACCGCGCTGGGCTACTGGATCTTCGGGAATTTCCCGGACTCCTGGACATGGGCCGGCGCCGCGCTGATCGTGGCGGGCGGCATGTACATGGCCTATCGCGAGGGCCTTAGGAGGACGACATGAGCCATCCGATCCTGGTCGACATCGGCGAGACCGCCAGCTTCACCAAGACCGTGGCCGAGAGCGACATCTACGGCTTCGCCGGCATCACCGGCGACTTCGCCTGGCCGCATACCAACGAAGCCTTCATGAAGACCTCGCGCTACGGCCAGCGCGTCGCGCACGGCGCGCTGCTGGTCGGCTTCATGTCGACCGCCTCGGCGCAGCTTGCCATGAAGATGATGCAGTCGATCGACGGCCTGACGGCGATGTCGGTGGGCTACGACCGCATCCGCTTCACCGGTCCGGTGCTGATCGGCGACACCATCACGGTGGACTACAAGGTCGCCGAACTGGTGCCGGAGAAGGCCCGCACCATCGCCGATCTCACCGCCACCAACCAGCGCGGTGAGACCGTCGGCGTCGGCCGCCACATCATGGCCTGGTTGCGCGACGACGCCTGAGTGCCATTCCGCCCAGCCCGGCCAGCAACAGCGCCAAGGTGCCAGGCGCCGGCACGTCGCCGGTCGACTCATCCGACGACGTGGTTTCGCCGGTGAAGGCGATCGACGGGACCAGGCTGGCATTTTCCACGGTGGTGAACGTCATGACGTTGCCGAAGGAGTTGTCGAGTTCACTCACGAACGTCCAGACGATCGGATCGAGACCCGAGACCGAATGGTCGCCACGCACCAGGTCACGATTCGCGACCGCCGTCAGGAGTTGGACGGACGGGTCGGAGAAGGAAACGAGCAAATCGAACGAGAAGTCACTCATGCGGGTGCTGCCGATGGCGAACTGGCTCTGCGCAGCGGCCAGAATGGTCCCGTCCGATTGAATGTCGATGTTCAGAAGGCCGGACGAGGAGCTGAACAGGCCAGTCCCGGAGAGAGCGACGACGAACTCGACGCCACCGCCGACCGTCGCGGTGTTGGCACCGCTGATCGAGGCCGAGAAAGCGCCGAACGGTGCGTCCTGAAAGCAATCCCCGACATTGCATTCCCTGCCATTGTCCGTGACGACCGCGCTGAGCATCACATCGAGCCCGTCGAAGTTCGCGATCGGGGTCGCCAGTGCCGCCGGCGCGCCGACGATCAGGGAAAGGGCGGCTGCGCCGGCGAAGCCAGCCATTCTGTAGCGGTAAAGCGGTCGGGTCATCTCAGGTCTCCTGGCTATAAACTGATGTGAGCTGGAGCCCTTGTTGCGGGCCCTTCGAGCGCTTTCCCGCCGGGTCATCAGCAGAATCCGTGCCAAGGCAAGAGAATCATTAATTTCAATGTGTTAGCGGGACATCGCCCGACCCGTTGTCAGCTCGTTCGACATCGGCGTTGTCCCCCGTAAGGGGGACGCGGCGGGCGATCGGCGGTGTGCGACAACGACTTGCGAAGCGCCGCGCGCAGCGGACGACCTGTCGGGAGGGTTAACGGGTGAGCTGGATGACTTGACGCACCAGGTCGGCCTGCCGGCGCGCACCGGTCTTGCGCATGGCGCGCTTCAGCAGCGTGCGGGCGGTTTCCCGACCGATGCCGGCGCGCTCGGCATAGCCCGCGAGGCGCTCGCCCTCGGCCAAGGCCTTGGCCAACCGGGATTCCGCCGGGCTCAGGCCCAGGTGCCTGCGGAGCAGCGTCTCGGACGCTGTCGGCTGGGCGCCGACTTCGGCGACGGTGACCAGCGCGATGTGCTGGCTAACCGGCAGCGCCCCGGCACGCTGGACGAACGGTTCGATGGTGACATGCAGCGGCGGCGCGTTATCGCGCGGCAAGCTCAAGGTTGCCGCCGGTGGGTGGCCAGAGGCCGGCCGCGCCGCCACACGCAATGCGCGACCGAGCCGGCGGTGCCCGAGCAGCGAGCGGCAGACCAATCTGTCGCCGCGCCCAGCGTACAGCGGTCCCTCCTCCGGCAGCAGGCGCTCGGCGGCGGCGTTGCGCCAGACGACACGCCCATCGGCCGTGACCAGCAGAACGGCGTTGGCCTGTCTTTCCAGGGCTGCCAACGCCACGTCGCGCTGCAACGCGATGCGATCGAACCGTTCGGCCAGCATTGTCGCCTGGCGCAGGTGCGGTCGCAGGCGGGCGATCAGTTCGAGTGCCGTCGGGTCGAACGGTCCGGCGTCCCGGTTGCGCAAGGTGCTGAACATCGTCACCCGGCCGCCGTCGTGCACCAACTTGCAGGCCGCCATGTACCGCAGATCCTGCGGCGCCAGCCACAGGCGGTAGTAGTCGCTCGCCTCCAAATCCTCAGGGTCGTGGTGGGGCGAAGCGAGGACGCCACGCACCACGCCCGGCGCGGACAGATTGGCAGCCATCCACGGGTTGTCGCCGACAAAGCGCGGGTCGTAGCTGTCGCGGAAATGCCGGTCGATCCCGACGATGCCGTAGGCAAAGGCATCGCCGGCGTCGAAATCCTCGGTCGAGACTTCGACGGTCTGCGCGCCCAGTGCCGCGCACAACTCGGCCAGGAACGGCTGCCAGCCGGGTTCGGCGGTCAGGCCGTCGTAGAGCGATTCGATCAACCGGTCGTGGCCCTGCGTCACGTCGCCACCTTTCCGTAACTGCCTGATATTACGAAGCCAGCGGCGAAGAAGATCAACCCGGCGCAAACACTTGCCACGGACCGCGCCGGATCGGCTAGAAAGAGCGCGAAACAGAGGAGCTGCGATGATCCCGCGTTACACCCGACCCGAGATGGCCGCGATCTGGGAACCGGAGAGCAAGTTCCAGATCTGGTTCGAGATCGAGGCGCATGCCTGCGACGCCATGGTCGCGCTCGGCCTGGTGCCGGCCGAGGCGGCAAGGGAAATCTGGGACAAGGGCAAGTTCGAGGTCGCCCGGGTCGACGAGATCGAGGCCGAGGTCAAGCACGACGTCATCGCCTTCCTGACCAACGTGGCCGAGCATGTCGGGCCGTCGGCGCGCTTCCTGCACATGGGGCTGACCAGTTCGGACATCCTGGATACCTGCTTTTCGGTCCAGCTCACGCGCGCGGCCGACATCCTACTGGCCGACCTGGACGCGCTGCTGGCGGTCCTGAAGCGCCGTGCGGTGGAGCACAAGGACACGGTCTGCGTCGGGCGCAGCCACGGCATCCACGCCGAGCCGACGACGTTCGGTCTGAAACTCGCGCAGGCCTACGCCGAGTTCGACCGCGCCCGGCGGCGGCTGGTGGCGGCACGCGAAGAGGTCGCGACCTGCGCGATCTCCGGCTCGGTCGGCAGCTTCGCCAATGTCGACCCGTCGGTGGAGGCGCACGTCGCGGCCAAGATGGGCCTGGGCATCGAGCCGATCTCGACCCAGGTGATCCCGCGCGACCGGCATGCCCAGTTCTTCGCCACGCTGGGGGTGATCGCCTCGTCGATGGAGCGGCTGTCGACCGAGGTGCGCCACCTGCAACGCACCGAGGTGCTCGAGGCGGAGGAAGAATTCACCGCCGGCCAGAAGGGCTCCTCGTCGATGCCGCACAAGCGCAATCCGGTCCTGACCGAAAACTTGACCGGGTTGGCGCGGCTGGTGCGCGGCATGGTCACGCCGGCGCTGGAGAACGTGGCGCTGTGGCACGAGCGCGACATCTCGCATTCGTCGGTGGAGCGCGGCATCGGGCCGGACGCGACGGTGACGCTGGACTTCGCACTGGCCCGGCTGACCCGGGTGATGGACCGGCTGGTGGTCTACCCGGAGAACATGGCAGCCAACCTGAACAAGCTCGGCGGCCTGATCCATTCGCAGCGGGTGCTGATCGCGCTGGCCCAGGCCGGCATGAGCCGCGAGGACGCCTACCGGCTGGTCCAAACCCACGCGATGTCGGTATGGCGCGAGGGCGGCCAGCTGCTCGACCGGCTGCAAGGCGACGGCGAGGTCACCGCCAAGCTGTCCAAGGACCAACTCGCCGACCTGTTCGATCTCGGCTACCACACCAAGCACGTCGACACGATCTTCGCCCGCGTCTTCGGCCCCGACGCGGCGCGCGCGGCGGCGGAGTAGTTTCGATGCCGTAGCCCGCACATGGCGGCGTGCGGTCCGGGGCCGGAACCTACGTTCATCACAAGAACAACAGGGAGCACGATCATGAGATCAGTCGTCGCCACGCCCGGCGCGCAGGGCAGCCTCTCCATCGGCGAGGCGCCGGAGCCGAACCCGGATTCCAACGAAGCCGTCATCAAGGTCGCCTGCTTCTCGCTGAACCGCGGCGAGCTGCGCCGCGCCGAGGCGGCGCCGGCCGGCACCCAGATCGGCTGGGACCATGTCGGCGTGATCGACCAGCCTGCGCGCGACGGCTCCGGGCCGAAGGCCGGCACCCGCGTGGTCGGCTTCTCGCGCCGGATGCAGGGCTGGGCGGAAAAAGTCGCGATCCCGACCGCCGACATGGCCGCTATTCCCGACGCGGTGAGCGACGCGGACGCCGCCACCCTGCCGGTCGCCGGCCTGACCGCGCTGTACAGCCTGGAGCGCTGCGAGCGGCTACTGGCCAGCCGGGTGCTGATCACCGGCGCCACCGGCGGCGTCGGCTACTTCGCCTGCCAGCTCGCCAAGGCGATGGGCGCGCACGTCTCCGCGCTGGCCCGGCGCGAGGACCAGAGCGCGTTCCTGAAGGATCTCGGCGTCGACGAGGTGATCGTCTCGGCCGACGGCGGCGGGCTGGACCAGTACGGCCTGTTCCGCGGCATCATCGACGGCGTCGGCGGGCCGGTGCTGGGCAAGCTGATCCAGCGCCTCGACGTCAGCGGCCGGGTGGTGCTCTATGGCGTCAGCGCCGGGCCGGAGACACCGCTGGCGATCCGCGACCTGTTCGTCTCCGACGGCCGGGTGGAGGGCCTGTTCCTGTACCGGGAGACCGACCGCGAGTCGGCGTCGAAGGGCCTGGCGCGGTTGCTGGCGCTGCTCGCCGACGGGCGGCTGAAGACCCACGTCGACATCGACGATAGCTGGGAAACGATCGGCGCCACCGCGGCGAAGCTGATCGACCGCAGCTTCCCCGGCAAGGCGGTGTTGCGGCTGTAACGGAACGGTGCGCCACCGCCGGCGTTACGACGTCGATGACGACGACGCCGGACAGAAACAGCTCACCGCTGACTTACGCCCAGTTGCTGCTCGGCATGGCCACGTTCGGCTCGGCGACGCCGGTGTCCAAGATCGTCACCGACGCCATGCCGGTCTTCGTTGGCTCCACGCTGCGGGTTTCCCTGGGTGCGGCGGTGCTGGCGCCGTTGGCGTGGCGGCAGCGCGCGGCGATCCGCGACATCGAACGCGGCGACTGGTTGCGTATCGGCATCGTCTCGCTGTTCGGCATGGTCGGCTTCTCGGCTTTCATGCTGTACGGCATGGGCATGGTCTCCGGCGTCGTCGGCGCGATCGTGATGAGCACGACACCGGCAGTGACAGCGGCCGCCTCGATGCTATGGCTGCGCGACGACCCGACCTGGCGCAAACTCACCGCCATCGCGCTGGCGGTGGCCGGCGTGCTGATCTTGCACCTGGGCGGGACAGACGCGGCGTCGGGCGACGAGGGCTCCCTGCTCTTGGGGACCGGCCTGGTCTTCGCCGCCGTCTGCTGCGAGGCGGTCTACACCCTTGTCGGCAAGACGCTGACGGAGCGGGTCGACCCGGTGCTGGTGGCCTTCCTGGCGGCGGCGATGGCGGTACCGCTGTTCGCGCCACTGCTGGTCTGGCAATGGCCGCGGTTCGAGGTCGCGAGCGTGGATACGCGCACCTGGCTGGCCGTGGGCTGGTACGGCGCCGGCACGCTGGCACTGGGTAGCTGGCTTTGGTACGCCGGCATCGCCAAGGCCGAGGGCACGGTGGCCGCTGCATTCATGGGCGTCATGCCGGTCTCGGCGCTGCTGCTGTCATACCTGCTGTTGGGCGAGCCGTTCCGCTGGGTACACCTTGTCGGGTTCGCGACAGTGTTCGGCGGCGTCGTGCTGATGAGCTGGGAGCACGCGCGGATGAGCCGCAAGGATAGTGGCGACTAACGGTGCACCGCTGGCGCCGGCGGCGGTTTGCTCGCTGCGCTGCGACATATCTTAGTCATTTGAATTACAACAGATTTCCCACACCTTTTCCCGTCTCCATGACATATATGCTGCGAGTGCGAAGTGACTCTTCGTGACGATGTCGCAAGTATTGGAGGCGGCTGTGGTGCATCTCCGGCCCGGCATTTGGGCGATCGGATTGCTGGTGGCGACGGCGGGCGCGGCGAACGCCGCCATCGTGATCGAGCGGGACGCGTGGCCGATCATGGCGGCGCCGGACGAGGTGTCCGAGATGGCTGACCCGGAGCCGGCGACGATGGCGGTCAGCCTGGTGTTCGACGCCACGGTGCTGGGACCGAGTCGCTCCGGCTCGGTGGAGCTGACGCTGGCGGAGGAGCGCGCCGCGTCGACGTGGCTGGCGGACGAAGATATGGCCGACGGTCTGCCGACCGACCTGGCACAGGCCCTGGCCAGGCTGAAGCAGATCGAGCTGACCGAATTCGACGGCTGGTACCTGCTGAGCCGCTGACGCCGCGCGGTCAGCTGCCGACGGTCGGTGGCTTCGCCGGTCGACGTTCGATGCCGCGCGGCGCGCCTTCGTAGATCTCGCCCCGCGCCGACAGGTCGCCGGCCGGGGTGTAGGTCCTGAAATCGCGGCCCTCCAACGTCACCCACTCGCAGGTCGCCTTGCGGCCGCGCACCCGTTCATACCGTGTGCACAGCCGGTCCCACTGCACCCACCAGCGGCCGCGATCCTGGAACGGAATGCCCGCGCTGCCCTCGCCGCGGATGTAGACCACGCCATCGGTGTGGAAGAACACCTCGATCGGCGCGCCCGAGGTGGTCTCGCCGGCGAAGGTCCGGTTGCTCACCTGCCGCTCGATATCGCCGCTGCGCAGCACCGCCTGGCCGATCCTGGCCCCGGGCCCGAAGCCGCACGCCGACACGAGCAACACCGCGCCGAGCAGGGCGGCGCCCAGGGGGACGGCGCGGCCGATCACAGGTCAGGTCTCGCTGGTCACCTGCTGGCGGGCGGTGTCGAGCAGTTCCGCCATCTGACGGCGGAGCCGGTGCTCGGAGATGTCGACCTTCTTGGCCTCGAAGTCGGCGTGAACCTTGCGGTAGACGTCCTCGTCGCCGGTCTCCTCGAAATCGGCGACGACCACGGCGCGGGCATAGGCCTCCGCTTCCGGACCGGCCAGGCCGAGCTGCTCGGCAGCCCACAGTCCCAGCAGCTTGTTGCGTCGCGCCATGATCTTGAAGTTGGTCTCCTCATCGTGCGCGTACTTCGCCTCGTAGCTCTTCTCGCGGTCCTTGAACCCGTTGCTCATCCGCCTGCCTGCTCCCGATTCCATGGCCTCGCGCCAGCGGCGCGCTCTGGGCCTCGCCTTCCGATAGCCTTGTCCGGTGACCCTTGCAACCTCATATATGGTCGCAGCGCGCGCAATTCAGGCCCGAAACCGAAACACGCGGCCGCCACCCGGCGGCCGTCGTTGTTTCGCCCCCGGCCTTGGTCTATTGTCGCGCCGCCCACGGTGGAGCATCGGCAGGATCATGGCTAGACGCAGGAAAGTCTACGAAGGCAAGGCCAAGATCCTGTTCGAGGGACCGGAGCCGGGCACGCTCGTCCAGTATTTCAAGGACGATGCCACCGCCTTCAACAACAAGAAGCACGACATCATCACCGGCAAGGGGGTGCTCAACAACCGCATCTCCGAGCACATCATGACCCGGCTGGGAGAGGTCGGCATTCCAACGCACTTCGTGCGTCGCCTTAACATGCGCGAGCAACTCATTCGCGAAGTTGAGATAATTCCGCTTGAGGTGGTGGTTCGGAACGTCGCCGCCGGTTCGCTGGCGACGCGCCTTGGCCTCAACGAAGGCACCGCGCTGCCACGCTCGATCGTCGAGTACTACTACAAGTCCGACGAGCTCAACGACCCGCTGGTGACCGAGGAGCACATCACCTGCTTCGGCTGGTCGACGCCGCAGGAGCTGGACGAGCTGATGTCGCTGGCGCTGCGGGTCAACGACGTGCTGTTCGGCCTGTTCGTCGGCATCGGCATCCGCCTGGTCGACTTCAAGCTGGAGTTCGGGCGGCTGTACCAGGGCGACGACATGCGCATCGTGCTGGCCGACGAGATCAGCCCGGATTCGTGCCGGCTGTGGGACATGCAGAGCAACGAGAAGCTGGACAAGGACCGGTTCCGGCGCGACCTCGGCGGCGTCGCCGAGGCCTACCAGGAGGTGGCCCGGCGCCTGGGCATCCTGCCCGAGGGCGGACCGCGCGACCTCAAGGGTCCGGCGATCATGCAATAGGCGGCGTCAGGTGAAGGCGCGCGTCCATATCTCACTGAAGAACGGGGTGCTCGACCCGCAGGGCAAGGCCATCGCCAATGCCCTGGACTCGCTCGGCTTCGGCGGCGTCAACGACGTCCGCCAGGGCAAGCTCATCGAGCTGGAACTCGACGCCACCGACAGCGAGAGCGCGCGCAAGCAGGTCGCCGAGATGTGCGAGCGCCTGCTGGCCAACACAGTGATCGAGAACTACGCGATTGAGATTGATGGCTAGGTGCCAACGGGCTCATGAGATGCCCGGGTCAAGCGCGGGCATGGCGAGTTCCTTGAGTATCACTTCACGCTCGTCATACCCGGGCTTGACCGGGGTATCTCGCCGACACTGCCAAACCCGCGGGAGGCGCCGTTGAAAGCCGCCGTCGTCGTGTTTCCCGGCTCCAACTGCGACCGCGATACCGCGGTGGCGCTGCGTCAGGCCGGAGCTGACGTCACCATGGTCTGGCACGCCGACAGCGACTTGCCGCAGGTCGATCTGGTGGTGCTGCCGGGCGGCTTCGCCTATGGCGACTACCTGCGTTCCGGCGCGATGGCGGCCGTCACCAGGATCATGCGGCCGGTGGTCGAACATGCCGAGGCCGGCCGGCTGGTGCTGGGCATCTGCAACGGCTTCCAGGTGCTGACCGAGGCGCGGCTGCTGGACGGCACCATGCTGCCCAACGCCAGCCTGAAATTCATCTGCCGCGACGTGCACCTGAAGGTGGAGCGCGACGATCTGCCGTTCACCCGCGGCTATGCCAAGGGGCAATCGATCCGGGTTCCGCTGGCCAATCACGACGGCCAGTATTTCGCCGAGACCGAGACGCTGAACCGCCTGGAGGGCGAGGGCCAGGTGGTGTTCCGCTACGCCGAGGGCGAGAGCTTTGGGCCGCACAACCCGAACGGGTCGGTCAACGACATCGCCGGGGTGTGCAACGCCGCCGGCAACGTGATGGGAATGATGCCGCACCCCGAACGCGTCGCCGACGCCCGCCACGGCGGCACCGACGGCAAGGCGCTGTTCACCGGCCTGGTCGACCTGATGGCGAGCGCCGCGTGAGTCAGCCGCAAGTCACGCCGGAGCTGGTCGCCGAGCACGGCATCAATGCGCAGGAGTACGACAAGCTCCTGGAAAGCCTGGGCCGTGAGCCGAACCTGACGGAACTGGGCATCTTCTCGGTGATGTGGTCGGAGCACTGCTCCTACAAGTCCAGCCGGGTGTGGCTGAAGCAGTTGCCCACCGAGGCCCCGTGGGTGATCTGCGGGCCCGGCGAGAATGCCGGCGTGGTCGACATCGGCGATGGGCTGGCCGCGATCTTCAAGATGGAGAGCCACAACCACCCCTCCTTCATCGAGCCCTACCAGGGCGCCGCGACCGGCGTCGGCGGCATCCTGCGCGATGTGTTCACCATGGGCGCGCGGCCGGTCGCCAACCTCAATGCGCTGCGCTTCGGCGATCCCAACCATCCGAAGACGCGCCATCTGGTCAGCGGCGTGGTCGCCGGCATCGGCGGCTACGGCAACTGCGTCGGCGTGCCGACGGTGGCCGGCAACGCGGCGTTCGACGCCGGCTACAACGGCAACATCCTGGTCAACGCGATGACCGTCGGCATCGCCCCGGCCGACCGGATCTTCTACGCGGCAGCCGCCGGCGTCGGCAATCCGGTGATCTATGTCGGCGCCAAGACCGGCCGCGACGGCATCCACGGCGCCACCATGGCCAGCGCCGAGTTCGACGATCAGACCGACGAGAAGCGCCCGACGGTGCAGGTCGGCGACCCGTTCACCGAGAAGCTGCTGATCGAAGCCTGCCTGGAGCTGATGGCGACCGACGCGATCGTCGGCATCCAGGACATGGGCGCGGCCGGCCTGACCTGCTCGTCGGTGGAGATGGCCGACAAGGGCGGGCTCGGCATCGAGCTCGACCTCGACGCGGTGCCGGCGCGCGAAGATGGCATGACCGCCTATGAACTGATGCTGTCGGAAAGCCAGGAGCGCATGCTGATGGTGCTGCGCCCGGAAGCCGAAGCCGAAGCCAAGGCAATTTTCGCCAAGTGGGGGCTGGACGCCGCCACCGTCGGCAAGCTCACCGACACCGGCCGGCTGACCGTGACGCACCACGGCGAGCCCTACGCCGACATCCCGGTCCGCCCGCTGGTCGAGAATGCGCCGATCTACCACCGCCCGCACGTCGCCCCGCCGGCGCCCGCCGCGACGCCCGTGACGCCATCCAATGTCGGGCCGCTGGACGCCCTGCAGCAGCTCATGGCCTCGCCGGACCTGTGCTCGCGGCGTTGGATCTGGGAACAGTACGACCACATGGTGATGGCCGACTCGGTCAGCCGGCCTGGCGGCGATGCCGGCGTGGTGCGCATCCACGGCTCGAACCGGGCGCTGGCGGTGACCGCCGACTGCACCGCCCGCTATTGCCAGGCCGAGCCGGTGACCGGCGGGCGGCAGGCGGTGGCGGAAGCGTGGCGCAACCTCACCGCCGTCGGCGCCAAGCCGCTGGCGATCACCGACTGCCTGAACTTCGGCAACCCGGAGCGGCCGGAGATCATGGGCCAGTTCGTCGGCGCCATCCAGGGCATGGGCGAGGCCTGCGCGGCACTGACCTTCCCCGTCGTCTCCGGCAACGTGTCGCTCTACAACGAGACCAACGGCCAGGCGATCCCGCCGACGCCGATGGTCGGCGCCATCGGCCTGATCGACGACCTCGACAACACCGCCACCATCGCGCTGAAGCAGGACGCGCCGGTGCTGCTGCTGGTCGGCGGCCGGCCCGGCCATCTCGGCGCCTCGCTTTACCTGCGCCAGGTGCTGGGCCACGACGCCGGCGCGCCGCCGCCGGTCGACCTGGCCGAGGAGCAGAAGCACGGCGATTTCGTGCGCGGCCTGATTTGCACCGGGCGCGTTGCCACGTGCCACGACATTTCCGACGGCGGATGTCTGGTCGCGATTGCCGAGATGGCGCTGGCCGGCAAGCTCGGCGTCGCACTCGACCTGCCCGACGATGCCGCGGTGCTGTTCGGCGAGGACCAGGCGCGCTACGTTCTCGGTGTCTCGGAAAGCGAGGCCGACGAGATCGTCGAGACCGCCGCGGCCGGCGGCATTCCGGTTCAGCGGATCGGCCGGGCCGGCGGCGATGCGTTGACGCTACCCGGGGGTGCACATATATCCTTGGACACGCTGCGCGCCGGCCACGAAGGTTGGCTGCCGGGCTACATGTCCGGCGCGCGCTGAGCGAAAGGACCGAACACATGCCGATGGACGCCGGAGAGATCGAACGCCTGATCCGCGAATCCCTCCCCGACGCGGAGGTGACGATCCAGGATTTGCGCGGCGACGGCGACCACTATGCCGCGCTGGTGGTGTCCGGCGCGTTCAAGGGAAAGTCGCGGGTGCAGCAGCACCAGATGGTTTATCAGGCGCTGCAGGGACGGATGGGTGGCGAATTGCACGCCCTGGCATTGCAGACCTCGGTGCCGGACGCTTAGACGCCGGCGAAGGAGAGACCGATGAACGACGAGAATGTAGCCGAGCGCATCCGCCAGGATGTGACCGAGAACGACGTGGTGCTGTTCATGAAGGGCACGCCGGTATTCCCGCAGTGCGGCTTCTCCGCCATGGTGGTCCAGGTGCTGAGCCACATGGGCGTGAAGTTCAAGGGCATCAACGTCCTTGAAGACCCGAGCCTGCGCCAGGGCATCAAGGAATTCTCGTCCTGGCCGACGATCCCGCAGCTCTACGTGAAGGGCGAGTTCGTCGGCGGCTGCGACATCGTGCGCGAGATGTTCGAGGCCGGCGAGCTGGAAGGCATGCTCAACGAAAAGGGCGTCGCCACGGTGGATGCCTGATCCGATGGCCGACGCGTCGACCATCGAGAGCTACCACGCGCACGTGTATTTCGACGCGGACGAGCGCGACCCGGCCAAGCGCCTGCGCGATGCGGTCGAGGCCAAATTCGACGTGGAGATGGGCCGCTGGCACGAGAAGCCGGTCGGCCCGCACCCGCGCTGGAGCTATCAGATCAAGTTCGATCCGGACTTGTTTGACACCATCGTGCCGTGGCTGATGCTGAACCGCGAGGGCCTGCAGATTTTCCTGCACCCGAACACCGGCGACGACCTGGCCGACCACTCCAAGCACGTGAGCTGGCTCGGCGACAGCGCCGAGCTGGACCTGTCGATCTTCACCAAGAAGCAGGCGTCTTAGCGTAGATGCCCGGGTCAGGCCCGGGCATGGCGATGTTCTGTACGCGTCATGGCCGGGCTTGAGCCATGGGTGTCCGGTTAAGCTTGCGGTGATCGTCGATTCCCTATTGCCGCTCAGGCGGTTGCGCTGCTTCGGGCGGCACCGGGCAGAAGAACCGCGACCGATTGATCCAGCTTCTGGACGTGGATGCCCCGAACAAGTCGGGGCATGACGATCTTATTGAAAAACATAGAAACCCGTCATGGCCCGGCTTGTCAGGGCCATCCACGTCGCTGCGCTTGCGAAGACGTTGACGGGTGGGCACAGGACCGGAAGGACTTAAACCGGACAATCGTGGGCTTGATCCACGGGTGTCCGGTTAAGCTCTTGCGGGACCCACAACACGCGTCATGCCAGCGCAGGCTGGCATCCAGGCAACGCCGATATAGGCACGCGGAGACGCGGAGAACGCGGAGTTGCTGGGATCGGCACTCCGCGACTCCCTTGCCGAGCAAGGCGACCTAAAGGGCACCTTGGCGGGTTCCGCGAACCCGCATCGGCAAGCTCCGCGTCAAACCGCAACAGCAGCCTCGTCATTCCTGCCTTCGCAGGAATGACGAGGCTGCTGTGAATGCGCTGTCCACCGCGGAGGTGGGACAGCGCAACCGATTGATTTACAAACGAACTTGGCCGCTTAGCCGGACACCCGTGAGCTTGACCCGGCCATCCCGCTTGACCGTCCGCCCCCGCCCCTGTCTGCTTAGCTGACCATGCCGATCAACATTCCAGACGATCTGCCGGCCCGCGAGGTTCTCGAAGGCGAGGGCATCAAGGTGATGGGCGAAGCCGACGCGGTGCGCCAGGACATCCGTCCGATGCGCATCCTGCTGCTCAACCTGATGCCGAAGAAGATCGAGACCGAGGTGCAGATCGCCCGCGTGCTGAGCCACACGCCGTTGCAGATCGAGCTCACGTTGATGACGACGGCGAGCTACACGCCGTCCAACACCTCGCAGCTCCACCTCAAGGCGTTCTACAAGACGCTGGACCAGATTCGCGACGAGCGTTTCGACGGCCTGATCGTCACTGGCGCGCCGGTGGAGCGGTTGCCGTTCGAGGACGTCGACTACTGGCCGGAGCTCTGTGACGTGTTCGCCTGGGCCGACCGCAACGTGTTCCGGCGCTTCCACATCTGCTGGGGCGCTCAGGCTGCGCTGTTCCGCCGTTTCGGCATCGCCAAGCACGACATGGGCACCAAGCTGTCCGGCGTGTTCGAGCAAAAGGTGCTGGCGCCGAACAACCGCATGCTGGGCGGGTTCCCGGCCGCTTTCCCCTGTCCGGTCTCGCGCTACACGACGATCGACGCCAAGGACATCGAGGCGCAGGACCGGCTGGAGCTGCTGGCGGTGTCGGCGGAGTCGGGCCCGTGTTTCGCGGTCGATCGCGCCACCGGCGACGCCTACAGCTTCAACCACCCGGAATATGACGCCGACACGCTGCTGAACGAGTATCGGCGCGACGTCGAAGCGGAGCCCGACGTGAAAGTGCCGGCGAACTACTTTCCCGACGACGACCCGTCGGCGACACCGATCAATGCCTGGCGGCCGTACGGCTATCTGCTGTTCGGCAACTGGTTGAGCGAGCTCTACCAGGACACGCCGTTCGACCTGAACGAACTGGGGAGGAAGCGATGAACCCGCAACTGGCGATGCTGACCGGCATGGCGGCGATCCGGACGCCGGCGCCGATGGCCAGGCTCTACCTGGAGATGGGTGAGCGGCGCGAGACCTCAGGCGATCGGGTGATGGACCCGAAGGCGCAGCTCGTCGGCGAGCTGATCAACATGGTGCGTGTGCCGGGCTACATCCCGACACCAGCCGAGGCGCGCGCGCAGATGGCGAAGATGCGTGCGCTGGTCGACGCGCCGGCACCGCCGCTGCCGCGCAAAGACGACCTGACGGTGCCCGGGCCGGCCGGCGACATCCCGGTGCGTGTCTACGGGCCCCGACCGCTGGACGACGACGAGAAACTCCCGGTGTTGTGCTACTTCCACGGCGGCGGCTTCGTGCAGGGCGACCTCGACACCCACGACACCGCCTGCGCCAAGCTGGCGACGTGGGGCGATTTCATGGTAGTCGCGGTGGACTACCGACTGGCCCCGGAGCACCCCTTCCCGGCCGGCCCGGAGGACTGCTACGAGGCCTACGTGTGGCTGGTCGAGCATGTCGCCGAGCTGGGCGGCGATCCGGCCCGCATCGCGGTCGGCGGCGACAGCGCCGGCGGCAACCTGTCGGCCGTGGTCAGCCAGATGGCGGCCAAGGCCGGTGTCCAGTTGCCGGTGGCGCAGGCGCTGATCTACCCGGTGGTCGACGCGCACCACCGGGCCGACTCGTACAAGGAGTTCGAGCAGGGCTACGTGATCCCGGCCGACCGCATCGCCTGGTACGACGAGATGTACTATCAGGCCGCCGGCGACAAAGACGACCTGCGGGCCTCGCCGATCCTGGCCAACGACCTGGCCGGCCAGCCGCCGGCCTTCGTCATCACCTGCGGTTTCGATCCGCTGCGCGACGAGGGCGGCAGCTACGCCGACCGGCTGAAAGCCGCTGGCGTGCCGGTGTCGTTCAAGGAATTTCGCGGCCAGATCCACGGCTTCATCTCGATGAGCGCGGCGATCCCGCAGGCCGACGAGTGCCTGCGCGACATCGCCGATTACTTGAGAGATCGATTCGGAAAGGCCGCGTAACCTTCTGTTTCGTCACGCCCGGGCTTGTCCGGAGCATGGTGAGATAAACTTTAGTCTTTTCAGGCGCTTGCGATGATTCTCTCATCAAAAACACGAAAGCCGCCCAGGTTGCCCCTGGGCGGCTTCGGTTTTCGGTATGCGACCTAGGTTAGCGCGAGTAGTACTCGACCACCAGGTTCGGTTCCATGTGAACCGGGTAGGGTACGTCGGCGAAGCTCGGAATGCGCACGAAGGTGCCGGTCATCTTGTTGTGGTCGACGTCGATGTAGTCGGGCACGTCGCGCTCGGCCAGGCCGACCGCCTCCAGCACGATGGCGAGCTGCTTTGAGCGCTCCTTCACCGAAACCACGTCGCCCGGCTTGCACATGAAGCTGGGGATGTTCACCCGGCGGCCGTTCACCTCGACATGGCCGTGATTGATGAACTGGCGCGAGGCGAACACGGTCGGCACGAACTTCATGCGATAGACCACGGCGTCGAGCCGGCATTCCAGCAGGCCGACCAGATGCTCCGAGGTGTCGCCACGACGGCGCGAGGCCTCGTCGTAGACGCGACGGAACTGCTTCTCGGTGATGTTGCCGTAGTAGCCGCGCAGCTTCTGCTTGGCCGCGAGCTGAACGCCGAAGTCCGACAACTTCCGCTTGCGGGCCTGGCCGTGCTGGCCGGGGCCGTAGTCACGCCGGTTCACCGGGCTCTTCGGCCGGCCCCACAGGTTCTCACCCAGGCGGCGGTTCAGCTTGTACTTCGACTGCAGGCGTTTCGTCATCGAGTGGCTACGTCCAACGGCATGGAAATGGGTTACGCCGGCACGGGGCCGGCGAGTGGGCGGACTATACGCATCGAAATCGTCAAGTCAACGGGCCAGGAACGCCCTGATCCAGGTATTTACCTGGGCCGAAGCGTGATGCGTGACCCAATGGTCGACATCCGGCAGGCGATGGACCGTGAGGTCGTCGACAAAGCGGTCCAGGCCCTCGATCAGAACCGGCAGCAGCGCGTGGTCGTCCATGCCCCAGATCACCATCGTCGGCACCTTGACGCGGAACGCTTCGACGTCGATCTGCGGCGGTCCGTCGGCGCCGTCCGGGCTCGGCGGGCGCATCGGCGTGGCGCGGTACCAGTTCAGCCCGCCGGTCAGCGCGCCGGGCTGGCCCCAGGCCTCCAGGTAGGCCGCCTTGAAGGCGTCGTCGACCACGCCCTTCTCATGCAACGCCTGGAACGTGCGCTCCCACAGCATCGCGAAGTTGTTGGCCGACAGCGCCGCCTCGGCGCCTTCGTCGCGGAAGAAGCGCATGTACTGGCTGGCCTGCTGCTGGCCCCTGTCGGTCTGCAGCGCCTCCACGAAGCGGCCGGGGTGCGGCGCGTTCAGGATCACCAGGCCGTTCAGGCGATCCGGGTGGGCGATGGCGAAGCCCCAGGCGATGGCCCCGCCCCAGTCGTGCGCCACCAGGGTGAACTTCCGCGCCGGCGCGTAGTGGTCGGCCAGCGCCAGGATGTCGCCGATCAGCTTGTCGGCGCGGTAGTCGGCGACGTCCTGGGGCTTGTCCGACAGGTTGTAGCCGCGCTGGTCCGGCGCCACGGCGAGGTGGTCCTGGCCGAATTCCAGGAGCTGGTTCCGCCAGGTGCGCCAGAATTCCGGGAAGCCATGCAGGAACAGGATCAGCTCGCCGGAGTCGTTCTCCGGCCCGGCCTTGGCGACGTGCAGGCGGATGCCGCCCAGGTCGACGTCCTCGTGGCTGATCTCGACGCTCATTTCGGGCGCTCCCCCAGTTTCATCAGTGCCGACAGGATGCCATGCAGGGCCGACACTTCGTGTGTCGTCAGGCGGCCGCGCTGAAAGATGTTGCGGATGTTGCGCACCATGGTCGGGCGCTTCTCCGGCGGGAACAGGAAGCCGGATTCGTCCAGTGCCGGCTCCAGGCGGGCGAAGAAGTTGGCCAGTTCCGCCGCGGTGGCGGGCGGCTGCGCGTCGGCCTCCGGCGCGGCCGGGTCGGCGACGAACCATTCGTAGCCGAACAACAAGACCGCCTGGGCCAGGTTCAGCGAGGCGAAGGCCGGGTTCGCCGGCACCGCGACGATGGCGTGCGCGCGCACCACGTCGTCATTGTCGAGCCCGGCCCGCTCCGCGCCGAACAGCACCCCGACCTTTTCCCCGTTGGCGATCGCCTGGCGGCAGGCGGCGGCGGCCTCGCGCGGCGTCATCACCGGCTTGACCATGTCGCGGCCGCGCGCGGTGGTGGCCAGCACCAGGTTGAGGTCGGCGACGGCCGCCTCGGTGGTCTGGTGCAGGGCGGCATTGTCGAGCACCTCGTCGGCGCGGCTGGCCATGGCACGGGCCTTGTCCTGCGGCCAGCCGTCGCGCGGCGCCACCAGCCGCATCTCGTCGAGGCCGAAGTTCAGCATGGCGCGCGCGCAGGCGCCGATATTCTCCGCCAGCTGCGGCCGCACCAGCACCACGGCCGGCCCGCCGCGCACGCCCGGCTTGCTGAAGTCAGTGCCGGCCATGACCAGGTCCGGGGCCGGCTCTGACGCTATTCCCCCACCTCTTACCAACCCTCTCCGTCCCCAGGGGCAGAGCGGGAGTCACGAAGCCGACGAAACCGCGTCCCTCTCCGCCGTTCAGCGGGGAGAGGACAGGTGAGGCGGGATTGGTTGCCGGAAACATTCGCAACGTCGAGGTTAGCCCTTGCGGTCGACCAGCGCGGTGACCTTGCTGGCGCTCGCGCCCTGACGGTAGAGCTTGTAGACGATGGAGTCGTGCAGCGCCTGGAACGAGGCGTCGACGATGTTCGGCGACACGCCGACGGTGAACCAGCGGTTGCCCTCGCCGTCGGCGCTCTCCACCAGCACGCGGGTGATGGCGCCGGTGCCGCCGTCGAGAATGCGCACCTTGAAGTCGACCAGCCGCAGATCCTCGATCAACGGGGCGAAGCGGCCCAGGTCCTTGCGCAACGCCTGGTCGAGCGCGTTCACCGGGCCGTTGCCTTCCGCCACCGACAGATAGGTCTCGCCGTCGACCGTGGTCTTCACCGTGGCCTCGGAGACCGTGACCAGCTCGCCAACCGCATTGAAGCGGCGCTCGACCATCACGCGGAAGCTCTCGATGCGGAAATAGTCCGGCACCTGGCCCAGGATGCGGCGCGCCATCAGCTCGAAGCTGGCCTCCGCGCCGTCATAGGCGTAGCCCTGGAACTCGCGCTCCTTCACCTCCGACAGCAGGCGGTCGATGCGGCGGTCCTTGGGGTCGACCTCGATGCCGACCTCGGCCAGGCGGGAGAGGATGTTGGAGCGGCCGGCCTGGTCGGAGACCAGCACCATGCGCCGGTTGCCGACGACCTCGGGCTCGATGTGCTCGTAGGTCTTCGGGTCCTTCATCACCGCGGAGACGTGCAGGCCGCCCTTGTGCGCGAAGGCCGAGGCGCCGACGTAGGCCGCATGCCGGTTCGGCGCCCGGTTCAGCAGTTCGTCGAGCAGGCGGGAGACCTGCGTCAGGTGCGCCAGACGCTCCTCGGTAATGCCGGTCTCGAAACGCTCCGCGAAGCCGGGCTTCAGCATCAGCGAGGGGATGATCGAGATCAGGTCGGCGTTGCCGCAGCGCTCGCCGAGGCCGTTGATCGTGCCCTGCACCTGGCGCACGCCGGCCTGCACAGCGATCAGCGAGTTGGCGACCGCGTTGCCGGTGTCGTTGTGGGTGTGGATGCCGAGGTGATCCCCCGGGATGACCTTGGCGACGTCGGCGACGATGCCGCCAATCTCGTGCGGCAGGGTGCCGCCGTTGGTGTCGCACAGCACCACCCAGCGGGCACCGTTGTCGATCGCCGCCTTCAGGCAGTCGAGCGCGAAGCCGGGGTTGGCCTTGTAGCCGTCGAAGAAATGTTCGGCGTCGAACATCGGCTCGCGGCCGAGCTCGGCGACGCGCCTTATCGAGTCGGCAACCATGGCGACGTTCTCGGCATGCTCGATCTCCAGCGCCACGTCGACGTGGAAGTCCCAGGTCTTGCCGACCAGGCACGCGGCCTCGGCCTTGCCGTCCAGCACCGCCGACAGGCCGGGATCGTTGGAGACCGACCGGCCGGGCCGGCGGGTCATGCCGAAGGCGGTGAGCTTGGCGGTCTTCAGCATCGGCGGGGCGTCGAAGAACGCCGTGTCGGTCGGGTTGGCGCCGGGCCAGCCGCCCTCGACATAGTCGACGCCGAGCTGATCCAGGGCGACGGCGATGTGCCGCTTGTCCTCGACCGAGAAGTCGACGCCCGAGGTCTGCGCGCCGTCGCGCAGCGTGGTGTCGAACAGGTAGATACGCTCTTTCATCAGTTCGCCCGCCGCCAGGTCGTGCCCTGCGGTCCGTCTTCCAGAATGATGCCGCTGGCGGCCAGTTCGTCGCGGATGCGGTCGGCCTCGGCGAATTCCTTCGCCTTGCGCGCGGCGATGCGCCGGGCGATGGCGTCCTCGATCTCCGAGGCATCGCCGTCACCGCCCTGGAACCAGCTCGCGGCCGGCTGTTGCAGCACGCCCAGCAGGTCCCCCGCGGCCCGCAGCGACGACGCGGCGGCCTTGTCACCGGCCAGCGCCTTGTCGGCCAGAGCGTGCAGCGACGGCAGCGCGGCCGGCACGTTCAGGTCGTCCTGCAAGGCAGCCATCAGGCCGTCGGGCAGGTCGCCGGCCGGTTCGGCGTCATCGGCGGCGCGGTACCAGCGGTCGAGCGTCGCCTTGGCCTGGCGCAAGCTCTCGCGGGTGAAGTCCAGCGGCTGGCGGTAGTGCGCCGACAGCAGCGCCAGGCGGATTGCCTCGCCCGGGAACTCGCTGAGCAGGTCGTGCAGCACGATGAAGTTGCCGAGCGACTTCGACATCTTCTCGCCCTCGACCATCAGCCAGCCGTTGTGCATCCAATACTTTGCCATCGGCGCGTGGTGCGCGCATTCCGACTGCGCCACCTCGTTCTGGTGGTGCGGGAAGATCAGGTCGAGGCCGCCGCCGTGAATGTCGAAGGTCTCGCCGAGATGCGCCTTGGACATCGCCGAGCACTCGATGTGCCAGCCCGGCCGGCCCCAGCCCCACGGGCTGTCCCAGCCCGGCTGGTCGGCGTCCGACGGTTTCCACAGCACGAAGTCCATCGGGTTTTTCTTGTAGGGCGCGACCTCGATGCGGGCACCGGCCTGCAACTCATCCTGGCTGACCCGCGCGAAATCGCCGTAGCTCGCCATCGTGGGCACGTTGAACAGCACGTGGCCTTCCGCCTCATAGGCATTGCCGTTGGCGATCAGGGTCTCGATGATCGCGATCATCTCGGCGATGTGCCGCGTCGCGCGCGGCTCCACGTCCGGCGGCAACGCGTTCAGCGCCGCGAAGTCGGCGTGCATCTCCTCGATCACCGGCTCGGTGACCTCGTCGATGGAGATGCCGCGCTCCTTGGCCCGCGCGTTGATCTTGTCCTCCACGTCGGTGATGTTGCGGACGTAGGTGACGCGCGGATAGAGCCGGCGCAGCAGGCGGGCCAGCAGGTCGAACACCACCACCGGGCGGGCATTGCCGATATGCGGCTGGTCGTACACCGTCGGTCCACACACGTAGAGCCGCACGTGCGCAGGGTCGAGCGGCGCGAACCGCTCCTTGCTCCGTGTGGCCGTGTTGTAGACGACAAGCGACATGGGGGGCCTCGTCCCGGACTCTTGGTTCTCGAACGTAGGGTTTGGACGCGCCTTGCGCGGGCGATTGTGTAGTTCGGATGCGGTCTCAGGGCAAGCCGACAGCCGGCGGCGGTTGCGACGTCGGGCAATTGTCCGCACCATTGGCCGCCAGAGATGCCCTGCTGCCTGACTCGCCGAGGACCAGCGCCGCATGACAGCACCGTCGGCTCCGGCGCGCGCCAGCCTCCGTCCCACGCCCGCTCTCCTGTTCGCCGCCGGTGCGCTGGTCTACCTGGTGATCCTCTACCCCGGCTTCATGAGCAACGACTCCGTCGGCCAGCTCCTGCAAGCCCGGGACGGCGTCTATAGCGACTGGCATCCGCCGGTCATGGCTTTCATCTGGTCGTTCGTCGATCGGCTGTGGCCCGGGCCGACCGGCATGCTGGTGCTGCAAACCGCGCTGATCTGGATCGGTGCCTATCTGACCTGGCGGTTCGGGCTTGGCAACGGGCCGCCCTGGCTCGGCGCGCTGTTGCTGTTCGCCGCGCTGTTCACGCCGCAAGTCTTCGGCATCGCCGGCGCAATCTGGAAAGACAACCTGATGTGGGGCGCGTTGTTCGTCGCCATCGGGAGCATACTGGCGCTCCAACGGCATGGCACGCGCGCCGACGCCGCGACCGTGCTCGCCGTCGCTGTCGGCCTGGTCGCGCTGTTCGCCAGCACGAGCCTGCGCGTCAACGCCATCTTCGCGGTCTATCCGCTGCTGGCGTGGGCCATCCATGTCGCGCTGCGGCGCGGGCTGGTGACGTCGTCGCTGATGGCGGTGCCGCTGGCCGGGGCAATCCTGCTCGCGGGCATGGTGGTGAACCGTTCGCTGACCGACATACCCAAGCATCCCTGGATCTCGGTGGCGCTCTTCGACATCGCCGGGGTCGTCGCCAATAGCGACGATGCCGCGACCCGCCAATCGTTGGTCGAGTCGATCCCGGCACGCTATCGCGCCGGGGCGCAGGTCGCGGACGTGGCAGCGGCGTACACGCCGCGCAACTGGCTCCGCCTGCTGGATCGGTCGGGCGGCCCGCTGAGCTGGCCAACCAGCGATGCTCCCACCGGCGACGATGCGGCGGTGCGGATGCTGCCCAGCGCGTGGCTCGCCGCGATACGCGCCGACCCGACGGCCTGGCTGCGCCACCGCTGGCAGGTCTTCCGGCATGTCATCGGGCTGACCGAGGCCCGGACCTGGACGTTCGCGATGATGCAACCGAACGCCTTCACGCCAAGATACGGGAAGGACTACGGCTCCAATCCCGGC
This sequence comes from Alphaproteobacteria bacterium, assembly GCA_040223615.1. Classification (GTDB taxonomy): domain Bacteria; phylum Pseudomonadota; class Alphaproteobacteria; genus JAVKFY01. The sequence continues at coordinate 44,606 of JAVKFY010000027.1, forward strand.
CCCTTCTGGCACCATCGAGTCCTGGAACGACGGCTGCAGCGGCTGTCGCGGCTGCCAGTGTTCCGCCCCTGGGCGCACCTGCTGCTGCTCGCGGCGATGACCGCCTGGCTGGCCTGGCGACGCCGTACCGATCTGCTGCTGCTGGCGGCCAGCGGCCTGCTGTACGAAAGCGCGCTGTTCGTCCTGGCGCCGTCGGCCGACTATCGCTATTCGCACTACATGGTATTCGTGACGCTGCTGGTCGGCGTCTTCTGTCTCACGCCGTCTGGCCGCGCAAGCGCGCCTCGGCACGGCGACGGCCGATCAGCGGCAGCAGCGCAGCCATTTCCGGTCCGTGGTCGCGGCCGGTGAGCGCCAACCGCAGCGGCCGGAACAACGCCCGGCCCTTGCGCCCGGTCTTCTGCTTCAGCGCACCGGTCCATGCCGACCAGTCCAGGTCCTCCGGCAACAGGTCGGCAGCCTCGTCCAGGAACGCCAGTTCCTCGCGCAGCGGCTCGACCGGCCCGATGCAGATCCGGGCCCAGTCGCGCGCCTCGTCCAGCTTCGACAAGTTGCCGCGCACCGCGTCCCACAATGCCGGCCCGTCGACGCCGAGATCGCCCAGACGTGCGGCCACTTGCGCGTAGTCGGTGGCGTGCAGGACCTTCGGGTTCAGGTCGTCCAACAATTCGGTGCCGAAGCGCGCCGGATTGCGGCCCAGGCGGCCGAGGTCGAAGCTGGCGACGAGCTGGTCCAGCGACGTGAACGGCTCGATCGGATCGGCCGAGCCGATGCGGGCCAGCACGCTGTTCACCGTCATCGGCTCGTAGCCGGCTTCGCGGAGCTGGCGGAGCGACAGCGAGCCGATCCGCTTCGACAATTTCTCCCCGTCCGCGCCGGCCAGCAGGCTGTGGTGCGCGAAAGCCGGAGGCTCAGCGCCGAGCGCCCGGAACAGCTGGATCTGCGTGGCGGTGTTGCTGACATGGTCGTCGCCGCGGATCACCGTGTCGATGCCGAGCTCGATGTCGTCGACCACCGAGGTCAGGGTGTAGAGCGCGTAGCCGTCCTCGCGGATCAGCACCGGGTCGGACAGGTTCTCGGCCTCGAAATGCTGGGCCCCGTGTACCCGGTCGTCCCACTCGATGGCCTCGGCCCGCAGCAGGAAACGCCAGTGCGGTCGTCGCCCCTCGCCCTCCAGCGTGGCCTTGTCGACATCGGTGAGGTTCAGGGCGGCGCGGTCGTAGATCGGCGGCCGACCGGCCTGGCGCAGCGCGGCGCGCTTCAGGGACAGTTCCTCCGGCGTCTCGTAGCAGGCGTAGAGCCGCCCGGCGGCCTTCAACGTGGCGATGGCGTCGTCGTAGCGCGCCTGGCGCCCGGACTGTCGCTCCAGCCGATCCCAGTCCAGCCCGAGCCAGCGCATGTCCTGCTGGATGGCGTCGGCGTAGCGTTCCTCGGAGCGCTCCCGGTCGGTATCGTCGAGGCGCAGCAGGAACGACCCGCCACTGGCCCGCGCGACCAGCCAGTTGATCAGCGCGGTGCGGGCGTTGCCGACGTGCAGCAGGCCGGTGGGGCTCGGCGCGAAACGCGTCGCGCTCATGGCCGCGCTCTCCACAACCCGTCATCCCGGCCGACCGAAGGGAGAGCCGGGATCAACGGCCAGCGGCTTGCGTGTCGCTGCCCGTTGATCCCGGGTCGCCCCCGGCCCAAGGCCGGGGTTGCCCGGGATGACGACAGGAATTTCATTAGCGGGCGTCGCGGAAGGCGTTGGTGATCGGGTAGCGGCGGTCGCGGCCGAAATTCTTCTGCGTGATCTTCACGCCCGGCGGGGCCTGACGGCGCTTGTACTCGGCAATGTAGAGCAGGTGCTCGATGCGGCTGACCACGGCGGCGTCGTGACCGCGGCCGACGATCTCCTCGAACGCCATCTCCTTCTCGATCAGGCAGTGCAGGATGTCGTCCAGCGCGTCGTAGGGCGGCAGCGAGTCCTCGTCCTTCTGGTCCGGGCGCAGCTCGGCCGACGGCGGCTTGGTGATGATCGCTTCCGGGATCACCCGCCCCTGCGGGCCAAGGCAACCGGCCGGCCGGTTCTGGTTGCGCCAGTTGCAGAGCGCGAAGACGGTGGTCTTGTAGACGTCCTTCAGCACCGAGTAGCCGCCGGCCATGTCGCCGTAGATGGTCGCGTAGCCGACCGACATTTCCGACTTGTTGCCGGTGGTCAGCACCATGTGGCCGAACTTGTTGGAGATCGCCATCAGCGCCAGGCCGCGGCTGCGCGACTGGATGTTCTCCTCGGTGATGTCGGGCTGCTTGTCGGCGAACACCTCGCCCAGCATGGCCTCGAAGGCCTCCACGGCCGGTTCGATGCCGACGGTGTCGGAGCGCGCGCCGAGCAGCTTGGCGCACTCCTCGGCGTCGGTCAGGCTGCCCTCCGACGAGTATTTCGACGGCAAGCGCACGCACCAGACCCGGTCCGGCCCCAGGGCGTCGACGGCGACGGCGGCCGACAGCGCGCTGTCGATGCCGCCCGACATGCCGAGCACGACACCGGGGAAGCGGTTCTTGTTCACGTAGTCGCGCAGGCCCAGCACCATGGTCCGGTAGACCGACTCCATGCCCTCGGCCTGGGTCGCCTGGGCTTCGGAAGCGCAGACCCAGCCGTCGGCCTCGCGGGTCCAGGTGGTCACCGCCAGGTCCTCAACGAACGACGGCATGCTCGCGGCGAGCTTGCAGTCGGCGTTCATCACCAGCGAGTTGCCGTCGAACACCAGCTCGTCCTGGCCGCCGACCAGGTTGAGGTAGACCAGCGGCAGGCCGCTCTCGGTGACGCGCGCGACGATGTGGTTCAGCCGGCTGTCGGTCTTCTCGACGTCGAACGGCGAACCATTGGGGACGATCAGCAGCTCCGCGCCGGTCTCGGCCAGGCACTCGACCACGTCCTCGAACCAGATGTCCTCGCAGATCGGCACGCCCAGCCGCACGCCCCGGAAGTTGATCGGGCCCGGAAGCGGCCCCTGGGCGAAGACCCGCATCTCGTCGAAGACGTCGTAGTTCGGCAGGTGATACTTCAGCCGCACGGCGGCGATCTTGCCGTCGTCGAGCAGCGCCACGGCATTGTAGAGCTTGCCGTCCTGGCGCCACGGCGTGCCGACCAGCAGCGCCGGACCCGGCTTGGCGGTGTCCATCGCCAGCGCCTCCAGCGCCTCGATCGCGTCGTCGACGAAGGCCGGCTTGAGCACCAGGTCCTCCGGCGGATAGCCGATCAGGAACAGCTCGCCGGCGACGACGAGGTCGCAGCCCTTGTCCGCCGCCGCGGCGCGCGCGGTGCGCAACTTGGCGGCATTGCCGGGAATATCGCCAACGGTCGGGTTCAACTGCGCCAGCGCGATGGTCAGCTTATCTGTCATGCTCGATTTCTAGGGCCAAGCGGCGAGCGCGGCAATATCGGCGGCTAGCGCCAGTTCTCGCAGCGCAGCCCTTTCACGCGGTGGAACTCGCGCGTGTTGGCGGTCACCAGCGTTGCATCTGCACGCAACGCCTGCGCCGCGATCATGATGTCGTAGGGGCCTATCAACCTTCCATCCGACGCAAGATCGGCACGGATTTCGGCCGCGCAATCCGCCTCATCGACACCGAAGTGCAAGACGTCGACCGGGCCGGCCAGGAAGGCACGGAGCAGCTCAGCATGCCTGTCTTGGTTGCCGCTTCGCACCACGCCGTACCAAAGCTCGAACCGCACGATCGACGAAATGGCGACCCCATCCGACATCGCCGCTCGAAGCCGACGCTGCACCGGCCCGCTCCCTTGGCGCAATGCATCGACCACGACATTCGTGTCGAGCTGATAGCTCAATCGAAGCTGTCCTCGGGGTCGGGCTCCGGCATCGGCGGCTGCTCGCGGCCTTTCTCCATGAACGAGGGGTCAGCCAGCCGGTCGAGCGCCGCGAACCATTCGTCGATGTCGGTGTACATCGGCTCCAGCAGGATGCCGCCGCCTTCGACGCGCTTCACGCGCACCTTGTCGCACGACAGGCGGAACTCCTTGGGCAGACGCACCGCCTGACTGCGGCCGTGCATGAACACCTTCGCGGTTCCGGCTTTCGACACGATGGCCTCCAAATGATATCTACCAAAGATAGATATCAACAAGCTCTGGCACAAGCGCATATACGCGCTATGGTCGCGGCAAATCTCAATCGAACGAGGGTGACATGACGGCGACCAACAAGCAGATCCTTTTGAAGTCCCGGCCCAAGGGCTGGGTGACCCCGGACAATTTCGAGCTGGCGGAGAGTCCGGTGCCGGCGCCGGGCGACGGCGACGTGGTGGTGCGCAACCTGTTCCTGTCGGTCGACCCGTACATGCGCGGACGGATGAATGACCGGAAGTCCTACGTGCCGCCGTTCCAGATCGGCCAGCCGTTGATGGGCGGCGCGGTCGGCCAGGTTGCGACCTCCGAGAACCAGAACTTCAAGGCCGGGCAGATCGTCTCCGGCATGCTCGGCTGGGAGCAGTACACGCTGGTCAAGGACGGCGCCGGGCTGATGGCGATTCCGCCGGCCGACGTGCCGCTATCCTGGTTCCTGGGCGTGCTCGGCATGCCGGGGATGACCGCCTATGTCGGCTTGCTCGACATCGGCAAGCCGAAGTCGGGCGAGACGGTCTACGTCTCCGCCGCCTCCGGCGCGGTCGGCCAGATCGTCGGCCAGATCGCCAAGCTGAAGGGCTGCCACGTGGTCGGCTCGGCCGGCGACGACGCCAAGGTCGACTGGCTGACCAAGGAGGCCGGCTATGACAGCGCCTTCAACTACAAGACCGTGGGCTCGCTCGACGACGCGCTGGCCGAGCGCTGCCCCAAGGGTGTCGACATCTACTTCGAGAATGTCGGCGGCGCGATGCTCGACGCGGCGCTGAACGCGATGAACCCGAAGGGCCGCATCGTCACCTGCGGCATGATCTCGCAGTACAACCTGGAGCAGCCCGAGGGCGTGAAGAACCTGTTCCACATCATCGGCAAGCGCCTGACGATGCAGGGCTACATCGTGTCCGACCATTTCGACCGGCTGCCGGCTTTCATCCAGGAGATGAGCGGCTGGCTGGCCGAGGGCAAGGTCCGCTACCGCGAGGACGTGTCCGACGGCATCGAAACCGCGCCGGCGGCCTTCATCGGCATGCTGAAGGGCGAGAATTTCGGCAAGCAGGTGGTGAAGATCGCCGAGCGCGAGGGCTGAGCATGGCCGAGACCAACCGCCAGGTGCATCTCGCCAGCCGGCCGAAAGGCTGGGTCAGCGAGGAGAATTTCACGCTGGTCGAGGCGGCGGTGCCGGAACCGGCCGAGGGCCAGGTGCTGATCCGCAACCACTACGCCTCGGTCGACCCCTACATGCGCGGTGGCATGAACGACGTCGCTTCCTACCGCCAGCCCTTCGCGCTGAACGCGACCATGCCGGGACGCACGGTCGGCGAGGTCGTGGCCTCCAGGCTGGACGGCTACCGGGAGGGCGACTTCGTCTTCGCGATGACCGGGTGGGCCGACTACGGCCTGGCATCCGACGACGGCCAGCTGCGCAGAATCGACCCGGCGCAGGCGCCGATTTCCTACCACCTGGGCGTTCTCGGCATGCCGGGGATGACCGCCTATGTCGGCACCTACGATCTCGGCGAGCCGAAGGCGGGCGAGCAGTTCTACGTGTCGGCGGCGGCCGGCGCGGTCGGCCAAGTCGCGGGCCAGCTCGCCCGCATCCGCGGCTGCCGCGTGATCGGCTCCGCTGGCGGGCCGGAGAAAATCGCGTGGTTGACCGGCGAGCTGGGCTTCGACGGCGCCTTCGATCACCACGCGGAAGACTACACCGAAGCGCTCGACCGGCTGATGCCGGATGGCATCGACGTCTATTTCGACAATGTCGGCGGCGCCGCGCTGGACGCGGTGCTGGCGCGGGTCAACATGAACGCGCGGCTGGTCGAATGCGGCATGGTCAGCCAGTACAACCTGACCACGCCCGACGGAATCCACAACATCGCGAACATCACGCGCAACCGCGTGCGCATCCAGGGTTTCATCGTCTCCGACCACGCAGACCGGCTCGACGCCTTTCTGGACGAGGTCTCCGGCTACCTGCGCGACGGCCAGATGCACTACGCGGAGGACGTCGTCGACGGCCTGGAGAACACCCCGGCCGCCTTCATCGGCATGCTGAAGGGCGAGAACACCGGCAAGCGCGTGGTGAAGTACGTGTAGCACCCGGCATGCGATAGCCGGGTCAAGGCCGGCTGAGACAAGAAGAACACGTCATGGCCGGATACGATTCGGGTGTCTCTCAACCTCGCCGCCGGTACAGCACGTGCGGCAGGTCAGCGTAGGTGATGTCGCGCTCGTAGGTGAAACCGCAGGCCTGCATGACCTTCTGCGAGCCGGTGTTGCGGGGGAGCGTCCAGGCGGCGATCTCGCGGACGCCAAGCCGGGTCTCGCCGTCGGCGATCAGGGCGCCGGCCATCTCGGTGGCGTGGCCCTGGCGATGGAAGGCAGGCGCCACGCCGTAGAGCAGTTCGACCACCGGTTCGCCCTCCAAGAGGGTTAGCCGCAGGCCGCAATAGCCGACCAGCGCGCCGGCCTGATCGCGGAACACATAGCTGCCGAAACCGTAGAGCGTCCAGTGCGCCCACGCGCGCTCCAGGAACAAGCCGATGCGTTGCTCCGGCCACGGTGCGCCGTCGGCCGACATGGTGGCGGCGAAGTCGGGATGCTGGAACATCGCCCGCAGGTCCGGCAGGTCGGAGTCGGCCGGCGGCTCGCCGACCAGCCGGGCGGTTCGCAGGGGTGCCTGATCCATCGTCGCTCTCCGGGCACTTCGCCAAACGGCAACGGGCCCCGCCCTTGCGAGCGAGGCCCGTCGGACTTGCCGAGCGGCGTCTAGATCTTGTCGACCGCCGCCTTGAAGTTCTGCAAGGCCGAGCGATACGCCGCCGGCCGGTACGATTCGTCGTTCTCCACCGCCTTGAAGGCGGCATCGAGCGAGGCGTTCAGCTCGTTGAACTGGGCCTCGCCGAGTCCGCCGATCTTGCGCCAGGTGGCGAGCAGCGAGCCCACCGCCATGGTCGCCTGCTCGGCGGCGGCGTAGTCGACATACTCGCCGGACAGACCGTTCTGCACCACGCCGTCCAACAGCTTCTTGACGTCGTCGCCGGAGAAGCTGCGGCCGGCGAAAGTGCCCGCCAGCGCATCGGCGGTCGCCTTCACCGCCTTGGCGGCGCTGACCGTCGCCTCAGGCCCGGTGACCGACGCCTGGTGCAGGGCCAGGGTCTGCTCACGCAGCTTCTTGCCCTGATCCGGCGCCACCGCGTCGGCGATGATGCGCAGCATCAGCAGGTTGGAGTCGTTGATCCGCGGAATGCCCGGCTGCAGCCCGGTCGAAGCACGCGGCTCCCACCGCAGGTTGCTCATCGGGTGGTGACAGGCGTGGCAGTCGAACAGCACCAGCTCCGGGAAAATACCGTCGCGGCCCATCTTCGGATCGGCCATCGCCTCCATCAGCTCGGAGACCTGGATCGCCTGACCGATGGCCCAGGTCTGCACGCCGCTGGCGACCTGCTTGCGCTTGACGTAGTCCTCGTCGACTTCGTAGTGCGCCGGCTGGATCGCGGTGAAGGTGTCGAGCTCGAAGCTGACCCGCGGATGGCCGGCGCCCATGATCCGGTGCGTCAGCCACTTGCGCTGCTCGCCGAAGTGGCAGGACAGGCAGAGCTTGGCCCGCGCCACCGGATCCTCGGTCGGATAGAGGCCGTTCTCGACGTTCTGAGCATGGTCGGCCAGGCCCGAGACGTGGATACCGAGCCAGCGCACGGCACCGCCGTGGCAGGCTTCGCAGCCGACGCCGTCGGAAATCTGGAACTGCGTGCCCCGCTGCGCCGTCGGATTGTCGGCATGACAATCCAGGCACATCTTGGCGGTATGCGCCGCCTCCAGGCCCAGATTGCGCGCGATGCGCTTTGACCTGTCGTTCAACAGCACCTTGTAGGCATTGGCGTGCTTATCCTGCCGCTGCCAGGTGATGTACTCGGTCTGCAGCACGGTGGCCTTCGCCGCCGGCTGTACCGCGCCGTGACAGGTACTGCCGGCGCAGGACGCGACACCAACGTGTGCGTCCTCCGCGAAATTCGGCAGTTCCTGCGCCTGCGCGGCGGAAATCGTCAGGGCGCCGGCCACCATCGCACCAACCAAGGTGCAGATAGCGACTGCGACGCCACGAGCTCTGCGGCCCGCTAGCCCGCTCCAGAGCATCGACTTGTCCCTCCCCGTTGCCGTGACCTGTCGGATGTCTGGGTCGAATTATGGGCGGCAGTGCCGGGTGTGGCAAACGCTTTGGCGGAAAAGTCGTGTTATTGCGCTGGTTTGTCGTCCGCCGGTTGCTCATGAGCCCGGCTTTCGCGGGCCTTTTCCTCAAGCTGCAACAGGGCGCCGCGCACTTCCGGATCACTTGGCAACAATTGCGCGGCACGGCTGTAGGCGGTAACCGCGTCGCCGAAACGGCCGAGCGACATCATCGAGCGGCCCAGCATCTTCCAGCCCTCGCCGTCGTCCGGATCGGCGACCAGGCGCTCGCGCAGCGCCTCCACGCGGGCCACAATCGTCGCCTGGTCGGGCCGTTGACCGGTCGTGGACGGTGCACCCGGTGACATCGGCGGCGCCCCGGGCGCCATCATCGCCGGCGCCTCGGGCCGGGTCAGCAGCGCCGCGAAGGCCAGCGAGCCGGTGACCGACACCACGGCCAGCAGTGCGATCAGGAAATGTATCGGGTTCATCTGCTATACGCTTGCCATCGGCCAGGATTCGCGGCGCGCACTATCGGAAACGCTGGATGGCGGGGCAAGGCTTGCGGACATCGTGACCACACCGGAGTGGCTGTACTGGACCGCCGGCGCGGTGCCGGCGCTGCTGCTGGCGCCGGCTTCGGGCAGCTTCGGCGGGCTGCTGGCGATGCGACTGCCGGCCGGGCGGCCGGTCGGCATGGTGCGTTCCGAGTGCCCGATCTGCGGCACCACGCTGGATGCCATCGACCTGACCCCGATTCTGACCTGGGTGGCCACGCGCGGCCGCTGCCGGCACTGCGCGGCGCCGATTCCGCCGGTCTATCCGCTGATCGAGGTCGCGGCGCTGGTACTGACGGCCTGGGCGATCTGGGTGCTGCCGCACCGGCTGGAGCTGCTGTGGGCGAGCTGCGTGCTGGGCTGGGTGCTGCTGGCGCTGAGCCTGGCCGACTGGGAGGCGAGAATCCTGCCCGACGGCCTGACCTGGCCGCTGGCGGCGGCCGGCTTCGGCTATGCGGTCTACGACGGGCGCTGGCTCGATTCGGCGATCGGCGCGGTGGTCGGGGCCGGCGCCTTCTGGGCATTGCGCTGGGCCTACCTGCGATTTCGCGGCCAGGACGGGCTGGGCGGCGGCGATGTGAAGCTGGCGCTGGCGGCCGGCGCCTGGGTCGGCTGGGCCGCCCTGCCCTCGGTGGTGCTGGTGGCCGCGGTGGCGGCGCTCGTCGTGGCCGTGCCGGGCCGCCTGATGGGACGGCTGGCCAAGGCGGAGGAAATTCCCTTCGGGCCGTTCCTGGCCGCCGGTTTGTGGCTGGTTTGGCTCTACGGGCCAGTGCTTTAGCGTTATGATCTCGGCCAATGGCTGATCTCGGCGACATCCTGATCGAACGCGGCCAGCTCGACCGGCGCGGGCTGGAGCGCGCGCGCGACCTGAGCCGCGCCAGCGGCCAGCGCCTCGACCAGGTGCTGAGCCGGATGGCGATGGTCGCCGACGACGAAATGGCCGGCGCGCTGGCCGCCGCGCTCGACCTGCCGCTGGCCGCGGATTTTCCCGACCGGCCACTGCTGGGCGAACGGGTGACGCCGCAATTCCTGCGCAACGCCCGGGTGCTGCCGCTGGCCGAGCGCGACGACGGCCTCGATCTGGCCATGGCCGACCCGCAGGACGACTACACGCGCGACGCCATGCGCCTGCTGGTCGGCAAGCCGGTGCGCCCGTTCGTCGCCGCGCCCGCGACCATCGCCGCGGCGATCGACCGGCTCTACGGCACCGCGGCCGGACCCAGCCTGTCGCCGGCCGCGACCCAGGTGGCCAGCGCCGACATCGAACGCCTGGCCGACCACGCCAGCGACGCGCCGGTGATCCGGCTGGTCGACCGGCTGATCGCGGAGGCCCTGGCCGAACGCGCCAGCGACATCCACCTGGAGCCGGCCGCCGACGGCCTGCGCCTGCGGCTGCGCGTCGACGGCGTGCTGCGGCCGCGCGAGGCGCCGCCGGCCTCGCTGCACCCGGCCCTGGTCAGCCGCATCAAGGTCATGGCCGGCCTCGACATCGCCGAGCGCCGGCTGCCGCAAGACGGCCGCACCTCGGCCACCGTGCAGGGCCGCGACATCGACGTGCGCGTCTCCACCCTGCCCACCGTGCACGGCGAGTCGGTGGTGCTGCGGCTGCTCGACCGGGAACAGGCGCCGCTCGACCTGCACGATCTCGGTTTCGCGGCGGATTTGCGCGATGGGCTGGACGGCGTGTTGCAGGCGAGCAGCGGCATCGTGCTGGTGACCGGGCCGACCGGGTCGGGCAAGACCACCACGCTCTACGCCGCGCTGAACCGGATCGACACCGGCGCGGCCAACGTCGTCACCGTCGAGGACCCGGTGGAATACCGCCTGCCGGGCATCAACCAGATCCAGGTGCGCCCGCGCATCGGACTGGACTTCGCCACCGTCCTGCGCTCGGTGCTGCGGCACGACCCGGACGTGGTGCTGATCGGCGAGATCCGCGACGGCGAGACCGCGCGCATCGCCGTGCAGGCGGCGCTGACCGGCCACCTCGTGCTCTCCACCCTGCACACCAACGACGCCGCCAGCGCGGTCACCCGCCTGACCGACATGGGTGTGGAGCCCTACCTGATCACGTCCACGCTGCGAGCCGTCCTGGCGCAACGGCTGGTGCGGCGCCTGTGCGCGAGCTGCGCGAGGCAGGTTCCGGCCGGCGAACTGGGCCAGCCGGGCGACGGCACGCTGGGCGTCGCGGCGGGCTGCGCGGCGTGCGGCGACGGCTATCGCGGTCGTGCCGCCATCGGCGAACTGCTGACCGTGGACGACGAACTGCGCCGGCTGGTGCTGACCGGGGCCGACAGCGCCGAACTGCGCCGCCACGCGCTGGGCGCCGGCATGCGCTCGCTGCGCGACGACGGCATGCGCAAGGCATCCGCCGGCGAGACCAGCCTGGAGGAGGTCTTGCGCGTGACCCAGGCGGGCAGCTGAGCATGCCGGTGTTCGAATACCGCGCGGTGGCGCCGGACGGCGAGGTCACCGACGGCGAGATGGAGGCCAGCGACCGCGCCGAGGTGATCCAGCGCCTGCAGGCCAGCGACTACCTGCCGATCCGGGCCGACCCAAAGGGCGCCGCGCCGGCGCGCGCGAGCGGCCTGTGGGCGATGCTGACGCAGCCCATCGGGCAACGCCACGGGCTGGGCGGCCGGCCGCTGGCCCGGTTCGCGCGCCAGCTCGCCGGACTGCTGGACGCCGGCCTCACCGTCGAACAGGCGTTGACCGTGCTGCGCGGCGCGGAGGACGCCCGGCTGGCCGCGACCGCCGAACGTCTGCTCGGCCAGGTGCGCGGCGGGCAGGCGTTGTCGCAGGCCGCCGAACGCGCCGGATTCCCTGCCCTGTTCGTGGCGTTGCTGCGCGCCGGTGAGACCGGCGGCGACCTGGCTGGCGCAACGGACCGTATCGCGCGCTACCTCGAACGTGCCCGCGCCGCCGTCGAGCAGGTGCAGTCGGCGCTGATCTATCCGGTCATCCTGGTCGTGGTGGCGGCGCTGTCGGTCGCGGTGCTGATGGTCGCGGTGATCCCCGAGTTCGAGCAGATGTTCCGCCAGGCCGGCCAGGCACTGCCGTGGCCGACCGCGGTGCTGGTCGCCATCGCCGATGCAGTCGACGCCGCCGGCTGGCTGCTGCCGATCGTGCTGCTGGGCGGCTGGCTGGCCTTGCGCATGGCGCTGACCAAGCCGGGCCCGCGCCGGTCGTTGCACGCGGCATGGCTGCGGTTGCCGGTGATCGGGCGCCTGGCGCGTTGGATCGCGGCCGAACGATTCGCGCGGGCGCTGGGCGCTCTGTTGGGCGGCGGGGTGCCGCTGCCGCGCGCGGTCGAGCTGGGAGCCGAGGCCGCCGGAAACCAGGCCGTCGCCGATCACCTGGACAACGCCGCCCGCGCCCTGCGCCAGGGCGAGACGCTGGCCGACGCGGCCGGTGGCGATCTGCTGCCGCGTTCCATGGTCGACCTGCTGCGTGTCGGCGAGGCCACCGGCCGGCTCGGCCCGCTGGCGGAACAGGCCGCCGACATGCAGGCAGCCGAGATAGATGCCGCGGTGCGCCGGCTGATCGCCGTGCTGGTGCCGGCGCTGACGCTGGCGCTGGGTGCACTGGTCGGCGGCATCATCCTGTCGGTCCTGGCCGCCGTCCTCGGCCTGAACGAGCTGGTGCTGTGAGAGAAGACAACAGAGACGAGCAGGGGTTTACGCTGCTGGAGATGCTGGTGGTGCTGGCCCTGCTGGCGCTGGTCGCCGGCTTCGCGGCGCCGCGCGTCATCGGGCTGTTCGCCAAGGCCAAGGGCGACGTGGCGCTGGTCCAGGTGGAGATGCTGGCCGGCGCGCTGGACCACTACCGGCTCGACGTCGGCACCTACCCCAGCGACGAACAGGGGCTTGCGGCGCTGGTCGCCAAGCCAGGCGACGCGCCGCGCTGGAACGGCCCCTACCTGCAGGGCAGCGAGGTGCCGATGGACCCCTGGGGCCGGCCATATCGCTACCGCGTGGTGGACGAGCCCGGCCGCGGCTTCGAGATCGTCTCGCTCGGCGCCGACGGCGCGGAAGGCGGCGATGGCGACGACGCCGACATACGTAGCAAGTAAGTGTCTCCCGTCATGCCAGCGAAGGCTGGCATCCAGGGGCCATGGGGCGACGTCCTCGCCCGGCGGGACCGCTGCCTGGATTCCTGCCTTCGCCGGCATGACGGTTTTGGGTTGGTCGCGTCCTGTTGGGCGCTCCCAGGCCGGCTTCACCCTGCTCGAACTGCTCGTCGTCCTGGCGATGCTGGCGCTGGTCTACGCGGTGGCGATCCCGACGCGGCCGGCGGCGTGGCGCGGCGGCGACGTGGCCGGGGCGGCCCGGACCCTGGCGCAGGACCTGCGCGCCGCCCGCGCCACCGCCATCGCCCAGCGCCGCGAAGTCGCGGTCGCGGTCGATCCGGTGGCGCTGACATACCGTGTCGACCGCATTGAAACCGCGCTGCCGGCGCGCGACGTGGAAACGCTGACGGTGTCGCTGGCACCGGGCGAACGGACAGTGAGGTTTTTGCCCGACGGCAGCGCGTCGGGCGCCAGCCTCACCCTGCGCCACGGCGACGCCGCGACCACCGTCAACGTCGACTGGCTCACCGGCCGGGTCGAGGTCGCGCGATGAAAGGTGACGCGACAAACCGGGGCTTCACCTTGCTGGAGGTGCTGGTCGCCTTCGCCATCGCCGCGCTTGGTCTGGGCGTGGCGTTGCAGGCGATGGGCGGCGGGCTGGCCGCCGGGGAGGCCGCCGCGAACCGGGGCGATGCCCTGCTGCTGGCGCAATCGCGACTGGCCGAGGCCACGGTCCTGCCGCCCGAGGCCCGTACCGGACGCGATGCCGGCCTGGACTGGCGCAGCGCTGCCGAACCGCTGGGCCCGGCCAGCGACGGCGGCCTGCGGCTCTACCGCTACGAGGCCGTGGTGACCGGCGCCGACGGCGTCGACGTCCGCCTGGTCACCGTGCGGCTGAGGGCCGAGCCATGAGTCGCGGATTTACGTTGCTGGAACTGCTCGTCGGCTTGGCGCTGATGGCGTTGCTGGCCGGATTGCTGTTCGGGTCGCTGCGGCTCGGCGCCGGGACGCTGGCGCGGGTCGACGCCACCGCCGAGGCGCTGGAGGACCGGCGCGTCGTCGCCAGCTTCCTGCGCGGCCGGCTGGCGCAGGCCGAGCCGCTGAACGATGCGACCGACACCGGCCACAGCGTCGCCTTCACCGGCGCGCCGGACCGGCTGGAACTGGTCACCGAGATGCCGCCGGCGGCCGGCGGCGGGCGCCATCGCGTGGTGCTGGACAACGCGCCCGGCGGCTTGCGTCTGGCCTGGCGGCCGCTGCCGGGCGACGGCGCCGCGCACCAGCGCCTGCTCGACGTCGGCCCCGCGCGCTTCGCCTATTACGGCCGGCACGCGGGTGAAGCCGACCCGTCCTGGCACGACACCTGGACCGGCGAACTGGCGCTTCCCGAGTTGGTCCGCCTGACACTTTCCGGCATGGCGCCGCTGATCGTCGCCCTGCCCCGCGACCTGGCCAGCCGATGAAACAAAGAGGATTCGCGCTCGTCCTCGTGCTGTGGGCACTGGTGGCACTGGCGGCAATCGCGGTGACGGCGGGCGCGACCGGACGCACCGAGGCGCGGCTGGCCGCCAACGCCACCGAAGCGGCCCGTGCCGAACAGCTCGCCGATGCCGGCATCCACTTCGCCCTGAACGATCTGCTGGCGAGCCCGCCGGCGGCAGACGAGGACGGCGTGTTGCGCCTCGACTACGACCTCGATGGTCAGGCCATCGCGGTCGAGGTCCGCGACGAGACCGGCAAGGTCGACCTCAACCTGGCGCCCGAACCGCTGCTGATCGCGGCGCTGAACGCGGCGGGCATCGACGGGCTGGACGCGGAGCGAGCCGCCGCGGCGGTTCTGGACTGGCGCGACCTTGACGACGACCGCCGGCCGCTTGGCGCCGAGGCCTTCGCCTATCGCGCCGCCGGCCGCGAGGACGGCCCGGCCAACGCCGACTTCACCAGTCTGTCGGAGTTGCGCCGCGTGCTCAGCATCGATGCCGACATGTTCAACCGGCTGGCGCCGTATGTGACCGCGCACGGCGGCGCCGCGACCCTGGACCCGGCGCGGGCCGACCTGGCGCTGCTGGAACAGGTCAAGGGTCTGGACGGGCTGACACTGGACCGCTGGCGTCAGGCGCGCGCGGCCGGCGAGGCGCCGCCGCCCCCGCCGCCGGCACTGGCGCGGCTGTTCGCGCCGAGCCACAAGCTGGCGCACACCATCGCGGCCACGGTCGAGCTTGCCGGCGGCATCCGGTTCCGGCGCGAGGCGCTGGTCTGGCTGGCGCGGCAGGTCGACCGGCCGTACCTGATCCTGGACTGGCGAGCGCCCACGATCGGGAGCAGTGGCCCACGCCGGTTGTCGGCCCGGGCGCCCGGGTGATATCGGTCCCCGCATGACCGCCCTCGACACAGCGCCGCCGCGCGGCGCCGTCACCCGCTTCCTGGACTGGTGGCTGACCACGCTGGCCAGCCTGCTGCCGGCCGGCTGGCGCGGCGGCGGCGACGGCCTGGAAGCGCGCGTGGATGGCGAGACGCTGGTGCTGGGCCGCCGGCGCGGCGGCAAGTGGCGCGAGCTGCGTCGGCTGGCGCCGGACGACAACACGCTGGCCGCCGATATCGACCAGCCGGTCACGCTGCGGCTGGCGCGGGCGCAGGCGTTGCGCCAGGAACTGACCCTGCCGCAGGCCGCCGGCAGCGAGCTGGCCGAGGTGATCGGCTTCGAGATCGACCGCCGCACGCCGTTCCGCGCCGCGCAGGTTTACGCCGACTGGCGCGTGACCGGCCGGGACCGGGCCGCGCGCACCCTCGCGGTGGCGCTGACCGTGGTGCCGAAGACGGCGGTCGACGGACTGCGTCGGCGTTTGGAGAACGCCGGCGCGCGCGTCGCGCGGGTGGTGCTGGACGACGGCCGCGTGCTGCCGGTGCCGGGCCTCGCCGTGGCCGAAGGCGGCATGGGCGCGCTCAACGGCGTGCTGCTGGCGGTGCTGGTGCTGGCGGCCGTCGCCGTCCTGTTGGCGCCGTCGTGGCGCACGTCGCGCGAACTGGCGACCCTGAGGGCCGAGATCGCCACGTTGAAGCCAGAGGTCGAGGCGCGGCTGGGACAGCGGTCGAGCGCCTGGTCGCAACAGGCCGCCACGCGCGCCGCCCTGCAGGCCAAACTCTCCGCGCCGTCGCCGGTGACGCTGCTGGAGGAGATCACCCGCACCCTGCCCGACGATACCTGGATCAGCCAGTTCAACCTGGTCGACGGCCGCGTCGAGATCGAGGGCAGCACGGCGTCGGCCGCCGCCTTGGTCGGACTACTGGAGGGCTCGCCGATGATCGCGTCGGTCGACTTCCAGGCGCCGGTCACCGCCGACCCGGTGACCAAACGAGAGCACTTCCAGTTTCGCATCGAGCTGGCGAGATGATGGGACTATCGCCGCCGTTCCAGAAAATCGTCGCCGTGCTGCTGCTGGCGCTCCTGGTGTTGCTGGTCGACGCGGCTCTGGAGCCGCTGCGGCTGAGCCAGGCGCAGGGCGCGCGCGAGCTGGCGCAGGCACGGGCAACACTGGCCCGTTATCGCGCCGTCGCCGACGACGAGACCGCCCCGGCCGCCACCACCGATGCGCTGCTGGTGGGCGCCAGCACCAGCCAGGCCGCCGCGGCGCTGCAGGCGCAGATCAAGGAAGCGGCGATCGCGGCGGGTGCCCGGCTGGACAGCGTCGAGGCGCTAACCGCGACGGAAGACGGCCGGCTGGTGCTGCGCGCGCGGCTGACCGCCGACACGCGCAGCCTGCAAGCGATGTTGCACCGGCTGGAGGCGGCGCGGCCGGTGCTGCTGATCGACGAGCTCTACGTGCGGGCGCGAACCGGCCGCGCGGAAGGCGCCGGGCTGCACCTGGACGTGCGTTTCGACGTCATCGGCTTCCCGGAGCCGGCGGCATGAGCCGGAGCGGTCGCCGCCGGGTCACGATCACGCTGTTGATCGGCATCGCGCTGCTGCTGCTGGTCGGGGCGGCGGTGCTGCTGCGCCCGGCGCCGCCCTTGCCGGCAAGCGGCGGCGGCCAGGCCGGGCCGCTGCCCGAGGTGGCGCCGATGCCGCCTCTGGCGAGCTTCGACGAGACCACCGCGCGGCCGCTATTCCTGGCGACGCGCAGCCAGACCCCCGCCGAGGCCGGGCCGGCGACCGGCAACAAGGACCTGATTCTCGGCCGTTATGCCTTCGTCGGCGCGGTCGCGGCGCCGGGTCGCTCGGTGCTGCTGCTGGCGCCAGCGGCCGGCGGGCCGACGCTGCGGGTGCGCGAGGGCGAGGCGCTGGATGGCTGGAAGGTACTGGAGATCGGGGCCGACTACCTGCGCCTGGCGCGCGATGGCGAGGAAACCACGGTGCCGCTGGTGAAACCCTGAATGGCCTTTGATAGCGCGATTCAATTCCTCGGCTTAAGATGCTGACAGACAACAAGCTGGAGCATTTCCGGGCGATGCGATGTGGGCTGATGACAGCGCTGCTGGCCGGGCTGGTCGCCGTCCTGGTGCTGGCCGGATGCGGCCGCGAGCCGCCGCGTCGGCCGCTGTCGGGCGCTGCGCCAGCCGCGTCGCTGAATCCGCCGACCATGCCGGCCCCGGCCGTGCGCGCCGACCCGGCCCGGATATCGTCCACCACCCAGGCGAACACACCGGCACCGCGCAACCCGAAGATCGCGGAGGTCTATCGCGGCACCGGTAATACCGTGAACCGTGCCGGCGGCAGCCGCGCGCCGCGCGAGCGCCAGGGCGACATCACGTTGAACTTCACCGACACCGAGATCCGCGAGGTCGCCGGGGTGATCCTGCGCGACCTGCTGGGCGTGAACTACGTGATCGACCCGACGGTGCGCGGCACGGTGACGTTGCAGACCGGCGCGCCGCTGGCGCGGGCCGACCTGATCCCGGTGCTGGAGGCCGTGCTGGCGGCGAACAACGCGGTGCTGCTGCAACAGGGCGGCGTCTATCGCGTGGCGCCGGCCGGCAGCACCGGCGGCTCGATCGGCTTCGGCGCCGGGGCTGGGGCCAGCGGCTACCAGCTCGCGGTGCTGCCGCTGAACTATCTCGGCGCCGGCGAGATGGCGACGATCATGGAGCCGCTTTTCTCGCAGGGCACGGTACGCGCCGACCCGGACCGCGGCCTGATCATCGTTGCCGGTACCGGCAGCCAGGTGCAGCTCGCGCGCGACACCATCGCGGTGTTCGACGTCGACCAGCTCGCCGGCAGCTCGGTGCTGCTGGAAAGCCTGGAGGTTGCCGACGCGCGTACCGTGGCGGTCGAGCTCGACAACATCTTCGGCGACCTGACCAAGGGGCCGCTGGCCGGCGCGGTGCGGATCATCCCGGTGGAGCGGCTGAACGCGTTGATCGTGATCGCGCAGCAGCCGCGCTATCTCGACGAGGCGCGCAACTGGATCGCCCGGCTGGACCGCGGCCAGCGCCCGAACGAGCGCAAGCTCTACGTCTACTACGCGCAGAACGGCAAGGCCGCCGACCTCGCCGCCTCGTTGCAGGGCATCCTGCAGGAAGGCGGCGGCATCCTGGCCGACCAGCCGCTGCCGCCGCCGGACCGCAACGTGCCGACCGCCGAGGCGACGCCGCCCGGCAGCACCGCCGGCGCGACCGAGACCGCCGCCGCGCCGCCAGCCACCGCATCGGGCACCCGGGTGATGGCGGATGCCGCCAACAACGCCGTGCTGGTGCTGGCCACGGCGTCGGAATACGCCGCGATCGAGGAAGTGCTGCTGAAGCTCGACCTGCGGCCGCTGCAGGTGCTGATCGAGGCCTCGATCATCGAGGTCTCGCTGCAGGACCAGTTGCGCTTCGGGGTGCAGTTCTTCCTCGACTCCGGCGGTCTGGGCATCGCCGACGACGGCACGACTTTCCTGACCGCCGGCCTGAACTCGCTGCTCGCGCCAACGCTGCCGGGCTTCGCCTTCACCTTGACCAGCAGTGGCGATCCGCGCGCGGTGGTCGACGCCCTGAGCCAGGTGACCGAGGTCAACATGATCTCCTCGCCGCAGCTGCTGGTGCTGGACAACCAGTCGGCGCAGCTCCAGGTCGGCGACCAGGTGCCGATCATTACGCAGCAGTCCACCGGCAACCTGGTCGGCGATACCCGCACCGTGAACTCGGTGGAGTATCGCGACACCGGCGTGACCTTGAGCATCACGCCGAGGGTGAACGCCAGCGGGCTGGTGACGCTGGAGATCGCGCAGGAGGTCTCCGACGTCACCCGGACCACCAGTTCCGACATCAACTCGCCGACCTTCCAGCAGCGCAAGATCATCTCCACGGTGGCGGTCAGCAGCGGCCAGACGCTGGCCCTGGGCGGCCTGATCCGCGAGACCACCAGCGACGGCCGCTCCGGACTGCCGGTGCTGTCCGACCTGCCATATGTCGGCGCGCTGTTCGGCACCACCACCAACGACGTGCGGCGCACGGAACTGCTGGTGATGCTGAAGCCGCGCGTGGTGCGCACGCCGGAAGAGGCGACCGACGTCACCGCCGACCTGCGCCGGCAGTTCCAGTCGGTCCTCGACCTGGAGGCCGGCGGCGTCCGCAAGCCGCGCCGCTACCGGACCAGCTTCCCGAAACTGTTCAACTGACGTCGGTCCACGGGTTCAGCAGCGACACGCCAGTCGCCACGAAATCGGAAATGTTGCGAGTCACCAGCGTCAGGTCGTGCACAGCGGCGGTGGCGGCCAGGAACCCGTCCAGGATCGAGATCGGACGGCCCGTCGCGTAGGACGCCGCGACGACTTCGCCCCAGGTGTCCGCGACGGCCGTATCGACCGCGAGCAGGCGCCCGGCGAAGCGTTGCATCACCTGGTGCGTCAACCAGTCCTCGATCATGCGCCGGCGGCGACTGTCCGGCAGCCGCGCCGTGCCGAAACGCAATTCCGCGAGCGTGACCGCGCTGACGAAGACCCGATCCTCATCGGCTTCACGAAGCCACTGCGAGACACCCGGGTCGGGTCGCGGCTTGATCTCCTCGGAGACAACGTTCGTATCGAGCAGGAAGCTCACAGATCGACGTCTCTGGGGTACTCCTTGACCCGCTCCAGGTCGATGCCGGAGCCGCGTAGCGGCGAGTTCCGGAAGAAGTCGGCCAGCGTATCGGTTGGCTTGGTGCGCCGGTCCCACTCCTCGGCCGAGACCACGACGACGGCGTCCTTGCCGTGGCGGGTGATGGTCTGCGGGCCGTGGTGGCGCGCTTCCTCGATGACCTGGCTGAACTTGGCCTTGGCCTCGGCGACGGACCAGTTGGTCTTGCGCTCGTTCACCGGCGCCCTCCACGAATTATGGTAATATAGGTCAATATAGTCATTTTGACCTATATGACCATATCAGTAGCGCACGATCTCGTAACCCTCCGGGGTACGGCGCAGGTCGGCGCCGGCGGCATTGAGCTGCTGACGGAAGGCGACGATCAGTTCGGCGGCATCGACCGGGCGCTGCGGCGCCAGGGTGATCGGCAGGTTCAGGCCCGGCGCCACGGTGTACGGCCGGGCCAGCAGGCCACCGAACACGGCCGCCGCCGCGTCCTGCACGCTGGCACCGCGCAGATCGATGGTGAAGCGGCCGGCCGGCAGGTCGTCGCCCAGTGCCAGAGCCGGCGCCGCCGCGACGGAAGGCGTCGGCGGCCGCAGGCGTATGCCGCCGCTCGCCGGTGGCGACGGTACCACCCCGCCGTTCGCGCCAATCACCGTCGTAGCCGTCCCCGGCGGCCGCAAGGTCAGCCCCCCGCCCCCGTAGATCGGTACGGCACCGACCCGCTCGCGCGCCATCGGCCGCGGCAGCGCCGCCAGGTCCAGGCGCCGCGCCGGTGCGGCCGGCACGGGCGCAACCGCCGGCGGGCTGATGACCGGTGGCGCCGAGGCCCGGCGCGGCGCCGGCTTGATCGGTGGGCTTGGCGCCGGGGCCACCACGGTCGAG
>JAVKFY010000028.1:0-6053 GCA_040223615.1 Alphaproteobacteria bacterium
GGACTTCTGCGGCACCCGGGGGGAGCTAGTGCTGGTCTGAGCATGACCACAAAGCCTCCACCGGCCCGCTCCCCCTGCCGGCCACCCAACGCCTGTATCCTCGCGGGTGGCCGGGTGGGGGTGCGGGCCGGTGCCGTTCCGCGCCAGCGGACAGGGATTTAGGCCATGGACTGGATATCCGGCCTGGCAATCTACTTCGTGCTGTGGTGGCTGGTGCTGTTCATGGTGCTGCCATGGGGCGTGCGCAACCGACACGAGACCGGCGACGAGGCGGTGCGCGGCGAGATGCATGGCGCGCCGGTGCAGGCGATGATGTGGCGCAAGGTGCTGGCCACCACGATCGTCTCGGCGATCCTGTTCGCCGGCATCTGGTGGGTTGTCGAGAGCGGCGTGATCGACCTCTACGGCCGCGGCAGTTAGGCGGCGACGGCCGCCGCCCGGCGCGGCGCGAAGACCTTGCGCATCGTTTGCCACACTGGCCGGACCTCGGCGTCGTCCAGCAGGCCCGCCTCGCGCATCGCCCGGTGCGCCGCCGGCAGGTTGTAGTGAGGGATCGCCGGGTAGAGGTGATGCTCGATGTGGTAGTGCACGTGGTGCGGGAACACCAGCCACATCAGCCACGCCGGTCCGGTGTTGGTCCGTGCGGCCTTGAGCGGCAAGTGCAGGTCGTCGACGGCGCCGTGCTCGCAGATGGCCCTTAGCCTGAGCAATGGCTGCAGCACAGTGACCAGCGGCAGCACCCACAGCAGCAGGTATTCGACGCCATAACCCGCCGCGAAGGCGACGAGCGGCGCCGCCGCATGGAACCCCACCACCACCCAGCGGTCGCGGCGTGCGGCGGCGCGCAGGGCAGGGGCGGTGTCGTCCAGCGGCCGGTTGCCGGCGCCCGCGTCGTCGTTGATGGTTGGCGCGCCGAAGAAGTAGGCGTAGGTCTTGTACGCGGTGAAGCCGAGCAGGTCCTTCAGCAGCTTCTTCGCCAGATAGCCGGCGCCGCGCGGATAGCCGCCGTGCAGCGGGATGTCGGGATCCTGCTTCTCGTAGAGATGGTTGTGGTGCAGCCGGTGCACCACGCGGTAGGTGCACATCGAGATGCCGACCACGGTGCCGCACAGCCGGCCCACCGCGTCGTTCAGCCAGCGCGTCCGGTACATGCGGTAGTGCGCCGCATCGTGCGCCAGCACGAAGAAGGCTTGCTGGCGTGTGGCGATCAGCACCATGGCCAGCACCACCGACACCGGATGCCACCAGACGATCGCCGCCGCCACCGCAAGTGCGATCACGGCGAAGGTCTCCACTACCGCCCAGGTCGCCTTCGCCGGGTCGAGCCGGTTCAGCCGCTGCACCACGTCGGCCGGCAGGCCCTGGCGCCGGCGCCGATCCTCGCGAAAGTCCTGTCCGCGTGTGTCTGTCGTCATGGTGCGAATATACCCCCTTGGGTGGCGTTATGGCAGGTCGCGTCAGGCCGCGCGGCGGGGTGCGACCCGGTAGGTCGACGTCACGTGCGCGCACGGCGCCGATGTCCCCGCCGACGTCAGCCAGCATTCCAGGTAGTGCAGGCGGCCGCCGCGACGCACGATGCGGGCCTCGGCGATCAGGTCGGCGGCTTGCGCAGGCCGCAGGAAGGTGATGTTCAGGTTGGCCATCACCGGAATCACATCGGTGCCCAGCGCCGCCATCACGCAGCTGTACATCGCCGTATCCGCGAAGCCCATCACCATCGGGCCGGAGAACACGCGGCCATCGCCATGCTGCCAGGGCTCGCTGCCCATGAACGCAGGATCGTAGGGCAAACGCACGCGGATACTGTCCGGACCGACGTCTTCAACCACTTCGCCATGATGGTCGACCGGCGGCAGGTTGGCGGTGATCGTCGCCTCGGCTTGCTGCGCGGTGAGGGCGGGCGTGGCCTTCGCCATGCCGCTCGCGGTTGCCATATCGCGCCTCCCAAAGTAACAAACCAATAGTCGGTTTTATTATTTAGCACGCCGTGGAAAAGTCAACTAGGGTGTCGCCATGGACGGACGCATCGAGAAAGGGCAGGGCACGCGGGCGCGCCTGGTTGCCACCGCCGTGGCGTTGTTCGGCCGCGACGGCTACGAGGCGACGTCGGTGGAAGCGGTGCTGCGTGCCTCGGGCATGAGCCGGGGCGCGCTGTATCATCACTTTGCCGACAAGAAGGCGCTGTTCGAGGCCGCCCTGCGCCAGGTCCACGCCGACAACGTGCAGGCCACCATAGACGCCGCGCGTGACAGCGCTGACGGCATCGCCGCGCTGCGTGCCGGCTGTGCCGCCTGGATCCGCCTGGCCAGCGTCGACAAGGTCCGCCGCATCATGCTGATCGACGCCCCGGCAGTGGTCGGGTGGGAGAGCTGGCGCCGCATCGAGGCCGAGTACAGCTTCGCCGTGGTGCTGGCCGGCCTGCGCGCAGCCGCCCGGCGCGGCATCGTACCGACCGAGCTGGTCGAGCCGATCGGTCATGTCCTGGTCGCGGCGCACATCGAGATGGCGATGCTGATCGCCACCGCCGACGACCAGGGCCAGGCCGAGGCGGCGGCGCTCGCCACGCTCGATCTGCTGTTCGAGCGGTTGCTGAACGCGCCGCTGGCCAACGTCGAGCGTTCGCCGTAATTGTCCGCAGATGTCTATCGGAGCCACGCGATGATCGCCAATCAACTGCCGTCCTTGAACTTCGGGCTGGGCGAGACCGCCGACATGCTGCGTGACAGCGTTTCGGCCTTCGCCGCCGATGAGATCGCGCCGCGCGCCGCCGCCATCGACCAGGACAACGATTTTCCCGCCGACCTGTGGCGCAAGCTCGGCGACCTGGGCGTTCTGGGTGTCACCGTCGAGGAGGAATATGGCGGCGCCGGCATGGGTTATCTCGAACACGTCGTGGCGATGGAGGAGATTAGCCGCGCCTCGGCCTCGGTCGGTCTCAGCTACGGCGCCCACTCCAATCTCTGCGTGAACCAGATCCGCCGCCAGGGGACCGAGGATCAGAAGCGCAAGTACCTGCCGGACCTGATTTCCGGTGCCAAGGTTGGCGCGCTGGCGATGTCGGAACCCGGCGCCGGCTCCGACGTGGTCGGCATGCGCCTGCGCGCCGACAGGAAGGGCGACCGCTATGTCCTCAACGGCAACAAGATGTGGATCACCAACGGCCCCGACGCCGAGACGCTGGTGGTCTACGCCAAGACCGACCCGCAGGCCGGTCCGCGCGGCATCACCGCCTTCCTGATCGAGCGCGGCTTTCCGGGCTTCTCCACCGCGCAGAAGCTCGACAAGCTCGGCATGCGCGGCTCCAACACCTGCGAACTGGTGTTCGAGGACTGCGAGGTGCCGGCGGAGAATGTGCTGGGCGAGCTCGGCAAGGGCGTCAACGTGCTGATGAGCGGCCTGGACTACGAGCGCGCAGTGCTGGCCGCCGGGCCGCTCGGCATCATGCAGGCCTGCATGGATGCGGTGGTGCCCTACGTGCACGAGCGCGAGCAGTTCGGCCAGCCGATCGGCCAGTTCCAGCTCATGCAGGGCAAGATCGCCGACATGTACACCACGATGAACGCCAGCCGCGCCTACGTGTACGCCGTCGCCCAGGCCTGCGACCGTGGCGAGACCACGCGCAAGGACGCCGCCGGCGCGATCCTGTACGCGGCGGAGAAGGCGACCTGGATGGCGCTGGAGGCGATCCAGGCGTTGGGCGGCAATGGTTACATCAACGAGTATCCGACCGGCCGGCTGCTGCGCGACGCCAAGCTGTACGAGATCGGCGCCGGCACCTCGGAGATCCGCCGCATGCTGATCGGCCGCGAGCTGTTTTTGGAAACCGCATGAAAACAGTATCCTACGCCGCGTTCCTGACTCTTTTTACGAGCTTCGCGGCGGCACAGGAACGGCTCACCGCGGCGGAGATTGCCGAGGCCCTGACCGGCAATACGGCGATCGGCGAGTATCAGGGCACCGCCTTCCGCCAGTATTTCCACAACGACGGCTCGACCCTGTTCCGCCGCGAGGGCCAGGGCCGTCCCGACGTCGGCAAGTGGCGCACCACAGACGAGAACGAGTATTGCGCCTGGTGGGCGACCAGCGGCTGGTCCTGCTACTGGATGAGCCGCGTCGGCGACAAGGTGACCTGGCACTACCAGGACGAGGTCGCCTATCCGGCCACACTGGTGACCGGCGCGCGGATGGATTTCTAGGGAGGACGGCTGCTTGCCCCGGATTACCGAGATCGAGGAGGAAGGCGACGACGAGACGCTCGCCCGCCTCTACGGCGCCGAACGCGATCATTTCGGCATGGTTCTGGCGCCCACCAAGGTCATGGCGCACCGGCCCGGCATCCTGCGCGCCGCCAAGGGCCTCTATGCCGCCTGCGAGGCGTCGGGCCTGCTGCCGATGTCGCTGACGGCGCTGGTGTACGCGCGCGTTGCCGGCCTGAACGGCTGCCCCTTTTGAGTCGACATCAACTCGTTCCGTGCGCTCGAGAACGACGTCGACTCCGCCAAGATCGCCGCGCTGCCAGACTGGCGCAACAGTGATTTCTTCGACGCGACCGAACGGCTCGCGCTGGACTACGCCGAGCGCGTCACGATCACCGGCCAGAGCGTCGACGACGAACTGTTCGCCAAGCTTCGCGAGCGGTTCAGCGAGCCCGAGATCGTCGAGCTGACCGCCGGCATCGCGATGGAGAACTTTCGCAGCAAGTTCAATGCGCCTTTGCAGGTCGAGGCGCAGGGTTTCTGTCCGCTACCGGCAAGGTCCGGCGACTGAGCCTTGCCATCGTCGCGGTGCCCGCGCATCAATGGCGCCCGTGAGTGACGAGGGTATCAATGACGGCGAGTTTCGCCGGCGCCTGGCGGCACATCTGGAGTGGGTCAGTTCGGCGTGGCAGTCCGGCGCGCGGCTCGACCTGCACGGCCAGGACCTGCGCGGCTTCGACCTTTCGGTGGCGACCGGGTTCAGCGCCGATTTCGCCGACCTGCGCTGGGCCGACCTGCGCGGCCAGCGCCTGGTCGGGGTGAACCTGTACCACGCCAATCTGGTCGAGGCCGACCTGCGCGAGGCCGACCTGTCGCACGCGATGATGTGGAACGCCAACCTGTCGCGCACCGAGTTGACGAGCGCCCGGATGCCCGGCGCCCGGCTGGCCCATGCGGTGCTGTGGGAGACCATGGCGCGCGACACCGACCTGGCCGGCGCCGCGCTGCACCAGGCCGACACGCGCCGGGCCAACTTCACCGACGCCAACCTGGCCGGCGCGATGGCGACGATGGCGACGCTGGACGCCGCCGATTTCGGCCGCGCCAACCTGTCGCGCGCGGTGCTCGACCGGTCGTTGATGCGCGGCACCATCCTCAGCCACGCCAATCTGGGCGACGCCCGGCTGGCGCAATGCGACCTCACCGGCGCCAGCCTGATCGGCGCCAACCTGCGCGGCGCCTGTCTGCAGGGCGCGGTGCTGACCGGCGCCAGCCTGCACGACGCCAACCTCGCCGGCGCCGATCTGACCGGCGCGTCGCTGATGGACACGCGGGTTGAAAGCGCGAATTTCGACGGTGCCCTGATCCTGCGGGCCAACCTGATCGCCGCCGGCCGCGAGGCCAGCGAGTTTCCCGGCGCCCGCCTGCTGCCGTGATTTGGCCGGCCGTCGCGACCTGTGGTAACAACCGGGCGGGGACGACCGGTCGGGTGACGAGGGCCGATGCGTAACGACGACGGGCTGTTCATCGGTGCCGGCACGCAGCCGCAGTTCCTGAACTTCAAGCGCGCCAACCGCCATGGCCTGATCGCGGGCGCCACCGGTACCGGCAAGACGGTCTCGTTGCAGATCCTGGCCGAGGGTTTCGCGGCGCGCGGCGTGCCGGTGTTCATGGCCGACGTGAAGGGCGACCTGTCCGGCATCAGCCAGGCCGGCGCGCCCAAGGACTTCCTGGCCAAACGGGCCGCGACCATTGGCCTGGAAGACTACAGCTACCGCGGGTTCCCGACGGTGTTCTGGGACGTCTTCGGCGAGCAGGGGCACCCGGTCCGCGCCACCATTGCCGAGATGGGCCCGC
>JAVKFY010000029.1:0-18627 GCA_040223615.1 Alphaproteobacteria bacterium
GTGTTCCTACAATCCGCGGGCGGCCGGCTGCGCAACCCCGACCAGCTCCGCCGGCCGCCCGCTACCGCCACGGCCCTGGAGCAGGCATCATGAAGCCCTGGACTCTCACTATCACTGAGGGACCAACGGGGAGCAGGTCAGCACTACTACTACATCTGTCGGGTGCACCAGAGCATCGCAGTTTTCTCAGTGGCGCCGGAAAACGGGCAGCTGAAGCTCTCCAGTCGGCACGCGCTCGCGGCCAACTCCAATGCCCGGAACCTCACACTGGACCCAAGCGGCAAGTTTCTGCTTGTGGCGAGCCAAGACGCCGACTGCATTGAATGTTTCCGAGTTGATCCGGACACCGGCGCGCTTGAACTCGCACACACCCAACATGCGCCGTGCGCCGCCGACGTCGCCGTCATTTGATCCAATGAGCGCCTGAGCTCAAGAACGCCAGCCAGGTCGACTGGCGCCACCAGATTTCAATGGCCAAGGGCATCGCCGCGCAAAGCACTCATTGACTGAGATGGCGACCGGCGCTGGGCCCGAATGGAATAGGAATGAAGCAGAAAAACATCCTCTGGATCATGTGTGACCAGCTTCGCTTCGACTATCTGAGCTGCACCGGCCACCCGCATCTGCACACACCGAATATCGACCGGCTGGCGCAGCGGGGCGTGCGTTTTTCGCGCGCCTACGTTCAGTCGCCGATCTGCGGCCCATCCCGCATGAGCTACTACACCGGACGGTACGTCCGGAGCCACGGCGCGACCTGGGTGATGGTGCCGATGCGCGTGGGCGAGCCGACGCTGGGCGTTCATCTGAACGAGATCGGCGTACGCAACGTGCTGGTGGGCAAGACGCACATGGCGCCCGATCTAGAGGGCATGAAGCGCCTCGGCATCGACGCCGATTCCTTCATCGGCGTGCGCGAGGCTCAATGCGGTTTCGAACCGTATGAGCGCGACGACGGCCTGGTTCCGGCCGCCGACCCCAACAATCCTACCGCCTACAACGCCTATCTCAATGACAAGGGATACGACGGCGACAACCCGTGGGAGGCATGGGCCAATTCGGGCATCGACGAGGAGGGGCGCCTGCTCTCAGGCTGGTTGCTGGCCCATGCCGACAAGCCGGCGCGGGTGGCGGAACCGGATTCCGAAACGCCGTACATGACACGACGCGCCATGCAGTTCATGCGCGAGGCCAGGGACGACGGCCGCCCTTGGTGTCTGCACCTCTCCTATATCAAGCCGCACTGGCCCTACATCGTGCCGGCGCCCTATCACGATATGTACGGCAGCGAGCATGTCATTCCTGCCCTCAGGCACGACGGCGAACGTGAGGCGGCCCATCCGCTCTACGATGCGTACATGAATCTGCGGGTCTCCAAGGCCTTCTCCGACGACCACGTGCGCAAGCGGGTCATTCCGGCCTACATGGGTTTGATCAAGCAGATCGACGATCAGATCGGATTGCTGTTGCACTTCCTGGATGAGAACGGCCTCGCCGACAACACCCTGATAGCCTTCACCTCCGACCATGGCGACTATCTGGGCGACCACTGGATGGGTGAAAAGGAGCTCTTTCACGACGTCTCCGTGAAGACGCCGCTCATTCTCTATGATCCTGATCCGTCCGCCGACCTCTCGCGCGGCACGGTGTGCGACGAGCTGGTGGAAGCCATCGACCTCGCGCCAACCTTCCTGGAGTATTTCGGCGGCGACCCCAAGCCGCAGATCCACGAAGGTCGCTCGCTCATGCCGTTCCTGCGAGGCGAGCGACCAGGCTCGTGGCGGAAATATCTGATCTCGGAATACGACTACTCCATGCGCAAGCCGCGCACCGACCTGGACATCCCGGTGCGCGAATGCGGCCTGGTCATGGTGGCGGACAAGCGCTGGAAGTACGTCTACGCCAATAGCCTGCCGCCAATGCTATTCGACCTGGAGAACGATCCGAACGAGTACAACGACCTCGGTCGCGATCCAGAGCATGAGGATGTGCGGCGGAAGCTTTACGACGTCATGACCCGTTGGGCGCTGCAGGTGCATAACCGCATCGCCATCACCGACGACAGGATCGCCGAGATCGCCGACCGGGACCTGGAGAACAACATTCCTATCGGCTACTGGGACGAGCAGGAGCTTGAGGCGGCAAGGCGCGAAAAAGGCCTCATCGCGTAGGCGCAGTCTGACCTCGGGCAGAAGCCCATTTGCAGCACGATCTCCCACGGCTTCGTGCGACGGCTGTCTGACGCGGCACGTGCGCAGGGTTGCGGCTACCTAGACTGCCCGGTCGATGGAATGCCCGCCGCCGCGACCGCCAGCGAACTCGCTCTGCTGGTCGGCGCCGCCGGCGACGACCTGGCACGGGGCCAGCCGGTCGTCCTCGCTTGGATGCGGCAACGATCGGCGGTCGATCGCATTGTCAGCAAAGTTCACCCACCGGTGCCAGTGCCCGAAACTATCCGCCGTTCGACGGCGACTGGCCGAGATTGCCCACCAAGTCGGGCCACCTATCTGCCCAAGGGCAGGCCTGTTCGAATGCGCGCGAGGCCCGTAGCACCAGCGGATCGCCGAGGTGTCGGCCCACGATCTGCAACCCGACCGGAAGGCCCTCGGGTGTGAAGCCGGCCGGCACCGACGCGGCCGGCTGTCCCGTCATGTTCATCGGGAAGGTGAAAGGCAGCCAGTGCGCGCTGGAGACCATGCGATCCTCGATCGACTCCGGTCCCTGCATGTAGAGGCCGAATGCTGGTGTCGCCGTCGTCGGAGTCAGCAGCAGGTCGTAGGTCTGCATCAAACGGGCCATCCGGTTGCACACCGTCTTGCGCACCTTGGCGGCGTTGGTCAGGTCTTCAGCCGACCACGGTCGCATCAGGAAATCGACCAGATGCGGCGACATCTCGTGCGCGTGGTCCGGCAACCATGCCCGCATGCCGGCAAGGTCGGAATCGGCCGCAACCAGGCACCAGAAAGACAAGAGCGGATCGTCCCAGCCCGGATCGGCGGGTTCGACGGTGCAGCCAAGGTCCTGCTCGAAGACGCGCACGGCCGCTCGAACAACCTCGCGCACCTCCGGCTCGACGGCGGCGTAGCCCCAATCTTCCGAGTAGGCCACGCGCAATCCTCGGAGGTCGCCGTTCAGGGCCTCCAGCCAATCGAAGTCCGCCGCCGGCAGCGAATGCCGATCTCGCATGTCCGGCCCGGCAATCACGGAGAGCATCAACGCCGCGTCCGCGACCGTCCGGCTGATCGGTCCGATGTGCTCCAGGCTTTCCCAGCTCGAGACGCCGGGGTAACGCTCGTCGCGACAGCCCGGGTAGAGCGGCACACGACCCATCGATGCCTTGATGCCGTAAAGCCCACAGAAGGCCGCCGGGATGCGCACCGAACCGCCGCCGTCGCTGCCGATGGCGAAGGGCGTTACACCGCACGCCACGGATGCGGCCGAACCCGAGCTTGAACCACCCGCCGTTCGCGACAGGTCCCACGGATTGCGCGTCGCCGGGAAAACCGGGTTGTGGCCGGCACCGCTGTAGCCGAACTCCGGCACGTTGGTCTTGCCGACAATGATCGCATCGGCGGCCTTCAACCGCTCGACGACGACGTCATCCTCTTCCGGCACGAAATCGGCATAGATCTTCGATCCCATCGCGGTGACCAGATCCTTGGTCGCCACCAGGTCCTTGATGCCGATCGGAACCCCGGCCAGCACACCGACCGCCTCGCCCTTCGCGATGCGCTCATCAAGGGCGGCAGCGGTACGGCGCGCAAGCTCGTGTCCCGGGGCGCAGAAGGCATGCACGTGCGGCTCGAACATATCGAGGCGAGAGAGCGCGGCGTCCGTCACTTCGCTCGCCGACAGGGCGCGGCTGCGGACCTTCTCCGCGATGTCTGTGGCACTGAAGGAAGCGAGCTCGCTGGCTGACAGTGTCATGTTGCTCTCCTTTGCAGGGCGTGGCGACGGGATCGGTTCAGCGGAACGGCGACGGGATCGGCAGGCCCTCGACGTTCGCCGCCTCCCAGTCCGGGATCGCCGGCGTCGCCGCCGGGTCGGCGGAGCGGATCCGGTTGTAGGGCTCGATCGCCGTCACCACGTCGGCAATTCGCCTGACTTCGCCAACAGCATCCTCATTCAGGTCGACCTGCACATCGAAGATCGGCAGAAGATCGGCCTGAATGACACGTACGAACGCAGAGCGTTCGCGCAACGCGCGCCCGTCGATCGTGGCTTGGCCTCCGGCATCGCGACCGGCCTCGAGCGCGAGCAGCAACCGCTCGGCCAACGGTTTCCCACCGGAGGCGGCGAACGCGGTCGCGATGGCGTCGACGACGTCGGACCCGGCCAGGACGTTGCCCATGGCGATCCAACCGTCACCGATGGTGTGCCCGGCCCAGGAACGGCACCGCGGCCCGGTATGGCAAGCGGTCTCGCCATCCGGCGACACGACAGCCAGTTGCCTGAACGCCTCGTTCCGGCCGTCGGCCGACCGTGCCGCTGCGATGGCCTCGTCTGGCGATGCGCCGCCATTGAGCACGCCCACCATGACCGGTCCCAAGGCCTTCTCCGCGTAAGCTTGTGTGGCGATTACGTGGCCGTGTGCGCTGTAGAAAGGCACCAACGACGCCGCGTTGATGGACACCGTCGCCAAACCGATTCCGACCTGTCCCGCCGTCCGATCCGCCGCCATGATCGTGTACGTCATACCCTTCCTCGCCTTTTTGCTCCGCAAAGCCTGGGCCGGACGCATGATGCACGCAAGCCGCACCAGCCGCCGCCCCGTTCTGTCTCAGCCGACCCGACGTCATGGCAAACCGCAGTACTCCAGCCGCGGGTGCGTTAGAGGTCTGTCTCATCCCACGCGTAGGGCGAATGGTAGCGGTGACTGGACCGGTTGAAGCCCAGCCTGTCGCTGGCTCGGTCACAGGAACCGTGGCAGCGTCGAAGCTTGGCGGAAGCCACGCTCGACGAGGAAATTTCAGATATGATTGCCGAGGCGAGCTTGGGGAGCATCGATCGTGACAGCAGAATCAGCGAGCACGGTGCCGCACACCGATGGTGCGATTCCTCCCTACCTGATGGCGGTGTTGGCCAGCCGGTTCGAAGCCATCATCCGCGACATGACAAATACGGTGATGAAGGCCAGCCGTTCGGCCGTAATCAAGAACGCCCGCGACATGTCTTGCGGTGTGCTGACCTACGATCATCGCCTCCTGACGGTTGAAGACGGTATTCCGATCCACATCACCGCGCTGGACCTGACCACGCGGCCGATCACCGAGTATTTCGACGACATCGAGGAGGGCGATGCTTTTCTCAACAACTGTCCCTACACCGGTGCCACACATCACGCCGACCTCACCGTCTGCATGCCGGTGTTCTTCGAGGGCGAGCCGCTTTTTTGGGTCCTGTCACGATCGCATCACGCAGACATCGGCGCGCCGATCCCGACCACCTACCTGCCCTACGCCCGCACGGTCTACGAGGAGGGGCTGCACTTTCCGTGCGTCCGCGTGCAGCGCAAACACAAGGACATCGAGGACATCATCCGTATGTGTCGGATGAAGATCCGCGTGCCCAATATCTGGTATGGCGACTACCGGGCTCAGGTCGGCGCCTGCCAGATCGGCGAGCGGCGCATCAAGGAACTGATCGCCCGCTACGGCGTCGGCACCGTGAAGGCGTTCGTCGAGGAATGGATGGCCTATGGCGAAAGGCGGGCGATCGCCGCCATCCGCGAGCTTCCCAAGGGCACCTGGAGTTACGAGACCCGCCACGACGCAGTGCCAACGGTCGCCGACGATGGCGTGCCGGTCCGCGTCACCGTCACCGTCGACCCGGACGCGGGCCTGATCACTGTCGACGCGCGCGACAATATCGACTGTGTACCTGGCGGCATCAACCTGACCGAGGCGACGGCGACCGGCTCGTGCCGCATCGGCGTGTTCTACAATCTCGACAGCACGATTCCGCACAACGAGGGCAGCGCCAGCCGCATCAAGGTGCTGCTGCGTGACGGCTCGGTGGTTGGGCGGCCGAAATACCCGGTCGGCACCTCAGTCGCCACCACCAATGTCAACGAGCGCCTCGTGATCGCCGTCGCCGCGTGCTTCTCCAAGATGGGCCGGCCCTACGGCATGGCCGAAGGCGGCCATATGTTCGCCGCCGGCATGGCCGTGATCTCAGGCATCGATAGCCGCAAGCAAGATCACGCCTACGTCAACCAGATGTTCATCGGCTATGCCAGCGGCCCGGCGATCCACGGCCATGACGGCTGGATCACCTACCTCGCCTCCGAGAATGGCGGCATGATCGTGCTCGACTCGATCGAGATTGACGAGAGCATGTACCCGATCGTCGTCGAGGGTCGCTGGCTGGAGATCGACACCGCCGGGGCCGGCGAGTTTGACGGCGCGCCGGGCGTGAAGCTGATCTACCGGCCGATCGCCGACGACATGACGGTGATTTACGCCAGCGACGGCGAGGACAATCCCGGGCTCGGCGTGCTCGGCGGCGCGGCCGGCGCACCGGCGGCCAACTTCAAGCGATTGGCGGACGGCTCGCTGCGGCGGTTGCCGGCGTTCCACGCCGAGGTCGTGCATCCGGGAGAGGCCATCGTCTGTCAATGCGGCGCCGGTGGCGGATATGGCGAACCGCGCCGGCGGTCGCCGGAACGTGTCGCAGCCAGCGCCAACCGCGGCTGGGTGAGCCCGGAGCGGGCGGCGACAGTCTACGCCGTGGCGCTGCGGCGGGACGCCGACGGCGTCGATTGGGAGGTCGACGGGCCGGCCACCGATGCGCTGCGCGGCGTGTCATGAGCTACTGGGTTTCAATCGACATCGGCGGCACGTTTACCGATTGCATCGTCGCCGATGCGGACGGCGCGGTGACCATATTCAAGGCGCGGTCGACGCCGGATAGCTTCGAGCGCGGCTTTCTCGACGTCCTGGCGCTCGCTGCCGGGCACCACGGCCACGACCTTCGCGGCTTCCTGGCCAACGTCGAGCGCATCGTTCACGGCACCACTGTCTCGACCAATGCCTTGGTCGAAGGCAAGGTGGCCAAGGTCGGCTTCATCACCAACAAGGGCTTTCCCGATATCCTGACGTTGCGCGAGGGTCCCAGGAAACGCGCGTTCGAATGGCGCCTCGACTTCCCCGCCCCCTACGTCGCCCCGAACCTGACCGCCACCGTCGGCGGTCGGATCGATGCTCTGGGCCATGAGATCGAGCCGCTAAACGAGGCTGACGTCGCCGCCGCGGTCACGCACCTGCGTGCGGCCGGCGCCGAGGCGGTGGGGGTGTGCCTACTCTGGTCGATCGTCAACGGCGCGCACGAGCGCCGGGTTGCCGAGTTGCTGAGGGAGACCTGGCCCGGCCTCCCGGTGACGCTCAGCCATGAGTTGAACCCGATCCCGCGCGAATACCGGCGAGCCATCTCCACCGTCATCGATGCTTCGCTGCACAGCATCGTCGGCGGCTACATCAGCGTGTTGACCGAAGCGCTGGCGCAGAACGGCTACAGCCGCGAACTGCTGGTCGCCAATTGCGTCGGCGGCATGATGCCGCCGGAGGAAATCGCCGCCAAGCCGATCTACTCGGTGATGTCGGGCCCGACGCTCGCGCCGATCGCCGCGCGCCATCTGACCGACGAAGCCGACGTCATCGTCATCGACATGGGCGGCACCACATTCGACGTCTCCGCGATCCGTGGCGGCAACCTTATCGTCACGCCGGAAGCGATGATCGGCCGCGACATGCTGGGCATACCGAAAGTCGACGTGCGCTCGGTCGGCTCCGGCGGCGGCTCCATCGCCCGAGTCGATGTCGGGGGGCTGCTGCAAGTCGGCCCGCAGAGCGCCGGCGCGGTGCCAGGTCCGGCCTGCTACGGTACCGGCGGCACCGAGCCGACCGTGACCGACGCGAACGTCGTCCTGGGCATTATCGATCCCGACTATTTCCTGGGCGGGCGTATCCGCCTCGACCGTGCCGCCGCCGAGGCCGCGGTCAGCAGGACCGCCAAAGAGCTGGGCGTCGACGTGATGGAGGCTGCTTACAGCATCCACACCACCTCGAACCACAACATGATCACGGCTATCGAGGACATCACGGTGCGCGAGGGGATCAACCCACGCGACAGCTACCTGGTATCCGGCGGCGGCGCCACCGCGTGCCATATTGGCGAGATGGCGGAGATCTTGGGCATCGACCGCTTCATGATCCCGCGCTTCGCAGCCGGCCTCAGCGCTTTCGGCGGGCTGATCTCGGAACTGCGCTGGGGCGAGACGGCAACATTGCACACCGACGACAGGCGCTTTGCCAGCAGCGCGGTCGAAGCACTGCTAGCCGAACTCATGCGCCGCGGCGACGCCTTCCTGGCTCGCGCCGGCGTGCCCAAGGCCGAGCGTCGCTTCGAATACACCTATCAGGGTCGGTACGAATACCAGTCCTGGGAAATCGAGGTGCCTTTCGCGCTCGCTGAAGGCGCCCTCGACCTCGCCGATCTGGTCGCCGCTTTTCACGCCATGCACGAGCGCGTCTACACCATCAAGGACGAGCGCGACACCGTCGAGTTCACCACGTGGCGGGTGCAGGCCGTCGGCCTCAACCCGCTGGTTCAGCGGCTCGGTCGTGGCGGCCGCCCCGCTGCCGCGGGTCGACCCGAACCGATGCGGCGCCGCGCGGTCTATCTGCACAGCGCCGGCGGGATGCGCGACATCGACGTCCATGACGGCGATGCTCTCGGATCCGGCGCGCGTATCGAAGGCCCAGCGGTGCTCGACTCCGAAACCTTCACCGCACTGCTGCTGCCTGGCCACGCGGCCCAGGTCGACGCGCAGGGCAACTATCACATCACCGTCCCGAGCGCCTAGCCGGGCCGAGAAGACCCTCGTTGTCGATCGGCACGCGCGGTTGCGCCGGCAATAAAATCAATGAGATAGAATTTGACGATGGCGGAGCAGGCAGTCTGCTGCGAACCGGTCTCCGGCAGTTTTACCTGATCATCAGCGAGAATACAGGGTACTAGGTGTTCAGTCCCGAAGTGAGGTGGGTTGGATCGTATCTGAAGCGGTGGGGCTCGTCTGCCCAGGCTTTGCAGATGCGCTCGTAGGGTGTGAGTCCATTAAGGGCCTTCAGTCTCTTGGCGAAGTTGTAGGCATCGAGGAACGCGGCCGGTCAGACCACGCGCCTGTAGCCCTTGCCGCGCGCCTTCACTGCCTCGAGCGAGGAGAGGTCCCCGGCCGGGATGGAATGGCCGCCCGGGAACGGCGGGCCAGGCCGGGTGCCGATCGCGATGCGTACCCGGTCGTCCTGGTAGTAGCTGTCGTAGACCCGGAATACCAAGGCGCGGAAGGCATCGGCATCGCTTTCCGCGAAGGCGCGAACGACGGCGACGCGCCGGTCAAGCGGCAGGGCCGGGAAGTCGTCTTCGAACAGTTCGAGGATTCGGATCAATTCGGGCCCGAACTCCGACGCCTGTTCGTCCACGTAGGCCGGTAAGTCGATATCGGCGGCGCTCGGCATCGACCCGTCTTCGCTTGCCGGCACGATGGTGTCCTGCAGTGCCAGAAGACGCCGGCGCTTCGCGTCGGAAAGGGCCTCGGCGGTCGTGGTCGTGGAAGTTTCCATCTGACCTTCCCTCAATCGTCGTCGAACAGGTTGGCAAGGTTCGCCTTGATCCTGTCGCCTATATACAGTGCCAGCGCCTGAATGGTGCTGGTCGGGTTCACGCCGCCGGCGGTGACGAAGATACTGCCGTCGACGACGAACAGGTTTTTCACGTCGTGGCTTCGGCCCCAGGCGTTCACGACCGACGTCTCCGGGTCGATGCCCATGCGGGCCGTACCGAGCAGGTGCCAGCCTGCCGGCCGAAGCAGCGGCGTCTCGAATACCTCCACGGCGCCGGCAGCCCGCAGCACTTCCTTGCCGCGCTCAAGGCCATGCGCCAGCATCTTCTTGCTGTTGTCGCTCAGCCGATAGGTGATCTTCGGCGCCGGGATGCCATTGAAGTCCTTCAGCACCGGGTCGAGCGTGACCGTGTTGCACGCCTCGGGCAGGTCCTCGCAGACGGCGAGGCACTGCACCGTGTGGTCGAAGCGCCGGCGGAACATCTCGTGATGGCCCGGACCCCAGGGGATGTCGCCGCTGGCCAGGCCGCGCATGGCCACCGCCAGCGGCCCGCCGGCACCACGGGTCACCTGCATGTTGTAGCCGCGCACGAAGCCGCGGCTGAGGTCGGTCTCATAGAACTCCTTGCTGAGGATGCAGCAGCCGTTCGGCCCCATGTGGGTGTCGAGCCGCTCTTCGAACACCCCGGTCGTCAGGGCGACCGGATGGAACATCAGGTTCTTGCCAACCAGGCCGCTACGGTTGGCCAGTCCGTCGGGAAACTGCTTCGAGGTGGAATTCAGCAGGATGCGCGGCGTCCCGACACCGTTGCAGGCCATGATCACGACCTCGGCCTTCTGGAAGCACTCGCGCCCGTCGGCGTCGTAGTAGACCACGCCGTCCGCCATGCCGTGCTCGTTCATCGTCACCTCGCGCACCCGGCAACGGGTGCGCAGCTCGACGCCGGCACGGATCGCCTCGGGCCAGTAGGTGATGTCGACGCTGCCCTTCGCCCCCTGCGAGCAGCCGGTCATGCAGGGGTTCAGGTTCAGGCAGCGGTCCCGGCCCTCGTAGAGCTGCGACAAGATCGCTGCATCGGACGGCCACCAGTGCCAGTCGAGCCGGTCGAAGCCGCGCGCCACGGTCTCGCCGACCAGGCCGATCGGCAACGGCGGCAGCGGCAACTGCTTCGGCGGGTACATCGGATCGCCCGGCAGGCCGGACACCCCCATGACCCTGTCGTTCTGCACGAAATAGGGCTCGAGGTCGTCGTAGCTAACCGGCCAGTCGTCGGCTACCCCGTCGAGCGTCCTGACCCGGAAGTCCGACGGGTGCAGGCGGGGAAAGTGGGCGGCGTAGTTGATCGTGCCGCCGCCGACGGCGTTGAAGTTCAACACGTCGATCGGCGAGTCGGCGCCGTTGACCGGGTAGTCGCTGTCGCGACCGCGCACATTCGGGTCGACGTGGAAGGCGCCAAACTGCTGCGCCTCCCAGTTCTTGCCGTTCGTGGGGTATTGCGATGACGACATCCAGTCGCCCTGCTCCAGGCAAAGGATGCGCATTCGCGTCTCGGTCAGGCTCCACGCGATCGCCGCGCCCGACGCGCCGGCGCCGATGATCAGGACGTCCACCGTATCGCTGCTAATTGAAGCGGCCGACGCGGCCATCGCGAGATCCTCCCGACATGTTCTCGGTCGGCATTGTCAGGTAGCGCGGGGCCGGACGCCAAGGACGAACATCGAACCAGCGCGGTTCCGGGCCGACGACGGTGCGTCGCAGCTCGGCCCGAGCGTCCGGCGGCCGAGACGGCTCAGGCGATCGCAGATCCGACTTGCGGGCCATCGCGCCGTGGGACGCCAACGCGGACATAGTCGGCCAGCTGGAACGCGACGTCGACGTCATCGCCATCCACAGCCGATATTCCTCGAAGATCTGCTTTCCGGCAGCTTATGTCCAGAATCGGCCCGAAACAGCCATTTCGTCCAGTGCTGCTGATGGTCGCGTTCAGACCCTTGCTGTGTGGAAAGTCCGTCGTGGTTATGATTCCTGGGTGATTTGCCGGGAGTTTGCATGAAGCGGTTTGTCGAAGGCGCGGATCGGGCCCAGGCGACGCTGTTTCCTGAGTTCCTTGAGGACTGGATCGACGATGACAATCCGGTCCGTGTGATCGACGTGTTTGTCGAGGAACTGGACCTGGCCGGGCTTGGCTTCGCTCGGGTGGATAGGGAAGCGAGCGGCCGGCCCGCCTACCATCCGGCGGTGCTGCTGAAGCTGTACATCTACGGCTATCTCAACCGGGTGCAGTCGAGCCGGCGTCTGGAGCGCGAGGCCGGCCGCAACGTGGAAGTGATGTGGCTGACCGGCCGGCTGGCGCCGGACCACAAGACCATCGCCGACTTCCGCCGCGACAACGGCCGGGCGATCCGGCAGGTGTGCGCCCGGTTCGTCGAGTTGTGCCGCCAGCTCGGCCTGTTGGCGGTGGCCAGCGTCGCGGTCGACGGCAGCAAGTTCAAGGCGGTGAACAACCGTGACCGCAACTTCACCGCGGCCAAGATGGCGCGCCGGATGGCACAGATCGAGACCAGCGTTCAGCGCTACCTGGAGCAACTCGACAGCGCCGACCGACAGACGCCGACGGAGGCATTGGCCAGCCGCTGCGAGCGCTTGAAGCAAAAGCTCGCCAAGCTGAAGGAAGAGATGCAGCGCCTGGAAGGGTTGCAGCAACAGATGCTGGCGGCGCCGGACCGGCAGATCTCGCTGACCGACCCGGACAGCCGGTCGATGGCGACCAGCGGGCGCGGCTCGGGCGTGGTTGGCTACAACGTCCAGACGGCGGTGGAGACGACACACCATCTGATCGTCGCCCATGACGTGATCAACATCGGCAACGACCGGGCACAACTGGCCCGGCTTTCCAACATGGCCAGGACGGTGCTGCAAGCCGAGACGATCGAGGTGGTCGCCGACCGCGGCTACTACGACAGCGAAGAGATCAAGGCCTGTGCTGATGCCGGGATCACCGTCACGCTGCCCAAACCGATGAGCTCCACCGCCAAAGCACAGGGCCGCTTCGGCAAGCAGGACTTCCGCTATGTCGCCGATGACGATGTCTACATCTGTCCCGCCGGTGAGCGCCTGACGTATCGCTTCACCCGGGTCGAGAGCGGGCGGGCGATCCGCCGCTACTGGACCCGCGCCTGTCTGAGCTGTGCCCTGAAGCCGCAGTGCACGCCGGCACTTGAGCGCCGCGTCAGCCGCTGGGAGCACGAAGAAGTACTTGAAGCGGTGCAGCAGCGGCTGGATCAGGACCCGCTGGCCATGCGGCGGCGGCGCGAGACCGTCGAACATCCCTTCGGCACCATCAAGGCCAGGATGGGAGCCACCCACTTCCTGATGAAGCGCCTGAAGAACGTCCGCACCGAGATGGCGCTGAGCGTGCTGGCCTACAACCTGACCCGGGTGATCAACATCCTCGGCACCGGCCCGCTGATCGCCGCCATGCGGGCCTGATCCCGGGCACCTGGCCTGCGACTGCCCGCCGAGAGCTGCCTGAATCCGCGATCTGGCCCATCTGGCCGCCCGCAAGCTTCCAGACGGCGCCGCAATCAGAAATCAGTACGATCCGGCGCTCAGACCGCCCCGGCCATCACCTCAGATCAACGCCGGGAGTTTTTGCACAACCAAGAACCACTGCTGACGGTGGTCGACATGGCCGGCGAGTTCCAGGTCTCGCCGCGCACGGTGCGGCGCTGGATCGCCGACGGCGACCTGCCGGTGGTGCGCATCGGCGGTCTTGTCCGGATCCGGCCGAGAGATCGGGACGCCTTCATTCGCGAGCATCTGTCGTGACCGCCGCTGTCCACTCATGTCCCATGTTTTCAATGGTTTTTGGGCTGTCGGGACGACGTGGTGGTGCAATTGGCGACGGATTGAACGGCTACAGTGTCCCGAATGTCACCTCGTGTCCGTCGGTTTCATCCCGAGGCCGGCACTGTCATCAAGGAGAGGGTCCCGATGAAGCCGATCGACGCCAATGCCGCGCTGGCGGCGACCCTGCCCGCCAATGCCGTCACGCTGGCCGAAGCGATCGAACGCATCATGGCCGACGCGGAACTCGCGGCAACGCGCCGTCGCGATCTGGCCTCGGCATTGCGGACAATCGCCCGAGCGTTGGGCCGGCCACCGCAGATCCTACCGGCCAGTGTTCATTGGCTTCGGCCGCGGCTGGAACGTCTACATCATGAGCAACTCGGCCTCTCGGCAAAGCGCTTGCGCAACGTGGTCAGCGACGCGACCGCAGCGCTTCGCCATCTTGGACTTGCGCAGCAGGTGGCCCGAGACAACGTCAAGCCCTTGTCCCCGCAGTGGATGTCTATGGCGGCAGCCGTCCGGGATGTCCCTGCCCTGCACCGTGGCCTCAGTCGCTTCATCGGTTTCTGCGCCCGCCTCGGCATCCAGCCGAACGACGTCAGCGACGAGACTGTTGCCGCCTACCACACCGCCCTCGATGAAGGCCTGCTGCTGAAGCGACCGCGGCCCCTGGTACAACTGGTCGTGCTGCGCTGGAACGAGGCCGCGGCGACGATCCCGGGCTGGCCGACACGGCGTCTTGGCCGCCTCGATGCCCGCGACACCTATTGCCTGAACTGGGACGCCTTCCCGGCCAGCTTCCAAGCTGATGTCGACCGTTGGCTGCATCGACTGTCCGGTCATGACCTCCTAGCGAATGATGCCCCGGACAAGCCACTGTCGCCGGCGACGCTGAAGCACAGGCGCCACCAGATCCGTGCCCTGGCGTCCGCCAGCTGCCATGCCGGGCTCTCGGTCGACCAACTGGTCGATCTCGGTGTGCTGGTCGAGCCTGCGACGCTGCGCCTCGGCCTAGGCTGGCTGCTGTCGCGCAACGGCAACCGGAGTTCCGGCGCCATCCATGGCGTCGCCACGGCGGCCAAGGCGCTGGCCCGGCACCATGTCGGCGTCGAAGAGGATACCCTGGAACAGATTCGCGACATCTGCCGGAAGCTCGATCCGGGCTCGATCGGCCTGACCGAGAAGAACAGGACCCGGCTGCGGCAATTCGACGATTCCCGCAATGTCGCCCTGCTTCTCGAACTGCCCGATCGTCTGATGCGTGAAGCACAAACGCGCCCAAGCAGCCCGCGCTCGGCGCTAAAGGCGCAGACGGCCGTGGCTATCGCGCTGTTGCTGATGGCGCCGATCCGGCTGCGTAACCTGGCGGCGATCGATCTCGATCGGCATATCTGCCGCGACCGGGGTGCGGAGACCTTCCTGGTGATCGACCGGGTTGAGGTGAAGAACCGTCAGGACATCGAGATCCCATTGGCGGCGCAGACTGTGGCCTTGCTCGACAGCTACGTCTCTCACTTCATATCGGTCTTGGCGCCAGGTCCGACCAACTGGCTGTTTCCGCGGCGCCATGGCGATGGCCACAAAGCCCCTGGCCACCTGGGCGACCAGATCAAGCGGGAGGTGTTCAGGCTCACCGGCCTCGAAGTGCATGTGCACCTGTTCCGGCATATTGCCGCCAAGCTGTACCTGGATGCCAACCCCGGTGGCTACGAGGTGGTGCGTCGTCTGCTCGGCCACAGTTCGATGGACACCACAGTGCGTGCCTACACCGGCCTGGAGGGCGCCGCCGCCGCGCGTCACTTCGACGCGGTCATCGAGGATGTGCGGCAGCGTGTTGCCCCCGCTCGCCGCGGCAAGGTTCGACGCCGCACGGCAAGGCGGCAGCCATGATGACCGTCTGGACGCCGCTGCCCGTTGACCACTGGCCCGAGCCCGACCGACAGGCCTGGCTGGCGGCACTGGCTGACGGCGGCCCACTGGATAACATAGGCGCAGCTGCAAACTGGAGCGCAGCGACGCGGCTGAAGAATGGCGAAGGCTACGGGCGCTGGCTCGCTTTCCTGGCGGCTGAGGACCCTGATGCGCTGGCCGAACATCCCACAGCCCGGGTCACGACAGAACGCCTCGACACCTACCTCGCATCGATCGGGCACAAGGCGCTCTACACCCGCTTCAATGCCGTCGACGAGCTCTGGGCGATGCTTCGCCTGTTCGACCCGAAGGCCGACTACACCGTGCTGCGGAAGGTCTGGTATCGCCTGAAGCATCGTGCCGAGCAGGGGACATCTCGCAAGAACGGGCGCATCGTAGCTTCGACCCGCTTGCTCGAAGCTGGGCTGGGCCACTTCGAGGCCGCAGCCAACCGCGCATTCCCCGTGGCTGCCGCCGTGCAGGCGCGCGACGGCTTAATGGTCGCGCTGCTGGCGTTGCGCCCGCTCCGCAGGCGCAACTTGGCTGACCTGGTCCTCGGGCGATCCCTGATCAGAACCGGCGACGGATGGCGGATTCGTTACGACCCACACGAGATTAAAACCGGAAGGGCGATCGAGCTGCCTTGGCCAGCCGTTCTCGACGAGGCCCTGGCGACCTACCTGGACCAATACCGTCCCGTCCTGCTGAAGGGCGCCGACAATAATCATCTCTGGATCACCCAGATGGCGACGCCGATGGCGCCGCACAGCATCTCAGTACGAGTCAGCGAAGTGACCTCGCGGCTGCTGGGCATCGACGTCAGCCCGCATCTGTTCCGCGACAGCCTGGCCACCACCATGGCGATCGAAGACCCGGACCACATCCGCGCCGCCACTGTGCTGCTCGGCCACACCACGCCACGGACCGTCGAACGGCACTACAATCAGGCCCAGTCGATCGATGCGGCGCGCCAATATCAGGCCGCCTTGCTCGACCGCCTCGAGGCCGACCGAAGGAGATAGCCGCATGCGCACCGCAATCTACGCCCGCTATTCCTCCGACCTGCAGCGCAACGCCTCGATCGAGGATCAAGTGCGTACCTGCCGGGCACGGATCGATGCCGAGGGCTGGGTCTTGGCCGGGGTCTACTCCGACCACGCCACATCGGGCGCCAGCAACCTGCGGCCGGGCTACCAGAAGCTGCTGGAGGATGCGCGTTCGGGCGCCATCGACGTGGTGCTGGCCGAAGCGCTCGACCGCCTGTCCCGCGATCTGGAAGCGACAGCCTCACTCTACAAGCAACTCACCTTCGCCGGCGTGCGGCTGATCACGCTGGCCGAGGGCGAAGTCAGCGACCTGCACGTCGGGCTCAAGGGCACGATGAACCAGATGTACCTGAAGGACCTGGCACAGAAGACGCGCCGTGGCTTGGAGGGCCGGGTTCGGCAGGGTCGCTCCGGCGGCGGCCTGTCTTACGGCTATGACGTGGCCCGCAAGGCCGCGGCAAACGGCGACGCCGAGACCGGCCTGCGCACCATCAACGAGGCCGAAGCCGCGATCGTCCGGCGCATCTTCGCTGAGTACGCTACCGGACACAGCCCACGCGCGATCGCCCAGGCGCTCAACCGCGACGGTCTGACCGGACCGCGCGGCACCGCCTGGAGCCCCTCCACGATCCACGGCAACCGGCAGCGCGGCACCGGCATCCTCAACAACGAACTCTATGTCGGCCGCCTGGTCTGGAACCGCCTGCGCTACGTGAAGGACCCCGCGACCGGGAAGCGGATCTCCCGTCTCAATCCTGAGAGCGCGCACATCGCTGAACAGGTGCCCGAACTGCGCATCATTGATCAGGAGTTGTGGGAGCAGGTCAAAACGCGGCAGGGCGGCCTCGAAGCACGCAAGCAGCCGGCGCCAGGCGATCCCGGCTTCTGGGACAAGCGTCGGCCTCGCTACCTGCTGTCAAAGCTGGTGAAGTGCGGCACCTGTGGCGGCGGCTATTCGATGATCTCGGCGCACCTGATGGGCTGCAGCAACGCCCGCAACCGCGGGACCTGCGACGATCGCCTGAACATCCGCCGCGATGTGCTTGAGGCAACCATCCTGGACGGCCTGCGCACTCGCCTGATGCATCCGGCGCTGGTCGAGGAGTTTGCTCGGGCCTACATCGACGA
Source organism: Alphaproteobacteria bacterium (assembly GCA_040223615.1). Lineage (GTDB taxonomy): Bacteria > Pseudomonadota > Alphaproteobacteria > JAVKFY01. Next base: position 17,555 of record JAVKFY010000029.1, read on the forward strand.
GGTCAACCGGATGACGCATGACCGCAACGCAGTTCGCAAGCAGACCGAGACAGAGCTCGGTCACGTCAATCGCCGTGTACGGACGCTTGTCGACCTGCTGGCCGAAGGCGGACCGAAGGCCTTGCTGGCGGAGCTGGAACGGCTGGAGGCCCGGCAAACCGAGCTGGAAGGTAAGCTGGCCGAACCCGCTTCGGCGCCGCAGCCGCTGCTGCACCCGAACTTGGCGGCGCTCTACCGCGGCAAGGTGGAGCAGCTCACGACACTGCTGGACGAGCCGACGGCACGCGACGAGGCGTTCCAGTCAATCCGTTCCCTGATCGACGAGGTGACGCTGGTGCCGGTCGACGGCGAACTGCGCGTCGACCTGCACGGCCAGCTCGCGGCCATCCTCGCACTCTGCCAGAACAGCAAAAAGCCCGGCACGATCTCGCGTGACGGGCTTGCGCAATTAGTGTTGGTTGCGGGGGTAGGATTTGAACCTACGACCTTCAGGTTATGAGCCTGACGAGCTACCGGGCTGCTCCACCCCGCGTCAGTGGGTGTGTCTGTTTGGTGCTTTTATGCTTTAAACAGACAACGCCGCGTCAATGAAGAAGCGGCGTTTGATGTTTGGTATGTATAGGGAATATAATCTGTGTTTAGAAGGCTCGGCAGTGACCTACTCTCCCGTGCCTTAAGACAAAGTACCATCGGCGCAGGCTGGTTTCACTTCTGAGTTCGGGATGGGATCAGGTGGTTCCCGGCCGCTAATGCCACCGAGCCATCTAAACACAGCTTTTGAAGAGATCGGATATTCGTGATGTATGCGAATGTTGTATTTGGTCTTGCCTGGTTTTACCGCTGCGCAAGTCGTATGCAGACAGTAGCAAGAGGGATCAATCAAGCCGATCGATCAATTAGTACTGGTTAGCTTCACGTGTTGCCACGCTTCCACACCCAGCATATCAACCTGGTGGTCTTCCAGGGATCTGATAGGGATACCTCGTCTTGAAGGGGGCTTCCCGCTTAGATGCTTTCAGCGGTTATCCTGTCCGTACTTAGCTACCCGGCGATGCTCCTGGCGGAACAACCGG
>JAVKFY010000030.1:0-92294 GCA_040223615.1 Alphaproteobacteria bacterium
GACCAACAACACGCGTCATGCCAGCGCAGGCTGGCATCCAGGCAACGTTGATATGGGCATGCGGAGCCGCGGAGAACGCGGAGTTGCTGCGATCGGCGCTCCGCGATTCCGCGTCTCCCTTGCCGAGCAAGGCGACCTCAAGGTCGCCTTGGCGGGTTCGGCGAACCCGCATCGGCAAGCTCCGCGTGAAACCGCCACAGCGGCCGGTCTGGATTCCTGCCTTCGCAGGAATGACGAGGCTTCTATGGAAGTGCCGTCCACGCTAACCGTGGGACGGCACAACCGATTGTTCTCCAATACGCCTCTGATCGTCGCGCGACGCCTGAACCGGACAGCCGTGGGCTTGACCCCGGGATCTCTACTTCAGCACCTCCATCGTTTTCGCCTTGATCAGGTCGACGTCGATCCTGGCGCCCAGGCCCGGCTCGGTCGGCGCGTGGACCAGGCCGTTTGCGTCCGGCTCGATGTCGTCGATGATGCCGTATTTCTGCGCGCCGGCGGGCAGCAGAACCTCGAACCACTGCGTGTTCTTGATCGCCAGGATGACGTGCAGGTTGGCCCAGTTGTTCAGCGAGTTACCGCCGTGGTGGACCTCGTAGTTCATGCCGAAGGCCTCGGCCAGGTGCGCGGTCTTGAGCAGCGCGGTGATGCCGCCCTTCACCGCCACGTCGCCGCGCAGGTAGTCGGTCGCCTGGTTGAGTATCCACGGCACGTATGAGGTGAAACCGCCGGGCGAGTACTCGGTCGCCATGAGGGGAATGTCGAGCTTGGCGCGCAGCTTCATGCAGCCCATCAGATCGTCGTCGGCCAGCGGGTCCTCGAACCAGTAATAGCCCATCTCCTCGATCGCGCGGCCGACCTTGATGGCGTGCTCGTAGACGTAGGACCAGGTCGAATCCAGCATCACCTGGTAGTCCGGCCCGACCGCCTCGCGCACCGCGCGGCAGACCTCGATGTCCTCCTGCCACGGGCCGGGCGGGTGGATCTTGTAGGCGGCCCAGCCGTCGTCGCGGTAGCGCACCGCCTCCGCCGCATAGGCCTCGCGGCTGGCGAGCACTGCCGAGGACGCATAGGCCGGGATCGACTCGCGGTAGCCGCCGAGGTGCTTGTACAGCGGCTGGCCGGAGGCCTTCGCCGCCAGGTCCCACAGCGCCACGTCGCAGGCGCCGATGGCGCGCAAGGTGGCGTGCCGCACGCGCTTGACCATGCGCTGCCAGAGCAATTCCCTGTCCCGCGCGTCCTGGCCCATCAGGATCGGTTTCAGCACCCGGATCAGGCTCGACGCGTCGTGGTCGGCCGGGCTCATCGAGTTGCCGAGAAAGGCGTGGCCCTCCAGCCCGTCGGCGGTACGGATGGTCAGCAGGCCGAGGTTGCTCTCGCTCGCATAGGTGCTTGCGTGGCCGCCGTAGCGGGTCGCCGGAATATCGTCCCAGCGGAACAGCGTCAGACTGACGTCATCGATCTTCATTAGCGTTTCCCCCGGTCGCGGCGCATGGCGTATGCTGGGCCCAATATCGCACGAAGGGAACTCGATATGACCGTCTCGCGCCTGCGCACCGACGACAACACCCAAGCCGACGCCGCCTGGCAGGCACGCATCGACCTCGCCGCCGCGCACCGGCTGGCCGCGAAGGCGGGCTTCTCGGAGGGCATCTTCAACCATCTGACGCTCGAGGTGCCGGGGACCAAGGACCGCTATTACCAGATCCCGTTCGGGCTGCACTGGGCCGAGATCAAGGCCAGCGACTTCATGGAGGTCGGCTACGACGGCGAGCTGAAGGCCGGCGAGGGCATCATCGAGCGCTCCAGCTACTGCATCCACGCGCCGCTGCATGAGAACGTCCCGGCGGCGCGCTGCGTGATGCACACGCACATGCCGTTCGCCTCGTCGCTGGCCAAGCTGAAGGACCCGCGCATCCTGCCGATCGGCCAGACCGAGGTCGGCATGATGATGACCACGACCTACGACATGGACTACAAGGGCCCGGCGCTGGACCCGGCCGAGGGCCACCGGCTGGTCGGCCTGATGGGCGACCACAAGGTCATGATCATGGCCAACCACGGCGCGCTCACCATCGGCGAGACGGTCGCGGAAGCCTACGACAAGCTCTACTACCTGGAGCGCGTGGCGCAGCAGCAGCTCTACGCCATGTGGACCGGCCGCGAGCTGCACGTGCTGTCCGACGAGGTGGTGCAGCAGACCATCGAGGGCTTCGCCAAGAACCCGCCCTACGGCGACCGCAAGAACTGCGAACACCACTTCGACGCGCTGAAGCGCCTGCTCGACAAAGAGGACGAGAGCTACAAGGAGTAGCTACGAACACGCGCATGGCATCGTCAGCCGGCACATTGCATACGGTGTCACCGGCGTCCTAGCGACGCCAGGACGGCGCGCTACGCGCCGAGGGTGTCGGATGCGGTCATCGGACTGGAACTTGCGCAGACGCTCGTCGCCACGATCCTGATCTTCCGGTTCCTGCCGGCGATGCGGAATCACTTCCGCATCAAGTAGGGCCGCATCAAGTGACGCGCGCACGCGTATGAGACAGCGTCACTTGCATCGGTCGCCGGGCCCCGCCTACGATTATGGTTAATAGGTAACGCGGACGTCAGATCCGCGGATGCGGGGCGTTGAGGGCCCGACAGGGGGATGAGCGATGATCGATCTCGGCAACCTGAGCGCCAACCAGGGCGTGAACATCGATGGCGTCGATGCCAACGGACTGCTCGGATTCGGGCTCGGCGGCGCGGACATCAACGGCGACGGCTTCGCCGACCTTCTGCTCGGCGCGCCGGGCGCGACCAACAACGCCACGGCGAATTCCGGTAACGGCTACGTCGTGATGGGGTCCGCGAGCGGGCCGGCGACGAGCGCCATCAGCAACGACCTGAAGTCGTTCTTCGCCTTCGACGCCGCCTTCGCGGGCGGCGTTTACGTCAGTGCCGGCGACGTCAACAATGACGGCGTCGACGACGTCCTGATCGGCGCCACCGGCACCAACACCAATGCCGGTGCCGGCCACGTGCTGTTCGGCGGCTCGGTCGAGCCGGGCAGCCCGATCGACCTGAGCAACGTCGGCAATGCCGGCCAGTCCTTCTTCGGCTTCAATGCCGGCGACTTCACCGGCGGCGTGTTCGTCGCGGCCGGCGACCTCAACGGCGACGGTTTCGGCGACGTCATCCTCGGCTCGTCCGGCGACGACCAGAACGACACCAACGCCGGCGCCGCGTCGGTGATCTTCGGATCGACGCCCGGCGGCGGCATCACGCTCGACAATCTCGGCAACCGCGGCTTCAACATCTTCGGCAGCGACGCGAACGACCGGATCGGCGAGAGCGTCGCGGTCGGTGATTTCAACGGCGACGGCACCAGCGATGTCGCCGTTGGCAGCGGCTACAATTCCGACAAGGTCGGGGTGATCTTCGGCGGCGGCGTGTTCGACGGCGGCGGCATCTACAACGACGTCGTCATCGGCAGCGGCAACAACACCATCATCAACTCGACCATCACCGGCAACACCGCGCTGGCTGCCGGCGACTTCAACGGCGACGGCATGGACGACCTGATCATCGGCACGCCGGCGGCGAACAACGGCGGCGCTTATGGTGGCGGCATCTACGCGGTGTCCGGCGCGTTGACGATCTCCAACAGCACGATCAGCGGCAACCAGGCCGTCCTGATCGGCACCGGCGCCAACGAGCGCTTCGGGCGCACCCTGGCCTCGCGCGGCGACGTGAACGGCGACGGTCTGGACGACATCATCGTCGGCTCGAACAACAACCAGGCCGTGGTGGTGTTCGGCAACCGCGACTTCTTCGTCGACAGCTTCTTCGACGTTTTCACCGACATCGACAACATCCCATCCGCCAATGGCATGGTGATCGTCGGCGAGAACGCCAACGACCGCACCGGCTATAGCGTCGGCGCGCCCGGCGACGTGAACGGCGACGGCCTCAACGACATCCTGATCGGCTCGCCCGACGCCAACGGCAACATGGGCCGGGCGACGCTGATCTTCGGCCAGTTCAACGCCAGCTCCACCGACGGCAACGACTCGCTGACCAGTGGCATGCTGCCCGACTCGTTCGGCGGCGGCGACGGCAACGACTTCCTGTTCGGCGGCGGCGGCAACGACACGCTGCTGGGCGAGAATGGCAACGACCTGCTGGCCGGCGGCAGCGACAATGACAGCATCACCGGCGGCAACGGCAACGACACCGGCTTCGGCCAGGGCGGCGACGACCTGCTGTTCGGCGGCATCGGCGACGACATCCTGCGCGGCAATCCGGGCGACGACATGATCAATGGCGAGGGCGACGACGACGTCCTGCGCGGCCAGCCTGGCATCGACAACATCCTTGGCGAGGACGGCAACGACAATCTGTTCGGCGGCGCCGACGACGACCTGCTGTTCGGCGGCGCGGGCAACGACACCGCGGGCGGCAACTCCGGCCTCGACTCGATCGAGGGCGGCGACGGCAACGACCTGCTGCGCGGCCAGGGCGGCGGCGACAGCCTGTTCGGCGGCATCGGCGACGACATCCTGCGCGGGCAACAGGGCAACGACTTCCTGTTCGGCGGCGCCGGCAACGACCTGCTCAGCGGCGGGCCGGCCAACGACATGCTGACCGGCGGCGATGGCAGCGACACCCTGGAATCGGCGCAGTTCCAGGGCAGCGACACCGGGCTCGACTTCGATCCGCTGGAGGACTTCCTCTCCATCGTCGGCCTCGGCTTCGACGACCTGCTGATCTCCGACACCGACGACGGCGCGCGCGTCACCATCGCGTCGGAAGGCGACAGTCCGACCATGGCGGTGCTGCTGAACAACGTCGCAGCCGCCGACATCACGTCGGACGTCATCATCGGCGGTTGATGCGGGGCGTAGCCTTGCGAGCGAGACCAGCCGATATCTTGTCCGGGCCTCCGATGGACCACTGATACGCAGAGCAAGTTGGGCGGATTGGGAGTCAGCTCGTGATCGACCTCACGAACTTGGCCGCGGGCGAAGGCCTTACTTTCAACGGTATCAGCGCCGGCGATGCGCTCGGCGCCGGCATCACTGCCGGGGTGCCGGTGGTCGGCGACTTCAACGGCGATGGGGTCAACGACATCCTTCTCGGCGCGCCGGGCGTGACGCAGAACGCCACCGACAGTTCCGGTGCGGCCTACCTGCTGTTCGGGCGGACCGACGGCAACATCAACACCGATCTCGCCAACCTCACGGCCAGCGACGGCATCGTGTTCCAGGGCGAGGCCGCCTCGTACACGGGCAGCGTGGTGGCGCGGGCCGGCGACGTTAACGGCGACGGCTTCGATGACTTCCTGATCGGCGCCCAGGGCTACAACAGCTTCGCCGGGCGGGCCTATCTGGTGCTCGGCAACGATGACGGCGGCGGCACGGTCGACCTGACCAACCCGGGCAGCACGATCGTCACCATCGACGGCGCCGCCGGAGCTCGCGTCAGCAGCGGCTTCGCCGCCGCCGGCGACCTCAACGGCGACGGCCGCGACGACTTCCTTGTCGGCGCGCTGGCCGACACGCAGGGCGGCGCCAACAGCGGCACGGTCTTTGCCCTCCTGGGCAGCGAGACACCCGGCAATATCGACACGTCGGCACTGGGCGCGAATGACGGCTTCGCACTCACCGGCGACGATGGGCTGGGGCGCCTCGGCCGCCACATCGCGGTTGGCGATTTCAACAGCGACGGCAACCCGGACATCGTCGGCGGCGACAGCGGCGAACCGGCGCGCGTCGGTGTGTTCCTGTCGAGCGATCCGCCGACCACCGCCGACCAGGCTCTTGGCGTCGGCGGCAACCCTGTCATCCAGTTCGGGAACGGCGGCGCCAGCCGCACGCCGGTCGCGGTCGGCGACTTCGACGGTGACGGCGCCGACGACCTGCTGATCGGCCTGCCCGGCCTGAACGGGGCCGCCGGCGGTATCTACGCCGCGATCGATACCGACCTGCTGGCCGACACCACGCTCGGCGGCGGCAGACTGCTGGTGCAAGGCGTCGATGCCGCAGACGAGGTCGGCACCACCGTCAGCAATGTCGGCGACTTCAACGGCGACGGGATCGACGACATCGGCATCGGCTCGTCGACCAGGACCGGCGCCATCCTGTTCGGTGGCCCCGCTGTCGAGGGCATCCTGCGCGATGGCGATCCGACGCTCAACTTGACCTCGGTCACGGCCGACAACGGCCTGAGGTTCGAAGCACCGCTCGACGCGTCCCTCTACGCGATCGAGGCCGCCGGCGACGTCAACGGCGACGGTTTCGGCGACGTCACGGTCCGCTCGCCCGACGACGACAGCGAAACCGGCTTTGTCGCGATTGTCTTCGGCCGGCTTGGCGGGATCGCATCGGCCGACGCCGACTCGCTGATCGGCGGCAGTCTCGCGGAAAGCGTCGGCGGCGGGGCGGGCGGCGATACCATATTCGGCAACGGCGGCGCCGACACGATCGACGGCGGCGACGGCGACGACCTGATCGCCGGCGGCGACGACAATGACAGCCTCGCGGGTGGCGACGGCAACGATGCCGGCTACGGCCAAGCCGGCGACGACACGCTGGCGGGCGATGCCGGCGACGACAACCTGCGCGGCAACCTGGGCAACGACTCCGTGACCGGCGGGCCCGGCGGCGACACGCTGCGCGGCCATGTCGGCGACGATTCCGTGTCCGGCGGCGCCGGCGCCGACCTGGTCTTCTCCGGCGGCGGCAACGACGTCATCCTTGCCACCGACGACGACGGCGCCGACACGTTGAACGGCAACTCCGGATCCGACTCGGTCGAGGGCGGCGCCGGCGACGACGTGATCCGCGGCCAGGCCGGCATCGACACGCTGCTCGGCGGCGTCGGCGACGACACGCTGCGCGGCATGCAGGGCAACGACGTCATCTTCGGCGGTGCGGGCAACGACCTGCTCAGCGGCGGGCCGGCAAACGACACGATGACCGGCGGCGCCGACTTCGACATCTTCGAGTTCGCCCAGTTCCAGGGCAGCGACACGGTCAACGACTTCAACCCCGCCGAGGACATGCTGTCCTTCGTCGGCTTCACTTTCGCCGGCCTCGACTTCGCCAATGTGAATGGCGACGTGCGCATCACCATCGCCGAGGAAGGCGACAGCCCGACTCTCGCCGTGATCCTGGTCGACGTCGACATCGCCGACGTCAACGCCGGCCTGTTCGTCGGGGGTTAACGGCCGGTCAGCGCTTGGCGCGGTAGGTCAGGCCGACGACGCCGTTCTCGAAACTGGTGCTGTCGACCAGTTCCAGTTGCGCGCCGGGCGCCGGCACGAACAGCGGCCGACCGCTGCCGAGCAGGACGGGGATCAGGAACAGGCGCAGCTCGTCGACCGCCTGCGCCGCCAGGAAATCGGCGATCACGCCGGTACCGCCGACCAGCCACGCCGTGCCCTCGTGGCGGTTGCGCAGGTCGTAGGCGAGCCGGGTGGCGTTGCCGACGAAGTTCAGGCCGGGCAGGTCGGATTCCAGGTTCTCCGAAGTCAGGACGAAGACCTCCTTGCCCCAGTAGGGCCAGTCGCCGAACTCGACCGACTGCTGGTAGGTCAGCCGGCCCATCACCACCGTGTCGACACCGCCGATGAAATCGTCGTAGCCGTAGTCCAGCGTCTCGTAGGGCGCCAGCCACTCGATGGCGCCATCCGCCGGGGCGATGTAGCCATCCACCGACACCGCGATGTAGAGGACGATCTTCACCCGCGTTCAGCCGCCGTAGGTGACGCGGTAGATCACGCCGCCACGATCGTCGGAGATCAGCAGCGAGCCGTCGGGCAACTCCTCGATGTCGACCGGCCGGCCCCAGGCGTCGCCGTCGGCCTCCAGCCAGCCGGTCGCGAACGGCACCGCCTCGACCGGCGCGCCAGCCTCGTCGAACCTGACCCGCATGACGCGGTAGCCGGCGGGTTCGGAACGGTTCCACGAGCCATGCAGCGCGACGAAGGCGTCGCCCTTGTACTCGGCCGGAAACATGTCGCCCTGGTAGAAGTGCACGCCGAGCGGCGCCTGGTGTGCGCCGAAGGTGATCGCCGGGGCCACCGCGTCGGCCGGTGGCGCCGGCATGTTCGGCGAACGCGTGTCGCCGCCGGCGAAACCCGGGTAGCCGAAGTGCAGGCCCGCGCGATCGGCGCGGTTCAATTCCTCGCGCGGCACGTCGTCGCCCAGATTGTCGCCGCCATTGTCGGTGAAGTAGAGATGGCCGGTGGTGGGCTGAAAGGCCAGGCCGACCGAGTTGCGGATGCCGCGGGCGAAGATCTCCGCGCCCTGCCCGTCCAGGCCCATGCGCATGATCGTGCCCTCCGGCTCCGGCGGCTGGCAGATGTTGCAGGCGGCGCCGACGGTCACGTAAAGCTTGTCGTCCGGCCCGACCGCGAGATAGCGCCAGCCGTGGTGCCCTTTGTCCGGGAGCTGGTCGTAGATCACCTTGGCGCCGCGCCGGTCGATGCCGGCCAGGCTCAACGGGTAGACGGTGATCTTGTCCTGCTCGCCGACGTACAGATTGCCGTCGTGGTAGACGACGCCGTTGGCGATGTGCTGATCCTCGAGCACGCGGGTAACGCGGTCGGCGCGGCCATCGCGGTCGCGGTCCTCGACCCGGTGCACGGCCTCGCCGCGGGTGCCGACATAGACGTCGCCCAGCGGCGTCGCGGTCATCGACCGGGCAATCTCGACCTCAGCATAAATGGCGACCTTGAAGCCGGCCGGCAGCTCGATCTTGTCGAGCTCGTCGGCGGCATCGGCGCAACCGGTCAGCGTGACGAAACTCAGCCCCGCACAGAACAAGGTTCGCAGCATCAGTGCTCCTTCGGCGCCAGGCCGGCCAGTGCCAGCGCCTTGGCCTTGGCGCCATCCATGTCGTAGTGGCGCCGGGTGACGATGCGCTGGGCATAGAGCCCGCCGCCGGCCTGGATGTTGGTGACGAACTTCCAGCCGCCATAGGCGTCGGCGGTGAGGTCGCGGATAGCGTGGAACAGGCGCAGGCGATACTCGCCGTCCTCCGCCGGTCCCTGGTTGGTGGCCATGTACTTGCGCACCAGCGGGCCGACCTCGTTGTTCTCCAGGTCGGCGACCGCCGGCGCGGTCAGCACCGAGCCGCCGGCGATGTCGTGCAGGTGCCGGCACATCAGGTTGTAGTTGGCGGCGCCGTGATACTTGCCGGCGTTGGTGAACAGCTCGTCCGGGAAGGCGCCATCGTCGGTGACGTTGCAATTGGCGATGGCGGCCTCCAGCGCGGCGCGCACCAGCGTCGCATGGATGATCATCTCGGAGATCTTCTCGCGGATGTGGCCTTCGCGCGCCAGGCCATTGGCCTCGGCGATCAACTGCGCGAAGCCGACCAGCTCGTCGGCCTCGTCGGCCAGGAAGGCCAGCCCGCCGAGCCGCTCCCACAGGCCCAGCGAGTGCGCGAACACGGCCGCGAACCTGGTCTCGCCGTCGAGGAAGATGCGCTCGTTGGGCACGAAGACGTCGTCGAAGATGACGAAGCCCTCCGGAAAGCTATTGCCGGCCGAGACCGGGAAGGAGCGCAGGTCGTCGTGGCGCGGCGCGTAGGTGGTGTTGACGATCTTCACGCCGGGCGCGTTCACCGGGATGGCGCAGGCGATGGCGTAGTCGTCCTCGCCGTCCTTCATCGCCTTGGTCGGGATGGTGAACAGCTCGTGGCCGAGCGAGGCGCCGGTGATGTGCAGCTTGGCGCCGCGGATCACCACGCCGTCGTCGCGGCGCTCGACCACGTGGGTGTAGGCGTCCCCGTCCTTCTGCTTGCCGGGCGGCAGCGAGCGGTCGCCCTTGGCGTCGGTGATGCACTCGGTGACGCGGCAGTCGCGCTGCTGCATCTCCGCGACCCACTTGCGCATCCGATCCGCGTAGACGGGAAACTGGTCGCCGATGCGGCTGGCCACCGTGGTCGCGGTCATCAGCGACTGGTAGGTGGTGTTGGCGACGATGTCGCCGGCGTGCAGCAGCGGGATGTGGGCGCGCATCTCCTCCGCGGATCGCGGGACGCGCATCATCGCGCTGGTGGCGCCGGGCGCCGGGTCGTAGAGGCTGTCGTAGACGTCGGCGATGCGCTCGACCGCCGCCTTGAACTGCGGATGATCGGCGACGTCCTCGACCCGCTCGCCCTCGAAATAGGTCGCGCGGCCATCGTTCAACGAGGCGCGGTATTGCTCGCCGGTCATCATGGGTCGATTCAGCGCTCCACGTTTTCCGCCGCCGCCCAGGCGGCCTCGGCCAGGGGCCGCACGCGCGCCGCCAGTCTGGCCGCGTCGGGGTTGGCCGCGGTGCCGTCACGTACCCGGCCGATGATTCCCTGCAGGATACACGCGCTGCGGAACAGGTTGTAGGCGCGGAAGAAGGCGATGTCCGGCACTTTCTCGATGCCGGCGTAACGGCAGTAGGCTTCGAGATACTCCTGCTCGGTCGGGATGCCGAGCGCCGGCTGGTCGAGGCCGGTGAGATTGCCCATGCCGCCCTCCGCGCCCGGCGTGCGCGGCGCGTACCAGATCATCATGTTGTAGGTCAGGTCGCCCATCGGGTGGCCCAGCGTGCTGATCTCCCAGTCCAGCACCGCGGCGACGCGCGGCTCGGTCGGGTGGAACAGGATGTTGTGCGGGCTGTAGTCGCCGTGCACCAGGATGGCGGTGTCGTCGGTCGGGTTGATCTCGGGCAGCAGCTCGATCAGTCGGTCCATCTCGTCGACCCGCTCGGTCTCGGAGGCCTTGTACTGCTTGCCCCAGCGCGAGATCTGCCGTGCGAAATAGTTGCCCGGACGGCCGAAGTCGGCCAGTCCGAGGTCGGCGACCTTGTAGCTGTGCAGCGTGGCCAGCGTCTTGACCATGGAGTCGTAGGCGGCGCTGCGCTGCTCATTGGTCAGGTCCGGCATCGACGGGTCCCAGAACACCCGGCCGGGCACGAATTCCATGATGTAGAACATCGTGCCCAGGATGCTCTCGTCGTCGGAGAAGGCGTAGGTGCGCGGCACCGCGAAGCCGGCCTTGGACAGCGCCGACATCACCCGGTATTCACGGTCCACGGCGTGCGCGGACGGCAGAAGTTTCCCTGGCGGCTTGCGGCGCACGACGTAGGCGCCCGACGGGCTCTCGACCCGGTAGGTCGGACAGGACTGGCCGCCCTGAAACTGCCGCACCGTGATCGGGCCGCTGAAGCCCTCGACATGGTCGGCCATGAAGGCTTCCAGCTTTGCCTGGTCGATCCGGTGCTTCTCCTCGATCGGCTTGGTCCCGGCCGGCTCCGCCATGGCGGCATCCTCCCACGCGTTGTTGCCCGATTGTGGCAGGGGCGGCTGTGCGAGGCCAGGGCGCCACGCCACCCTCGCCGCCATGCCCACGAGCGCCGGCGTGGCTATAGTTCCCGCCTGGACCGAGCGCCGGGCCGGGTATCGGCACGGTAGCGGCCAATGGGGCACCGGAGGAGGCGGCGGTGACGACATTGCATTCGTCCGGCGGCGCCGGCACGATACATCCCTAGCGCGGCGGCGATACGACGCGCGGCGCTGTTCGGGGCGCTGATCGCGCTGGCCATGCTGATCACGACGACCGTCTACACGCGCTGGAACCTGGAACAGGTCTGCGGCGAGCGCGAGGTGCGCTACGGCTACCGGCCGAAGCCGGACGACGGCCGAACGGTCAAGCCGGACACCCGATCCTTCGTCGAGCGGTTGCTCGCCGACCAGGCGGTTTCCATCGGTTGCGAGCAACGCACCGAGGCCGCGGCGAACGGCGCGACGCGGACCCGGCAGGTGCCGTCCAGCTACGCCTGGATCGCCGTGCACCACTACCTGGTCGGCATGAAGTACGCCGTCATCGTTTTCGCCATCATGTTCACCTTCAAAGTCCTTCCCAGCGTCGTCGGGCATTTGATCCGCAACCGGCCCGGACGGCGGTAAGCTGGCGGCAGGAAGACAACGGGAGGCAAGGCGGTGAAAAGAAACATCAGCTTCTACAGCGAGGGCGTGAAGCTCGACGGCGACCTGTACCTGCCGGACGACATGAAGGACGGCGAGACGCGGCCTGGCGTGGTGCTGTGCCACGGCTATACCGGGGTGAAGGACCTGTACCTGCCGGACAACGCGGCGGCGCTGAACGCAGCCGGCTACGTGGCGTTGACCTTCGACTACAAGGGCTGGGGCGCCAGCGAGGGCCAGCGCACGCGGCTGGCGCCCTACAGCCGCGTGGCCGACGTGCAGGCGGCGCTGACCTTCCTGCAGATCCAGCCGCAGGTCGACGCCGAACGCGTCGGCATCTACGGCACGTCATACGGCTGCGCCACGGTGGTGTGGGTCGCGGCGGTCGACGAGCGGGTCAAGTGCACCGTCGGCGTGGTCGGCATGGGCCACGGGGGCCGCTGGATGCGCTCGGTGCGCCGGCCCGACGAGTGGTTCGACCTGCTGGAACGCTCGCGCCAGGACCGCGAGCAGCGGGTGCTGAGCGGCCAGTCGGAGCTGGTGCCGCGCGAGGAGGTGCTGCTGCCGGACCGGCAATCGGCCGAACTGGCCGCCGCGGCGCGCAAGGACAATCCGAACGCGCTCAGCGTGCTGCCGCTGGAATACATCGACGAGACCTTGCAGTTCCACCCGGAGTGGGTGGTCGACAAGATCGCCCCGCGCCCGCTGCTGCTGATCGCCGCCGGCAATGACCGCCTGGTCCCGCCGGAAGACTGCCAGAGCCTGTACGACCACGCAGTGGAGCCGAAGAAACTGGTCGTGCTGCCCGGCGTCGGCCATTACGAGGTCTACGTGCAACCGGCGTTCGAACCGGTCATGCGCGAGAGCGTGGCGTGGTTCGATGCGTATCTGAAGTAGGCGCGCTCACGATCTCGGCGGGCCACTCGTCTCGAGGGCATACAAGTTCGCCGTCGTGGCCGTGTAAAGGATGTGAAATCCGATCACGCCGACAACCCCCGGCAGCGTGTACACGCCCGCCGCATATTCAGCCGGAACCGCCATGCCGATGAATGCGGCGGCGACGTTGGCCAAGAAAACCAGGACGAAGACGCCAGGCACGATCGCGACAACACCGAACCAGAACCAGGCGTAGCCGGCACCCGACGACCGCCACGCATGGCGCAACGGCTGGTCGGTATCGGTCGCGATCGCCGGCAACACGAAGGCGACGCGCCGCCAGACGAACAGGAAGATGACAAAGATCACGGCATAGGTGCCGAGTGCACGCAGATCGCGATCAGGTAGGGCAAACAACGACTGCAGGTTCTCGGACACCCGGTCGAAGATCAGGTACAGGAAAAGCACGCCAAAGTACTTCCAGTCCCGGCGCCGCGGAACTCTCGTGAAACATAGCCGGACGTCGCTGTCGCCGGGCCGGAGGATCACGCGATGCAGGTCGACGCAAAGCATCGCGATGAACAGCAGCGCGGCGATGTAGGCGGCACCGCTCGCCGCGCGGTTGGGCACGACGAGCCAAAGCGACAGCGTCAGCGCAGTTGCCGGTACAACCGATGCCAGAAGGATCGCGGCCAGATTGCGCCAGACAAGCCTATACGGCCGCAGCGCGATGTCCCTCCACGTCACAGCCGCCTCCCCGATGCTGATCCGTCCGACACTGAATTCCCGATTGTTCACTGTACGTTCTCGTGCCATTCTATGCAAGCAAATCGTCATGGTCGACGGGAGAACGCACCGATGATCAACGAAGACACAGGCGAAGAGCCGACCTGCGTGGTCTGCGGCGCCGAATGGGCCTGCGAGCGCCACCTGGTCGCCTGCCTCGACCTGACCTTCGGCGAATGTCAGGCCGGCGCCCTTTTCGAGCGGGACGAGGAAATCTGGTCACGGATCGACGCCGCCTTCGAGGCCCACCGGCGACCCGACGCCTCGCGCCGCTGGGATGATGGCGACATCCAGTGGCTGTGGGAGCAGTTCAAGGCAACGTCGTTCGACGACCGCGACGCTCGAAACTTCTACTACCAGTGCGTGTTTGAGGTGATCGACAGGCTGCTGGCGCGCGCCGGCGCCTCGCCCTATCCCGGCGGCGCCGTGGACGAGGACTCCGCGCCGGATTTTTCGTCGTCCTATTCGCTGCTCTACGCAGAAGCCCCCGGGGCCGTCATCGCTCGCACACTGGAGATACTCGACGCGGCGTTGAAGGCGTAGGCACTTGCCGTTCATGCCGTTATCGCCAAAGCGACATGCGGCGGCCGAACGGTGTGACCGCCGAAATCAATCGCCGGGTGCGGGGGCAGCGGCCCCATCGTCCGGACGGCTCGGCTCGCCGGACGGTTGCGGGCTCGGCATGTAGAGCAGCAAGGCCGAGGCAACGTAGACGCTGGAATAGGTACCGACGACGAGGCCGACCACGAGAGCCAGCGAGAAGTTGCGCAGCACGGGCCCGCCGAACACCAGCAGCGCCAGCACGGCCAGCAGCGTCGTGCCGCTGGTCATGACCGTGCGCGACAGCGTCTGGTTCACGCTGCGATCGATCAGCGCCGACAATCCCAGGGTCTTGTAGCGCCGCCGGTTCTCTCGTACGCGGTCGAACACCACCACGGTATCGTTCACCGAGTAGCCGGCGACGGTCAGCAGCGCGGCGACGATCGTCAGGTTGAACTCAAGCTGGAACAGGGAAAACAGCCCGACCACCGCGATGACGTCGTGAAACGTCGTCAGCACGGCGGACAACCCGAATTGCCATTCGAAGCGAAACCAGACGTAGATGCCGATCAGCAGCACGGCGAGCAACGCCGAGACGACACCATCGCGGAGCAGCTCGCGGCTCACCTGCGGCCCAACAACTTCGCTGCGGCGGATCTCGAAGTTGCTGCCCAGCATGGCGGTGATCGCCGAGACCGCGCGCATCTGCGCCTCGGCGCCGCCCGGCTGTTGCTGAACCCTGATCATCACGTCCCGGTCGCCGCCGAAGGCCTGCATCGAGACCTCGCCGAGCTGCAGTCCGGTGAGCTGCGCGCGCAGCTGCGCGATCTCGAAGGGCGCGTTGCGGCGCGCTTCGACGAGCACGCCGCCGGTGAAATCCAGGCCGAGGGCGAGGCCTCGCGTGGCCAGCGACGTCACCGTGGCGAGCAGCGTCAAAATCGTGATCGCGAAGGCCAGGCCGCGCCAGCGCATGGCGCGAAAGGCCGTATCGTCGGGGATCAGGCGCAGCGGGCGCACCGCCAAATGCCTTCTGTTGGCGCTTGAAAGCCCCGCGCATCGTGCCGACACGGCAACGAGCCAAACACGGGGCCTGCACAAGACCGACAATCAGGTGGGGTAGCTCGCTTTCATTTGCCAGAGGCTGAACGAAAGATTTCGCTGGCGGCGCTACCCGAATTCCCCCGCGATGAACTTCCGGTAGTCGCTCGCGACTTCGTCCACTGCGAGTTTGTGGAAAGCTTCGCCATCTGACGGCGTGGCCAGCCACGAATGCGCGCCGATGCGGCCGTCGGGGAACTTGCCGCGGTAGTCCTCGGCGTCGCGGAAGCCGCCGCGCCAGTTCGACGGCGGGCCCATCTCCTCGCCGACTTTCTTGATGTGGTCGGGGAACAGGTACTGGGTCATGGAGACCTCGGAGATGGTGGCGTGGGAGCCGTCCTTGTCGCCGTAGAGCTCCCTGATCTTGTCGCGGATCGCCTTGCCGTCGAACCAGTTGCGCTGACGCAGGATGACCTTGGGGTCGCGGCCGAAGGTCTGCTCGTTGTAGATCTCGCAGAAGGCGACGTTCAGCGTGGTGATGTTGCCGCCGTGCCCGTTGAGGAAATAGACCCGCTCGACGCCGTGGCGCGCCAGGCTCTCGACATATTCCTTGATCACGAGAATGAGGGTCGACGGCTTCAGGCACATCGAGCCGGCAAACGCCATGTGGTGCTGCGCCTGGGCGACGGCGATGCACGGCGTGACGACCGCGTCGCAGACGTCGCCGACGCCGCGCGCGACATGCTCGGCGGTCTGCGCGTCGGTGCCGATCAAGCCGTTCGGCCCGTGCTGTTCGGTCGAGCCGATCGGTATGATCGCGGCGGGTGAGCGCTTGAAGGCGGCCTCCGCCTCGGCCCAGGTCATCATCTGCAGCAGCATGTCGGCGCCCTTCCTTGTCGGCTGACGGGTTCGGACCGATAATCCCCGAAAACCGACACCAGTACACCCAGGGAGGTTCCCGATGTCCGACGACCTGATCCCCGTCTCCGCCGAATGGGCCAAGCGGGCGCATGTCGACGACGCCAAGTACCAGGCGATGTACGAGGCCTCGATCAAGGACCCGGAGGCGTTCTGGGCCGAGCACGGCAAGCGCATCGACTGGATCAAGCCGTATTCCAAGATCAAGGATGTGAGCTACGCCGCCGACGACCTGCACATCCGCTGGTTCGAGGACGGCACGCTGAACGCCTCGGCGAACTGCCTGGACCGGCATCTAGCCACGCGCGGCGACCAGGTGGCGATCATCTGGGAGGGCGATGACCCCGCGGTCGACAAGAAGATCACCTTCCGCGAGCTGCACGAGGCCGTCTGCAAGCTGGCCAACGGGCTGAAGTCGCTGGGCGCCAGGAAGGGCGACCGGATCACCATCTACATGCCGATGATCCCGGAGGCGGCCGTGGCGATGCTGGCCTGCGCGCGGATCGGCGCGGTGCACTCGGTGGTGTTCGGCGGCTTCTCGCCGGATTCCCTGGCCGGGCGCATCCAGGACTGCGACTCCAACCTGGTGATCACCTCAGACGAGGGCGTGCGCGGCGGCCGGCCGATCCCGCTGAAGGGCAACACCGACGCGGCGCTGGAAAGCTGCCCCGGCGTGAAGCACTGCGTGGTGGTGAAGCACACCGGCGGCGACATCGGCTGGAAGGACGGCCGCGACGTCTGGTACCACGAGCTGGTCGGCGACGCCTCGGCCGACTGCCCGCCGGAGGAGATGAGCGCGGAGGACCCGCTGTTCATCCTCTACACCTCGGGCTCGACCGGCAAGCCGAAGGGCGTGATGCACACCACCGGCGGCTACATGGTCTACACGTCGATGACGCACGAGTACGTGTTCGACTACCACGAGGGCGAAATCTACTGGTGCACGGCCGACGTCGGCTGGGTCACCGGGCACAGCTATATCCTGTACGGACCGCTGGCCAACGGCGCGACGACGCTGATGTTCGAGGGGCTGCCGAACTATCCCTCCTCGTCGCGCTTCTGGGAGGTCTGCGACAAGCACCAGGTGAACATCTTCTACACTGCGCCGACCGCGATCCGCGCGCTGATGCGCGAGGGTGAGGCGCCGGTGAAGAAGGCCAAGCGCTCCTCGGTACGCCTGCTCGGCTCGGTCGGCGAGCCGATCAACCCGGAAGCCTGGCTGTGGTACCACCGCGTGGTCGGCGACGAGCGCTGCCCGATCGTGGACACCTGGTGGCAGACCGAGACCGGCGGCATCCTGATCACGCCGCTGCCGGGCGCCACGGCGCTGAAGCCGGGCTCGGCGACGCGGCCGTTTTTCGGCGTGCAGCCGGGCATGGTCGACGGCGACGGCAAGCTTCTGGACGGCGCCTGCACCGGCAACCTATGCATCCTGGATAGCTGGCCGGGGCAGATGCGCACGGTCTATGGCGATCACGAGCGCTTCGTGGAGACCTACTTCAAGACCTTCCCGGGCAAGTATTTCACCGGCGACGGCGCCCGGCGCGACGAGGACGGCTACTACTGGATCACCGGCCGGGTCGACGACGTGATCAACGTCTCCGGCCACCGCATGGGCACGGCCGAGGTCGAGAGCGCGCTGGTCGCGCACCAGAAGGTCGCGGAGGCGGCCGTGGTCGGCTACCCGCACGACATCAAGGGCCAGGGCATCTACGCCTACGTGACCTTGAACGTCGGCGAAGAGCCGAGCGAGGAACTGCGCAAGGAACTGGTGCAGTGGGTGCGCAAGGAGATCGGACCGATCGCCTCGCCGGACCTGATCCAGTGGGCGCCGGGCCTGCCGAAAACGCGCTCCGGCAAGATCATGCGCCGCATCCTGCGCAAGATCGCCGAGGACGATTTCGGCAATCTCGGCGACACCTCCACCCTGGCCGACCCGGGCGTGGTCAACGACCTGGTCGACAACCGCATGAACCGGTGATCGCGCCGGCCGGACACTTCGCCTAACGAGGGCAACCCGCACCATCGTTGGCGCGGGTTGTTTTCGCTCTCCAAAGATGCATATTAAATACATCTTTGGAGAGCGCCGATGCGACTGACCGTTCAGACCGACTATGCGCTGCGGCTGCTGATGTTCCTGGCTCAGCGCCAGGGCGAGCTCGCCACGATCGCCGAGATCGCGGCGCGTTACGGCATTTCACGCAACCACCTGATGAAAGTGGCGCACGTTCTCGCCCGAGCCGGCTTCGTGAAAAGCACGCGCGGGCGGGCCGGCGGCCTGGCGTTGGCGCGACCGGCCGATGAGATCGCTATCGGCGCGGTGGCCCGGCATCTGGAACGCGACTCCGCGCTGGTGGAGTGTTTCCGTGCCGACGGCAACGCCTGCCGCATCACAGGGGCCTGCCGCCTGCAAGGCGTGCTGTATCGCGCGCTCGAAGCGTTCTTCGCCGTACTCGACGATTGCACGCTTGCGGATCTGGTCGACGACAACGACGCGCTCGGCCGATTATTGAAGGAACACGCGGCATGACCACGCATCGGATCAGGACAGCCGAGGAACGGCGACGCGACATTCAGGCGCAGGCCGCGCGACTGGGTATCGACGACGCCTACATCTCGACCCTGGTGGACAGCTTCTACAGCCGCATTCGCGCCGACGCGACGCTGGGCCCGATCTTCCAGGATGCCATCGGCGACCGATGGGACCAGCACATGCCGCGGATGAAGAACTTCTGGGCCTCCGTCGCGATGAATGCCGGGCGCTACAACGGCAAGCCGATCCCGGCGCACGTGAAGCTGAACGCGGTGCAGCGCGAGCACTTCGACATCTGGCTCGGCCTGTTCCGCCAGACGCTGGAGGACACCGCGCCGACGCCGGGCGCCGTACCCTATTTCATGGAACGCGCCGAACGCATCGCGGACAGCCTGCGCTTCGCGATGTTCGGCCTGCCAAACCTGCCGCGGCCGGATTTCTGGGACACGGCCGCCGGCGGGTAGCGCGCGCGGCGCTACTTCACTTCGCTGACCTGCATGGACGGGGTGATGTTGGTGAAGTTCGGGACGTCGGCCATCAGCGGGCCGGCGTTCTTGCCAAACTCTTCCAGGTCGGCCATCGAGCCGAGTTGCAGCATCGCCATCACGCGATAGGGCGCGGACGAACCCGGCGCGCCGCCGGCGACGCCCTGCAGCACCGTCTTGCCCTTCAGCACATGCCCGACATGCTTGTCGACCAGCGGCATGTGCGTGTTCATGTAGTAGTCCATGTCGAAGGTCGCGCCCTCGCCTTCCGGATACATGACGGAAATCGTGATCATGGTGTCGCCTCCCAGTTGACCGGCGACAGCCTAGCGCCCGGCGGCGCCCGACCCAACGGGAATCGCCGGCGCGCGCGGGAAGCCGATCACCAGCGCCGCGGGGATCAGCAACAGGTAGCAAACGGCGCCAAGGCTCAAGGTGGCGCCGATGCCGTAGGCGATCGAGCAGGCCACCGCCAGCGCCGAGGCCAGCACGCCGCAGGCGCCGTTGATGCCCCAGAACCACGGCGTCGGCCGCTGATCGACGACGCTGACCAGGCGCATGCCGGTCGGGAAGCCGTAGCCGAGCAGCAAGCCCGCCGGCAAGATCGCCGCAACCGCCACCAGACCGCGCACCACGAGGCCGCTGCTGTCCAGGGTCAGCAACAGCGGCGGCAACCACCAGGTCTGAGCCAGTACGTAGCCGGCCGACAGCAACGCCCAGGCGGCGAAGCGCGTCGGCCGTTCAATGCCTAGCCGGTCGGACAGCAGGCTGCCGACACCGGTGAACAGGATCAGCGAGAACAGCACCAACGCCAGGGCGTAGATCGGATGGCCGAGAAACACGCTGAAGCGCTGTAGGAGGCCGATCTCGACGAACATGAAGCCCAGCCCGATCAGCGCGAAGTAGACCGTGCCACCGGTCGCGAGACGCCGTCCGGTATCGCGCACCGCGTCGCGCAGCGGGTAGACAATGGTGGCAGCGACGAAGGCGAACGCGATCAGGAACAGCAGCAGCAGCGTCGCGGTCGCCACCAGGTTGCCCCAACCGACGCCCGGCGAGCGGCCGGCGAGCGCCAGGGCAATCACCTTGGGCGCGTGATAGAAGGGGAGCTGGTTGAAGAAGAATGGCCGGTCGTCGCGCGGCGGGGTCAGGTCCAAGGTACGACTGCGCGTGTAGGCCTCCAGTGCCGCCGCGTCGGGCGCCTCGACGATGTTGCGCAAGGTCTCCGACGCCGGCACCTCGCCGGGCACGATCAACGGCTGGTAGTCCAGCCGGGCCGTGGCCTCGCGCAGGGCCGACAACGCCTCGGTATCGAACGGCGCGCGTGATACGACAAGCGTCGCCACCGCGCCGGTGGCGACAAGGTAGATATGGTCGCGCGGCCGCGCCACGCCGTCGTCGAGCAGCGCGGCGACCGCCAGGCTGACCATCCGCCCGGTTTCGGTGACGTGCGTCGGCGCATACCAGCGGCTGACGGTGAACACACCTTTCGGCGTCAGCCGGCGCAGGAAGATCCGCCAGGCCTCGACGGTATAGAGCCCGTTCTCGCTCAGCGTGAAGGCGCCCGCCCCGGTCGCGGCCCAGGTGTCGATCAAGCTCATCTGAATCAGGTCGAAGCTCTCGCGGCTGCTGGCGAACCAGCTGCGCGCCTCGTCGACCACCAGCGACACGCCGCCGAGCCGTTCCAGCCCGACGAAGTCGCCGAACGCGGTGCCGGCGCGGTGCTGCTCGATGAAGATCGGATTGATCTCGACGCCGGTGACCTGCGGCACGCCGAACAGGCGCGCGGAGATCACGTCGCGGCCGCCACCGACGCCGATGATCGCGGCGTGCCGCCGCTCCGGCAGGTAGTAGGCCAGGTTGGTGATGTCGGACTTCAGGAAACCGGCGCGCGACAGGTCGCCGGCGATGCCATAGGCGGCGGTGCCGGCCGCCCCGTCGATGTTCAGGTCGCTCGCCGCCACCGTCCAGGCGGCGGCATCGAAGGTCGGCGACGGCCCCCACATCTGCGGCGCCTCGGTCACCGGCGGCATGGTCACGACGCGTGAGAAGGAATTCCAGTCCTCGAACCAGGGCAGGTTCTCGATCTGGAGTTCGCCCTTGGCATAGATCGGGTACAGGCCGAGGCGGCGGTCGTCCATCGTGTTCAGTGTCGCCGCGACCGCCAGGACGACCAGCCACAGCGACCGGCGCCGCAGCAGGCCGGCGAAGCGCGGGGCACGATCGGGAAGCCCGCCGATGCCGGAACGCGCGAACAGCATCGCGCCGGCCGCCGCGAGCACGGCGGTCCAGAGCACGGCGGAAGGCGCGTCGCACAAGTTGAGCAGGCCAAGCACACCGAAACAGCCGAAGGCGGCGCCGGCCAGATCGACGCCGTAGACCCGGCCGACCGGAAACGGGCTGCGGGTCAGGGCCAGGCTCACCACCACGCCGGCGAAGAAATAGGGCAGCGACAGCAGCGCCGCGATCTGCGACCAGACCAGCACCGCCGTCATCGTCGGCCGGGTGACCGGCGCCAATGTCATCTGCAATGCCAGGGCCGCAGCCATGGTCACGGCGAAGGCGGTCGCGTAGTGCGCCAGGTCGTGCGACAGCGTGCGTTCGGTATAGCGCGCGCGCCGCAGGTAGACCCACACGGCACCGGCGGACAGGCCGAACATCGCGGTGGAAATGACGAAGAAGGCCAGGTGATACCAAGCCACGACCGACAGCAGCCGGGTCTGGATCAGTTGCAGCATCAGCGTCGCGGCAGTGATGCAGAACAGGCCAGCGTAGAAGGCGAACGCGCCGGTCGGGGCGGCCGGAACGCCGGCCGTGCTCGCCAGGTCGCTGTCGGCGGGGTTCAAGCCAGCCTTGTTGATGGCCATCGTCGGCGGCAATCCTGAAGCGTCATGAATTGCCGCCGACGCTAGCGCCGTTATGGTTAACGAAACACAAAGCGGCGGGTCAGCCGCGCGCGGCGATCTGTTCGGCCATGGCCAGCGTGTTGCGGGCCTGCTTCAGGTGCGGCATGTCGAGCATCTTGCCGTCGAGGCCGACGGTGCCGAGGCATGGATTCTGCTCGAAGATATCGACCACGCGTCTGGCGTAGGCGATGTCGTCCTCCGATGGCGTGAAAGCGCGATTGATGACTTCGGACTGCGCCGGGTGGATGGCGATCTTGCCAATGAAGCCGGCGCGCCGGTCGCGCAGGCACTCGGTCTCCAGCCCTTCCAGGTCGCGGAAGTCGACATAGACGACGCCGACCGGCTGCACGTCGATGGCGCGCGCGGTCGCCAGGCACATGGTCCGGGCGTGCAGGAACGGCGTGTCGTAGTCGCCGGTGTCCGGGTGCCGGTTGGTGCTGGCGCCCAGCGCCGCCGCCAGGTCCTCGCCGCCCCAGGTCATCGCCACGAGACGCTTGGAGACGTTCTCCAGGTAGGTGTGGAAGGTCAGCAGCGAGGCCGCAGTCTCGGTCGCGACGCAATGGATCTTGGTCGCGCCCTGCTCGATGCCCTCGCGCGCCTCCAGCGCGTCGAGATAGTGCGACATCAGGTTCACGCCCTCGGCCGAGTAGACCTTGGGCAGCACGATGCCATCCGGTCGGCCCGGCATGACCGCCGCCAGGTCGGGCAGCGACAGCGGCGTGTCGAGCGGGTTCACCCGCACCCAGAGCTGCTGCTTCGACCGGTCCGGCCGCCCCTGCAGATAGTCGCGCGTCATGTCGCGGGCGATGTCCTGGCGGTCGTCGGAGACCGAGTCCTCCAGGTCGAGGATCAGCGCGTCGGCAGGGTTGCCTTCGCCCTTCGCGAGCTTTCGTTCCGAGTCGCCCGGAACGAACAACCACGATCGCAATATCATGCCGGCCGCTTCCGCATCATGCCCTGGCGCAGGCAGTAGCAGACTTCCTCATCGCGCTGGTTGGTGCCGATATGCTCGAAGGTGACGATACCGACGGTCGGGCGCGACTTGCTCTCGCGCATCTCCTTGATGCGGGTCATCGAGCGGACCGTGTCGCCGTGGAAGACGGGATTGCGAAAGCGCACGTCGCTCATGCCGAGGTTGCCGACGGTGGTGCCGAGCGTGGTGTCGCCGACCGAGACGCCGATCACAAGCCCCAGCGTGTAGATCGAGTTGACCAGCTGCTGGCCGAACTCGGTGTTCTTGGCGAACTCCGCGTCCAGGTGCAGCGGCTGCGGGTTGTGTGTCAGCGCGGAGAACAGAATGTTGTCCATCTCCGTCACGGTACGGGTCAGCGCATGGTGGAACTCCATGCCGATCTCGAACTCTTCGTAGTACAGCCCTGCCATGTCTTGTACTCCCTCACAGCATGTCGTCGGTGGCTTCCAGCAGGTCGCCGTATTTTTCCATCGCGTTCCGGCGCCGCGCCGGCACGTGGTAGGACGGGAACAGTTCGTTGGTCGGCTTGTAGTCGCGCAGGACCTGGCGCGCGACGGTGATCTTGTGCACCTCGGTCGGGCCGTCGGCCAGCCCCATGTGGAAGCTCTCGATCACCTGGTGCGCGAAGGGCATCTCGCTGGAAACGCCGATCGAGCCGTGCAGGTGCAGCGCCCGGCTGGCGATGTTGCGGAACACGGTCGGCATCGCCGCCTTCACCGCCGCGATGTCTTTGCGCACCTTGCGATAGTCCTTGTACTTGTCGATGCGCCACGCGGTGCGCAGCACCAGCAGGCGAAACTGCTCGATCTCGGTCCACGAGTCGGCGATCACCGCCTGCACCATCTGCTTGTCGGCCAGGCGCGAGCCCTGGGTCTCGCGGCTGAGCGCGCGCTCGCACATCATGTCGAAGGACTTCCTGACCTGGCCGACGGTGCGCATGGCGTGGTGGATGCGGCCGCCGCCGAGCCGGGTCTGCGCCACCACGAAGGCGTCGCCGCGCTCGCCCAGCATGTGGTCGGCCGGCACCCGTACGTCCTTGTAGCGGACGTAGCCGTGCGAGCCGTCATTCTCGTGGATGCCGACGTTGCGGATGATCTCCAGGCCCGGCGTGTCGGCCGGCACGATGAACATGCTCATCCGGCGGTAGGGATCGGACGCGTCCGGGTCGGTCACCACCATGGCGATCAGGAAGGCGGCGTAGCGGGCGTTGGACGAGAACCACTTCTCGCCGTTGATGACCCAGTGGTCGCCGTCCTGCACGGCGCGGGTCCTGAACACCTTCGGATCGGCGCCGCCCTGCGGCTCGGTCATGGAGAAGCAGGAAACGATCTCGTTGGCGAGCAGCGGCTTGAGGTACTGCTCCTTCTGTGCCGGCGTACCGTAGTGCGCCAGGATTTCCGAGTTGCCGGTGTCCGGGGCCTGGCAACCGAACACGGTCGGCGCGAAGCGGGCCTGGCCCAGGATCTCGTTCATCAGGGCGAGCTTGACCTGGCCGTAGCCGGGACCACCCAGATCGGGGCCGAGGTGGCAGGCCCACAGGCCGCGCTCGCGCACCTTGGCCTGCAACGGGCGGACCAGCTTGTTGCGCTTGGGGTTGTTGACCTCGTAGGGGCTGCCGAGCACGTGCTCCAGCGGCTCGACCTCGGTGCGCACGAACTCGGCGATCCAGTCGAGCTGTTCCTGGAACTCAGGCTCGGTTTCGAAATCCCACGCCACGGCGGCCTCCTCCGATTGCTTTTCGGCCCACATGGTTCCAGGCGGCGGGCGTCGTGGCAATGGGCTGTCAGGCGGCGGCGGGCGTCCGGGGGAAGCCGATCACGAATGCAGCCGGGATCAGCAGCAGGTAGCACACCGCGCCGACGGTCAGCGTGGTGCCGATGCCGTAGGCGATCGAGCAGGCCACGGCGACCGCCGAGGCGAATACGCCGCTGGCGCCGTTGATGCCCCAGAACCATGGCGTCGGCCGGGTGTCGTGCGCGGCGACCAGGCGCATCCCGGTCGGAAAGCCGAAGCCCATCAGCAGGCCGGCGGGCAGGATCGCCGCCACGGTGAGCAGGCCGCGCCCCGCCAGGCCGGCGCTGTCGAAATCGAGCAGCAACGGCGGCAGCCACACGGTCTGCGCGAATACGTAGGCGGCGGTCGCCACCGCCCATATCGCCAGCGCACCGCGCCGGTCCATCGGGCAACGGTCGGACAGCATGCTGCCCAGGCCGGCCGACAGGATCAGCGAGAACAGCACGATGGCCAGCGCATAGATCGGATGGCCGAGGAACACGCTGAAGCGCTGCAACAGGCCGATCTCGACCACCATGAAGCCGATGCCGATCAACATGAAATAGGCGCTGCCGCCGGCCGCCAGCCGGGCGCCGACGTCGGCCAGGGTATGGCGCAGCGGGATGTAGATCGCCGCGAAGACCAGCATCAGCGAGATCAGGAACAGCGTCACCAGGGTGTTGGTGGCCACCAGGTTGCCGCGACCGACGCCGGCGGCACGGCCGGAGAATACCATCGCCGCCACCTCGGCCGCGTCATGCAGCGGTAGCTGGTTGAAGAAGAACGGCCGCTCGTCGCGCGACGGCGTCAGGTCGAGGCGGAAGCTGCCGGTGAAGTCCTGTAGCGCCGTCAGGTCGCGGGCGTTGACGATGCGGGCCAGCACGTCGGAGGCAGGCTGGGCATCGGGCTCGATCAGCGGCTTGAAGCGCATTCGTGCCACCGTCTGTTTCAACGCCGCGAGTTCATCGGCGGCGAAGCCGTCACGCGACAGCACCAGCGTCGCGATGCGGCCGCTCGCGGCGAGATAGATGTGGTCCTTCGGGTGTGCGGCGCCACGCTCCAGCAATGCCGCCACCGCCAGGCTGACCATGCGGCCGGCCTCGGCGACGTCCTCCGGCCAGTACCAGCGGCTCACCGTGTAGACCCCGCCCGGCGCCAGATGGTCGAGGAAGATGCGCCAGGCCTCCACCGTGTAGAGGCCGTTCTCCGACAGCGTGAAGGCGCCGGCGCCGGTCGCCGCCCAGGTGTCGACCAGGCTCATCTGGATCAGGTCGAAGCGCGCCTCGCTGCGCGCGAACCAGCTGCGCGCCTCGTCCACCACCAGGTCGATGCCGCCGATGCGGTCCAGCCCGACGAAGGCCGCGAAGTTCGGGTCGTCGCGCAACAGGTGCACGAAAGCCGGGTTGATCTCGACCCCGGTGACCCGCTCGACGCCGAACAGGCGGGCGCCGATGGCGTCGCGGCCGCCGCCGACGCCGATCACCGCGCTGCGCCGACGCCGTGGCAGGTGATAGGCCAGGTTGGTGACGTCGTAGCGCAGGAAGCCGGCGCGTTCGAGGTTGCCGGCGATGCCATAGCCGGCCGTGCCAGCATCGCCGTCGATGGTCAACATGCTCTGCGCCAGGCGCCAGTCCTCCGGTACCAGCAGCGGCGACGGCCCCCACAAGTATGGGTGGGCAGAGACCGGGCGGTCGGCGACCACGCGCGAGTACGAGTTCCAGTGCTCGAACCACGGCACCTGGCCGATCTGCAGGCTGCCCTTGGCGTAGACCGGATAGAGGCCCAGGCGGTGCCGGTCCAGGCTGTTCAGTGCGGCAAGCGCCACCAACAGCACCAGCCAGACGCCGCGCCAGTTCAGCACGCCGGCGGCGGGCGACGGCCTGGGCGGCGCAGTGCCGATGCCGGAGCGGGCGAACAGCCAGGCGCCCAGCGCGGCCAGCGCCGCCGTCCACAACACCGCCGACGGCCCGTCGCTGAGGCTCAGCAGGCCGAGCACGCCGAAGCAGCCGACCGCGGCGCCGATCAGGTCGACGCCGTAGACGCGACCGACCGGGAACGGGCTACGCGTAAGCGCCAGGCTGACCACCACGCCGGAGAAGAAGAACGGCACCGCCAGCAGCACCGCGAGCTGCAGCCAGATCAGCAGCGTGGTCAACCCGGGCACCACCACCAGCGCCAGCGTCATCTGCACCGCGAAGGCGCCGGCGGTGGCCAGCGCGAAGGCCGTCGCGTTGAACGCCAGGTCGTGGCTCAGCGTTGCCTCGCTGTAGCGCTTGCCGCGCAGGTAGACCCAGACCGCGCCGGCGGTGAGCCCGAACATGGCGATGGAGATGACGAAGAAGGCGAGGTGATACCAGGCCACGACCGACAGCAGCCGGGTCTGGATCAGCTGCAACATCAGCGTCGCCGCGGTGACGCAGAACAGCCCGGCGTAGAAGCACAATCGCGGCAAGGCTGTCTCGCTCCGCTACCGGTGGCCAGGCGCTACCCGTCGAATCGTTCCTGCAATGCTAATGCATTTCCTGGCGCGACCACGGGGCGATGGCCGGATGGGCGGAACGACGAAGGCCAGCAGCGATGAGGCGACGCGGCAGTCGCCGGTTGGCGACGGCCGGTACGAACGCCTAACCCTTCACGCCGCCCAGCTTGCAGATCGCTTTCCATGACTTGGCGTCAATCGGCATCACAGACAGGCGCGACTGCTTGACCAGCGGGAGCTGGCTCAGCGCCTCGTCGGCCTTGATCTGGGCCAGGGTGACCGGTGTCTTGAACGGCGCGACGGCGGCGACGTCGACCATGCCGAACTTGCCGGCCTTGTCGGTCGGGTCGGGGTGATACAGCTTCACCACCTCGACGATGCCGACGATCTGCTTCTCGTTCACCGAGTGGTAGAAGAAACAGCGGTCGCCGAGCTTCATCGCCTTCATGTTGTTGGCGGCCTGATGGTTGCGCACGCCGTCCCAGCCCGTGCCCTTCTTGCCGGCCTTGACCTGGTCGTCCCAAGACCAGGCGCCGGGCTCCGACTTCACCAGCCAGTAAGCCATGCCCTGCCCCTTCTTCTACGGTTGGTATTCGGTGGTGAACGGCCGCGCCAGCAGGTTGTCGATGGTGCGCTCGATATCGGCCTTGTAGTTGACGACGCCGTCGACCGCGGTCGCGATCGGCATATCGACGCCCAGGTCGTGGGCGTGATCGACGATGGCGGAGACCGTGAACATGCCCTCCGCCACCGAGCGCCGCTCGGCCATGATGTCCTCGATCTGCCGCCCCTCGCCCAGCAGGATACCAAGCGACATGTTGCGCGACAGGTCGGAATTGCACGTCAGCGTCAGGTCGCCGAGGCCGGACAGGCCAAGCAGTGTCTCCAGCCTGGCGCCGCGCGCGCGGCCGTAGCGGGCGAGCTCGGCATAGCCGCGCGTCATCACCGCGGCGCGGGCGTTGTCGCCGAGCTGGCGACCCTCGACGACGCCGCAGGCGATCGCCATCACGTTCTTCACCGCGCCGCCGATCTGGGCACCGACGAGATCGTCGGCAAGATACGGCCGGAAGGTCTGCTGGCCGATGGCGGCGACCAGATGCTCGCCAAGCTCGCTGTCGGCGCAGGCGATGGTGACCGCGGTCGGCATACCCTGGGCGACCTCGATGGCGAAGGTCGGCCCGCTCAGCACCGCCAGCGGACTTTCGGGGAGCACTTCGGCCAGAACTTCGCTCATCAGGGCGTAGCTGCCGCGCTCGATGCCCTTGGCGCAAATCACCACCGGGGTGCCGGGGCGCAGATCGGCGGCAAGTTCGCTGGCGATCGCGCGCAACTGCTGCGCCGGCACCACCAGCAGCACCGCATCCGACGCGGCGGCCAGTTCCGGCAGCATGTCGGTGGCGCGCAGGGTCGGCGGCAGTTCGATCTCCGGCAGGTAGGCCGGGTTGGCGTGCTGCTGGTTGATGCTCGCCACGACTTCGGCGTCGCGCGCCCACAGCGTCACCCGCCGGCCGCCTTCGTCGAGCAGCCGCGCCAGCGCCGTCCCCCAGGCACCGCCGCCCAGCACGCCGATCCGCTTGATCTCTCTCATCCGTAGACACTCAGGTTGAAGGCCACCGAAATCCGCGTGCCCTGGCCACGATAGGGCCGTACCTGGTGGCTGAGCCAGGCCGGGAACAGCAACATCATGCCGGTGCGCGGGCGCACTGTCTCGCTGGCGCCGACCGATTGTCCGCCAGGCACGCGAAAGGCGAGCTGCGGCGCGTACATCGCCGGGCCGACGCCACGCGGGTCCTGGAACTCGAACTCGCCGCCCAGATTGGCATCGGCGCCAATGCCGCCGTCATCGACATAGTAGGTGCCGGACCAGAAGCTGCCGGGATGGGTGTGGAATTCGTTGCCGTGGCCTGCCTGGTTCACGTTGGCCCAGGAATTCTGCTTCCAGTCGACCTTGGCCGGCTGGCCGGACCGGTCGCCGGTAAGCTGCGTCGCCAGCGACATTGCCGCGCCCAGCAGATGCTTTCCGGCCTCGCCGCTCCACTCCGCGAAGTCCCAGCTCGACTGCCAGCCGCCGACATTGCTGTGCTCGATGCTGGGGTGCGACTTCATGCGCGCCAGGATCGCCGGGCGCAGGGCGGCGTTGATGCGCGCGGCGTCGGGCAGGTCGGCCTGCACAATCGGCGTGGCGAACACGCCAGAGACATTCACGCGCGCCTCGGGACCGCTCATGCCGCGCTGTCCAGGCTTGCATCGAGCGGCCAGCGGGCGCGCCCGGAAACGTCCAGCGGATCGGTCAGGCCGAGGCGCAGACGTTCCAGCCCGGCCCAGGCGATCATCGCGGCGTTGTCGGTGCACAATTTCGGTGGTGGTGCCACCAGCCGCAGGCCGCTCGTCGCCGTCAATTCGGCCAGGCGGCCGCGCAGCGCCTGGTTGGCGGCGACGCCGCCGGCGACGACCAACGTCCTCAGGTCCGGCGCCATGTCGATGGCGTGGGCGACACGGTCGCACAGGATATCGCCGGCCGCCTGCTGGAAGCTGGCGGCGACGTCGGCCGGCTCAGGCCGCTTCTCCCAGGCCAGCCGCACCGCCGTCTTCAGCCCGGCGAAAGAGAAGTCGCAGCCCGGCCGGCCTAGCATCGGGCGCGGCAGCGGGACCTTGGCGGCGTCGCCCTGGGCCGCCATGCGTTCGACAATCGGGCCGCCGGGATAGCCCAGGCCCATGACCTTGGCGGTCTTGTCGAAGGCCTCTCCGATGGCGTCGTCCAGCGTGGTGCCGAGCCGCTTGTAGTCGCCGACGCCGTTCACGGCCAGGAGCTGGCAATGGCCGCCGGAAACCAGCAGCAGAAGGTAGGGGAATTCGACCTCGTCGGTCAGGCGCGCGGTGAGTGCGTGGCCCTCCAGGTGATTCACCGCGACCAGCGGCTTGGCCGTCGCGGCGGCCAGGCCCTTGCCGGTCATCAGGCCGACCAGCACGCCGCCGATCAGGCCCGGCCCCGCCGTCGCGGCGATGCCGTCCAGATCGGCCAGCCTCACGCCGGCCTCGGCGAGCGCGCGGGCGACGATGCCGTCGACGAGCTGGACGTGGGCGCGCGCGGCGATCTCCGGCACCACGCCCATGTAGGGTGCGTGCTCGTCGAGCTGGCTGTGCACGATGTTGCTCAGAATCCGGCGTTCGCCGTCGACCACGGCGGCCGCCGTCTCATCGCAACTGGTTTCGATGCCGAGTACGCGCATGTGGCGGACGTGCCTGCTCCTCCGGCGGGGCTTGCGCTGGACCGCCGCAGGCCTTAGCACCTCGGCCCATGACAGAGCAACCGGCCTTCCGCCTCGGCACCCGGGGCAGCCCGCTGGCGCTGGCCCAGGCGCACGAGACCCGCGAGCGGCTGCTGGCGGCGCACGGATGGGCGGAGGACGCGGTGGTGATCGAGGTGATCCGCACCACCGGCGACCGCATTCGCGACCGGCCGCTGTCGGAAGTCGGCGGCAAGGGCCTGTTCACCAAGGAACTGGAAGAGGCGTTGCTCGGCGGTCGCATCGATGCCGCCGTGCACTCGATGAAGGACATGCCGACGGAACTGCCGGACGGGCTGGCGATCGCCGCCACCTTGCCGCGCGAGGATCCGCGCGACGCCTTCCTGTCGCCGGTCGCCGACGCCCCGGGCGCGTTACCGCCAGATGCCATCGTCGGGTCGTCGTCGCTGCGCCGTCAGGCGCAGTTGCGCCACCGCCGGCCGGACCTGCGGGTCGTGATGTTCCGTGGCAACGTGGAAACCCGCCTGAACAAGCTCGCGGCCGGCGAGGTGCACGCCACGTTGCTGGCCCATGCCGGGCTGCGGCGCCTGGGTCTTGCCGACCGGGTCACCCGCACCTTGGAGCCGGAGGAGATGTTGCCGGCGGTGGCGCAAGGCGCGATCTGTCTGGAAGTGGCCCAGGGCGGCACGGCGCCGGAGACCGTGGCGGCGCTCAACCACCCCGAGACCAGCATTGCCACGGCGGCCGAGCGCGCCTTCCTGGCAGTGCTGGACGGCTCGTGCCGCACGCCGATCGCCGGACTGGCCCTGCTCGACGGCGACGAGATTTGGCTGCGCGGCGAGATCATCCGGCCCGACGGGTCGGAACGCATCGCGGTGGAGCGGCGCGGACCGGCGGCGGACGCGATCCGCCTTGGGGCCGATGCCGGCGAGGAAGCGCGCCGGCGCGCCGGACCCGGCTTCTTCGACGGCTGATGCGCCTGCTGCTGACCCGTCCGGCCCAGGATTCCGTCGCGCTGGCGGCCGAATTGGAACGTCGGGGCCACACGGCCGTTGTCGAACCAATGCTCGACATCCGCCCCCTACCGCACGCGCCGCTAGGTCTTGTCGGCGCCCAGGCGATCTTGCTGACCAGCGCCAACGGCGCCCGCGCACTCCTCGGCCGATCGGTCGGTCATTACATGCCGATCTACGCCGTTGGCAACGCCACGGCCCGGGCGGCGCGCGACGCCGGTTTCTCGCGGGTTGAGAGCGCCGCCGGCGATGTCGAGGCGCTGGCCGACCTGGTGATCGCGCGGCTGGACCCGGCGGCCGGACGTCTGGTGCACGTCGCGGGCAGCGCCGTGGCCGGCGATCTCGCGGGCCGCCTGATCGATGCCGGGTTCGACGTGGCACGCGCCGTGCTCTACGCGGCGGAGCCGGCGACCGCGTTATCCCCGGCTTGCCGCGACAATTTGCACGCCGGCAGCCTCGACGGGGCGCTGTTTTTCTCTCCCCGCAGCGCGCGGGCCTTTGCTAGGCTGGTTCGGGCGGCAGATTGCGAGGACGCGTGCCGGCGTGTGACCGGATTTTTCCTGTCGGACGCGGTGGCCGTCGCCGACGACCTGCCGTGGCGGGCGAGACGGATCGCCGCCGAACCGACGCAGGCGGCGCTGCTCGCCGACATCGACAACATGGATGAGGGCGGATGAGCGACGCCGACAAGGACAAAAAAGTCGACGGCGACCAGCCCGAGGCGGACGCGAACGCCAAGGATGACGTCTTCTCGCTGGATGAGGAGATCGCCGAGGCGACGCTGGCCGGTTCGGAAGCCGACCCGGCAACCACGCCCGACTCCGGCGACGACATCCTGCCCGGCGGCGACGACGAGACCGTGACCGCCGCCGACACGGGCGACAGCCTGGGCGGAGAGATCAGCGGCGAAGGCGGCGACGACAGCCTGCCCGGCGCCGGCACCGACTACTCACTGGCCGGCGATGCCGCCGAGGCCGGCGTCGAGGCCCACGACACCCCGGCACCCGGCCCCACCGCCGACCCTGGCCCCTCGGCGACGCGGCGGATCGGCACCTGGGCGCTGGTGCTGCTGGTCGTATTCCTGGCCGGGGTGGCGGTCTGGCCGGTCTTCGGCCCGGCAATCGAGAGCTTGCTGCCGGAAAGCTGGCGCCAGAGCGCCGTGATCGACACGGCGACCCAGGACCGGTTGACCGCGCTGGAAAGCGAACTGGCCGCGCTGCGGACAAAGCCCGCGACGCCGGACAGCACGGCAGCGGTACAGGAGTTGCGCGGCACGGTGGCGGCGCAGGCCAGCGCCATCGAAACGCTGCAAGCCGAGCTGGACGAAGCACGCGCGGCGACACCGCCGGCGGCTGACACCAGCGCCCTGGAGAAACGCCTGGACGAGATGGCGGCACGGATCGAGACACTGTCGGCGATCCCGGCGCCTTCCGGCGACGGCAGCGGCGACAGCGAGGCGGTCGCGGCATTGCGAGCGGAACTCGCCAACGTGACGCAGCAGCTCGCCGCTCTGGGCGGCGGCCAGGACGCGCTGGCGACCATGGCCAGCACCAACGCCGCTTTGCAGGAGCAGGTCGAGACGCTGCAAGGACGGCTGGCCGCGCTCGAAAGCGCCGCCGGCAGCGTCGGCGACCAGGAGCGCAAGGACGCCCGGATCCTGGCGCTCAGCCAGCTCGCGTCGGAATTGCGCGCCGGTGGCGGCCATGGCGCTTCGCTGCAGGCGGCGAAGACACTGGCGTCCGGCGACGACGACCTGACCGCCCTGCTCGACCCGTTGCAGGCCAGCGCCGCGACCGGCGCCCCGCGCTTGCGCCAGTTGCAGCAGCGGTTCGACGCCGTGGCGCCGGAGATCGTGCGCGCGGCGATCGCCGATTCAGGCGGCGATTGGATCGAACGCACCACCAACCGGCTGGCGTCGCTGGTCACCATCCGTCGCGTCGGCGAGGTCGAGGGTGACAGCGTGGAGGCCATCGTGGCGCGCGCCGAAATCCGGCTCGGCTACGGCGACCTGGCCGCCGCGGTGGCCGAGCTCGCCAAGCTGGAAGGCCCACCGGCGGAAGCGGCGGCCGGGTGGCTGGCCTCGGCACGCGAACGGCTGGCGGCCGATGCCGCCGCCGACGAAATCCAGCGCCGTGTCGCTACCCTGGTCGGTGCCGGCTGATGTGGCGCGCCGTTGTCCTGTTCCTGTGCCTGGCCGCGGTCGGCTACGGCGCGAGTTGGCTGGCCGACCGGCCGGGCGCGATCAGCCTGCAATGGCTCGGCCTGCGGGTCGAAACCTCGGTCGGCGTGCTGGCGGCCGCGCTACTGGTACTGCTGGCGGTGGTGGTCACGGTCTACAAGGTCTGGGCCTGGATCCGCGACGCGCCGGAGGCGTTGCGCCGTAACCGGGTGACCAACAAGCAGCGGCGCGGCTATGACGCGCTGACCAAGGGCCTTGTGGCGATTGCCGCCGGCGACGCCAAGGAGGCGCGGCGCCTGTCCGACCGCGCCGGCAACCTGCTCGACGAGCCGCCGCTGACCCTGTTGCTGTCGGCCCAGGTGGCCTCGCTGGAGGGCGACGAGAGCGGGGCGCGCAAGCGCTTCCAGGAACTGGCGGAACACCCGGAGACCGAGTTCCTGGGCGTGCGCGGCCTGCTGGTACAGGCGAAGCGGGCGGGCGATACCAAGGCGGCGCTGGCGCTGGCCGAGCGCGCCTTCCAGTTGCGGCCGGACGCGACCTGGGTGGTCAGCGAACTGTTCTCGCTGCAGGCGCAGCAAGAGGACTGGAGCGCGGCGCAGACAACCCTGTCGCATGGCCTGAAACGCAAGCTGCTGCCAGAGAGCGAGGCGCAGCGCAACCGCGCCGTGGTCGCCTACGGCCAGGCGATGTCGGCCGAGGCGCGCGGCGAGCACAAGATGGCGCTCGACCACGCCAAGCAATCGCACAAGTACGATCCGGACTTCATCCCGGCGACGGCGCTGGCGGCGCGGATGATGACCACGCTGGGGCAGATGCGCCGGGCGCGGAAGCTGCTGGAAGAGGCGTGGGGCCACGCGCCGCACCCCGAACTCGCCGCCGCCTATGCCGACATGCACCCCGACGAGAGTGCCGAGGCGCGGCGCGAGCGCCTACGCAAGCTGGCCGCACTGAAGCCGGACCACGAGGAAAGCTTCATCATGCTGGCGCAGGCGGCGATGGCGTGCAGCGACTGGGACGATGCCCGCAAGCAGCTCGAAGCGATCGAGACGCCGAACCCGGATGCCCGCTTCTGCCGCCTGATGGCCGACTTGACCGAGCGGTCAGGCGGCGACATGGCGCAGGCGCGCGACTGGCTGCGCCGCGCCGCCAACGCCCGCTTCCATGCCGCCTGGGTGTGCGGTGACTGCGGCCGTCAGGTACTGACCTGGGCGCCACATTGCCCGGAATGCCACGCCTTCGACAGCTTCCGCTGGAAAGCCCCGCACATCGCCCCACCCGCGCTGCTGAGCGAACTGTCGGCGATGAGCGAGGAAGACACCGAGCCGGAGCCCGCGCCCGCGCCCGCCGAAGAAGAAGCCAAGCCCGCGGCGTAGGGCCGTAGCGGAGTGATCTGAAACTATCGCCGACCTATGCGGTATCGCGCAGATGCATGACGCGTCGCCCCGCAATTCGACAGCCATTTTGACTTCAGGCCAAGGCCGCGGCTAACAAGTCGTGGATCGGTTGCGAGGTCGCCGACTAAAGGCACAGGTCATAATGCGCCTGCGGGATGTTCTTCGGAATGCAATGTGAACAATGGAGTTCACGCTCACAACTGCCGTCCTGCTTCCAGTAGGTCTCGGCCTGCTGGGGTTCATCGAACCCTGCACGATCGGCGCTCACCTCATCTATTTGAGGTCTCAAGCACGCTTGACGCTCGCAGATCAAGTACGCTCCCTGGTCGTGTTCGTCCTGGTGCGCGCGGTCGTGGCAGGTGTTTTCGGCGCCGTCGTTGCCTTGCTTGGGCACAAGCTGATCGGCGTCCAGACGACTCTGTGGCTGGTGTTCGGGGTCGTCTACCTGGTGATCGCGATTGCCCTGGTTACGGGACGGCCCCGGTTTCTGACAGCGCGGGTGGGTCTGGCACCGAAGCGCTGGAGAGAGACGCAAGGCCCGGTCCTGCTCGGGCTGGCGTTCGGTCTCAACATTCCCGCTTGCGCCGCGCCGATACTATTCGGCCTGCTGGGGCTTGCTGCGTCGGTTGGTGCGGTCGCCGCCGGATTCTGGATGATGTTCTTGTTCGGACTCTCCTTGTCATTGCCGCTGGCCCTGTTCCTGCTGGTGCCGCGCTTCACCACTTTCCTGGAATCGCTCCACGACCGAGCGCGCGGTATGCGGCTGCTGATCGGCCTGATCCTTGGCGGGCTCGGTATCTGGTCGATCTGGTTCGGTCTCTTCGTTGATCCGGCCAACTGGGCTGGCCAATGAGCATCGGGCGGCGTTTCATGCGCGTCGCTGCGGCGGGTGTCACGTTTCAGGCCGGATCAGCGGCGGTCGATTCCGCAACGATTATGTCCGCTCTGATCTTGCAGTTGACCGGCAGCCCTGTCCTCGTGGGCGCGGTCACCGCCATCTTGCGTTTTGGCTGGCTGTTCCCGCAGCTCATCGTCGGATATCTCGCTGAGCGGCGCGGCGGCAGCATGCGCTACTACGTGATCGGGGCTTTCGGGCGTGCGACCTGTATGGCTCTGATGGCCGCAGTGCTTTTTGCCGGTCAGGCTTGGTCCACCTTCTGGCTTGCAACCTGGGTAATGGTGATCTGGACCGCGTATGCCTTCATCAGCGGTATCGTTGCCGTGCCCTACAACGACATCGTGGCCCGTTCCGTCCCCTCCGAGCTGCGCAGCCGACTGCTGGCGACGCGCTTTTTCGGTGGCGGCGTGCTCGCGCTGGGCGTCGCTGCTATCGCCGACCGGCTCATCGAGCGGGCCGCATTCCCTCTGTCCTATGCTGCCATCATCGCCATGGCCGCGATCCTGATGTACCTCTCGTCCGTCGTGTTCACCAGCGTGGGGGAACCGGCAGCCAAATCTCCCGTCACGACGACAAAGCCAACCTTCTTTGCCTACCTCAAGGAAGGTGTCGCAGTGATGCGGACCGATCGGAGCTTTCGACTGTTCGTTTATGCGCAGTGGTGCGGCGGCGCGGTGCTGATGGCGATGCCGTTCTATGTCGTCCAGGCCGATGCACTTGGTTTCGGGCTACAGGATGTAGCGATCCTGCTGGCGGCCCAAACCGCTGGTGCGCTGGCGTCGAACCTGCTCTGGGGCTGGTGGGGCGACACCTGGGGCAAGGTCAGCCTGCTCCGGGCAATCACCGTCAGCCGCATCGTGCCGCCCGCTGTGATGCTCGCGCTCAGCGCTGCCGAGCTGAACGCAGGACAATCGTTCGTCGCTTTCGTAGCGGTGTTCTTCGTCCTCGGCGCACTTGCCAACGGCCTGACCATCGCCGTGATCGGGTATCTGATGGAGATCTCCCCCGATGACCGTCGGCCAGCGTACAGCGGCTATTTCAACGCCATCACGGCCCCTGCATTTCTGCTGCCTCTGCTCGCCGGCGGCATTGCCTCCGCCTTCGGCCTATCGGTCTTGTTCACCATTTCCGTCTTGGCAGCGGGGCTTCAGGGACTGATCTTGCTCTATACGGCACCATCCAGTCATCGGCTGCGCTGATGAGCCGTCATTGGCGGTGGCAAGTCGATCAGCGGTCGGATCAAATTTCGCCTTTTGGCCAATCCCGGACGTTGTCCCCTTCGCCGCCGATGTCGCTTGTTGGGCTCAAACCGGTCATCTGCAACATGACCACCGGGCGCGTCGACCGAGCGCAGTGGCCGGGTAAATGGTCTTTCGAACTTCCCCCACGCAACGGGCAAGCGCCTAAAGTACTTCCTCGGCCAGGAAGCGCAGGTCCTCGACCTTGGAGACGCCGCAGAGCAGCGAGTCGACCTTGTTGTCCTTCGACGCGGCCTTCCACTGCTGCAGGCGTTCCTTCACCGCGCCCTTGGAGCCGGTGAGCGAGACCGAGTCGATCAGCGCGTCGGGCACCGCCGCCATCGCCTCGGCGCGGCGGCCGGACAGGAAGTGGTCCTGGATCTCCACCGCCGCGGCCTCGTAGCCCAGCCGCTTGGCGTAGTCGTTGTAGAAGTTCTTCTCCCGCGCGCCCATGCCGCCGATGTAGAGCGCCAGGTTCTCGCGCACCGGCTGGCGCGCCTTGTCGGCGTCGTCGTCGATGTTGACCCGGATGAACGGAGTCACTGCGAAATCGTCGACCGACTTGCCGTTTCCGGCTTTGGCGAAGCCCTTGGCCAGGTCCTCGTCGAAGATGTCGGCATTGTCGACACTCATGAACACCGGGATCATGCCGTCGGCCACTTCCGCCGAGGTGCGCACGCCGGCCGGCGCGATGGTGCCGGTGATGATCGGCAGCGACGGGTCGCCGTGCAGCACCGAGCGCAGCGGCTTGCCTAGGCGGGTGGCGCCGGGGCCGTTGTAGGGGATCTGGTAGCACTCGCCATCGTGGGTCAGCGGCGCCTCGCGCTTCAGGATGTCGCGGATGATCTGGATATACTCGCGCGTGCGGGTCAGCGGCTTGCCGTAGGGCATGCCGTGCCAGCCCTCGATCACCTGCGGGCCGGACGGGCCGATGCCGAGGATGAAGCGGTTGCCGGAAAGCTGCTGCAGCGTCATCGCGGTCATCGCGGCGCACGACGGGGTGCGGGCCGACATCTGGATGATGCCGGTGCCGACCTTGATCTTGGTGGTCTGGCCCAGGATCCAGGCCGCCGGCGAGATCGCGTCGGAGCCCCAGGCTTCCGAGGTCCACACGCTGTCATAGCCGAGGCTCTCGGCCTCCTTGATGAAGGCCATGTCGATCGAATATTGGGCCCCGCCGGTACCCAGGATGACGCCGAGTTTCACTGCTGTCGCGCTCCTCTCTTGCGGACCGGGTCGGGCCGGCCCTTCGTTGCTTCATTGACGGCCAGCCTAGCACGACTTGGCCGCCGCAAGTGGCGGGCCGGCTTGTGCGACCGTGAAATCCGGCTAAGTTGGGCCAGCAACGAACAACGATTGGGAGAGCGTGCGATGGCATTCCCCGTGCCGGTCGACGCCGGCCTGAAGTACGGCCTGATGGGCCGGCTGCCGGAACCGAACGAAATCCGGGCGCGCGTGGCCGCCGTGGAAGCGGCCGGACTGGATTCGATGTGGGTTGGCGACCATGTCGCCTTCACCTCGCCGATCCAGGACCCGCTGGTGTCGCTGAGCTTCGCCGCGGCGTGCTCCGACAAGCTGACCTTCGGCACCTCGGTCTACCTGCTGCCGCTGCGCCATCCGACGCCGGTGGCCAAGCAGGTCGCGACGCTGGATCAGATGTGCCAGGGGCGCCTCATCTTCGGCGTCGGCGTCGGCGGCGAGTTCCCGCGCGAATTCGAGGCCTGCGGCGTCGAAGTGAAGGAACGCGGCGCCCGCCTGTCGGAAGGCATCCAGGTGGTGAAGAAGCTGTGGACCGGGCAGCCGGTGTCGCACCACGGCCGCTTCTTCGAGTTCGACGAGACCCACATGCAGCCGGCGCCGGTCCAGGCCGGCGGGCCGCCGATCTGGTGCGGCGGGCGGTCCAAGGCGGCGCTGGAGCGCTGCGGCCGGCTCGCCGACGGTTACATCTCCTACGTTGTGACGCCGGAGATGTACGCCGAAGCGCTCGGCACCATCGGCCAGGCGGCCGACGCGGCGGACCGCAAGCTGGACAGCTTCGGCACCGCGCACCTGCTGTTCGCGCGGGTCGACAAGGACTACGAGACCGCGCTCGACGTCGCCACCGAGCACCTGTCGATCCGCTACGCCATAGACTTCCGCAAGGCGGCGCAGCGCTACGCGGCGCTGGGCTCCGGCGCCGACGTCGCGGCGGCGATCAACAAGTTCATCGAGGTCGGCGTGCGCTACGTGATCGTCGACCTGATCGGGCCGGAGGAAGAGAAGATCGAACACCTCGACCGCTTCGCCCGCGAGGTCAAGCCGCTGCTCGCCAGCGCCACCTGAGACAAGAAGGACAGAACATGGACTACGGCTTCAACCTGCCGGCGCGCGGCCCGCTGTCGCGGCCGGAGCCGCTGCGCGAGATCACCGCCAAGGGCGAGGCGCTGGGCTACAGCTACCTCACCGTGCCCGACCACATCGTGATCCCGAACAGCATCGCGCCGAACTATCCCTACTCCGACAATGGCGAGTTCACGTCGAATGTCGCCGGCGAGTGTCTGGAGCAGCTCACCCAGATCGCCTATCTCGCCGGCATGACCTCGAAAGTGAAGTTCCTGACCTCGGTGATGGTGGTGCCGCACCGGATGCCGGTGCACAACGCCAAGACCATCGCCACCATCGACTTCCTGTCCGGCGGGCGCATCGTGGTCGGCGTCGGTGCCGGCTGGATGGAGGAGGAGTTCGAGGCCCTGGGCACGCCGCCGTTCAAGCAGCGCGGCAAGGTCACCGACGAATACCTGGCGGCGATGAAGACGCTGTGGACCGAGGACAATCCGAGCTTCAAGGGCGAGTATGTCTCGTTCTCCAACATCGGTTTCGCGCCGAAGCCGGTGCAGAAGCCGCACCCGCCGATCTGGGTCGGCGGCGAGAGCGGGCCGGCGCTGCGCCGGGTGGTGCGCCACGGCGACGCCTGGTTCCCGATCGGCCGCAATCCGAAATTCCCGATGGGCACCGCCGCCCGGCTCGGTGCCGCCTGGTCGCGGGTGAAGCAGCTCGCCGAGGAAGCCGGGCGCGACCCCGGCGCCATCGAGCTCGGCTACTGGACCGGCACGGTCAGCGCCGGCAAGGAAGAGCTCGACGACGAGGGCAACCGGCGGCTGCTGACCGGCTCGACCAGCCAGATCGTCGACGACATCGGCGTCATGCGTGACCTGGGCGTGAAGCACACCCTGCTCAACCACCAGCGCGACAGCCTGGCCGAGACGCTGGAGGCCGCCGAACAGTTCATGACCGACGTGGCCGCGAAGGTGGGTTGAGATGAGTAAACCGACACTGGCGATCCTGGGCGGCACCGGCGACCTCGGCGGCGGCCTGGCGCTGCGCTGGGCGAAGGCCGGCTACCCGGTGATCGTCGGCTCGCGCTCGGCGGAGAATGCCGACAAGGCGGCGGGTGAATACAAGGCGAAGGTGCCCGGCGCCGACGTGCGCGGCATGACCAACGCCAAGGCCGCGGCGGCCGCCGACATCGTTGTGCTGACGGTGCCCTGGTCGAACCACCAGCCGATGCTGGAGGCGATGAAAGACGGCGTGCAGGGCAAGATCATGGTCGACGTGACGGTGCCGCTGCAGCCGCCGAAAGTTCGTACCGTGCATCTGCCGGAGGGCGGCTCGGCGGCACAGGCGGCGCAGGCCTTCCTGGGCGAGGAGGTGCGCGTGGTCTCCGCCTTCCAGAATGTCGCCGCCGACCACCTGGCCGACCTGGACCACGATATCGACTGCGACGTACTGGTCACCGGCAACGACCCCAAGGCGCGCGCGGAAGTGGTGGC
The DNA here is from genome assembly GCA_040223615.1 of Alphaproteobacteria bacterium. Taxonomy (GTDB): domain Bacteria; phylum Pseudomonadota; class Alphaproteobacteria; genus JAVKFY01. The sequence continues at coordinate 41,042 of JAVKFY010000030.1, forward strand.
GCTGGCCGAGGCCGCCGGCATGAAGGCCTGGCACGCCGGCCAGCTTGCCAACGCGGTGGTCGCCGAGGCGCTGACCTCGGTGCTGATCTTCATGAACAACCGCTACGGCATTCCCGGCGCCGGCCTGCGCATCACCGGCACGCCGACCAAGGACGGGTGAGGCATCGTTGGGTGCGCGCACCTTGCAGCTCACCGCGCTTGAGGGCCTGCCGCTGGTGCGGCCGGGCGACGATCTCGCGGGCCTGATCCTCGACGCCCTGGCGGCGAATGGCCTGTCGCTGCGCGACGGCGACGTGCTGGTACTGGCGCAGAAGATCGTGTCCAAGGCCGAAGGCCGCATCGTCGATTTGAACACCGTCGAGCCTTCGCCCCGCGCGGTGGAGCTCGCCGAGGCGGTGAACAAGGACGCACGCCAAGTCGAGCTGGTGCTGCAGGAGTCGAGCGAGATCGTCAAGCACCGGCCCGGCGTGCTGATCGTCGCGCACCGGCTGGGCTACGTGATGGCGAATGCCGGCATCGACCACTCCAACATCGACTCCGGGGACGGACAGGAAAACGTGCTGCTGCTGCCGCTCGACCCGGACGGCAGCTGCGCCAGCCTGCGCGAGACGCTCAGGCAACGCGCCGGCGTCGACGTGGCGGTGATCGTCAACGACAGCTTCGGGCGGGCCTGGCGGGTCGGCACCACCGGCATCGCGCTGGGTTGCGCTGGCCTTGCCGCCCTGGTCGACCTGCGCGGCGAGGTCGACCTGTTCGGGCGCGAGCTGATGGTCTCCGAGGAAGCCATCGCCGACGAGCTGTCGGGCGCCGCGTCGCTGCTGCAAGGCCAGGGCGACGAGGGCCTGCCGGTGGTGCTGGTGCGCGGCTATCGCTCGCCCGCGCCGTCGACCGACGCCAAGGTCCTGGTGCGGCCGCGCGAACAGGACATGTTCCGCTGATGGCCGGCCGGGTCGTGGTACTGTGCGGCGGCGTCGGCGGCGCCAAGCTCGTATTGGGCCTGTCCAAGGTGCTGCCGCCGGAAAAGTTGCTCGTGGTGGTGAACACCGGCGACGACTTCGAGCATTTCGGGCTCAGAATCTGCCCCGACCTGGATACCGTCACCTACACGCTGGCCGACCTGGCCGACAAGGAACGCGGCTGGGGCCGGGCCGGCGAGACCTGGCACTTCATGGAGTCGTTGCGCCAGCTCGGCGGCGCCGACTGGTTCAACCTCGGCGACCGCGACCTGGCGCTGCATGCCGAACGCACCCGGCGCCTTAAGGCCGGCGAAAGCCTGAGCGAAGTCACCGCCGCGCTGCTCGACAAGCTCGGCGTGAGCGTGCCGGTGGTGCCGATGTCGGACGATGCGGTGCGCACCATCGTGGAGACCGACGAGGGCGCCCTGCCCTTCCAGCATTACTTCGTGCGTCGGCGCTGCGAGCCCAAGGTCGCCGGTTTCCGCTTCGACGGGGCGGCGAAGGCGCGGCCACATGCCGCGTTCAAGGCGGCGTTGACCGATGCGGAAGCGATCGTGATCGCGCCGTCGAACCCGTATGTCAGCGTCGACCCGATCCTGGCGCTCCCCAACATGCGCCAGGCCATCCGGACCGCGCCGGCGCCGGTGGTCGCGGTCTCGCCCATCGTCGGCGGCAAGGCGCTGAAGGGCCCCGCCGCCAAGATGATGGCGGAACTCGGCGTACCGGCGACGGCGGAAGCCGTGGCCGAGCATTACCGCGGCCTGGCCGACGCGATGGTGATCGACTGGCAGGATCGCGGCGCGCACGATGCCATCGCCCAGCTCGGCATGCGGGCGCTGACCGTGAACACGGTGATGAACAGCCTGGACGACCGCATCGCACTGGCCCGCGACGTGCTGGACATTGCCGGCACCATCGATGCGCGGGCGCCGGCATGACCGCTGCGGCGATCTGGGCCGTGCTGCCGCTGAAGCCGCTGGCGCAGGCCAAGCAGCGGCTGGCCCCGACACTGGGTCCGAAAGAACGTGCCGGGCTGAGCCTGGCAATGGCGACCGACGTGCTGGCGACGCTGACAACGGTGCCGGCGCTGGACGGTGTACTGGTGGTGACGGCCGACGACGCGCTGGCGGCGCTGACCGCCATGCACGGCGCCCGGCACCTGAACGAGGACACCGCCGCCGGCTATTCCGAGGCGGTGAGCAAGGCCGCCGCACAGTTGGCCGAAGAGGGCGCTGCGGCGATGATCTGCGTGCCGGGCGACGTGCCACTGGTCACGGCTTCCGAGATCGAGGCGCTGGTGGCGGCGCTGGCGCATCCGCCGGCGATCGCGCTGGCCCCGGACGCCGAACGCGACGGCACCAACGCGCTGGCCCTGGCGCCACCGAGCCTGCTGGCGCCGCAATTCGGGCCGGCGAGCTTTGCCCGCCACCGCACGGCGGCCGACGCCATGGCCTTGCCGGCGACGGTCCTTGACCTGCCGGGCCTGGCACTCGACATCGATACGGTGGACGACCTGCGCGCCCTGGTCGCGCGCGGCCCGGGCGGCACCACGCGAGCCTACCTTGCGGAAGCCGGCCTGCTCGGTCGATTATCGGCTGCCTGAGACAAAGGAAACGCGATGACCTGGGACTGGATCGAGGCGTGGACCGCCGCGCCCGACAGGGAACAAGTGCTATCGCTGGCGGCGGTCGACGACCTGGACCGGCTGACGGCGGCGGCGGCGCGCCTGCGCGACATCGGCCACGGCCGGCGGGTGAGCTATTCGCGCAAGGTGTTCATCCCCTTGACCCAGCTCTGCCGCGACGTCTGCCACTACTGCACCTTCGCGCACCCGCCGGTGAAGGGCCAGCGCGCCTATCTGACGCCTGAACAGGTGCTCGACATCGCCCGGGCCGGCGCCGCCGCCGGCTGCAACGAGGCGCTGTTCACCCTCGGCGACAAACCCGAACTCAGATACCGCGTGGCACGCGAGGAACTGGCCGAGCTTGGCCACGACACCACGCTCGGTTATCTCAAGGCGATGGCGGAACTGGTCTGGAAAGAGACCGGCCTGCTGCCGCATCTCAATCCCGGCGTGATGACGGCGGCGGAAATCGCGGACCTGCGCACCGTGTCGATCAGCCAGGGCATCATGCTGGAGGGCATCGCCCCGGCGCTGCGCCTGAAGGGCGGCTGCCACTACGGCTCGCCGGACAAGGACCCGGCGGTGCGGCTGGCGACCATCGCGGCGGCGGGCGAGCAGCAGGTACCGTTCACATCCGGCATCCTGATCGGCATCGGCGAAAACCGGACGGAGCGGCTGGAAGCCTTGCTGGCGTTGCGCGAGCTGCACGACCGCCACGGCCATATCCAGGAAATCATCGTCCAGAATTTCCGCGCCAAGCCCGGCACCAAGATGGCAGACGCGGCGGAGCCCGGGCTCGACGACATGCGTTGGACCATCGCCGCCGCGCGGCTGCTGTTCGGGCCGGCGATGCATATCCAGGCACCGCCGAACCTGTCGGCCGGGCACCTCGCCGCGCTGGTCGACGCCGGCATCGACGACTGGGGCGGCGTGTCGCCGGTGACGCCGGACTACGTCAACCCGGAGGCGCCGTGGCCGCACCTGCGGCAACTCGAATCCGAGACCGCGGGCGCCGGCAAGGCACTGGTGGAGCGGCTCGCGGTCTATCCCGAATACGCGCTCGACGGCGACCGCTGGTTGGACAAGACCTTCCGCACGGCCGTCCTGCACCGGATCGATGGCGACGGCCTGGCCCGCACCGACGCCTGGTCGACCGGCGTGGAGGCGGCGCCGCCGCCGGCTGAAGTGCTGGGTGCCCCGGCGCTGGCCGGTGTGGATGAGATCGGACCGGTGCTGGAGCGCGCCCGCGCCGGCGAAGACCTCTCGGAAGCCGAGGTCACGCGGCTGTTCCAGGCGCGCGGGAGCGAGCTGCGCCAGGTGATCGAGGCGGCCGACGCGCTGCGCCGCGACGTCGCCGGCGACGAGGTCTCCTACGTCGTCACCCGCAACATCAACTACACCAACGTCTGCTACTTCAAATGCCAGTTCTGCGCCTTCTCCAAGGGCAAGATGAGCGAGAACCTGCGCGGCCGGCCGTACAACCTGAGCCAGGACGAGATCGCGCGGCGCGTGGTCGAGGCGTGGGAGCGCGGCGCCACCGAAGTCTGCATGCAGGGCGGCATCCACCCCGAATATACCGGCCAGACCTACATCGACATCTGCAAGACGGTGAAGGCGGCGGTGCCCGACATGCACGTGCATGCCTTCTCGCCGCTGGAGGTGTGGCAGGGCGCCAAGACGCTGGGCTTGCCGCTCGCGGAATTCCTGACCGAACTAAAGGCCGCCGGGCTGAGCTCGCTGCCCGGCACCGCGGCGGAGATCCTGGACGACGAGGTCCGCGCGGTGCTGTGCCCGGACAAGATCAACACCGCGCAGTGGCTGGAGGTGATGGAGGCGGCGCACGGCGTCGGGCTGCGCGCCACCACCACGATCATGTTCGGCCACGTCGACCGGCCGGTGCACTGGGCGCGCCACCTGTTGCGCCTGCGCGACCTGCAGAAGCGCACCGGCGGCTTCACCGAGTTCGTACCGCTGCCGTTCGTCGCCATGGAGGCGCCGATCTTCCTGAAAGGCCGGGCGCGGACCGGGCCTACTTTCCGCGAGGCGCTGCTGATGCACGCGGTACCGCGTCTTGCATTGCACCCGCACATCACTAACATCCAAACTTCGTGGGTGAAGATGGGCCCGCGCGGCGTGCAGGCGGCGTTGGCGGCCGGGGCCAACGATCTAGGCGGCACGCTGATGAACGAGACCATAACCCGAGCGGCCGGCGCCGAGCACGGCCAGGAGATGCCACCGCATCGCATGGAGGCCCTGATCCGCGATCTCGGCCGCGAGCCGACGCAACGCACCACCACCTATGGCACACCGCCGGCGATACAGGTGCGCCGTTCGTTCCAGGCGCCACCGCTGGCGCCGCTGGTGAACGATCGGGCGCAACGCTACGAGCGCACGCGCAAGCCCAGGGATCTCGTACGACCGGATATCTAGCCGCCGGCGATACATGGGCTGCTGACGTCAACGCAAAGGAGAAAGACATGTTTCTACTCCGCGCCCTTGTCGCCGCCACGCTGCTGGCGGCGACGACCACCGCGATGGCCGACACCGTATACGAGTGCGACAAGTGCAAGATCTTCATCGACGACAGCGGTGAGGTCAGGATTCGCGACAAGGACGGCAAGATCATCCCCGGCTTCCCGGACAAGCTGTACGCGCCGGTGCGATCGGTCGCCCCGCTGGCAGCGCTGCCAGAAGGCTTCACACCGCCGCCGCCGCCGAAAACGCAGACCACGATCAACGTCTGCAATGGCGACGAGGCGCCCGACTGCGTCAAATCCGTTCGGGCCGCGTTCAAGAAACACCCCGGAGGCGGCCTGCGGGTACGCGTGCATTGCGGCAGCTACAAAGGCGATGTGATCGACCTGCGCCGACGGTCGCACGTCTGGATCGAAGGCGTGCCGTGCGCCGACGGCCGGCTGCCGCAGATCGCCATGCACGGCAAGAAAGGGGCCTGGGTCGAGTTCAGCCCGATGGGCGGCCCCGAGATCACCGACCTGCGCGTGGAGAACCTGCACATCACCGGCCCCGGCCAGCGCAAGTCGGCGATCCGCCTTAACGGCAAGGGCCCGATGGTGGTCAACAACGTGGTGATCGAAAATCAGCAAAACGGCGTCTACGTGACCAACCGGGCCAGCGGCGAAGTCTGGGTGCTGAACTCACGTTTCGAGATGAATGGACACGGCCGAGCCGGCAAGCAGCACCATATCTATGCCAGTTGCATCAAGCCGAGCTGCCGCACCTTCGTGATCAACAGCCGGTTCGGCGGGCTCTATTCGAAAGACGGCCGCAGCTGCTCCAACCAGATCCGATTCCGCTCCCGCGAAGCTTTCGTGCTGAATTCGGTCTTCGACGCCCGCGAGGGCTGTGTGTCGCGCTCGCTCAACACGTCGCCTCAGAATATGCGGCTGGTCGTTCGCGATAGCATCTTCATCCAGGGTAATACCGAGAACAGCCAGGTCATGATGACGCCTATGGGCGGCGACACCGCCGGCGAACTCACCCTGGAGAATGTCGTCGTGGTGTCGGAACGCGAGAACGTCACCCGGCTGATCGGCGTGAAGGCGAAAAGCCAGATAAGCCTCAAGGACGTGACGGTCTACAGCAAGTCCGGTTGCGACAATGATAACTGCGTGTTCACCGGGGCCGTCGATCCGGCCCAGGTCAGGCTGTACGAGAATGTCCGCGTGCTCGACGACCCCGGCGGCCTGCCGGAACGCGTGCGCAACATGCTCTAGGCGGTCGCGTAGTCTTTGAAGGTCGTATCGATCGACTTGATATCCTGAACCACGTCGGCCGGCAGGTCGGAGGGTGTGTCGGCCGACACCGAGGCGAAGACCGCGTCGGAGATGCCGCCGAAATGCGCCTCGATGGCGCCCTTGATCTCGTCGTGACGGCCGACCGCGGCGAACAGGCGGACCACGTCATCGGAGACTTCCGCGGTCATCTGCTCCCACTGACCGGCCTTCGACATCTCGTTCAGCCTGTGGCCGAGGTCTTCCAGGCCGTGCGTCTCGAATACTGGCCAGTAAGCCGGCGTGGAACCGTAGAAGCCGATGCGCATGCGCACCCACTCGACCATCCGGGCCACTTCCTCGTCGTCCTTGCCGGTGGCCAGGAAGCCGCCGCCGCTGATCTCGAAGCTCTCGCGCGCGCGGCCTGAGCGGCGCATGCCCTCCTCGACCTGCGGCAGGACCACGGTTTCCAGGTACTTGCGGGTGCAGAAGGGATGCAGGCGCACGCCATCGCAAACCTCGCCGGCAACGCGCAAGGTGGCCGGGCCGACCGCGGCGATGGTCACCGCCGGGGCCGGCGCGTCGAAGGGCTCGGGCACGAAGTTGGGCGTCATCAGCGTGAACTGAAAGTGCTTGCCCTCGTAGTTCAGCCGCTCGCCGGTCTTCCAGCAGCGGAAGATCGCACGCAGGCTCTCGACATATTCCTTCATGCGCGGCGCCGGCGCCGACCACGGCACCGAGAAGCGCCGCACGTTGTGCCCCTTCACCTGGCTGCCCAGCCCGAGCACGAAACGGCCGCCCGACGCCGCGTGCAGGTCCCAGGCCTGGCACGCCGCCGACATCGGGGAGCGGGCGAAGGCGATGGCGACGCCGGTACAGAGCTGCACCTTCGACGTATTCACCGCCGCGACGGCCAGCGGCAGGAAAGGGTCGTGCCGGTTCTCCTGCGTCACGATGCCATCGAAACCGCGCGCCTCGACGTCGCGGGCGGCGTCATGCACCTTGTTCAGGTTGTCCTGGGGAATGGTGGTCAGCAGGCGCATGTCTCGATCCTCTGGTTCGCGGCAGTGTAGGATAGCGGCGGCATTCTGAGGAGACGGCCCATGAGCATCGGTGTCGGCGTCGGCTTGGCGCAGAATCCGTTCGGCAGCGCGGACGCGTACTGGCGCTGGGTGCAGCTTTGCGAGGAGAACGGGGTCGACTCGATCTGGCAGACCGACCGGCTGATCTCGTCGGAGCCGTTCCTGGAGTGCATGAGCACGATGGCGGCGCTGGCCGGCGCCACCAAGAAGCTGAAGTTCGGCATGAACGTGGCCTCCCTGGCGCTGCGCGACCCGCTGCTGATGGCCAAGCAGTGCGCCACCATCGACTATCTCTCCAACGGTCGCCTGCTGCCGGCGTTCGGGCTGGGCAGCAACCGGTCGCGCGACTGGGTCGCCACCAACACCGACACGGCGCGACGCGGCAAGCGCATGGACGAGGGGCTGCAGATCCTGACCCGGCTGTGGGCCGGCGAGAAGCTCACCTTCAAGGGCGAGTTCTACGACTATGACGAGGTGAAGATCGCGCCGCTGCCGGTACAACAACCACTGCCACTGTGGATCGGAGGCTCGTCGCAGGCGGCGTTCGAGCGTTCCGGCAAGTACGGCACCGGCTGGCAGGCCTCGTTCGAGACCCCGGCCGAGGCCGGCGTCGCGGTGCGCGAGATTCTGGCGGCGGCGGCGCGTCACGGCCGGCCGATGGACCCCGACCACATGGGCATGGGTTTCCAGTTCCGCTTCGGCAGTTGGGACGAGCCGATCATCGCCGACGCCACCGAGGCCTACCGCAAGCGGCTGGGCCGCGATCCGGAGAGCGCCTTCGCGGTCGGCGACGCGGCCGCCATCGTCGCGCGCATCAAGGACTACGCCGACAATGGCATCGCCAAGTTCATCCTGCGCCCGGTCGGCGCCGACGATGACGACCTGCTGGCGCAGACCCGGCTGATGGTCAATGAGGTGATGCCCGAGATCGCCGCGATGAACGCCGCCCGCAAGGCCGCAAAAACCGCGGCGGCGGAATAGGCGAAAGCCAGCGACGGAGACCGTCATCGACACCCACCTCACCCTCGCCGAGCGACGCGACCTGAAGGTCGGGTCGGCGGGCTCAGCGAGCCCGCATCGGCGAGCTCTCTCCCCCCTTACGGCGGAGAGGGAGCCGCAATGTCATTGGCCGCTTCGTCCCTCTCCGGCCCTGGGGGCGGAGAGGACAGGTGAGGTGGGGGAACGATCCGGAGTTCAAGTGAAGTCGGCCGCCGGTGACAAATCCGGCGAGAACCACAGGAGGAAGAGATGCGGGTAACGGCGTCGCTGCCGCTGGGCGACTGGAACAAGGTGGCGCCGATGGCGCGGGCCGCCGAAGCGGCCGGTTTCGACGGGCTGGTGTCGTCGGAACTGGCGCACGATCCGTTCGCGCCGCTGACGCTGGCGACGATGGCGACGGAACGTGCGGAACTGTCGAGCGGCATCGTGGTGTGCTTCCCGCGCAGTCCGATGATCGTCGCCGGCCAGGCCTGGGACCTGCAGGCCAATTCCGGCGGGCGTTTCCATCTCGGCATCGGGTCGCAGGTGAAGGGGCACAACGAGCGGCGCTTCTCCACGCCCTGGACCGCGCCGGTGCCGCGCATGCGCGAATATATCCAGAGCCTGCGCGCGATCTGGCGCGCCTGGGAGACCGGCGAAAAGTTGAACTTCGAGGGCGAGCACTACCGCTTCACCCTGATGACGCCGGATTTCTCGCCGCCGGCGACCGGTCTGCCGATGGTGCCGGTCTCAGTGGCAGCAGTCGGCCCGGACATGCTGCGGCTGACCGGGCGGCTGTGCGACGGCGCCCGCCTGCACGGCTTCTGCACCCGCAAATACATCGAGAACGTGGTGATGCCGAAGATCGAGGAGGGCCTCGCCAAGGGCGGCCGCAGCCGCGAGAACCTGGAGATCAGCGGCGGCGGCTTCATCGCGACGGGCGCGACCGAGGACCAGGTGCGCGAGAAGATGGACTGGGTGCGCTACCGCGTCGCCTTCTACGGCTCCACGCGGACTTACTGGCCGGTGTTCGAGCAGCACGACCTAATCGAACTCGGCGCCAAGCTGCACAAGCACTCCACGTCCGGCGGCTGGGACAAGATGGCGGCGGAAGTGTCCGACGACGTGGTGCGGCTGTTCGCCGCCGTCGGCACCTACCGCGACCTGGCCGGCGCGATCGCGGAACGCTACGGCGATGCGGTCGACCAGATCCGCATGGAAACGCCGGAAGACGCCGACATGGGCGCCATCGCCGAAGTGGTGCAGGACGTGAAGAAGATCCCGGCGGCATTCAAGGGCTACGACACGAACTGGGCGGCGGCGGCTTAGACCACTCCGTCGTCATGCCTGCGCAGGCAGGCATCCGGGGATCGTAGGGCGACGGCGGTTTCGACTCAGCCTGGATTCCCGTCTTCGCGGGAATGACACGCCGTAAGAAAAACGGCGGCGCCTTTGCGGGCGCCGCCGTTGATTTCGGTATGGCTGGTTGATCAGGTGTCGAGGAAGCTGCGCAGCTTGCGGCTGCGGCTCGGGTGCTTCAGCTTGCGCAGCGCCTTGGCCTCGATCTGGCGGATACGCTCGCGGGTGACAGAGAACTGCTGGCCGACCTCCTCCAGCGTGTGGTCGGTGTTCATGCCGATGCCGAAGCGCATGCGCAGCACGCGCTCCTCGCGCGGGGTCAGCGAGGCCAGCACCCGCGTCGTGGTCTCGCGCAGGTTGGACTGGATCGCCGCCTCGATCGGCAGCACCGCGTTCTTGTCCTCGATGAAGTCGCCCAGATGGCTGTCTTCCTCGTCGCCGATCGGCGTCTCCAGGCTGATCGGCTCCTTGGCGATCTTCATCACCTTGCGGACCTTCTCCAGCGGCATCGACAGCTTCGCCGCCAGTTCCTCCGGAGTCGGCTCGCGGCCGATCTCGTGCAGCATCTGCCGGCCGGTGCGGACCAGCTTGTTGATGGTCTCGATCATGTGCACCGGGATGCGGATGGTGCGCGCCTGGTCGGCGATCGAGCGGGTGATCGCCTGGCGGATCCACCAAGTGGCGTAGGTCGAGAACTTGTAGCCACGGCGGTACTCGAACTTGTCGACCGCCTTCATCAGGCCGATGTTGCCCTCCTGGATCAGGTCCAGGAACTGCAGGCCGCGGTTGGTGTACTTCTTGGCGATCGAGATCACCAGGCGCAGGTTGGCCTCGACCATGTCCTTCTTGGCCTGGCGCGCCTTGCGCTCGCCCTTCTGCACCGTGTTGACGATGCGCTTGTACTCGCCGATCGGCAGGCCGACGGAGGACGCCACGGCGGCGATCTCGTCGCGGATGTCCTTGATCTGGTCGCGTTCCTTGGTGACGAAGTCGGCCCAGCCCTTGCCCTTGAGCCGGCGCACGCGGGTCAACCAGCGCGGGTCGAGCTCGTTGCCGGTGTACTGCTTGACGAACTCCTGGCGGTCGACGCGGTGCGCGTCGGCCAGCCGCAGCAGCCGGCCCTCAAGCCCGATCAGGCGGCGGTTGATGCCGTAGAGCTGGTCGACCAGGGCCTCGATGCGGCCGTTGTTGAGGTGCACCGAATTGACCAGTTCGACCAGTTCCGAGCGCAGCTTCTGGTAGCGCTTCTCCTGCGCCGCCGGCAGTTCGGCATGCGCCAGCGCGGCGTCGATGCGGGCTTCCTGGACCTTCTTGAAGCGCTTGAAGGTCTTGGCGATCAGGTCGAAGGTTTCCAGCACGCCGGGCTTGAGCGCCATTTCCATGGCGGCCAGCGACATGCCGGCATCCTCTTCGTCGTCGTCGTCGTCGCTCTCGCCTTCGGCCTTCTGCTCGCCGTTGCCGTCGGCCTTCTTGTCCTCGGACTTGCCGCCCTCAGCCTTCTCGTCGTCGTTGGCGGCGCCATTGGCGGCACCGTTGGTCTTGTCGGCGGACTTGTTGCCGTTCTCACCCGGCACGGCGCCAAAGGTGGCGTCGAGGTCGATGATGTCGCGCAGCAGCACCTGGCCGTTCACCAGCAGGTCGCGCCACTCGATGATCGCGCGGATGGTCAACGGGCTCTCGCAGATGCCGTTGATCATGGTCTCGCGGCCGGCTTCGATGCGCTTGGCGATGGCGATCTCGCCCTCGCGGCTCAGCAGTTCGACCGAGCCCATCTCGCGCAGGTACATACGCACTGGGTCGTCGGTGCGGTCATATTCCTCGGTCTGGGTCTCGACCTCGACCACGGCGCCCGGCTTCTCGGCCTTCTGCGCCTGCTCGACCGTGTCCTCGTTGTCGTCGCCTTCGATCAGGTTGATGCCGACCTCGGAGAACATGGTCATCACGTCCTCGATCTGCTCGGAGGACACCTGGTCCTGCGGCAGGGTCTGGTTCAACTCCTCGTAGGTGACGAAGCCGCGCTCCTTGCCCTTCGCGATCAGCTTCTTCAGCGCCGCGTTGTGGGTGTCGAGGATCGGACGGTCAGGGCCGTCCTCGCGCTCTTCGGTTTCGGCTGCCGCGGTATTCTTCGCCATTCAGTACCTACCTCTCTAGTGCCCTGCCTGCCCGCCGCGCGATGTCGTTCCGCGCGTCCCCCTTTTTCACGGACTCGGCGGCCGCCCTTCTCAGAGCGCCCGCTCGGGCGTTTCCCGCTTCGCTGTTTCCAGCGCCTGCTGCGCCGCCGCGAGGCGGGCGTTGTTTTCCGGTGACGTGTCACGCGCCAGCGCGGTCTTGGCCGCGTCGACGTCCGCACGTAAATTTTCTAGTCGATGCAAATGCACCACGCCCTTCCATTCGGCCAACACATCGTCGAGCGATGCATCCGGCCGGATGACCGTCAAAGACTTGGCGTGGGCGTTGGTCAATCTCGCCAAAGTTCCGGACACAGCCGTGTCGGTTAATCTGGAGTACAGGGCGTTGACGTCAAGGCCCCCCTCGCCGTCGGCGCTTACTATGATTTCCTGCCGAATTCTGTCAAGAGCGGCCGAGTCGAATCGCAGCTCGGCCAGTTCCTCGAAAACCTCGTCCAGCATGGCCGGATGGGCCAGCACCAGGGCCAGCATCAGCCGCTCGCGCGCCTCGGTGGTCGAGGGGCCGCGCAATTCCGCGCGCGCCGGCGGCATCCGGCCGGCCGGCCGGCCGCGGCGGGCGTTCGGGCCATTCCAGGGCTTGAAAGGCTCGAACTGGCGTCGCGGCGGGGTGCGCGCCGCGCGCAGCCGGCGGCCGAAATCCTCGGCGTAGTAAGTCTTCAGCGGCGGATCGGTGATCGTCCGGGCGAGCGCCTGCAGACGCTCGCGCAGGTCCGCCCAGCGCTCCGGCGTATCCAGCGTCTTGCGCCCGGCTTCCTGGCGCCAGAGCAACTCCACCATCGGGATCGCGCCTTCCAGCACCTGTTCCATGGCGCGCGGCCCGGCTTCGGCGACCAAACTGTCCGGATCGTGGCCCGGCGGCAACATCGCGAATCGCAATGACAGGCCGCCGGCCAGCGCCGGCAAGGCACGCTCGGCGGCGCGTTCGGCGGCGCGCTGGCCGGCATTGTCGCCGTCGAAGCACAGGATCGGCTCCGGCTGCATGCGCCACAGCAGGCGCATCTGGTCCTCGCCCAGCGCGGTGCCGAGCGGCGCGACGGCTTCCGAGATACCAGCCCGGTCCAGGCCGATCACGTCCATATAGCCCTCGACAACGATCAACCGGCCGGCCTCGTGCGCCGCCTGGCGCGCGCGCGGCAGGTTGTAGAGCTGGTGCCCCTTATGGAACAGCGTGGTTTCCGGCGAGTTAAGGTATTTCGCTTTCTGGTCACCCAGCGCCCGGCCGCCGAAGGCGATCACCCGCCCCGAACGGTCCAGGATCGGGAACATCAGCCGGTGGCGAAAGCGATCGTAGGGCTCCGCACCGTCTTCCGGCTTGATCAACATGCCGGTCTCGATCAGCAGCTCGTCGTCGAAGCCGCGCGCCTTAAGCGCCTCGCGCAGCATCTGACGGCTGTCGGGCGCGAAGCCGAGCCGGAAGCGCTCGATCTGCACGTCGGGCACGCCGCGACGCTCCAGATAGGCACGCGCCTCGCGGCCGCGTTCGCTGACAAGCTGCGCCTGGAACCAGTGCGCGGCGGCCTCGACACATTCCAGCAGCCGTTCGCGCCGGTCGCTGGCCTGGCGCTCCTGCGGGCTCGCCTGCGGCACTTCCATGCCGGCGTCGGCGGCCAGCCGTTCCACCGCCTCGGGGAAGCTCGCGCCCTCGGTCTGCATCACGAAGTCGATGGCGCTGCCCTTCGCGCCGCAGCCGAAGCAGTAGTAGAAGCCCTTGGCCTCGCTGACCGTGAAGGACGGCGTCTTCTCGTTGTGGAACGGGCACAGCCCGGTGTGCTCGCGGCCGCGACGGATGAGCTTGACCTTGCGGCCGATCAGGTCGGCAAGGCCGACCCGGCTTTTCAGTTCGTCGAGGAATCCCGGACTGAAACTCACGTCGTTCTACTGCGCCCGTTGTTGCCGCGCCGCAAGCAGTTCGCGCGCCAGGCCAGAAGCCATGGAAAAGTCCATCCGGCCGGCGAAGCGGCCCTTCAGCGTGGTCATGGTGCGGCCCATGTCCTTCAGGCCGCAACAGTCCAGTTCGTCGATCGCCTCGGCCACGGCCTCGCGGGTGGCGTCCTCGCCGAGCTGCTCGGGCAGGAACTCGTGGATGATGTCGATTTCCTGCTGCTCCTGCTCGGCCAGTTCCAGCCGCGCGCCGGCCTCGTAGTGGGCGATGGAGTCGCGGCGCTGACGCACCATCTGCTGCAGAATGGCCAGGATGCCGTCGTCGCTGACGCCGTCCAGGTTCCCTTCCGAGCGGGCCGCGATATCGCGGTCCTTGATGGCGGCGAGGATGAGACGCAGGGTCGAGACGCGACGCGAGGCCTTCGCCCGCATCGCGTCTTTCAGCGCCTCGCTCAAACGAGTTCGCAACATACGCACTACTTCCCGGATCGCCGGCGAAAGGTCCGCGATCCTACCCGATCGGCGGCGGCCATGTAAATCACGCGGCGGACCACGCGATTTTGCCTAACCACCTGATTTGAAACGATTTTCTTGCCTGCTCGCCTGCTTGACGGCGGCATGGCTTTTGCTTATTTTGGCGCCCGCCGGCGGATTTCAAGGTCTGCCGTGCTGGCCGGCGGCAACGACGACGCCCGGCGCTTACATCAGGAGCACCTGAACCATGACCGCGACGGATGCCCGGACATCCGCAGGGCCCGGCTGGGCCACGGCCGCGCTGGTGCTGGCCGACGGCACCGTATTCTGGGGCCACGGCGTCGGCGCGGAGACCGAGGCCGTTGGCGAGGTGTGCTTCAACACCTCGATGACCGGTTACCAGGAGATCATGACCGATCCGTCCTATGCCGGTCAGATCATCACCTTCACCTTCCCGCATATCGGCAATGTCGGCACCAACGACGAGGACATCGAGACCACGACGCCGGCGGCGCGCGGCCTGGTGCTGCGCATGGACATCACCCAGCCGTCGAACTGGCGCGCCACCCGCGACCTCGACGGCTGGCTCAAGAGCCACGACATCGCCGGCATCGCCGGTATCGACACCCGGCGCCTGACCCGCCTGATTCGCGACGGCGGGGCGCCGAGCGGCGTCATCGGCCACCGCGCCGACGGCAAGTTCGACATCGCCGCGATGCAGGCCAAGGCGGCCGCGTGGCCGGGCCTGGAAGGCATGGACCTGGCCAAGGACGTGACCTGCCGGCAGAGCTACGAGTGGACCGAGACCGCGTGGCAGTGGAGCGCCGGTTACGGCCGCCTGCAGGACCCGAAGCACCACGTCGTCGCCATCGACTACGGCATCAAGCGCAACATCCTG
Source organism: Alphaproteobacteria bacterium (assembly GCA_040223615.1). Classification (GTDB taxonomy): domain Bacteria; phylum Pseudomonadota; class Alphaproteobacteria; genus JAVKFY01. Next base: position 56,214 of record JAVKFY010000030.1, read on the forward strand.
CGCTCGCTGGCGGAACGCGGCTGCAAGGTCACCGTGGTGCCGGCGCAGACCCCGGCCGAGGACATCCTGCGGCTGAAGCCCGACGGCGTGTTCCTGTCGAACGGGCCGGGCGATCCGGCGGCGACCAGGGACTATTCGATGCCGACGCTGCAGGCGCTGCTGAAGACCGACACGCCGATCTTCGGCATCTGCCTGGGGCACCAGATCCTGGCCCTGGCGCTGGGCCTGAAGACGCAGAAGATGGCGCTGGGCCACCGCGGCGCCAACCAGCCGGTGAAGGACCTGGAGACCGGCAAGGTCGAGATCACCAGCCAGAATCACGGCTTCGTGGTCACCGAGGACAGTCTGCCCGAGGGCGTCGTGCTGACCCACCGCTCGCTGTTCGACGGCTGCGTGGAGGGTCTGCGGGTCGAGGGCCGACCGGTATTCTCCGTTCAGTATCATCCGGAGGCCTCGCCCGGGCCGCAGGACAGCCATTACCTGTTCGACCGGTTCTGCCGGTTGATGGAGACGCATGCCTAAACGCACCGACATCAAGAGCATCATGGTGATCGGCGCCGGGCCGATCGTGATCGGCCAGGCGTGCGAGTTTGACTATTCCGGCACTCAGGCGCTGAAGGCGTTGAAGGAGGACGGCTACCGGCTGGTCCTGGTCAACTCCAATCCGGCGACGATCATGACCGACCCGGAATACGCCGACGCCACCTACATCGAGCCGATCACGCCGGAGATCGTCGAGCGCATCCTGGAGAAGGAGCGGCCCGACGCGCTGCTGCCGACGATGGGCGGCCAAACGGCGCTGAACACCGCCATGGCGCTGCACGAGCGCGGCACGCTGGAGCGGCTCGGCATCGAGCTGATCGGCGCCAAGCCAGAGGCCATCGCACGCGCCGAGGATCGCAGCCAGTTCCGCGAGGTCATGGCCGGGATCGGGCTGGAATGCCCGCGCGCGACGATCGCGCACGACCTGGCCGAGGCGATGGCCGGGCTGGAGCAGGTCGGCCTGCCGGCGATCATCCGGCCGTCCTTCACGCTGGGCGGCACCGGCGGCGGTATCGCCTATACGCGCGAGGAGTTCGTGCGCATCGTCGAGGGCGGGCTCGACGCCTCGCCGACCACCGAGGTGCTGATCGAGGAATCGGTGCTGGGCTGGAAAGAGTTCGAGATGGAGGTGGTGCGCGATCCGGCGGACAACTGCATCATCATCTGCTCGATCGAGAATGTGGATCCGATGGGCATCCACACCGGCGATTCGATCACCGTGGCGCCGGCGCTGACGCTGACCGACAAGGAATACCAGATCATGCGCAACGCCTCGATCGCCTGCTTGCGGGCGATCGGGGTCGACACCGGCGGGTCGAACGTGCAGTTCGCGGTCAACCCGGCCGACGGCCGGCTGGTGGTGATCGAGATGAACCCCCGGGTGTCGCGCTCCTCGGCGCTGGCGTCGAAGGCGACCGGCTTCCCGATCGCCAAGATCGCCGCCAAGCTGGCGGTCGGCTACACGCTGGACGAACTCGACAACGACATCACCGGCGGCGCCACGCCGGCCAGCTTCGAGCCGACCATCGACTATGTCGTCACCAAGGTGCCGCGTTTCACCTTCGAGAAGTTCCCGGAGGCGGAGCCGACGCTGACCACGTCGATGAAGTCGGTCGGCGAGGCGATGGCGATCGGGCGCTGCTTCGCGGAAAGCCTGCAGAAGGCGCTGCGCTCGCTGGAGACCGGGCTGACCGGGCTCGACCCGCTGGGCCTGGCCGACCGCGACGTCGACCAGATCCGCGCCGCGCTGGGCTCGCCGACGCCGGACCGGCTGCTGGCCGCGGCCGACGCCTTCCGCGCCGATTTCTCGGTCGAGGAAGTGTATCGCCTGACCAAGTTCGATCCCTGGTTCCTGGAGCAGCTCGTCGACCTGGTGGCGGCCGAGCGGCGGATCGCCGCCGACGGCCTGCCGACCGACGCCGACGGCTGGCGCGCGGCAAAGCGGCTCGGTTTCTCCGATGCCCGGCTGGCGGTGCTGACCGGGGGCACCGAGGCGGCGGTCAGCGCCGGCCGCCAGGCGGCCGGCGTGCGGCCGGTATTCAAGCGGGTCGACACCTGCGCCGGCGAGTTCGAGAGCCAGACGCCCTACATGTACTCCACCTACGAGGCCGGCCCCGGCCCGGCGGAGTGCGAGGCCAACCCGTCGGACCGCAAGAAGGCGATCATCCTGGGTGGCGGGCCGAACCGCATCGGCCAGGGCATCGAGTTCGACTATTGCTGCGTGCACGCCGCGCTGGCGCTGTCGGAAGCCGGCTTCGAGACCATCATGGTCAACTGCAACCCGGAGACGGTGTCGACCGACTACGACACCTCCGACCGGCTGTATTTCGAGCCACTGACGGTCGAGGACGTGCTGGAGATCGTCGCCGTGGAGCAGTCCAGGGGCACGCTGGCCGGCGTTATCGTGCAGTTCGGCGGGCAGACGCCGCTGAAGCTGGCGCAGGCGCTGAGCGACGCCGGGGTGCCGATCCTGGGCACCTCGCCCGATGCCATCGACCTGGCCGAGGACCGCGAGCGGTTCCAGGCGCTGCTGCACCAGCTCGGCCTGAAACAGCCGCCCAACGGCATCGCGCACTCGGCGGAGGAAGCCCACGAGGTGGCCGAACGCATCGGCTACCCAGTGGTGGTGCGGCCGTCCTACGTGCTGGGCGGGCGGGCGATGCAGATCGTCCGCGACGGCACCCAGCTACGGCGCTACACGTCGGAAGCCGTGCGGGTCTCCGGCGACAGTCCGGTGCTGATCGACGGCTACCTGCGCGACGCCATCGAGGTCGACGTCGACGCGCTGGCCGATGCCGAGACCGTCGTCGTCGCCGGGGTAATGGAGCATATCGAGGAGGCCGGCGTGCATTCCGGCGACAGCGCCTGTTCGCTGCCGCCCTATACGCTGTCGGAGGCCATTGTCGAGGAGATCAAGCGGCAGTCGGTGGCGCTGGCCCAGGCGCTGGGCGTGGTCGGCCTGATGAACGTGCAGTTCGCGGTGCAGGGCGAGGAGATCTTCATCCTGGAGGTCAATCCGCGCGCCAGCCGTACCGTGCCCTTCGTCGCCAAGACCATCGGCAAGCAACTGGCCAAGATCGCCGCGCGGGTGATGGCCGGCGAACCGCTGGCCAGCTTTGGCCTGCAGATCGGCAAGCTTGGCCACGTGGCGGTGAAGGAGGCGGTGTTCCCGTTCGCGCGCTTCCCCGGCGTCGACCTGCTGCTCGGCCCGGAGATGAAGGCGACCGGCGCGGTGCTGGGCCTGGACCGCGACTTCGCCTCCGCCTTCGCCCAGGCGCAGATCGCCGCCGGCGCGCGGCTGCCGGACGGTGGCAAGGTGTTCATCTCGGTGAAGGACGCCGACAAGGACGCGGTCGGCGCCATCGCGCGCGACCTGGTCGGGCTCGGCTTCGCCATCGTCGCCACGCGCGGCACCGCCAAGGCGCTGGAAGCGGCAGAGATCCCGGTGACGACTGTCAACAAGGTGCTGGAGGGCCGGCCGCATATCGTCGATTCCCTCTCCAACGGCGAGATCGACCTGATCATCAACACCACAGAGGGAACGCAAGCGATCGCCGACAGTTTCACTCTACGGCGCTCCGCCCTGGTGCAGAATATCACCTATTCCACCACCATCGCCGGCGCCCGGGCGGCGGTCCAGGCGATCGCGCGCCTGCGCGCCGGCCCCCTGGAAGTTGCGCCGGTGCAGTCCTACCTCTAGGCTTTTTTCGGGCCCCGCACGCGGGGCTGGCGTTGATGGACGGGGTAATGAACCGAATCCCGATGACTGCCTCGGGCTTTACCAGCCTGCAGGAAGAGCTGAAGCGTTTGAAGAGCGTCGAGCGGCCATCCGTGATCCGCGCGCTGGAGGAAGCCCGCGCGCACGGCGACCTGTCGGAGAACGCCGAATACGAGGCCGCGAAGGAACGCCAGGCCTTTATCGAGCGCCGCGTGGTCGAGGTCGAGCAGAAGATCGCGCTGGCCCAGGTGATCGATCCGTCGACCCTGGATGGCAACACGGTGAAGTTCGGCGCCACGGTCACCGTGGTCGATGAGGATATCGACGAGGAAATGTCCTTCACCATCGTCGGCGAGGACGAGAGCGACATCAAACAGCACCGGCTGTCGATCAGCTCGCCGCTGGCCCGCGCCCTGATCGGCAAGCAGGTCGGCGACGAGGTCCAGGTGAACACGCCCGGCGGCGGCAAGTACTACGAGGTGACCAAGGTCAGCTTCGGCTAAGCGGGCCGCGCTGGCGGCCTACTACTCCTCCCGCCCGGGCTCGAAACGCACCAGCACCTCTTCCCCGAACACATGGCTCTTGTCGATCGTGATCCGGGTCAGGTTTTCGGCCGTGAAGGTGGTGGCGTCGGTGGACTCGAGATCGGGGCGGATGCGGTAGCGCCGGTCCGGGCTCATGCAATCGACGATCTGGCGCACCAGCTTGCCGTACAGCTCCTCGGCCACCGGCAGGATGCCCGTGAAGAAGCGACATTCCAGCACAGGATTCACGTCCTGCGTGATGGTGCAGACCTTGGTGTCGGGCAGGTAGCGCAGCGAGATGTAGCGTCGCTCGCCGTCGACCGAGTAGGTCGCCTGGGTGGTGGCGATGTCTCGAAACCGGCCGGGCGCCGCCTCGGTCAACTCCTGCAACGCGTCGCAGAACTCGGCCGGCCGCCAAGCCAGTGCCGGCGTCGCCGCGAGCAGCATCACGGCGGCCAGCATGGCCAGGCCCGGTAACGTCATCACAGTCGTAGTCGTGGTGCGCGGCATCGGCATGATCGCATCATAGCTCGATCCGGCCGCCAGCGGCGGTTAGTTCAAGCGTTGCCGCAGGTCCTTGATCGCGTCGTCGACCAGCGCCTCGCCGCGGGCGCCGGCGACCTGCGTCTCGATCACCTTGGCGGCGGCGTCGATCGCCAGATCGACGGCGGCGGCCCGCACTTCGCGCTCGGCCTGTGCCTCGGCCAGCGCGATCTTGTCCAGGGCCAGCTGTTCGCGCCGGGCCAGCGCCGCGTCCAGCTTGTCGATCGACTCGCGGGCCTCGCGCTCGGCCTCCTCGCGGGCGTGCGCGACCATCTCCTCGGCCTCTTTCAGCGCGTCGCGCTGCTTGCGCTCGTAGCCGGCGAGCAAGGCCTGGGCCTCCTCGCGCAGCCGCTGCGCCTCGTCGATCTCGTCGCGGATCGCACTGGCCCGCTCGTCGAGCGACTTCAGCAGCATCTTGTGCACGCCGAAGTAGACGAGCACGCCGACGAAGACCACGAAGGCCAGGCCGACGAAGAAGGTGGCGTCGAATTGCATGCCCGCCTACGCCCTTTCGTTGATCGCCGCGTCGACCGCGCCGGCGGCATCGTCGGCGGCGACCTCGCTGCCAAGCAACCGACCGGCGGCGGCCGCGGCCAGTTCGGCGGCGATGGTGCGCACCTCGCCCAGCGCCTGGGTCTTGGCGGCATCGATGCGCGCCGCAGCGGCATTGGCTTCGCGCTGCAGCCGGTCGCCCAGTTCCTGCTGCCGGCGGTCGGCCTCGGCGGCCGCGGCGGCGGCCTGCTCGGCGATAATGCCGCGGGCCTCGGATCGGGCCTGGGTGACCGCTGCCTCGTACTCGGCCAGCACCTTCTCGGCCTGCTCGCGCAGGGCCGCGGCGCGGTCGAGATCGGCGGCGATACGCTCCTGGCGCTGCTCCAGCACCGACGTGATGCGAGGCAAGGCCACGCGCGACATCAGGAAATAGAGCAGCGCGAAGGAGATCGCCAACCAGACGATCTGCGGCGCGAAGTCCTCGAGCCAGAATTGAGGCATGGACGCCTCCTGTTCGTGAGCTAAGCGGTTCCTAGAACACGAACAGGATGATCAGCGCCACGACCAGCGCGAATAGCGCGATCGCCTCGGTCAGCGCGAAGCCCAGGATCACCCGGCCGAACACGGCCTGAGCGGCGCCCGGGTTGCGCATGGCGCCGGCGACGTAGTTGCCGAAGATGAGACCGATACCGATACCGGCACCGCCCATGGCGATGGCGGCGAGCCCGGCTCCGATCAGCTTAGCGGCATCTGCTTCCATGATCCGTCGTCCTTCTTGGATAAATGGAGATAGGGTTGGCGGCGGAGACCTAGTGCTCCAGGTGCACCGCGTCGTTCAGGTAGAGGCAGGTCAGGATGGTGAACACGTAGGCCTGCAGGCCGGCGATGGCGACTTCCAGCCCGGTCAGTGCCACGATCAGCGCGAAGGGGATGATGCCGAAGATTCCCATCTGGACCACGAAGGAGCCGAACACCTTCAGCATGGTGTGGCCAGCGGTCATGTTGGCGAACAGACGCACCGAATGGCTGATCGGGCGCATGAAGTAGGACAGCACCTCGATCGGGATCACCAGCACCAGCAGCGCCGCCGGCACGCCCTTGGGCACGAAGAAGCTCAGGAAATGCAGCCCGTGCTTGGCCAGCGCGATGCCGGTCACCAGCACGAACACCATGATCGCCAGCGCGCCGGTGACCGCGATGTGGCTGGTCACGGTGTAGGCGTAGGGCAGCATGCCGATCAGGTTGCAGATCAGGATGAAGGAGAACAGCGAGAACACGAAGGGGAAGTACTTGCGACCCTCCGAGCCGACGGTCTCGCGCAGCATGTCGGCGATGAACTGGTACCAGAGCTCGGCCATCGACTGCAGCCGGCCCGGCACGATCGCCCGGCCGCGCATCGCGAATGTCAGGAACAGGGTCACCGCAAAGGTGGCGACCAGCATGAAGATCGCCGCCTTGGTGAAGGTCGCGTCGATGCCGGCGATGCTCCAGGCCTCGCCGAAACGGCCGATGACGAACTGGTGCATCGGGCTGGCGTGGTCGATATGCCGCTCTGCTGCGCCTTCAGTCGCCACCCTTGGCTCCCTCGTTCCGGTCTGGCCCGGCGTTACCGCCCTGGCCGGCCTGTTTCGCGGCCGCCGCATCCATGCGGTTGGCCGCGCGTATCGCGTTGTTGATCCCGGCGGCGCCGCCCAGCACGAACATCACCAGCATCACCCACGGCGTGGTGCCCCACCATTGGTCGAACACCCAGCCCAATCCCGTCGAGACCACCAGCGCGACGACGATCTCGATCGAGATCCGCAGCCCCGCGCCGAGCCCGCTGGCGTTCATCGTGCCGCCTTGCGGTTCCGGTGCCGTCGGCTCCAAACCCTGCGCCTGGCGCGCCTTGGCGATGCGGCTGCCAAGTTCCTCCAGTGAGGGGGGGGTCGACGGATCGGTCATCTGCGGTCCCTAACGTCCAGAACGGTCAACGCAAGACGCAAACAACGCCGCGCCGTGCCGCCCGTCCGCCAAGGCGCCGGCAAAGTACGGAAGGGGGCCGGGGGTGTCAAGCGACAAAAGGTCGCGCCTAAGATATTGATTTCAAACACGTTCTTTGATGCGAACGAGAATACTTACCGCTCCCGCCGAATGCGGCCCAGCCCGGCTCAGGCCGAGGCGACCAGACGTTCGGCGCGGACCAGGTCGACGCTGACCAGTTGCGAGACGCCACGTTCGGCCATGGTGACGCCGAACAGGCGGTCCATCCGCGCCATCGAGAAGGCGTGGTGGGTGACCACCAGAAAGCGAGTGCCGGTGGCGTTGGCGATCTCGGCCACCAGGTTGCAGAAGCGTTCCACGTTGGCGTCGTCGAGCGGCGCGTCGACCTCGTCGAGCACACAGACCGGCGCCGGCTTGACCATGAACACGCCGAACAGCAGCGACAACGCGGTCAGCGCCTGTTCGCCACCCGACAGCAGCGAGATTTTCTGCAGTTTCTTGCCCGGCGGGCTGGCCATGATCTCCAGGCCGGCCTCCAGCGGGTCGTCGTCGCCGGTCAGGCTCAAGTGCGCCTTGCCGCCGCCGAACAGCCGCGTGAACAGGTCGGTGAAGTGCGCGTTGACCTGCTCGAAGGCGGCCAGCAGCCGCTCGCGACCCTCCCGGTTCAGGCTGGAGATGCCGGTGCGCAGGCGGGCGATGGCGGCGGTCAGGTCGTCGCGCTCGCGGGTCATGGTGTCGAGCTGGAGTTGCAGCTCCTCCGCCTCCAGCTCGGCGCGCAGGTTGACCGGACCGATGCGGTCCTGCTCGCGCTTCAGCCGCTCGATCTGGCCAACGGCGGCGTCGAGCTCCGGCAGCTTCTCCGGGTTGGCCTCGACCTTGGCCAGGACTTCGCGAGGCTGGCATTCCAGGTCGGTGCGGATCGCCTGAATGGTCTCGTCGAGGCGAGCGCGGGCCTGCTCGTCGACGCCCTGGCGGCGGACCCGCTCCTCGCGCACGCTGGCCAGCGCCTGCTCGGCCGCGCGCAACAGGTTCTGTGCCTCGCGCGCGGCCGTCTCGCCGATGGCCAGCTTGTCGGCGGCCTCGCTGCGCGCCGCCTCGGCGACCTGGAGCTGCTCCAGCAGGCCATTGCGCTGCTCGGCCAGCTTGGCCGGGCGCTGACGCAGGTCGGCCAGTTCGTCGCCGGCCTTGGCCAGCCGCTGGTCGAGCTCGGCCAGGTGGCGGCCGGCCTCCTCGTGGCGCTGCTGCCAGTCGCGGCGTTCGCCGGCCAGCGCAGCCAGCCGTTCCGCCCGCAGCGCGGCGTCGCGACGCAGCAGGTCGCGCTTGGAGCGCGCGTCGGCCAGCGTCGAGCGGCGCTCGGCGACCTGCTGGCGCTTGTCGGGCAGTTCGGCGCCGGGATCGGGCTCGGCCGCCAGCGCCGCCTGCTCGTCCTTGGCAGCCAGCGCGGCGCGCTCGGTCTCCTCGATCTCCTCGGCGACCTGGCGCAGCGACTGATTCACCGCCTGCAACCGGCTGGAGCGCGACAGTGCGTCACGTTCGGCGCGTTCCAGGGCCGAGGTGGCCTCGCGCTGCGCCTGTTCGGCGGCACGGGCGGCCTCGCGCGCGGCCTTCAGGCCGGCATGCGCGGTCTGCTCGCCGGCGCGGGTCTCGCCGAAGCGCTGGCGCGTGTCGGCGAGTTCCGGTTCCAGGCCGGCGTTGTCGCGTTCGAGCTGCGCCAGGTGGTTGCGCTGGCGCAGGCGGGCGGCGGCCGGGGTCTCGGCGCCGGCGGTGATAGTGTAGCCGTCCCAGCGCCACAGCGCGCCGTCGGCGCTGACCAGCCGCTGGCCGGGACGGAGCTGCTTGGCCAGGTCCGGTCCCTGTTCGGCGTCGACCAGGCCGATCTGGGCCAGACGACGGCGCAGCGCGGCCGGCGCGCGCACCAGTTCCGACAATGGCCGGGCGCCGGCCGGCAGCGCCGGGTCGCTCTCGCCGCCGCCGCTTTCCGCCCAGTGCACCGGCGCCGCGGTATCGGCTGGCGCGTCCAGGTCCTCGCCCAAAGCCGCACCGAGCGCGACCTCGAAGCCGGCCTCGACCTCGACCGCGTCGATCATCGGCGGCCACAGGTCGCTGCGGTCGACGTGCAGGATGTTGCGCAGCGCCTTGATCTCGGCGGCCAGACCGGCGGCCTTGTTCTCCAGCGCGCGCAGGCCGTCGCGCTCGCGGGCGGCGGCGTTGGTGGCGACCTCGGCGGTCTGCTCGGCCTGGGCCAGTTCGGCCTGCGCCGCCTCGGCGGCCTGGCTGCGTTGCTCCGCGACCTGACGCTGTTCGCCGAGGCGGGCGTCGCGCTCGCCGATCTCGGCCTCGATGGTGGCCTGCTCGCCATTCAGGCGGTCGCGCTGGCCGGTCAGACGGGCCAGACGGGCCTCCGAATCGGTGATGCGGCGGCGCAGGCCGTCGCCGCGGGCGCCGCGCGCGGCGACGGCCGCCGCCAGCCGCTCCAGCTCTTCCTCGATCTCGGCGACCGCCTTGGCCAGGGTCTCGGTCTCGGCGCTGGCGGCCTCGATCGCCTCGCCTTCGCCGGCGCGGTCCGCCTCGATGCGCTGGCGCTCGTCGTCCAGCCGCGCAATCGACGTCGCGGCGTCGGCCTGGGCGGCGACCTGGCGCTGCTTGTCGGTGTCGGTCTGCCGCAGCCGGTCTTCCAACGCCGCGGTTGCTTCCGCCAGCCGCCGCTCTTCCTCGTCCAGGCTGGCCTGGGCCTGGTTCAGTCGTTGCACGGCGGCGGCGGCGGCGGCTTCGGCCTCGCGCAGCGCCGGCAGGCCCTCGCCGGTCTCGGCCGCCCTGGTGGTGGCGGCGGCGACCGCGGCGGTACGCTCGCCCACCGTGCCCTCGATTTCGGCCAGCGCCGCGCGCGCGGTCTCGACCGCCGCGCTGGCGGCGGCATGGCGCAGGTGCAGCAGGATCGCTTCAAGCTGGCGCAACTGCTCGCCGACGCGGCGGTAACGACGCGCCTGTCGCGCCTGCCGGTGCAGGGCATCGAGCTGACCCTGCAACGCCTGCATCACGTCTTCCAGACGCTCCAGATTCTGCTCCGCCGCACGCAGCCGCAGCTCGGCCTCGTGCCGGCGCGAATGCAGGCCGGTGATGCCGGCGGCTTCCTCCAGGATCGAGCGACGGTCGGTCGGGCGAGCGTTGATGATGGCGCCGATGCGGCCCTGGCTGACCAGCGCGGTGGAATGCGCGCCCGAGGCGGCGTCGGCGAAAAGGAGCTGCACGTCGCGTGCGCGCACCTCCTTGCCGTTCACCCGGTAGGTCGAGCCGTGCTCGCGCTCGATCCGGCGCGAGACCTGCAACTCGTCGGAATCGTTGAACACCGCCGGCGCGAGCCGGTCGGTATTGTCCAGGACCAGCGTCACCTCGGCCAGGTTGCGGGCCGGGCGCTGTTCGGTGCCGGAGAAGATCACGTCGTCCATGGCGCCGCCGCGGAGCTGGGTGACGCGGGTCTCGCCCATCACCCAGCGCAGCGCCTCGACCAGATTCGACTTGCCACAGCCGTTCGGGCCGACGACGCCGGTCATGCCCGGCTCGATCGGCACCTCGGTCGGTTCGACGAACGACTTGAACCCGGCTAGGCGGAGCTTGGTGAACTGCATCGGCGGTCGTGAACGCTCCCTGGCACCGGCCCTACGGCAGGTGCTTTTCGATGGCCTTTTCATAGACCTCCAGCGCCTGGGTGCCCGAGACCTTGTCGCCATTGATGAAGAAGGTCGGTGTCGATTCGACCTGCATCTTCTCCTGGCCTTCCAGGCGGTTGGCCAGGACCACGTCGGCCAGTTCCTGGTTCTGCATGCAGGCGTCGAAACGGCTCTGCGACACGCCGCCGAGCTTGCCGAGCCGGCCGAGCTCGGCCATCGGGTTCTGCGAACGGGACCAGACCAGCTGCTGCTTGAACAGCACGTCGAGCATGCCGAAGACCCGGTTCGGACCGGCACAGCGGGCTAGCATGGCGGCGCGCAGGCCGAGTGCGTCGAACGGGAACTCGCGGAATTCCAGCTTCACTTTGCCGGTGTCGATGTACTTTTCCTTGATGTCCTTCAGCACGCCGGTGTGGAACGCGGCGCAATGCGGGCAGGTCATCGAGGCATACTCGACCATGGTCACCGGCGCGTCCGGATCGCCCATGATCAACGCCCCGCTGGCCCAGTCCTTGTCCTGGGCCGATGCCGTCCCGGCGATGAAAAGCAGCACGAAAGCCGCCGCCGCGAGCCGCATCACTTGGGTCATCTTTCCTCCTACCCACAAGATGTGGTGACTATAGGGTCCTCAAACGCGCCAAGCCAAGCCAACAAAGGGCTTGCCGCAAACTGTCACGGGCGACGTGTCCCGCCCGAATCGTGACTCTTTGCCGCCGTGTGCCGCCCCAGGCTGAGCAGCGCCGTGCGGAGCCGGTCGTGCGACACGCCGGCGACCCGCTCGGCCAGCGCCGCCTCGACCGCCGGATCGGGCGGCGGGGGCGGCTGACGCGGCGCCGGCGGCTGTGGCAGGGGCCCTTGCTGCAGGCGCAAGGCCGAGACCATCTGGCGGCCGTAATAGCCATTGATTCGCTCCACGATCAGCGGTGCCAGGTGCTGAATTTCCAGCGCGCTGGCCGGGCGGACGCGCAACTGCAGCACGCCGCCCTGCTTTCCACGCGTCCGGCCGAGCCGTTCCGGCGCCGCCATCGAGGCGACCTGGCGGCCGACGATCTCGGCCCAGCGCAACGCCAGCTCGTTCGACTGGAAGCCATAGCGGCGCAGCGCCCGGCCGGCGACCGTGGGCAGCGCGCGGGCGATCGGATAGGCTCCGCCCCAGCTTTTGCGTGTCGACATGACGCCATCATGCCGCCCGCCCGCCGGCCTGTCATCGCAAAGAGGCTCAAGCCCGCGTGAACCCGCCCGCCGACCTCTCAAGCCGCCTGCTCGACTGGTACGACCGGCACCGCCGGCGGCTGCCGTGGCGGGCCGAGCCCGGCGAAACGCCCGACCCGTATCGCGTGTGGCTGTCGGAAATCATGCTGCAGCAGACCACGGTGGCGACGGTCGGGCCGTACTACGCCGACTTTCTGGCGCGCTGGCCTACGGTCGAGGCGCTGGCGGCGGCGCCGCTGGACGACGTGCTGACCGCCTGGGCCGGGCTCGGCTACTACGCGCGCGCCCGCAACCTGCACGCCTGCGCGCAAGCCGTGGCGGCGGCCGGCGGCCGATTCCCCAACACCGAGGACGGCTTGCGCGCCCTGCCCGGCATCGGCCCCTACACCGCCGCCGCCATCGCCGCCATCGCCTTCGACCGCAAGGCGAGCCCGGTGGACGGCAACATCGAGCGCGTGGTGGCGCGGCTATTCGCGGTCACCGAGCCGATGCCGGCCAGCAAGCCCAGGTTGCGCGAGCTGGCCGCGACGCTGACGCCCGAGGCGCGCGCCGGCGACCACGCCCAGGCGCTGATGGACCTGGGCGCGACGATCTGCACGCCGCGCTCGCCGAAGTGCCTGCTGTGCCCGTGGCAGGACGCCTGCGCAGCGCACGCCGACCCGGCCATCGACCCCGCCGACCTGCCGGCACGGGCGCCGAAGAAGGCGCGGCCGCTAAGGCTCGGCCAGGTATTCTGGCTGCAGCGCGACGGCCACGTGCTGCTGCGCCGGCGGCCGGACAAGGGGCTGCTCGGCGGCATGATGGAGTTCCCGGGCAGCGCGTGGGGCATGCGGATCACCGAACCGGCCACCGGGCTCGTAGCCGCCCCGGCCAAGGCGCGCTGGCGCCATGTGGGCGAGGTGGCGCATGGTTTCACCCACTTCGAGCTGCGGCTCACGGTCTACGCGGCGACCACGAAGACCGCCGTCGACGGCCACTGGCAGCCGGTCGACGCGCTGGACGCCGTGGCCTTGCCGACGTTGATGAACAAGGTGGCGCGGCTGGTTTTGGGAGAGAACGAGCGATGAGCGAGGCGACGGTACGCTACGAGACGCCGGCCGAGGGCGTGGCGCGGGTGGTGATGGCGCGCGGCCACAAGCGCAATGCGCAGGACCTGCAGATGACCTACGAGCTGAACGACGCGTTCGACAAGGCGGCGCGGGACGATTCCATCAAGGTCATCATCCTGGCGGCGGACGACCCGGTCTTCTCCGCCGGCCACGACCTGTCCGGCGACGGCGACAAGACCTGGCGCGACTTCCCCGTGGTCGGCACCTTCGCCGGCTTCGATTCGGACGGCGCCGCCGGCCGCTACGGCCGCGAGATGGAAATCTACATCGAGATGACCGAGCGCTGGCGCAACCTGGCCAAGCCGACCATCGCGCAGGTGCAAGGCAAGTGCGTCGCCGGCGGCCTGATGCTGGCCTGGGCCTGCGACCTGATCGTCTGCTCCGACGACGCGCAGTTCCGCGACCCGGTGGTGGAGATGGGTATCCCCGGGGTGGAGTTCTTCCAGCACGCCTACGAGGTCGGCGTCCGCAAGGCCAAGGAGTGGCTGTTCACCTCGGACTGGATCGAGGCGGAGGAGGCCAAGGCGCTGGGCATGGTCAACCAGGTGGTGCCGCGCGCGGCACTGGAGGCCGCGACGCTGGGTCTGGCGCAGAAGATCGCCACCAAGCCGATGTTCGCCCTGCGCCTGACCAAGCAAGCGGTGAACTTCGCGCAGGACCAGATGGGCCGCCGCGCGTCGATGCAACACGCCTTCGGCCTGCACCACCTGGCGCACACCCACAATCTCGTGGCACACGGCATTCCCGTCGACCCGGGCGGTATCCCCAAGACGGTGACGACGCGGTTCGGGCCCAAGGCGGCGGCAGGGGATGATGATTAGGCCGTCTCAACGAGCATTCGAAGGAAAAGAACGACCAGCAGGCGAACCGCTGCACCCGCATCGGCAGGCGCATCACGCGTCATCGATCTTGCGCAGCACCTGTGCCGGGGTGCCGGCGGCAATGACACCCGACGGAATGTCCTTCGTGACGACGGAGCCGATCCCGACGACGACGTCGCTGCCGATCGACACGCCGTCGCGCATCACGGTGTTGGCGCCGAGGTGCACGCGGTCACCGAGGCGGCAGCGTCCGTTGACCGTCGAGTTGGCGCCGATGAAGCAGAAGCTGCCGATCTCGGCGTGATGGCCGAGCTGGACGCCGGTGCCGACGCGCGTGTGCGTGCCGACTTGTACGCGAACCGCGAGGACGGCGGCGGGCGAGATGTAGCAGCCCTCGCCGACGCGGCTGCTGTCGCCGACCCACGCCGCCGGATGTGTCACGGCGGCCCAGCGTTCGCGTGGAATGCCGAGTTCGACGATCCGTTGCCATCGCGCGCGCATCGCCATCGGGTTGTAGATGGCGCTGACGAACATCACGTCGGCCGGCAAGTCGCGCCAGCACTCGAAACCGCCAACGACCGACACACCCAGGATTTCTTCGCCGACCGGAACGACGTCGTTCAGAAAGCCGACCATGTCATAGACCGACCGTCCGGCCGTCCGGTTCGCGTCCAGCAGGCCCTGCAACAGGATGCCGCCAGAACTCTCGCCGCCCAGGATCGCGATCCGCGTTGTCACCCTCGGTCGTCCCCTTCTTGACCTATATCGCCGTAAATCCCCCATCAATCACCAGTTCGGCGCCGGTGACGAAGCTGCTTTCGTCGCTGGCGAGGTAGAGGACGCCGTTGGCGATGTCCTGGGGCTGGCCGAGGCGGCCGATGGGGGTGCGGTTCAGCGACCACTGGCGGTTGGTGTTGTTCCTGAAGCGCTCGGCGGTCATGCCGGTCTCGATGAAGCCGGGGTGGATGGTGTTCACCCGCACGCCGTTGCCGGCCTTGCCGCATTCCAGCGCCGCGCCCTTTGAAAATACGCAGACCGCGCCCTTGCTGGCGTTGTAGGCGACCGAGCCGACGGCGCCGACCTTGCCGTAGATCGACGAGATGTTGACGATCGAGCCGCCGTTGCCGGCCGCTTCCATCAGCTCGATGCCGTACTTCGTGCCGAGATACACGCCCTCGACATTCGCGGCGTTGACGAAGCGCCACTGTTCCAGCGTGGTGTCCTTCAGCAGCCGGCCGTCGTTGGAGACGCCGGCATTGTTGAGCACGATGTCGAGGCGCTGCTCGGTCTCACGGATCGAGGCCATGACCTCGCGCCACAACGCCTCGTCGGTGGTGTCCTGGGCCAGGCTGCGGGCCTGGCCGCCGGCGTCGCGGACCATGCCGGCGGTCTCTTCCGCGGTCTCGGCGTGCAAGTCGGTGACGACCACGGCGGCGCCCTCGCGCGCCAGGGTCAGCGCCGAGGCGCGCCCGATGCCCGAGCCGCCGCCGGTGACCAGCGCCACCTTGCCTTGCACACGTCCGGCCATGTCCGTTCCTCCCTGGTGTCGTGTTGCGTGGAATTGATTGCCGCCCACTGTAGCGCCAGTCTGTGTCCCGGCAGTAGCGCGCGCTGCGAGTGGGGCAACCGCGACGACTCGCGCATCGTCCTGCCCTAACCCGCGCGCCGGGCGGTGAGCAGCAGGTAGAGGCCCGACAGCAAGGTCAGGGCGGCAATGACGTAGAAGGCGTTGGCATAGCCGCCGCCATACTCGACGATGGCGCCGAACGCCGGTGGGCCGCTGACGATGCCGAAGAACAGGAAGAACTGCGCCCCGCCGGCGGCCTGGCCGACCTTGCCCGGCGGCGCCAGGCGGGCAAACTCCGACAGCAGCAGGCCGAGCACGCCATTGGTGCTGGCGCCCAGCAGAATCGCGACCAGCGCGGTCAGCCAGAACGGCCAGGCCGGCGTGAACAGGCTCATGGCGACGATGGCGGCCGCCATCATCACGCCGATGACGCCGAGCAGCACCCAGCTTGAGAACAGGCGGCCGGCGATGGCCCCCCACATCACCCGGGCCGGAATCGCCGACATGTGGATAATGGCGAAGATCGCACCGGCGAAGGCGGTCGACAGGCCGTTGGCCTCCTCCAGGTAGATCACCATGAAGGCCAGGATCGACATCTGCGCGAAGGTATAGAGGAACCCCGCCGCCGCCAGCGTGACCAGCACCGGGCTGGCGACGATCACCCGCAACGGCTCGGCGATGCCGGCGAGGCTGACGCGAAAGGCCGGGTCGCGCTCGTCGTCGAGCTCGCCGCGTACCGGCTGCACGGCGCAGAGTACCAGCAGCGGCAGGACGGCCACCGTCACCAGCGCGATACGCCAGTCGTAGAGCGCCATAAGCGGCGGCAGCAGCAGCCCGGCCAGCACGCCGCCCAGCGGCGTGCCGGTCTGTTTCACCGAGAACACGAAGGGCTGCCAGCGCGGTGGCGAATGGCGCGCCAGGACCAGCGAGCCGGCCGGGTTGAGCAGCCCGGTGGCGAAACCGATCAGCACCGCCGAGACGATCGCAATGGGCCAGAAGGGAAGCACGCTGACCAGCACCAGCCCTGCGGCGCCCGCCAGCATGGCGCCCTGACAGGTGCGAATGACGCCGAAGCGGGCGAACAGGCCGCTGGCGATCAGGCCGGACAGCATGCCCAGGGCGTACAGCACGGCGGCGTAGATGCCGATGCTGGTCGACTTCACGCCGAGATCGGCGGCCGCCTGCACCACCACGACGGCGCTGGCGAAGCTGCACAGGGTGCCGAACGCCTGCAACGCCAGCATCACCGGCAGCGCGACACGGACGCGGCTGCGCCACAGATCAAGCATGGCCGGCGGCCCGGTTGTCGCGCCGGCCGGCTAGCGCGGCGCGGCGGCGAAGCGGGCGGCGCTGCGCGCCCTGGCCTTGGCGGCCTCGGTCTCGCGGTCGCGCGGCGGCGCGCTGGTCCGCAGCGAGGCGAGCAGCAGGTGGGTCGCCTGCGTGACCTGCTCCACCGCGCGCTCGAATGCCGGCTCGTTGAGCTTCGATGGATTGGTGAAGCCGGAGAGCTTGCGCACATATTGCAACGCCGAGGCGCGGATCTCCTCGTCCGTCGCCGGCGGCGCGAAATTGTGGAGCGTCTTGATGTTGCGGCACATGGCGCGGACTCCGTGGCTTGAGATGCCCGGATCAAGTGCGGGCATGACGAACGAAAAAGACACCGTCATCGCCGGGCGCGACCCGGCGATCTCGGCTCAGGCCGCGCCGATCTTCTCGCGACGGACCTTGATGCCGGCGGCCTCGCGGTCCCAGGTGTCGGCGGTGACGCCGTCCTCGCGCAGCTTCACCTTCTGGATCTTCTGCGTCGGGGTCTTGGGCAGGGCGTCGACCACGCGGACATAGCGCGGCAGCATGAAATGCGCCATGCGCGGCGCCAGGAAACGGAACAGCGCCTCGGCGTCGACGCGCTGGCCGGGCGCCGGCGCGACCACCACCATGACCTCGTCCTCGTTGTGCTCCGACGGCACCGGGATCGCGGCGGCCTCGGCGACGGCGGGGAACTGGGTCACCTCGCTCTCGACCTCGAAGGAGGAGATGTTCTCGCCGCGCCGACGGATCGCGTCCTTGATCCGGTCGACGAAGTAGAAGTTGCCCTCGGCGTCGTAGCGGAAGGCGTCGCCGGTATGGAACCAGCCGTTGCGCCAGGCCTTCGCGGTGGCTTCCGGGTTCTTGTAGTAGCCGTGGTTCAGCGCCCACGGCCGGTCGGACCGTACGATTAGCTCGCCGACGGTGCCGGGCGGCAGCTCGCAATCGTTCTCGTCGACGACGCGCACCGCCATGCCGGCGCGCGCCTTGCCACAGGTGCCGATCGCCGCCGGGTTCTTGCCCGAGACGATCGGCGAGGAGATCTCGGTCATGTTGAAGGCGGTGTACATGTCGACGCCGTAGCGCTCGGCGATGGCGAGGCTGTCCTCGTTCCACGGGATGGTGACGACCTTTTCCAGCGGATGGTCGCGGTCGTGGTTGGAGGGCGGGAGTTTCAGCAGAAACGGCGTCATGGCGCCGACGAAGCAGGTCGCGGTGATCCCGTGTTCCCTCACGGTGGGCCAGAACCGGTCGGTCTGGAAACTGTCGGCGATCAGGCAGGAGCCGCCGAGCGCCGCCATCGTGTGCACGAACAAGGTGCCGCCGACATGGAACAGCGGCAGGTTGACCAGGAAGCGGTCGTCGCCGGTGAGGTAGGTGTTGGCCTCCACGCCCATGGTCCAGGTCTGGATCGGCGACGACAGCACCGCCTTGGACGGCCCGGTCGTGCCGGAGGTGAAGATGATGTACATCGTGTCCCACGGCGCCGGTGCGTCGGTGATCTGGTCGGTCGAGGTCAACGCCTCGGGCCCGTGCAGGTTGAGCCCATCGATGGTCGCACCCTCGCCGCCGACCACCACGACATCCCTCAGCGCGGCGCGGTCGATGTCGGCCAGGCGCGGCAAGAGCTGGGCATGGACCACCATCAGCTTGGCGTCGGACAGCGCCACCACGTGTTCCAGCAAACCGCCGCGATAGCTGGTGTTGACCGGGACGTAGACGGCGCCGAGCTGGTTCAGGCCGAACCAGGCCAGGATCGCCTCCTTGCCGTTCGGCAGCCATGACAGCACGTGCTCGCCCTTGGCCACGCCGAGGTCGCGGAAGGCGGCGGCGGTCTGGCGGACGCGGGCGCGGGTCTCGGCGTAGGTCCAGCTCTCGCCGTCCTCGAACACCAGGAACACCTTGTCGGGCTGGCTGGCGCACTGCCGGTCGAGAATATCCGCCAGCACGCACTGGTCGGCCGGCGGAATACGCGGATCGTGAACCACGGACGTGCCTCCCAGGTAGGTGTCGTCGGGGCCCATCTTATGAGCGAAGGCATAGGGCGACTAGGCGAAGGCGAACGTATCGTGTCCGGCCCGCGAGCCTGGGAATGCGGGCCGACGCCCAAACCAGGCCGGCTTCACGTCCCCGTTCGGGCCTGGGGCGTTGCGGATGACCGTTTCGCCTTCATCTGCCGCCCCACCACACATCGGTGTACTTGCCGTACCGCTTCCAATACGGCGTCGCTTTCGGAACTCTCACCCGAAGGCGATGTCTTCGTCCGTGAGGTCGGCCGGTGCGATGAACGTGTTCAACATCGAGATCGACAATGCGTCGCTGCCAGAGACAACCGTGATCTTCGTGCCGCCGGCTATCTTCGTTATGTTCAGGTCGTCGAAGCCGCCTATCCCCTGAAGCAATAGCCGGTCGACACCGTCAAAGAAGTCGGTAATCAGGTTCTCGCCCTGGCCCGCGGCGAAGACGAACAGATCCTCGCCGTCCCCGCCGGTCAGCGTGTCGTTCGCCGGCCCGCCGATCAGCGTGTCGTTGCCCGGGCCGCCGTCGAGCGTGTCGAAGCCCTGCATGCCGACGAGAAAGTCGTCGCCTTCGCCGCCGACCAGGCTGTCGCGACCGCCCTGGCCGCGAAGCGTGTCGTCGCCTTCGCCACCGATGATCGTGTCGAACCCGGAGTTTCCGTTCAACGTGTCGCTGCCCGGGCCGCCGTCGATCTGATCGTCATTGGCGCCGCCGAAGGCCATGTCGTTGCCGTTGTCACCGGTCACCATGTCGGCGCCGGGATGGGCCTTGATGAGATCGTTGTCGTCGCCACCGGCGATGGTGTCGTCGCCGAAGTTGCCGAACATGTTGTCGTCGCCGGCGCCGCCCAACATCAGGTCGTCGCCGGCCAGCCCCCATAGCGAGTCGTTGCCGCCGCCCGCGTCCATCATGTCGTTGCTGGGACCGGCAACGCCTTGTTCCGCAGCATCCACGCCGGCCCACGAGAAAACGCCGTCGGTGCTACCGCCCCGGTTGAAGTTCACCGTGATCGCGAAATCATCACGGTCATTGGTGCTGAGGCGCAGAAACTTGGCCATGTCGGGGTAGCCGTCGCCATTGAAGTCAGCAATGCCGCCGTTGCCAAACTTGTACGCCTCGTCAGATAGCTGGAAGGTGTTGTCGCCATCGTTCACCAGAATATGCTGCCAGTCGATGACGATATCGAGGTCGCCATCGAGGTCCAGGTCGACGAGGTCAAATCGCTGGGCGGGGAAACCATCGTAAACTTCCTCTTGCTCGTATCTAATGGCAGTCTCGTCGACGAATGATCCGTCCGGGTTCTGCCTCAGGAACTGGAGATAGTAACCATTGATGCTTGATGCTTGGAAACCACCTTCTATTCCTTCAAGAACAACAAGGTCCGGCAACCCGTCGCCACTGAAATCCCACGCTTCGACGTAGTGAGTCGTAACGGTCTGTGACCCGATGTCCGGGTCCGCCATGGGCAGCGGAATGAGTTCCGGAAACAGACCTGTACCATCATTGTGTAGAATGAAGTTCTCGCCGCCGCCGCCGCCTACGAAAATATCAGGCGCGTCGTCATTGTTCAGATCGAAGACGCCGAACCAATGACCCCCATACTGTGGTCCCTCCGCCCAGAACGGATTCTCCAGCGAAAACGGGAGGTGTCCCTCGGAAGGTGTAAAGACGCCGGTACCGTCATTCAGTAAAACGCCAACCGCGTAGTGTCTGGTGTCTGAGGTTGCTGGAGTCCACTGTCCGACGAGATCGATATCGCCGTCGAGGTCGATATCGCCGGCGGCCGCGCCGTGGGTGTAATCGAACTTCTGTGGCAGGTTCGTCGCCGTCGCGTCCCGCATGCCGCTGCTGCCCTCGGAAAGCAGCAGCAGGTTCTGACCGCCTTGGATGATTTCGATTGGCAGGCCTTCGGTGCCAGTATCACCGGCGAAGTAGTCGTCACGCCCATCGTTGTTGAAGTCGGCAACGATGGACACTCGCGGGTTCTCTGTGGCGAACCCTTCCGGAATGATCGAGCTGGTGGCGTCAACAAACCCGCCGTTGCCGTCGCCAACGAATATGTAACCCGGATTCTGCAGACGCTCGGGAACTGTGGCGCTGAATATTAGGATCAGATCGAGATTGCCGTCGCCATTGAAGTCGCCAGGTTTAGTGCGGTGGGGGTCACGCACGTGGGAGGTATTACTCCTAGCGACGACTGTGCTCGGTAGAAAAATCGAGTCGGAAGGCAGGAGGTCGATCGCACCATTATCAGCGTTGAGTGTCTCAACGTTGCGAAACTCCATGACGAAATCAACGAAATCGTTTTGAACATAAACACGAGAGAAGTATAAGTCGCCAAATACTGTGACATCTTCGATTTCTCGTCCGATATAGGCGATATCAATATTGGCGCCGCCGTCGACCGTATCGTTCCCGACATGAGCCTGAATGTTGTTAAGTCCTGAATTTCCGGTAATGTTATCGGAAAACGCGCTGCCATAAATCCAATCGACGTTTAGGACTTGGTCAATTCCGCCCCAGCCGTCGTGTATCACGCCGGTCTGAAGGTTCGCGTCGATTCCAGCCGGGGAATTCCGGTAGTTGATCGTGGCCCGGGTGGTGCTGGCCTGGACCGTGTCGTTTCCGGCGCCGCCGGTGACGACGTTCGAAATGACGCTGGCGAAATCGTCTCCACCAAGAAGAAAAATCTCTTCGAATGCCGCGATGTTCAGGCTGAGGGCATCGATGGAGTCATCGCCATCCGTACCAAAGTATGTCGGCACAACGCTTTCCTGCTCGCTCAATTCGCACGGCTCATGCCATGTCGAAGGCGCCCCCGACTAGAAAGCCTATCACCGACGAGGCGTGGATTTCCAGGGTGTACGAGCAACATACTAGGCAACGCCGCGGAGCCGGTTCGATTGGCCCGGGATAAGCCGGGACGCATCTGCATTCGCGGCGAGAACGTTGTGGCTGTGATCGCCGACGTTTCCGCTACACGAATGTAGTCGCCGGCTGGCGGGACCCGGCCTTGATCGACCAAGGCGGCCAGGCCGCATTTCTCGAGAAAACCGGTCGTTGGTGCCTTGGCACACGCGCCGGCCTTCCGGTTTCCGTACGTGCGCCGGTTGGCGGCAATAGAGGTCGGATGTGGCAGTCGAAGACGCGCGACCGTTGCCGCGGCCGCCGGGATACCCGCTCGATCGGGACTTGCGGCGCTGGTCGGGTTAGGCCTCGGCCATCTCGGCGCGGATCTGCTGGCGCAGGACGTCGATCGGGACCAGCTTGCCCTTGTGCTCGAAGCACCAGAAGGCCCAGCCGTTGCACGCCGGCGCGCCCTGCACCGCCGCGCCGACCTTGTGGATCGAGCCGGCGGCCTCCGCGCTCATCACCGAGCCATCGGCGCGGATCTTGGCGACGTAGCGTTTGGAGGGGTCCTGCAACGTCTGGCCTGGCTTCAACATGCCGCGTTCGACCAGCCAGCCGAAGGGGACGCGCGGTTCTTCGCGCTTCGAACGGGTTACTTGCAGGTCGGCCTCCGCCAACGGGTCGACGGCGGCGATGCGTTCCTTCGCCAGGTCGATGTAATGCTTGTCCTTCTCGATACCGATGTAGTGCCGGCCGAGGCGGCGGGCGACGGCGCCGGTGGTGCCGGTGCCGAAGAACGGATCGAGGATAACGTCGCCGGGGTTGGTGGTGGCGAGCAGCACGCGGTGCAGCAGCGCCTCCGGCTTCTGCGCCGAATGCGCGCGCTTGCCGGCCTCCTTCAGGCGCTCGCCGCCGGAACAGATCGGCAGCAGCCAGTCGGAGCGCATCTGCAACTCGTCGTTCAGCGCCTTCATGGCGTCGTAGTGGAAGGTGTACTTCTTCTGGTCCTGGCTCTTGGCGCACCAGATCAGGATCTCGTGCGCGTTGGTGAAGCGCCGGCCGCGGAAGTTCGGCATCGGGTTCGACTTGCGCCAGACGATGTCATTCAGGATCCAGAAGCCCAGGTCCTGCAAGACGGTGCCGACCCGATAGATATTATGGTAACTTCCGATGACCCACAACGCGCCGTCGTCCTTCAGCACGCGCTGCGCCTCGGCCAGCCAGTCGCGACTGAAGGTGTCGTAGTCGGCGAAGCTGTCGAACCGGTCCCAGGCGTCGTCGACCGCCTGGACCTTGGTCAGATTCGGCCGGACGAGCTCGCCGGCGAGCTGCAGGTTGTAGGGCGGATCGGCGAAGATGAGATCGACCGAGGCATCGGGAAGCTTCCGCATTTCCCGCACGCAATCACCCAGAATGATACGATTCTTCACCCGACTCCAAAGCCCCAAGCGCCCTCGGCACGCAGCATAGCCACTCCGCCGATTCGGTCAATCGTTTATACGATTCAAACGCTTAGCAGGACCTTAACAGGACCGAAGCTGCGCCGGTGAGTAGGACTGGGGCCAAGTTCGCGCAGCGCCGCCAGATGTTGTGCCGTGGGGTAGCCGGCGTTGGCTTCCCAGCCAAAGCCGGGATGCGCGGCGGCCAACTCTGTCATCAACTTGTCGCGGTAGACCTTGGCGACGATCGAGGCCGCCGCGATCGCCGGCACCGAGGCGTCGCCGCGAACCACCGCCTCGGCCGGGCACGGCAGGCGAGCCGGCACGAACTTGCCGTCGATCAATGCGCGGCACGGCGCGCGCGGCAGCGCGGCGACGGCGCGGGCCATCGCCAGCAGACTGGCCTGGAGGATGTTGAGCCGGTCGATCTCGTCGACGCTGGCCGCGGCGATGGCGACCTCGGCCTGGCGGTGGATCAGCGCGGCCAGCTCGATGCGGCGGGCCGGTCGCAAGGTCTTGGAATCCGCCAGGCCGGCGATCGGGCGGGCGGGATCGAGCACCACGGCGGCGGCGACCACCGGGCCGGCGAGCGGGCCGCGGCCGACCTCGTCGACGCCGCAGAGGCGCTCAGTCGGTGTCATCTTTGTCGCGTCGGCGGGCCGGGCCGCCGGGCTCGACCTCGACATCGAAGAAATCGACGTCGTCGGCCGCCGGCGGCGGATCGACCACGTCGGCGTCCGACGACTCCTCAGGCCGGCGCTGCCGGTGCAGCAGTTCGGCGCCGGCGTGGCCCACGGTGACCGTGAACTGGCGCGTGGTCGCCAGCGCGCGCGACGAGGCGCCGACCACCGCCTCGGTCTCCTTGCCGTAGATCTGCCGCATGAAGTCGCGCCAGGTGAGGATGCGGCGCCAGCGCGCCTGGCCCATGCGCCGGGCGGTGAACAGCCAGAACGGGCTGGTCATCAGCGACAGCGCGATCACCGTGTTGATCAGGCGCTGCGCCTCCCAGTCGACGGCGTAGACGGCGGCGCCGGCGGCGACCAGCACGAAGGAGAACTCGCCGATCTGGCCCAGCACCACGCCGGCCAGCCAGGCGCGCGGCCACGGCTCGCCCAGCATGCGCAGGATGCCGACGTTGAGCCCGGTCTTCAGCAAGGTCACCGCGACCAGCAGGATCAGCACCTGGGCCCAGTTCGCGATCACGTAGTCGAGGTCGAGCAGCAGGCCGATGGACAGGAAGAAGACCATCAGCAGCACGCCCTGGATCGGCAGCACCGCGCCCAGCACCGAGGTCCGGGCGTTGGAGTTGCCGAGCCACAGCCCGGCCAGGAAGGCGCCGTAGGCCGGCGACAGGCCGAACAGGGTCGAGGCCAGCGCGGCGCCGAAGCAGAAGGCCAGCGCGGTCAGCGCGGTGAGCTCGACATTGGCCTCCAGCAGCCCGACGAAGGGCATGGCGACGCGTTCGCGCCGGGTCAGGTAGGCGATCATCGCGATCAACAGGCCGACCGCGACCAGCAGCTTCAGCAGCGCCACCACGGTGAAGCCGCCCTCGCCGGCCAGACCGGCGATCACCAGCAGCATCGGCACCACCGCCAGGTCCTGGGCGATCAGCACGCCGACGGCGATGCGCCCGACGTCGGTGCGCAGCTCGCCGATATCGTCGAGCAGCTTGATCGCGACCGCGGTCGACGAAAGCGCCAGCGCGAAGCCGCCGATCACGATCAACAGCGGCGTCCAGTCGAACAGCAAGCCGAGCAGCGCGATGCCGCCGAGCGAGACGCCGATCTGGAACAGCGCGCACAGGATCGCCACCCGGTAGACCCGCCGGAAGGCGCGCAACGACAGTTCCAGGCCGATCACGAACAGCAGCAGCAGCACGCCGAGCTCGGCCAGTTCCGCCACCATCTCGCGGTTGCGGATCAGGCCGAAGGCCGACGGGCCGAGCAGCACGCCGGCGAAAATGTAGCCGACGATCGCCGGCTGACGCAGGCTCTGCAGCACGATGCCGAGAACCAGCGCCGTGGAGGCGACGACCACCAACTCGATCAGCGAGCTGCCGTGTTCCATTCGTTCCGCGCCAATGGCTGAATCGACACCGAACCTAGCACGGCGCGCGCGACAACGGTTGGTCGGCTAGAACAGCTCCAGCTGCGCGCGGGCCTCGGGCGGTGGGCGGAACTGGGTGGTGTCGAGCGGCGCCATGTCGGTGCGGTCCATGGCGAGCCGGCGCAGCGCCACTTCGAAGCGATCGGCGATCATCTTGGCGTAGGGGCCCTCGCCGGTCATGCGCTTGCCGAAGCGATGATCGTAGTCGCGTCCGCCACGCGATTGCCGGATCAGGCTGGAGATGCGGTCGGCGCGGTCGGGATAGTGCTCGGCCAGCCACTCGCGCCACAGCTCTTTGATCTCCAGCGGCAGGCGCAGGAAGATGTAGGAGGCCTCGCGCACGCCGGTCTCGGCCGCCGCCTGCAGGATCTTCTCCAGCTCGACGTCGTTCAGCGCCGGGATCAGCGGCGCCAGCATCACCCCGGTGGGCACGCCCGCTTCCGACAGCGCCGCCAGCGCCTCCAGGCGGCGTTGCGGCGTCGGCGCGCGCGGCTCCATGCGCCGGGCCAGCTTGCGGTCCAGGCTGGTCACCGAGATGCAGACCTTGGCCAGTCCGCGCCGCGCCATCGGCGCGATCACGTCGATGTCGCGCGCCACCAGGTTCGACTTGGTGACGATGGAGAACGGGTGGTTGAACGCGGCCAGCACCTTCAGCACCTCCCGGGTGATGCCGAGGCGCTTCTCAAGCGGCTGATAGGGGTCGGTGTTGGTGCCGAGCGCGATCGGCCGGCACTGGTAGCCGCGCCGGGAAAGCGCCTTGCGCAGCAGCGCCGGCGCGTCCGGCTTGATGAACAGCTTGCTCTCGAAGTCCAGCCCCGGCGACAGGCCGAGATAGGCGTGCGTCGGCCGCGCGAAACAGTAGATGCAACCGTGCTCGCAGCCGCGATACGGGTTGATCGAGCGGTCGAAGCCGATGTCGGGGCTCTCGTTGGTGGCGATGATGGTCTTGGAGGTATCGCGGGTGATCTCGGTGCGCAGTGGCGCCGGGGTCTCGTCGAGACCACCCCAGCCGTCGTCGAAATTCTCCCGCCGCAGCGCCTCGAACCGGCCGGACACGTTGGTGACCGCGCCGCGCCCGCGCCGCCGTTCAGGGTGAGCCCGATGGCTATCGTCGTGCCGTTCGTCCCGCATGGGACAAGCCTAGCACAGTACACGAACAAATAAAGAACAAAAGCGCCTCAGGCAGGCAGGCCGACCTACTCCGCCGCTTCGTGTTCCCGCAGGCGCGGCAGCAGTTCGGCGAAGTTGCAGGGCTTGTGACGGATGTCGAGCTGGTCCTTCAGGATGCCGTCCCAGCCGTCCTTGCAGGCGCCGGGCGAGCCGGGCAGCGCGAACAGGTAAGTGCCGGACGCGACGCCGGCGGTCGCGCGCGACTGCACGGTGCTGGTGCCGATTTTCTGGAAGCTCAAGTAGCGGAACAGCTCGCCGAAGCCGGCGATTTCCTTCTCGTAGACCTGCGCGAAGGCTTCCGGGGTGACGTCGCGGCCGGTGACGCCGGTGCCGCCAGTGGAGATCACCACCTCGATCGCCGGGTCGGCGATCCAGGCGTTAAGCTGGGCGACGATGCTGGCCTGATCGTCGGTGCAGATCTTGCGGTCGGCGAGCACGTGGCCCGCCTCGGCAACGCGTCCGGCGAGGATGTCGCCGGAACGGTCGTCGTCGAAGGTGCGGGTGTCGGAGACCGTCAGCACCGCGATGTTCACGGGCCGGAACGGCTGGCTCTCATCGATTCCAGGCATGCTTGCGCTCCTCGTCCACCGACTCGTAGCGTGGCCAGCGGGCCTGGGCAATGTCCAGCAGTTCCGGCGCCGGCTGACCCAGCCGGATGCGGTAGAGCATCACATCGGCCAGCACGCGGCGCACGTAGCGGCGGGTCTGTCGGGTCGGGATCAATTCGATGAACAGCAGCGGGTCGTCGCCGTGCGCGACACCGTGCAGCCAGCGCACCAGGTTGCTGGGGCCGGCATTGTAGGCGGCGATGGTCTGGATCAGGCCGCCGTCGATGCGCGGCTCGCGCAGCAGGTGTTCCAGGTAGCGCTGGCCAAGCTCCAGGTTGAAGCCCGGGTCGAGCATGCGCCAGCGCGCGCCGGCCAGCGAGCGGCCGTGCACGAAGTCGGCGGTGCTGGGCATGATCTGCATCAGCCCGGCGGCGCCCGACGGGTTCAACGCCCGCGGCTCGAACCCGGATTCGTAGCGCGCCACGGCCAGCAGCAGCGCGCGGTCGACGCGCAGGCCATCCTGCGGCCGCCACGGCGGCACCGGAAACAGGGCGAGGTCGGGCGTCGCCTCGCCCGCCTTGCGCATCGCCTCGGCCAGGCGAAGCTGGCTGCCGGGCAGTTCCAGGTCGTGGGCCAGCGCCAGCAGCGGCTCGGCCAGGTGCCGGTTGGCGAAGAACAGCTGGCGCAGTTCCAGGTCGGCCCGCCGGGTGCGGCCGACGCGGGCCAATGCCACGGCGCGGCGCGCGCCAGCGTGGCGCAGCAGCCGCTCGGCGACGTCGGCCGAGCGCGCGATCGGAGTCAGGTTCAGCGGTGTCGGCAGGCCGAGTTGGGCGGAGGCGATCACGCCGTAGAGCTGGCGCGGGTAGCCGGCGGCCTGCTGCAGCGCGGCGATGACCTCGGCCGGCCGTTCCAGCCTGAGCAAGGCGCGAGCCGACCAGTAGGCGCCGGCCGCCCGC
This sequence comes from Alphaproteobacteria bacterium, assembly GCA_040223615.1. Classification (GTDB taxonomy): domain Bacteria; phylum Pseudomonadota; class Alphaproteobacteria; genus JAVKFY01. The sequence continues at coordinate 84,286 of JAVKFY010000030.1, forward strand.
AGCGGCGCACGCGCCGCCTTGGCCTCGCTCAAGGCTCGCCAGTGGCCGAGCGCGGCTGCGAAGTCGCCCTGCTGCCAGCACGCCAGGCCGGCGATCCACAGCGCGTTCGGCGCCTGCCCGCCGGAGCGCCGCGCGGCCGGCACCGCCAGCTTGAGCGCCGCCTCGATTTCGCCGCGGCGCAGCTTCACCCCGGCGATCATGCCCGACAGCCGGTCGCGGTCGACCTGGTCGAGCAGGCGCTTGCTTCTTGGCGCGGCGAGCCCGGCTAGCGCGTCGTCGAGCCGGCCACGTACCACCCGGCCCTCCAGGTCGGCGCGCAGGTTCGCTGCCTCGGTGGAGTGCTCCAGGTGCGGCGTCATTTCCGAATCGTCGACGGTGAAGCCGCGCGGCGACGGCGCGGCGCGCGGTTGCGGTGGCGCGGCGGCACCGTTCGGCTTGCGCTTCAGCGCCAGCTTGTGAACCCGGTCGGCGCCGGGGTGGTCGCCATAGTGCTTCAGCCAGTCGCGCAGCTCGGCATAGCGAGAGCGGTAGGCGGCGGGATGCATGTAGCGCTGAAACAGCACGTGCCCCATCAGCAGCCGGTCGTCGAGTTGCCTGATCAACCGGTCGGCGGCGCGGAAGTCGGCCTTGTCCTGCAGTGCGAAGATCTTCTCATAGCGCTGCGCGTCGGCGTCGGACGTGACCGCCGGTACGTCGGCCAGGGCGGGCGCCGCGAGGAGGAGCAGCAAGCCGGCGAGAAGCGCGCGCGTCGTCGATGCCCACCTCCCCTGTCCCCTTCCCCCTGAAGGGCGGAGGCGAACGCGGTGGCGCGAAAGCTGCGCTCCCTCACCGCCCTTTTGGGGGGGAGAGGGTCGGGGTGAGGTGGGGGAGGCGGCGGCGCGCCGCGGCGACATCGTCAACGCATCAACTCGACAAGACCCCGAGCTCGGCCAGCTTGCGCCGGATCGCCAGGAAGTCGGCCCAGCTCTGCCGCTTCAGTTGCGGCTGGCGCAGCAGGTAGGCCGGGTGGAAGGTCGGCAGGGTCGGGATCGTCACGGCCTCGCGGACATAGTCGATCCAGCGGCCGCGCAGCTTCGTGATGCCCTCGGAACGGCCGAGCAGCGCCTGCGCAGCGGTGCCGCCGACGAAGACCAGCAGCTTCGGGCCGATCAGCTCGATCTGGCGCTCCACGAAGGGCTGGCACATGGTGACCTCGGCCGCCGTCGGCTTGCGGTTGCCAGGCGGGCGCCAGGGAATGATGTTGGTGATGTAGGCGCTGGTCCGGTCCAGGCCGATTCCGGCCAGCATGCGATCGAGCAGTTGGCCGGAGACGCCGACGAAGGGCAGGCCCTGGCGATCCTCGTCGGCGCCCGGCGCCTCGCCGATGAACATGATCGAGGCGTCGGCCGCGCCGTCGGCGAAGACCAGCTTGGAGGCGGTGTGCTGCAGCGGACAAAGGTCGAATCCGGCCATTGCCTCGCGCAGCGCGTCGAGGCTGTCGGCGGCCTGGGCGATGGTGCGGGCATTGCGCTCCGCCTCGCCGGCCGAGGCCAGGCTGGCCGGCGCGGGCCGGCGCGGCGCCTGACGCGGCGGTTCGGGTGCCGGCGCCGACGCGGCGGCTCGCGATGGCGGCGGCGCGGCGATGGCGGGCGGCGGTGGCGCCTGGCGATAGTTGTAGGCCGCCTCGCCCACGGTTTCGTCGACGCCGGCATCGAGATACCAGCGCAAAACCTGGGCCGCCTCGTCATGTGACAACATGGCGAAAGTGTACGGTCTGCGGGCGTGCGTTGACCATCATCAAGCCGTCACGGCATAAACGGCCGGCAAATTCAGGATTCGGGCGACCGGCGAGGAGTTGAGGCGATGGAACGCGAGGCGATGGAGTTTGACGTCGTGATCGTCGGTGCCGGCCCGGCCGGGCTCGGCGCCGCGATCCGGCTGAAGCAGCTTGGACAGGAGACCGGCCAGGACTTCACGGTCTGCGTGCTGGAGAAAGGCTCCGAAGTCGGCGCCCACATCCTGTCCGGTGCGGTGATGGACCCGCGCGCGCTGGGCGAGCTGATCCCCGACTGGGCCGACAGGGGCGCGCCACTGAACACCGCCGTGACGGCGGAGAAGTTCATGTTCCTGACACCGCACAGTCAGATCCCGGTGCCGGTCGCGCTGCTGCCGAAGCCGACGCACAACATGGGCAACTACATCGTCAGCCTGGGCAACGTGTGCCGCTGGCTGGCGGAGCAGGCGGAAGCGCTTGGGGTGGAGATCTACCCGGGCTTCGCGGCCGCCGAGGTGCTGTATCACGACGATGGCCGGGTGAAGGGCGTCGCCACCGGCGACATGGGCGTGCAGAAGAACGGCGCGCCCGGCCCGAACTACCAAGTCGGCATGGAGCTGCATGCCAAGTACACGCTGTTCGCGGAGGGCTGCCGCGGCTCGCTGACCATGCAGATCACCGACCGGTTCGACCTGCGCAAGAGCGTCGACGTGCAGACCTACGGCATCGGCATCAAGGAGCTCTGGGAAGTTCCCGCCGAGCAGCACCGCGAAGGTTTGGTGGTGCACACCGCCGGCTGGCCGATGGACACCAAGACCTACGGCGGCTCGTTCATGTACCACATGGACAACAACCAGGTGTCGATCGGGTTCGTGGTCGAGCTCGGCTACGAGAACCCGCATCTGTCGCCGTTCCATGAGTTCCAGCGCTTCAAGACCCATCCGTCGATCGCCGAATACCTGAAGGGCGGCAAGCGGATCTCCTATGGCGCGCGGGCGCTGAACGAAGGCGGAATCCAGTCGGTGCCGGAGCTGGCCTTCCCGGGCGGCGCGTTGATCGGCTGTGGCGCCGGCTTCATGAACGTGCCGAAGATCAAGGGCAGCCACAACGCGCTGAAGACCGGGATGATGGCAGCGGAGGCCGCGCACGAGGCGCTGGCTGCCGCCGGCGAGGGCGAGAGCGCGCCGGTGCTGACGAGCTACCCGGAGCGGTTCAGGAACTCCTGGGTCTACGACGAGCTGTACGCGGCGCGGAACTTCCGCCCGGCCTTCGCCAAGTTCGGCCTGATCCTGGGCACGCTCTACAACGGTATCGAGCAGTTCCTCGGCGGCAAGGTGCCGTGGACCTTCCACATCGAGGAACCGGATCACGCCAAGCTGAAGAAGGCCAGCGAGTGCAAGCCGATCGACTATCCGAAGCCGGATGGCGAGCTCAGCTTCGACCGGCTGTCGTCGGTGTTCATCTCCAACACCAACCACGAGGAAGACCAGCCGGCGCATCTCACGCTGAAAGACGACAGGGTGCCGATCGAGACCAATCTGGCGCTGTACGATGCGCCCGAACAGCGCTACTGCCCGGCCGGCGTGTATGAGATCGTACGCGACGACGACGGCTCGAACCCGCGGCTGCAAATTAACGCGCAGAACTGCGTGCATTGCAAAACCTGCGACATCAAGGACCCGACTCAGAATATTGTCTGGGTGGTGCCGGAAGGCGGCGGCGGCCCGAACTACCCGAACATGTGAGCCCCGGCGGCGGGGGACGACACTTGCCGGCGACGGCGGGCCGCTGCTTTGATAGGCCAACGAACAAGGAGTCCGGATTGACAGCGATGGCCATCGTACGGCCGCTCAGCGCCATGTTGCTGAGCGCGGCGGCACTCGTCGGCGGCTGTGCCGCGTCCGGCCCGGGCGCGGCACCGACATCGAACCTGTCGGCCGGGCCGGCGGCGTCGCCGCTGGGCAGCTACCTGGCTGGCCGCAGCGCCTCGCTGAACGGCGACACCGAGGCGGCGGCGGCGTACTACGACCACGCACTGGCCGCCGACCCGGACAACCAGTTGCTGCGACTGCGCGCCTTCTCAATGCAGATGGCGGAGGGCAACTGGGACCGGGCGCTGCCGCTGGCGAAGCTGATCGACAAGCAACCCGCGACCAGCTTCACCGCCGACCTGCTGCTGGCCACCGACGCGGCACGACGCGGCGACTTCGAAGCGGCGCGCGACCACCTGCAGAGCGACGATACCGGCAATGCCGGGGCGCTGATGCGGCCGCTGCTGCTGGCCTGGGTCGGTGTCGGGCTGAACGACGCGGCACTGACTGACCAGGCGTTGGGGACGCTGGGGCAGCGCGAGTCGCTGGCCGCGTTCCGAAGCTTCCATGCCGCCCTGATCGAAGACCTGCGCGGCAACCCGGAGGCCGCCGCCAAGGCATTCGAGGAAACCCGCGCCAGCGCCGCCGGCAACGCCACTCGGGTGGTCACCGCCTATGCGTCATTCCTGGCCCGGCGCGGCGAGACCGACAAGGTCAAGGCGATGTTGGAGGAATACCTCTCGCGCTTTCCCGACAATCCCGGCATCGAGTCCGCGCTGGGCGAGCTGGAGCAGACCGGCACCATCGTGCCGATGATCACCTCGATCGGCGATGGCATCGCGGAGGCCTATTACGGCGCCGCCGGCGTGCTGGCGCAGGACCGCACGGCCGACGCGGCGCGCATCTATGCCCGCCTGGCGCTGTTCATGCGGCCGGACTTCGACAACGGCACCATCTTGCTGGGCGAGATCCTGGAGCGCGACGACCGCTACGCCGACGCCAACCGCGCCTACGGGACGGTGGCCGAGGCCTCGCCCTACCGGCTCGACGCGCGGCTGCGCATCGCCTCCAACCTGAACCGCATGGACCGGGTCGACGAGGCGATCGCCGAACTGCGCGCGGCCACCGCCTCCCCCGACACCGACGCCAGCGCGCTGGTCACGCTGGCCGACCTGCTGCGCGGGCGGGAGCGGTTCACCGAGGCGGTGACAGTCTACGACCAGGCGGTGGCCAAGGTCGGCACCATCGAGGCGCGGCACTGGGCGCTGCTGTACGCGCGCGGCATCGCGCTGGAGCGCGACAAGCAATGGCAGCGGGCCGAGGCCGACTTCCTGAAGGCGCTGGAACTGCGGCCGGACCAGCCGCTGGTGATGAACTATCTCGGCTATTCCTGGGTCGAGCAGGGCCGCAACCTGGATCGGGCGCGCGACATGATCGAACGCGCCGTGGCGCAGCGGCCGAACGACGGCTACATCGTCGACAGCCTGGGCTGGGCGCTGTTCCATCTCGGCGACTTCGAGGGCGCGGTCAAGCAACTGGAACGCGCGGTGTCGCTGCGACCGGAAGACCCGGTGATCAACGACCATCTCGGCGATGCCTACTGGCGGGTCGGGCGGCGGCTGGAGGCACGCTTCAAGTGGCGCCACGCGCTGTCGCTGAAGCCCGAGGCCGCGGCGATCCCGGCGATCGAAACCAAGCTGGAGTCCGGCCTTGGACCAGTATCGGGCGACCGCGACGGTTGAGCCGGCCGATGCCGGCACCACGCGGGCGCCGGCGCCGGCGAAGCTCAACCTCTACCTGCACGTCACCGGTCGGCGCGACGACGGCCTGCACCTGCTCGACAGCCTGGTCGCCTTCGCCGAACTGGGCGACAGGTTGACGCTGGACGGCGGCGCGCCGCTGGCGCTCGATCTCGAAGGCACGTTCGCCGGCGATCTGGCGGATACGGCCGACAACCTGGTGCCGCGCGCCGCGCGCTGGCTAGCGCGACGCGCCGGGCGCGAGCCGGCCGGACGGTTTCGCCTCGACAAGCAACTGCCGGTGGCATCGGGGATCGGCGGCGGCAGCGCCGATGCGGCAGCCGCGCTGCGGCTGCTGGCGGCACGATGGGACGTCGATCTCGACAGCATCGATCCGGCCGAGCTAGTGGCGGCACTGGGCGCCGATCTGCCGGTCTGCCTGGCTGGCGTGCCGACCTTTGTCGCCGGCGTCGGCGACGAGCTGACCGCCGCCCCGGCGCTGCCGCCGGCCGACCTGTTGCTGGTCAATCCAGGCGTGGCGCTGTCCACCGCGACGGTGTTCGGCCGGCTGCGCCAGATCGAAGGCGAACCGTACCGATTCGACGAGGCCCCGGCCGATGCCGTGGCGCTGGCGGCACTGCTGTGTGAACGGCGCAACGACCTGGAGGCGCCGGCCACCGACCTCGCGCCGGTGGTCGGCAAGGTGCTCGCCGCGCTGCGCGCCGCGCCGGGAACGTTGCTGGCGCGGATGTCCGGCAGCGGCGCCACCTGCTTCGGCCTGTACCGCGACGCGGCGGCGGCGCGGGCGGCGGCGGAGGCCATCGAGACAGCGCATCCGGACTGGTGGGTGCGCCCGACGCGGCTGGCGGCGCCGTGCTGACCCGCCTCGCCGCCATCTCCTGCGCCATGGCCTTCGCCATGGCGGCGCTGGCCGGCTGCGCCTCGACGCTGAACCGGTCGGAGACGCTGAACCCGGCCAGCATCGTGGAGCGCGACAGCGACCTGGCGCGCACCTTCGACCACGCCACGGTCCTGCTGCCGCGCGGCAACGGCGCGATGCTGGAGACCCGGATGGATTCGCGCGCGCTGGCCGAGCTGGTCGCGAAACTGCCGGCCTCGGTGCGCTATCCGACGGTGATCTACCTGCATGGCTGCACCGGCCTGGAAGACGTCGAGCCGCTGCGCGCCTTCGTGCGCGCCGGATTCGCGGTGATCGCGCCGGACAGTTTCGCGCGCCGCTATCGGCCGCTGCAGTGCCGGCCGTCGCAGCGCACCGGCGGCGAGAATATCTTCGTCTTCGACTTCCGCCTGACCGAGATCACCTACGCGCTGCACCGGCTCGAATCGATCGGCTGGGTCGACCGCGAGCGGCTGTTCCTGGTCGGCACCAGCGAGGGTGGACTGGCCGCGGCGCTGTATCGCGGCTCCGACTTCCGCGCCCGCGTGATCACGCAATGGACCTGCCACGGCGCCGCGCTGGTGCGCGGTCTGGCGGCGCCGGCGGACGAGCCGGTGCTTGCCGTGGTGCGGGCCAACGACCCCTGGTACGACCCCTCGCGCACGCCGCGCCAGCGTGGCGATTGCGGCAGCTTCATGGCCGACCGGCCGCGCTCGCGCTCGATCGTGCTGACCGACGGCGATGGCCACGACGTCTACCGCGCGCCCGGTATGCTGCGCCGAATCGTCGAGTTCCTCGCCGCGGAGGCAAATCCGTCGCCACGCGTGCCGCAGAACTAGGCCGGCAAACGGGCGCCGGCGATTCGGAAGTCAAATGCGACCGGCGCGCCAAATAAAAGCGTTTCGACTTGGTGTAACCTTGCTCTACACACTCTTCCAGGAGTAAATCGGACATAAAGACGCCCTGGCGATGAATATGCTGGACAGCGGTTCATCAAATATTTACCCAGGTGGTCGATACGGGAATACGAGCGCTGTTGCAGGGCTGCTGTATGTGTTGCGGCTGGGCCACAGGGTCGTGAGAAGGACGTAAAGCCGGGCATGATTTGGTTGTCAGTCCAAAACCTGTCCACTATCGTAGGACCGCCTTGTAAGTGGGCTTTTTCGTTGGCTGATTGAGTGATCCGCAAACACGACGCCGGGACCGAATTGAACCGCGTCAGCAACGTCGGATAACCGCTTGATCGCCCTTGGGAAAGTCTGTAAGGTCCGGGGCGAGTTTCAATTTGGAGGTCTAAATCCATGGTCGTTAAGAAGACGTTGACCGCATTGGGGCTGACGGTCGCGTTGGCTGCGGCGCCGACCTTTGCCTTTGCACAGTCGCAGGCGGCGAAGACCGGTACGGGTACCGAAGCGGGCACCGCAGCGGGCCAGGACACGTTCGGTGGCTTCACGGCGACGCAGATTGCCATCGGCGCTGCGGTCGGCATTGGCTTGGTTGCCGTGGGTATTGCCGCGACGAGCAACGACGACGACGACGATCCGGTCGACAACGGCGGCACCGCCACCGCGACCAGCACCAACTAGCTATTGAAGGTTGCGGCATTTCTGAACGCTGCGACCAGCCTCCAGACCGAATGTGGGGCAAGCGAACGAGGGTTTGCTTGTCCCACATTGCTATGCCTGATCGATTGAGTTGCAGTCGGGTGATGGCGGACAGGCACTTAGCTAGAGAATCGATCGACACAGACCCGTGGTGTTCGCGCGCCGCGGTTTTGTTGCTTGTGCTGACGCTGGCCTTTGCGCTTC
>JAVKFY010000031.1:0-154402 GCA_040223615.1 Alphaproteobacteria bacterium
GTGTTCCTACAATCCGCGGGCGGCCGGCTGCGCAACCCCGACCAGCTCCGCCGGCCGCCCGCTACCGCCACGGCCCTGGAGCAGGCATCATGAAGCCCTGGACTCTCACTATCACTGAGGGACCAACGGGGAGCAGGTCACTGAGGGACGGCATATCGAGCTGAGGCGGCGCAAGCAGCTTGCCGGTGGCGATCTGGACCTTGACACCGAGACTCACACGCTCAGCTACGCCATCGATCGCTTCATTAAGACTCAGGCGTCGAAGTACAAGAGCCAGACGCATCGGCAGACGGTCATACAGGAACTTCGTTGGTGGCAAGGGAGGCTGGGTGCCAAGAGGCTCATCCAGGTGAAGCCGCGCGACATCCGTAAGGCGCGTAATGATCTGTTGGAGGCACCAACCGAGAACATCGATATCAACGGCAAGTCGGTTCCCCGATGGGAGGGAGGCGGCAAGCGCTCGCCTCGCAAGAAGTCTCCCAAGACGGTGGTCCACTATCTCAATGCTCTGTCGGTTGTCTTCTCATACGCCATCGAACAGGACTGGATACCTCACAACCCCGTTCGAGAGGTGAAGAAGCCCAGGGTCAACAACGCGCGCCAGAGGTTTCCGTCGCCGGATGCCTTCGTGTTCCCCGGAGACGACGCACCCCGATGCTGGAGCGACCTGAACGAGGCGAAGAAGGCCGCTGTGCCCGAGACGGCCTATGAGCTTCCCCGATACCTCGCAGCGTGCCGTAGGCAGCACAAGCACGTCTCGTATCATCCCGAGTGGCTCTACAACATTTCGGTGCTGCGGATCGCGACCGGCATGCGGCCGGGGGAAGCCGAGGGGCTTGAGTGGTCCCGCGTGCATCTTCACGCCGAAGCCCCGCACCTTATTCTGGTCGACACGAAGAACGGCCAGCCGTTGAACGTGCCGCTTTTCGGTGAGGCCCTTCGCATCCTTAAGCAGATGCATGCCGTAAGACGGCTGGATGCCGAGTATGTGTTCCCGCGGAAGGACGGGCTGAAACCCCTGTGCTTCCGCTCACGGTACGCCCGTGCCTTCAGGGATGCCGGGTTGAAGGACTTCAAGCGCCACGACCTGCGCCATACGGCGGCGAGCTATCTGGCCATGCGAGGCGCATCTGCCAAGGAGGTCGCGGACATCCTCAACCAGAGAAGCACGGCTATGGCGGAACGTTACATGCACCTATCGCCGGGACATACGCGCACGCGGGTACAGGATATGAACAAGGCGTTTCTTCACAATTCGCTGTTCAGTCCGCCACGGGACGAGCCGACGCCAACCGACGGAGGTTCGGCAGTGCGGGTGCTACGGAAGGCGGGGTAAGGCAATGCGATCCGACTGCGCCATCGGCGCCGCCCATCAGGTCATCTACCCGCTGTGGGGTAGAACGCTCCATCCCCTTTGGCGGATGTCAGCTCCCATCAGCGCTGGCCCGCCATAAGTGGATGTAGTGATAACAAGCAAGAGGCAGTCAAATGCACGACATCTCGACCGAGGGTCAGCGTGTCGACTTCCGCAATCTACGGTCTATCCGCCAGATCGCGGATCAATGTCCCGCACTTTCGGACGCAACGGTCCAGCGTTGGATGTTTCATCGCCATCGCAACGGGCTTGTACGGGCGGTCGTCGAGATTGATGCAAACACCTATGTCGACATATCAGCTTTCAATGAGTGGCTATACGAGGGAAAGTCCCACGTCGGAGATTTCCGCCGCTTGATGCGGTTGTCGCAAGTCGTCGCCCGTTGCTCTTTGCCAGAGAGTAAGCTGCGACACTGGCTCAAGTATAGAGCTGTCAATGGATTGTGTGAGGCGGTCATAGTCAAGAAGCATCGGGCGCAAGGGATGCTACTGATTGATATAGAGCTATTTAATTTGTGGCTCACGAAACAGAATCAAAATGACGCATTTGAAGCTGTCGAAATGTCAGCTTGATCGGTGAACGCGTTGGACTAGAAGGGAGCGATCGCCCTCTTCCTGCATTAAATTCGTTTTGTTTGATCGACGGTCGAGTTTCCCGTACGCTGTGTCCGTGGATTCTACTAGGGCTATAGGAAGGGCGAGGGGGTGATCACAGAGTATCACGCCAAGTTATTCGCACATGAGCTGAGCAAGAGGCATTCGGTAGCGGATGCCGAGAAGCTTGCCGGTGCGCTTCTGGATGCCCAGGTTGACCTGAACCCGCATCAGGTTGAAGCGGCTCTTTTTGCATTCAAATCGCCTCTATCCAAGGGGGCCATTCTGGCCGACGAGGTGGGGCTTGGTAAAACGATTGAGGCCGGGTTGGTTCTCGCCCAGAAGTGGACGGAGAGCAGGCGACGCATTCTCGTTATTACCCCCGCAAATCTTCGCAAACAGTGGTCACAGGAGATCGAAGAAAAGTTCTTCCTGCCGACCATGATTCTTGAGGCCAAGAACTACAACAAGATGGCCAAGGATGGCGTTCGTCGCCCATTCGAGCAGAAGAAATTGGTTATCTGTTCCTTCCAGTTCGCCGCGCGCCATGCGGAAGAGCTGATGGTGATCCCGTGGGACTTGGTCGTCATCGACGAGGCCCATCGTCTCAGAAACGTCTACCGGCCGGATAATCGGATCGGGCGCACACTGAAGGGCGCGCTTGCGAATGCGCCGAAGGTTCTGCTGACGGCGACGCCATTGCAGAACTCTCTGATGGAGCTTTACGGACTGGTCTCCCTTATCGATGACTACACCTTTGGCGACGCCAAGAGCTTTCGCGCGCAGTACGCGCGTTTGACTGGTGACGGGCGGTTTGACGAGCTGAAGGCGCGCCTGACGCCCGTGTGCCACCGCACGTTGCGGCGGCAGGTCCTCGAATATATCCGCTACACCAATCGTATCCCGATCACCGAGGAATTCGTTCCGACCGAGGACGAGCAGGCGCTCTACGACATGGTGTCGGACTATCTCCGGCGGCCGTCTCTCCAAGCGCTGCCATCGAGCCAGCGCACGCTGATGACCCTGATCATGCGCAAGCTGCTGGCGTCATCGACCTTCGCCATCGCCGGTGCCCTGGATTCGCTGGCGCGGAAGCTGGAGCGGCAGCTCAAGGACGACAAGAACCTCCGGGAGAAGCTCGAAGAGGAACTGTCGGAGGACTACGAGGAGTTCGAGGAGGTCGCTGACGAGTGGTCCGATGGCGAGGAGGAGCCGGAGCTTCTGACGCCGGAGGACATCGCCGCCATTGAGCAGGAGATCGTCGATCTGCGCGAGTTTCGCGACCTCGCTGTGTCGATCGCCGAGAATGCCAAGGGCGAGGCGCTGCTGAGCGCGTTGCGGGCGGGCTTCGCCAAGACGCAGGAGCTAGGTGCGGCGCAGAAGGCCATCATTTTCACTGAGTCCCGCCGAACGCAGGAGTACCTCGTGCGGCTGCTCTCCGAAAACGGCTACGACGGCAAACTCGTCCTGTTCAACGGCTCGAACACGGACCCCCAGTCCAAGGCCATCTATGAAGCCTGGCTGGCGAAGCACAAGGGGACCGACCGGATCACCGGGTCCCGCACCGCCGACATACGGGCAGCCCTCGTGGAACACTTCCGCGAGCATGCGTCAATCATGATCGCCACGGAAGCGGCAGCCGAAGGCATCAACCTCCAATTCTGCTCCATTGTCGTGAACTACGACCTGCCCTGGAATCCGCAGCGCATCGAGCAACGCATCGGACGCTGCCACCGGTACGGGCAGCGCTACGATGTCGTGGTGATCAACTTCCTCAATAAGAACAACGCTGCCGACCAGCGCGTCTATGAGCTGCTGGCCGAGAAGTTCCAGCTCTTCTCGGGTGTGTTCGGGGCTTCCGACGAGGTCCTCGGCGTGATCGAGTCCGGCGTGGAGTTCGAGAAGCGCATCGTCTCCATCTACCAGAACTGTCGCTCTACCGAGGAGATCGAGACGGAGTTCGAGCGCCTGCGCTCGGAGATGGACGAGAACATCAGTGCGGCGATGGAGGACACGCGGCGGAAGCTGCTGGAGAACTTCGACGCCGAGGTCCACGACCGTCTGAAGATCAACATGGACAAGAGCCGAGAGTACCTCGACCGGTATTCGCGGATGCTGTGGGAGCTCACCAAGTTCGAGTTGGGCAAGGCCGCGAAGTTCAATGACGACTACCGGACTTTCACCGTGCAGGCGGTTCCAGGCGGTGTGGGTGCGCCCGCAGGCGCCTACTTCATGGGCAAACGGGGACTGGACGGCTACCGCTACCGGCTAGGCCACCCATTGGCCCAGCACCTCCTTGCGTCCGCAGGCAGCCGCAAGCTGGACGGGGCGAACATCACCTTCGACTACACCGCCTGGCCGCAGAGGGCAGTGGCGATCGAGCCGTTCGTCGGTCAGGCGGGTACACTGGTGGCACACAAGGTATCGGTGCGGGGAGCTGACGATCAGGACCACATCATCCTGTCCGCCATGGCCGACGATGGCCGCCGACTGGACAGCAACGCGGCGATGCGCCTGTTCGAGCTGCCCGCCACCAGGCAGGCGCGCACCGACCTCGCCTTGCCGGATGCGCTGGCGTCTGCGGTGGACGCAGAACGGCAGACCCTCCTGGACGACATGGCCGCACGTCAGGCCCAGTGGTTCGACGATGAGATGGAGAAGCTGGACAACTGGGCGGAGGACAAGCGTGCCGGGCTGAAAGCCGACCTGAAGGACCTGGACGACCAGATCAAAGCGCTGAAGAAGGAAATCCGGCAGACCGGCAATCTGCCGGACAAGCTGGCCTTGCAGCGCAAGGCGCGAGCGCTGGAGACGAAGCGCGATGAGGCGTGGCGTGAGTACGATGCCGCCGCGAAAGACATAGAGGTGCAGAAGGACGGACTTCTGGACCAGGTGGAGGAACGCTTGGGTCAGGAAGTGACCGACGAGCGGCTCTTCGCCATCAGATTTGAGATTAAGTAAGGGGCATGGGTATGGCCGAACCGGAGAAAATGGAATTGACGTCGATGGACATCGCCGCTGAGAAGCGGGAGGAGCTGAAGCGTTGCCTTGGTAAGGCGTTTCCCGAGGTCTTCGCCGAAGGGGGCATTGATTTTGACCAACTGAAGCGTGTGCTTGGCAAGTGGGTCGAACCTGACAAAGAGCGATTTGGCTTGAGCTGGCCGGGCAAGGCCGAGTGTATGCGGATTATCCAGCAACCAAGTGTGGCAACGTTGAGGCCGGCGCGCGAAGAGTCAGTCAGATTTGACGAGACGGAGAACGTGTATATTGAAGGAGATAATCTAGAGGTACTAAAGTTGCTTCAGAAGGCTTACTTCGGCAAAGTAAAGATGATATATATCGATCCGCCATACAATACAGGTAATGAGTTTATTTATCCGGACAAATACTCTGAGACGCTAGAGACGTACCTAGCGTATACAGGCCAGATTGATGAAAACGGGAAGCGATTTTCTACGAACTCGGAAACATATGGCCGTTATCATTCTCGGTGGATAAACATGATGTACCCGCGTTTGTATCTTGCGAGAAATCTACTCACCGAAGATGGAATAGTGTTCATATCAATTGATAATCATGAAGTATCGAACCTTCGCGCGATTTGCGATGAGATATTTGGCGAAGACAATTTCTTGGGGAACATTGCTCGTTCCACCGGACAGACAACCGGGCAGGATAGTGGAGGTCTCGGTTCGTCATTCGACTTCGTTCTTGTCTACACAAAGGCCGATGAAGTGAGCTTAGAAGGGCTTGCGCTTTCCAAAAAAGATATGGAGCGCTTTGACGCGGAGGATGAACGAGGAAAGTACGCAATCGATCAGATGAGGAAGACTGGCAGTGCCGATCGTCGTATCGATCGACCAAACATGTACTATCCAGTTTACGCTCCCGATGGGACCGAGGTTCTGCCGATGGCCCCCGCAGGATACGAGGGCCGGTGGCGATTTGAGAAACCCACTTATGATCGCCTAATATCGGAAGATTTCATCGTATGGAAGAAGACACAACGAAACGGGAAAGAAGTATGGTGGCCGTATGTAAAGTATTATCTTGAGGGGCGGACTAAGAGGCCATCCCCTCTATGGACCGACCTGGACGGTAACAAGAAGGCGGCGCGCGATCTTCGCGACCTTTTTGAAGGAAAGAAGGTATTCGATTACCCCAAGCCTGTAGCGCTCTTGAAGCGTATGATTCAGATTGCACCCAACGCCTCTGATGATGATCTCATCTTAGATTTTTTCGCAGGGAGTTGTGCCACAGCTCAGGCTGTCATGGAGTTAAATAAAGAGGACGGTGGCAATCGCCGTTTCATTATGGTGCAGCTTCCTGAACCTACGGAGCAAGGGACTGAAGCCTACGAAGCTGGATATGCATCGATCTCTGAGATTGGAAAGGACCGTATTCGGCGCTACATAGCCTCTTCCAAATCGGATAGTGAAGAACTACTGGACGCCACTCCGAAAGACCCGAGGTTCGGGTTTAAGGCTTTCTCACTTGCTTCCTCCAATTTCAAGCTCTGGGAGGGGGCTCCAGATCCGGAGACCGAGATCGGACGGCAGATAGACTTACATATTGATCATTTGTCAGAGTCCTGTACCGACGAAGATGTGCTCTACGAGTTGCTTCTGAAGTCAGGGTTTCCTCTCGCGACCAAGGTGCAGTCAATGGAAAAGGCTGGCAAGCAGATCTTCTCGATTGAGGACGGGGCATTGCTGATCTGTCTTGAGAAAGAGATCACCTCCGAATTGATCGATGCCCTGGCCGAGGCCAACCCGTTGCAGGTCATCTGTCTGGACGAAGCCTTCAAGGGGAATGACCAGCTCAAGGCAAACGCTGTGCAGACCTTCAAGGCGCGTGCCCAGGCCGAGGAATCTGAAATCGTCTTCCGGACGGTGTAGGGGGCGGCGCGATGGGACAGCAGGACCTCAAGATTCACGAGCTGGTAGCCAAGATCGAACGGGGCGACATCCGGCTGCCGGAGATGCAGCGCCAGTACGTCTGGCAGCAGACGCGGGTCAGGGACCTGCTGGATTCCCTGTACCGGGGCTACCCCTCGGGGACGATCCTGACCTGGGAGACCGACGAGGGCGTGGCGACGCGGGAATTCGCCGTTGATCAGGATATGGACGGCAAGAGCTTCCAGCTGCTTCTCGACGGTCAGCAGCGGCTCACGTCCCTTTCGGCCATCATTCGTGGCGAGCCGGTGCATGTGCGCGGCCGAGTGCGGCCGATCGATGTCCTGTTCAACCTGGAGCATCCGGATACACTGGACCTCATCACGGAGGTCAACGAGGACGATGACACCGACGACGATGCGGCGTCGGACGATGATGTTGCCGAAGCATCGGAAGACGAGCTGCTGAAGCGCTTTGACCGGATGGCGTTCGTCGTGTCGAGCAAGAAACTTGCGGCCTTGCCTCACTGGGTATCAGTGACGGAGGTGTTCCGGGAGAGCAGCGATACGCCGTTTCTGAAGGCGGCGGGGGTGACGTCGATGGAGGACCCCCGCTACGACAAGTACACGTCCCGCCTCAAGCAGCTCCGGGGTATCCGGGACTATCAGTACCGCGTCCACATCCTTGACCGCGACAAGTCCTACGAGGAAGTCACGGAAATCTTCGTCCGGGTGAACTCGCTCGGTGCGAAGCTGCGAAGCTCCGATCTGGCTCTGGCGCAGATCACCGCCACCTGGCGTGACTCGCTCAAGGTCTTCCAGGCGTTCGAGCAGACCTGCAAGAAGCAGGGCTTCGACCTTGGCTTGGGCATTCACCTGAAGAACCTGGTGTCGTTCGCAACGGGGCAGTCGCGATTCCGAGCTGTGAGCGGCCTGAGTAGGAGTCGCATCGAGAAGGGCTGGGAAGACGCCAAGCAGGGCATGGACTTCGCCCTCAGTTTCCTGCGCAGCAATGCAGGCATCGATAGCCCGACATTGCTGTCGTCACCCTTCATTATCATTTCGATTGCGGCCTACGGCCACGCCAAGGACTACCACCTGTCGCCGGACGAGGCCCGACTCCTGCGGTACTGGGTACTGGTGGCCAATGCGAAGGCACGCTACTCGCGGGGATCGTCGGAGACCTTTCTCGACCAGGACCTTGCCGCCATCCGTCGCGGCGCTGAAATCCCCGGCTTGCTTCAGCTGCTGCGGACCCAGGTCGGGCGGCTCGACGTGTTGCCGGGTGATCTGGAGAACCGGAACAGCCGCAGCGCCTACTTCAAGACGATGTTCCTGGCGTTCCGCGAGCAGGGGGCCACCGACTGGCGCGACCAGCTGGTCATCTCGCTCAAGCACTCAGGAGCGCAGCACACGCTTCAGTTCCACCACATCTTCCCGCAAGGCGTGTTGAAGAAGCTCGGCCTGTCGACGGCCAAGATCAACGACATCTGCAACCTGTCCTTTGTCAGCGGGCGGACGAACCGGAAGATCAGCGACAAGGAGCCGTCCCTCTACCTGCCGGACATCGTGGGCAAGCAGGGTCAGGAGGCGCTGACGAAGCAGTCGATACCCAGCGATGTACCGCTCTGGCAGGTCGGCGCGTATGACGACTTCCTGGTGCGGCGGCGGCAACTGGTCGCCGAGTGCCTCAACGAGTTTCTCGGGCACGACGCAGCCGAGCTGAAGGGCGTTGCATGAAGCTCAAGTTCGACCCCTCGCTTCAGTACCAGCAGGACGCGGTTGACGCGATCGTCGGCGTCTTCGACGGGCAGCCGTACGTGCAGACCGGCGCGATGGCTTTTCAGTCGCTTCAGATCGGCGGCCTGTTTCAGACAGAGCTGGGCATGGGCAACCGCCTCATGCTGCCCGAGGATGAAATCTTCAAGAACGTGCAGCGCATTCAGGAGGGCAATGCGATCGAGAAGGTCGCGGCCCTTCAGGGGCGCGAGTTCTCCATCGAGATGGAGACCGGCACCGGCAAGACATACGTCTACCTGCGCACCATCTTCGAGCTGAACAAGGTCTACGGCTTCAAGAAGTTCATCATCGTTGTGCCAAGCGTCGCCATCCGCGAGGGCGTGCTCAAAAGCATCGACGTGATGAAGGACCACTTCCAGACCTTGTACGACAAGGCACCCTTCGATCACTTCGTCTACGACTCCAGGCGTCTCGGGAAAGTCCGGCAGTTCGCCACGAGCAACCAAATCCAGATCATGGTCATCAACATCCAGTCCTTCCAGAAGGATGTTGCCGACAAGGATCTAGCCGACATGACCGAGGATGAGCTGAAGAAGCTCAACGTGATCAACCGCGAGAACGACCGCATGTCCGGACGGCGGCCGATCGAGTTCATTCAGGCTGCCGCGCCGATCGTTATCATCGACGAGCCGCAGAGCGTGGACAACACCGAGAAGTCCCGACGCGCAATCGGCAACCTGCATCCGATGGCGACGCTGCGTTACAGCGCGACGCACCGCAACCCGTACAATCTGGTCTATAAGCTGGACCCCATCCGGGCTTACGACCTGCGGCTGGTGAAGCGCATCGAGGTCGCGTCCATCCGCTCGGACGACAACTTCAACGACGCTTACGTCAAGCTGCTGAAAACGGACAACAAGAACGGAATCAAGGCGCAGGTCGAGATTCACAAAGAGGGGCCGACTGGCCCGAAGGCGTCCAAGCTGTGGGTGAAGCAGGGCGATGACCTGTATGTGAAGTCAGGCGACCGGGAGGCGTACCGGAATGGCTACATCGTCCAGAACATCGATTGCACCCCAGGCTCGGAGTACATCGAGTTCAACCAGGGGCGTTTCCTTGAGCTGGGCCAGGAGGTCGGCGGCCTTGGTGACGACATCATGCGGGCGCAGGTGCATGAGGCGGTGGAGCAGCACCTCAAGAAGGAGCGTGCCCTGAAGGGCAAGGGGATCAAGGTCCTCTCGCTCTTCTTCATCGACCGCGTGGCGAACTACCGCATCTACAACGACGACGGCACCACGAGCCTCGGCAAGATCGGCCAGTGGTTCGAGGAGGCATACCGGGAACTTACCGCCAAGCCGATCTACAAGGGCCTCATCCCCTTCGACGTGGCGGACGTCCATGACGGCTACTTCTCGCAGGACAGGTCCGGCCAGGACAAGGACACACGCGGCAACACAGCTGCGGACGAGGACACCTACAGCCTCATCATGCGAGAGAAGGAGAAGCTGCTCGATCCGGACGTGGCCTTGCGCTTCATCTTCTCGCACTCGGCGCTACGCGAGGGCTGGGACAACCCCAACGTCTTCCAGATATGCACGCTGAACGAGACGCAGTCGGTCGAGAAGAAGCGCCAGGAGATCGGCCGGGGCCTGCGGCTCCCGGTGGATCGCAATGGCGAGCGCGTCCATGACGAGACGGTCAACCGCCTGACCGTCATCGCCAACGAGTCATATGACGAGTTCGCCCGCACGCTTCAGACCGAGTTCGAGGAAGACTTCGGCATCCAATTCGGCAAGGTCGACAAGATCGCCTTCGCGAAGCTGGTCCGCACGGCTTCGGACGGCACGGAGGCGGAGCTAGGCCAGGAGGTGTCCGGCCGCATCTGGGATGCGCTGGTCTCGGAAGGGTATCTCAATGCCGACGGCGACATCCTCGACAAGTTCGATCCCAAGAATCCGCACTTCGACCTGAAGATGCCTGATGAGTTCCTGGACCTGAAGGCCGAGATCATCGACGAGGTGAACAGGAAGGTCTTCAAGAGCCGCATCGTGAACGCACGGGAGAGGCGCGAGCTGAAGTTCCGCAAGGAGGTTCAGCTCAGCGATGACTTCGTGGCCCTGTGGGACCGCATCAAGCATCGGACCCGCTACCGCGTCACCTTCGAGACTGCGGACCTGATCACGCGCGCGCTTGCCCGGATCAAGCAGATCGAGCAGATCAAGGCTCCCCGCGTGGCGACCACCGTGGTCGAAGTGGACATCACCGATGCCGGTGTGTCGGCGGACCGGCAGATTGCGACCCGCGTCCGCGACGTGGAGCCGGTGACGGTGCTGCCGGACATCCTCGCCTACCTCCAGAAGGAGACGGAACTCACGCGGCACACGCTTGCGGAGATACTCAAGCGCTCCGGGCGTCTCAACGAGTTCAAGGTCAATCCGCAGGCGTTCATGGCGGCTGTCGCCAAGGAGATTTCCAGAGCACTGCACGACCTGATGCTGGAGGGGATCAAGTACGAGAAGGTTGCCGGACAACATTGGGAGATGAGCCGCATCGAGCAGGATGCGGAAGACGGCATCGTCCGCTACCTGAGCAATCTCTATGAGGTACAGAACCGCGACAAATGTCTGTTTGACGCCGTTGAGTACGAGTCCGAGGTGGAGAAGCAGTTTGCTCGCGACCTCGACAGCAACGCGGACGTGAAGCTTTTCGTCAAGTTGCCGTCATGGTTCAAGATCGATACGCCGATCGGCCCCTACAACCCGGACTGGGCCTTCGTCACGGAGCGGGAACAGAAGCTCTATTTCGTGCGGGAGACCAAGAGCACACTCGATTCCGAAGAGAGGCGCTCCAAGGAGAACCAGAAGATCGCGTGCGGGCGCAAGCACTTCGGCTCGCTTGGCGTGGACTACGACGTGGTGACCTCTCTGGCCGAGGTTCCGATCTAAGCTTGATACACAATTTCTTACACACTATTGCATATACAGCAAAAATGTACAGCAAAAACAATATCTTAGAGATTTTCTATAGGGACTTAAAATCCCTCGGGGGCGACCCCGTGCCGGTTCGAGTCCGGCAGCCCGGACCAACCTCACATCGCGGCGCCGGCGCTACAGCGTCTCCACCAGCTTGCGCATGCCTTCGCCGATGCGGGTCAGGGCGGCCTTGTAGATGAACCGGTCCCAGCCGATGCAGAAGTGGCGCACGCCGAGGTCGACGTAGCGCTTGGCCTGCTCCACCTCGCCGATCTCGATGCGTGGCGCCACGCCATGCTCGATGCACTTGGCGATCACCAGTTCCTCGAACGGACGGATCTCGGGCCGGTGCATCAGACCGAGGTCGCCGCGCGACAGGCCGAAGTCGGCCGGTCCCCACTGCGTCATGTCGACGCCGCGCGCCCGCGCCGCCTCCAGCACGGCGTCGATATTCTCCACCGCCGCGTTCTTCTCGATCATGATCGCGAAGACCACGCCCTGCAGGCTGTCGAGATAGGCGTCCGGCTCGTAGCCGGCCAGCGCCGGCCGGCGCAGCTTCAGGCCCATGTGCCCGCCGCTGCCCGGCAGGTCGGCGCGCAGGCAGCGGTGGCATTCGTCGACGTCGGCCGGCGTGCGGATGTCGGTGAACAGCACCGCCTGGAAGCCGGCGCCGATCGCGGCCTGCGCCCAGAAGCCCTATGCCTCCTGGTCGAGCTTGATCATCAGCGGCAGGTTGCCGCACTGGCCGGCGCGCGCCAGGTGGTAGAGCCGCTCCATCTCCACGGTGGAATACTCGGCGCAGAACTCGCCGTAGTCGAACAAGCCCGTATCGCCGATCAGCTCGGGGATGTCCGGGTCCGACGACAGGAAATGCGTCCCGATCGTCGGCTTGCCGGCAGCGAAGGTCTCGCGAAAGCCGTTGTTGAGCATCATCGGTGCGGCCCTCTCTACAGCACGTATTCGATCGGGACGCCGCGCACGTCCATCTCGTAGTCGAGCCCCGCCACCGGCGGGCGCGCGAAATACCAGGTGAGGCCGGGCCCGGCGGCGCCGCGGCGGACGATCTCGTCGGCCAGGAACGGGTGCAGGTCGAACACGGTATAGACCTGCGTCGTCGTCGAGTCGGCCCAGCCGAAGT
Source organism: Alphaproteobacteria bacterium (assembly GCA_040223615.1). Lineage (GTDB taxonomy): Bacteria > Pseudomonadota > Alphaproteobacteria > JAVKFY01. The sequence continues at coordinate 12,713 of JAVKFY010000031.1, forward strand.
CGAGCGCACCCATGCGCTGTTCCATCACGCCCAGCACGTGGCGCGCCTTGTCGGCCATCGCGTCCGCCGACTGTTCGCCGAGCCGGACGATGCGCTCGGCATAGGGACCGGGGCCCTCGTTGGCCTCGCCCGAGCCGGCGATGACGAAGCTCTTGGGCCCATCGGCGTCGGCCGGCACGGTGTAGCTGAAGGCCTCGAAACAGGGTTCCGTCGGCGCGTCGATCTCCGGGCAGACGTTGGAGCGGGCGACCGGGTTCTCCTCGTCGCGAAAGATGCCCCAGCGTTCCAGCGTGCCGACATAGACGCGGTTGAAGGCGATGAAGCCGGCATCGTCGAACGGCGCCGGCGAACGTAGCTCGCAGGCGCAGAACGCTGTCGTCGGCCGGCCGCGCGCCGCCAGGTGAGCTTCGATCATGCGAAAGCCCTCCTCGATCGGCGGGCGCCGCGCGAATCGTACGCGTTCGATGCGATAGCCGGGCAGGGCCGCGACGCCGCCGGAATATTGAAATGGGCCCCGGACATACCGATAGCCGCCTGGCTCGAAGTTTGCCGTCTCCAGCATCCCGCCGTCCTTCCGTGCTGATGTACCTGGATGCGAAGTCTAGACCATCCGGCACCGCTCGATTGACAGCGGAATTGCAACCCGCCCTAGACTGCGGCGGCGATGAGGAGCTGATGTCATGCAAGACGGTGCCAACCTGCCCGACCTGGAGCAGGCGCGAGCAGATGCGGCGGCGCATTTCTGGCCGCACGCGCAGCAGGCGGGAAACATATCGAGCGATTCCGGCGTGCAGCTCGTCACCCGGGGCAAGGGCGTCTGGGTCGAGGACGCGTCTGGCGAACGCTGGTTCGACACGCTCTCCGGGCTGTGGCTGGTGAATGTCGGCCACGGCCGGCGCGAGATCGCCGACGCCGCCTACCGCCAGATGCTGGAGCTGAGCTTCTCGCCGAACGACACGGTGGCGCCGGCGACCGCCGCGCTGTCGGCCAAGCTGGCGCAGCTCTCGCAGGACGAGCGCTCGCGGGTCTACTTCACCAGCGGCGGTTCGGAGGCCAACGAGACGGCGTTGAAGATCGCCAAGAACTACTACCACCTGAAGGGTGAGCCGACGCGATGGAAGGTGCTGAGCCGGCGCGGCTCCTACCACGGCGCCACCCTGGCCTGCACCAGCCTCGGCCGCGGCGGGCCGGGCGGCGGCAACGTGCCGGCGCAGTTCGGCCCGCTGGTTCCCGGCAACATCCACGTGGCGCAGCCGGCATCCTACCGGTGCCACATGTGCTCTGGTGAGTGCAGCCTGGAATGCGCCCGTGACGTGGAGCGCGCGATCCTGCACGAGGGCCCGTCGACGGTGGCGGCCTTCATCGGCGAACCGATCTCCGCCGCCGCCGGCATCCACGTGCCGCACCCCGACTACTGGCCGACCGTCCGCGAGATCTGCGACCGGCACGGCGTGCTGCTGATCGCCGACGAGGTGATCACCGGCTTCGGGCGCACCGGCAAGATGTTCGCGATGGAGCACTGGGGCGTGAAGCCGGACATCTTCACCATCGCCAAGGGCCTGACCAGCGGCTACCTGCCGATTGGCGCGGCGGTCACCAGCGGCCGCGTCGCCGACGCCTTCATCGGCGAGGGCGATACGACCTTCCAGCACCTGATCACCTTTGGCGGCAATCCGGCGTCGTGCGCCGCCGCGCTGGCCAACCTGGAGATCATGGAGAACGAGGACATGGCCGGCCGCTCGGCCGAGCAGGGCGCCTATCTCTTCGAGCGACTGCAGGACCTGCGCAAGCACCGCATCGTCGGCGACGTTCGCGGCGGCATGGGCCTGCTGTGCGCGCTGGAGCTGGTCAAGGACCGCGACACCCGCGAGCAGTTCCCCAAGGAGGCGAAGCTCGACAAGCTGGCCTCGCGGGTGATGCGCGAGAACCGCATGCTCGGCCGCGCCGGCCACATCATCCCGATCGCGCCGCCGCTTTGCATCACCCGCGAAGAGATCGACGAGGCCGTCAAGCGCCTGGACGCGGTCGTCGCCAAGCTCGGTCAGATACTGTCCGTGACCTGACCGCGAGCTACGCTGGCGCGCCGTCCGCCTCGCGCCGCGGGTGGCGCTTGCCCTCCAGGCCGGCGGCGAGCTGCTTGGCGGTCCAGCCGAGGCGGCCGTGGCGGATGTTGCCGTTGCGCACGATCGCCTCGTCCGCGAACGGCCGGACATCCTCGATGATGGCGATACGCATGTTCCGCGTCATGACTGCCTACGCGGCAAAAAATAGGGCGTGAGGGGCGGGCGCTATTTCTCGCCGCGCCCGACCGGTGCGCAACGATGCCGGTTCGCGTATAGGCTGGCACCGCAGCCGGTATTGGAGATGACCGAAGCGATGGACCGTCAGGTAGAGCGCATTGTCAGCGCGCACCAGCAACGAGAGGGCGCCGGGTTTCTGGTCCGCCGGCCGGTGCCGACGCAGGGGCTCGACCAGGTTGACCCGATCCTCATGGTCGATGAGGTGGGCCCGGTCGACTACGCCCCCGGCGAAGCGATCGGTGCGCCCGATCACCCCCATCGTGGCTTTCAGACGGTGTCCTACGTGCTCGCCGGCGAAAAGCTGCATGAGGATTCGACCGGCAAGACTCAGCTCATCGGCCCGGGCGACGTACAATGGATGACGGCCGGCGCCGGCATCGTGCATTCGGAACTGCCGTCGCCGGCAATGCGCGAGCGCGGCGGGCGGACGCACAGCTTCCAGATCTGGGTGAACCTGCCGGCCCGGCACAAGTTCGAGACACCGGGCTACCAGTACGTCCAGCGCGACCAGATTCCCGTTGCAAGCAGTCCGGACGACGCCATCGTGGTCACCGTCATTGCCGGCGAAGCCTTCGGCGTCGACGCCGCCGTCGCCACCTACACGCCGATCGTGCTGCAGGACTGGTGCGTGCGGCCGGGTGGGCGCGGGCAAGCGGGCTTCGAGCCGTCGTTCAACCTGGCGGCCTACGTGTTCGACGGCGAGGTCGCGCTTGGCCCGGACGGCATGTCGGTCCAGCGCGGCCAGATGGCACTGCTTGGTGCCGGCACGCAGGTGACCGTGGCAAGCGACACCGGCGGAAGATTCCTCCTGCTGGGCGGCGAGCCGATCGACGAGCCGGTGGCCCGCTACGGCCCCTTCGTGATGAACACGCGCGACGAGCTGGTCGCGGCCGTCGGCGACTACCAGTCCGGGCGCATGGGTGTCATCGAACGCGCCTGACGCGCTTCGTTCAGGGCGTGTGGATCGTCGCGCCGGTCCGTGCCCGCAAATCTTCCAGCGACAGGCCTTCGACCGCCTCGACGAGTTGGAAGCCACCGTCGACGACGTCCAGTACCGCCAGATCGGTATAGACCCGCTTCACCACCCCGCGCGCCGTGGCCGGGTAGGTGAGGCGGTCGACCAGCTTCGGCGCGCCGTCCTTGGTCGTGTGGGTCATCATCACGAAGATGCGCTTGGCGCCCGCGGCCAGGTCCATGGCGCCGCCGACGCCCGGCACGTCGTCCGTCTTTCCGGTCGACCAGTTCGCCAGGTCGCCATTCTCGGCCACCTGGTAGGCGCCCAGCACGCACAGGTCGATGTGGCCGCCTCGGATCATCGCGAACGAGTCCGCGTGGTGAAAGAAGCTGCCGCCGTCCTTCAGCGTGACCGGCTTCTTGCCGGCATTGATCAGGTCGTGGTCGATATCGGCGTCGGCCGGCGTCGGCCCGAAACCGAGAATGCCGTTCTCGCTGTGCAGCACCACTTCGCGCTCGGACGGGACGTGGTTGGCGACCTTCTCCGGCTGGCCGATGCCGAGGTTGACGTAGAAGCCGTCGGGAATGTCCTGGGCGATGCGGGCGGCGATCTCGTCGGGCGTCCGGCGCACCGAGTTGTGCCCCTGGCCGGTTGCGTTGTCGGTCATGTCGGTTCCCTCCGATAGCCGCTGGCGATCAGGGCCTGTTCGTCGGCCGGTTCCGCGACGGTGACGGTGCGGCCGACGAAGATACCCGGCGTCACCACGATTTCCGGGTCGATGTCGCCGAGCCCGACGTGGCGGCGCACCTGCACGATCGAAAGGTCGGCGGCCATGCACATGATCGGCCCGAAATTCCGCGCCGCCTTGCGATAGGTCAGGTTGCCCCAGCGGTCCGCCGTCTCCGCCTTGACCAGCGCGACGTCGGCCCGCAAGGCATGCTCCAGCACGTGCGGCCGGCCGCCGAAATCGCGTACTTCTTTTCCGTCCGCCAGCGGCGTGCCCGCGCTGGTCGGCGTGTAGAAGGCCGGCACGCCCGCGCCGGCGGCCCGGATACGCTCGGCCAGCGTGCCCTGCGGCACCAGCTCAAGTTCGATGGCACCGCGTGCGTAGAACTCGTTGAACACCACCGACTGCGAGCTTTTCGGGAACGAGCAGACGATTCTGCGCACCCGTCCGGCGTTGATCAGCGCCGCCACGCCGACATAGCCGTTGCCGGCATTGTTGGCGATGATCGTCAGCTCCCTGGCGCCCTGGTCCAGCAGCGCGTGGATCAGGTCGGTGGGATGACCGGCCTCGCCGAAGCCGGACAGCATGACGGTCGCGCCGTCTCGGATATCCGCGACGGCGGCCTCGATCGTGGCGATCTGCTTGTCGATCACGCTTTCCCCCCGTCCAGTCGACCGCCCGCAACACCTTTGGTCGCAGGCGTCATGGTGATGTAGCATTGATCGACCGCCGCGGACGAGCGCGGGCTCGAAAAGCCGCGACGCAGGGGAGAAACGCCCATGAAGATCGTCAATCCGTCCTTCGGGTTGCAACCGCAGGCCGCATCCGCCGACAAGGCCGCTCCGGCGGCGGCGACCGACTGGTCGAAGGATCCGATCGCCATCGTCTCCAACTCCAAGGCCAACGCCAAGGAACTGCTGGAAGGGCTGCGTGCCCGGATGGGCGAGTTCCGTGCGACCGACGATGTCGACTACCTCTACAAGGACAGTGCCGCGCAGCCGGCCCCGCCCGAGCTGATCGCCCAGGTGGCGAAGAGCTATCGGGGAGCGCTGCTCGCCTTGGCCGATTGAGGGTCGTGCTCGTCGTGGAGTTTCCATGACAGTACAATCCTCGAAGAACAAGGTGTTGAAACCTACATCGTCGTCACCGAGACGTTCCTGCCGCTGGTCCGCGCGCAGGCCAAGGCCCGCAAGGTCGAGCCCAAGCTGCTGATCGTGAAGCATCCGGTCGGCGGCCTGAACCAGGTCGAGCTGGCGGAACGCATCGAAACGGCATTCGCGGAACTGAAGCGGGCGGTCGCGGTCTGACCCGGCCGCGCCGCCACGCTCATATCCCTCCAACCGAAAGCAGCGGCGGATGAGCGACACGGCCGAACGGGAAGTCATCGACCTCGGCGACATCGATCCCGACGCCTGGGGCGATTATGCCGCCGAGCAGGGCTGGGGCGACGGCTTCCCTCTGGTGCCGCCGACGGAAGACAAGGTCGCCCGCCTGGTCGAGCTGTGCCGTGGCGACAACGAGCCGTTTCCGCCGATGTCGCCGCGCCGCGTGTTGCCGACGCTGGCCACCATCGCCGCCAACGCGGTGATGGCCGGCTGCCGGCCGGAACACTTCCCGGTGGTGGTCGCGGCGGTGCGCGCGGTGCTGAAGCCGGAATACAACCTGCACGGCACGCTGGCTACGACCCACCCGTGCGCGCCGATGCTGATGGTCAACGGCCCGATCCGGCGCGAGCTGGACATTAATTGCGGCAGCAACTGTTTCGGCCAGGGCCGCCGCGCCAACGCCACCATCGGCCGTGCGCTGCAACTGACGCTGCTCAACGTCGGCGGCGCCAAGCCCGGCGAGATGGATCGCGCCACGCAGGGCTCGCCGGCGAAGTTCGCTTTCTGCTTCGGCGAGAACGAGGAGGAAAGCCCCTGGGCGCCCTACCACGTCCGGCGCGGCTTCGAGGCAACGGACAATGTCGTCACCGCGCTTCCGGCCGAGCCGCCGCACAACATCAACGATCACGGCAGCACCTCCGGCATCGGCATTCTGGAGACCGTGGCCGGCACCATCTCGCAGACCGGCGCCAACGTGATCTACGGCTCGGCGCCCTACATGGTGGTCTTCGGGCCGGAGCACGCCGCCACGCTGAAACGTGACGATTGGACCGTTGAGGCGATCCAGGACAAGCTCTACCACGCGTCCACCGTGCACGTGTCGCGGGTGTCGAAGGACAACCAGAAGAACTACGAAGAGCGCGACCAGCGCCCGGTCAACGACCACTATTTCCTGACCCGCTCGCCGCAGGACATCCAGGTCGCGGTCGCCGGAGGACCCGGCAAGCACTCCGCCTACATCCCCACCTTCGGCTTCACCGAAGCCTGCTCGGTCAGGCTGCCGACGCGGTGAGCGCGGTCGAGCGCGATGGCCCGCGCCCGCTGTTCAAGGAAAACGCGGACTGGGACGAGGTGCAGGCGACGTTGGCCTCGCTTGGACTCGCCGACGGCTTGCCGCAGGTGCCGCCGACCGTCCGCCGGCTGGAAGCGATGCTGGCCGGCGTCGCCGAGCCGGAGCGCAGCCTGGGCCAGCTCCCGCCGATGTTCGGCGACCTGACGCCGGCCGCCGGCGCCTATGTCTGCGTTCTCGCCGGCTGCCTGCCCGCTGAACTGCCGGTGGTGCTGACGGCGGCCGAGGCCTGCCTCGATCCCGCCTTCAACCTGCTTGGCATACTCACGACAACCGGCACGCCGGCGGTCGCCACCGTGGTGCATGGCCCGCTTGCTCGCGAACTCGACATGAATGCCGGCACCAACTGCCTCGGCCCCGGCAACCGGGCCAACGCGGCCATAGGGAGAGCGATCGCGCTTGCGATGCGCATCGTCGGCGGCGCGGTCGAGCAGACCGGCGACATGGCGACCATGGGCCAGCCGGGCAAGTACGGCTTCTGTTTTGCGGAGAGTGACCTGGGCCTGCTGCCATCGCTGGCGGAACGGCGCGGGCTTGATCGCGAGGCCAGCGCGGTCACCGTCCTCGGCGTCTCCGGCACGCTGGAAGTGCTGCCACTGGAAGGGCGCGGCAGTCCGGAGGCGCTGCTGACGCCGGTCGCCGCGGCGATGACGGCGGCGGGCGCGGTGGCGGGCTCGGGCCGCACCCGGCCGCCCGGCGAGCAGGTCGTGCTGCTGCCGCCGGAGATCCTCACCTCGCTGCGTGACCACGGCTGCAGCCTGACGGATATCCAGCAGATCCTGTTCGAGGCGGATAGGGTCGACATTCCCGGCGTCGCGACATTCGGGCGCGGCCACGCGGTCGCTGCCACGGCCGCCGACATCGTGCCCATCGAGACCGGTGGGCCGGGCGTCAAGATGACCTACCTGCCGCTGTGGGCCGGCGGTACCTTGACGCAGACGCGAGCGATCCGGGACCTGTCATGAGCGACACCACCCACAAGGCCATCGTCATCGGCGCCGGCGTCGCCGGACTCACCGCCGCGGGCGAGCTGGCGCGCCGCGGTGTGGCGACCGCGCTGGTCGACGACGGCTATCTTGGCGGTCTCATCGCGAATGTCGGTGCCATCGAGGGCGCGGCGCCGCATGCCGGCCAGGCCGGCCCCGACCTGGTCAGCGCACTGCTCGGCGCGGCGTTGGAGGCCGGTTGCGACTACCGCGTCGGCGCGGTCTCGACAGTAGCGCGCGACGGCGAGGCCTGGATTCTGCCGGAAATCGAGATCGCCGCGCCCAGCCTCATCATGGCGACGGGTGCCCAGCTACGCCGGCTGGGCGTCCCCGGCGAGGCAGCGCTGACCGGCCGTGGCGTGTCGCAGTGTGCCTTCTGCGACGGCGGGCTCTACCGCGACAAGCCGGTTCTGGTGGTCGGCGGCGGCGACGCCGCCTTTCAGGAGGCGCTGCACCTCGCCGGGATCGGCTGCGCGGTGACCATACTGCTGCGCGGAACCAAGCCGCGTGCCCGGCCGGCGTTCGTGGCCCGCGCCGAAGCGGCGGCGAACCTGACGCTGCGCACCGGGATCGAAGTCATTGAAATCATCGGCGCCGACGGCGTCGATGCCGTCCGCGTTCTCAGTGCCGGCAAAGTGGAAACGCTGCCCGTCGCGGCGATCTTTCCCTTCGTCGGCCTGGCGCCGCAGACCGCCGCCGCGCCGCAATCCATCGCCCGCGACGACGATGGCGCGTTGCGCGTCGATGCCGGCATGCGCACCGAGGCACCGGGGCTTCATGCCGTCGGCGCGGCCCGATCCGGCCATGGCGGCACGCTGGCGGACGCTGTCGCCGATGCCATGGCGGCGGCGAATGCCGTCGCCTAGACCTTGCCGCCGTCGGCATCCTCGCGGGCGGCGGCCGGATCGCGGTCCGCCGGATCGCCCCAGCCGGCGCCGCCGGCGGTGCGGATCAGCAGACGGTCGCCCTTGCCAAGTCGCGTGACGATCTTGGACGGAATCTCTTCGCGCGCGCCGCCGACACGTTCGATCGCCGCCATCGCCCGGCCGCCGTCGCCGCCGCCGGCAAGCCCGTGCGCGGCGCTGAAGTGCCGCTCGCCGCGGTAGGTCAGCGACAGGTCGCCGGCCAGCACCTCGTACTCGCGCTCCAGCCCCAGCCCACCGCGATGCTTGCCCGCACCGCCCGAGCCCGCCGCCAGGTGCGAGCGCAGCACCCGGATCGGCGCGTCCATCTCCAGCGCCTCGACCGGCAGGTTCATGCAGTTGGTGGCGTCGGTCTCGATCACGTCGACGCCGTCGCCCGCGCTGCTGGCGCCGCTGCCGCCGGCGATCAGCTCGCCGGAGACGAACCGCCGGCCATGCTGGTTGACGCCGCCGAAGGCCAGCACCAGCAGCTCGCCGGCCGACGCCGCCGGCACCCGTTCCGGCAGCGCCTCGGCCAGCGCGCCGATGATGGTCGAGGTGATGCGCTTGATCGTCGAGGTACGCGAGTTCACCGGCGCCGGCTCGCTTGGGTTCACCACCGATCCTTCCGGCAGCGTGAAGCGGACCGGCCGGAAGCAGCCGGCGTTGGTCGGGATCGTCGGGTCGGTGAGCGCGTGCACCGCGTAGTAGGCGGCGGCCTGCACGCCGGAGCGGACACAGTTGAAGGGACCACGCACCTGCTCGCTGGTGCCGGTGAAGTCGACGTCGAACCAGCCGTCGGCGACGTTGACCGCGACCTCGATGCGCACCGGCTTGTCCAGGTCGATCCCGTCATTGTCGAGATAGTCGACGAAGCGATAGGTGCCGGCCGGCATCTCGCGCAGCGCCGCCCGCGTCATCCGCTCGGAGCGGTCGATCAACGCGGCGAACATCGCTTGCAGCGCATTGTTGCCATGCTGGCCGGCGAGTTCGGCGAGGCGCCGGGCGCCGACCGTGCAGGCCGCGATCTGCGCGTTCAGGTCGCCCATGAACTCGTCCGGCAGCCGTACATTCTGTCGCGCCAGGCGCACGAAGGTGTCGTTGTAGGTGCCCGCGTCCATCAGCTTCAGCGGCGGGATGCGCAGCCCTTCCTGGTAGATTTCGGTAGCGTTGGTCGGTACCGAGCCCGGCGACATGCCGCCGACGTCGCCGTGGTGCGTCATCGCGGCGCTGAGCGCCACCGGCTTGCCATCGTGGAACACCGGCATCATCACTGCCAGGTCCGGCAGGTGCGTGCCGCCGCAGTACGGATCGTTCAGCACGAAGGCATCGCCTTGCCGCATCTCGGCCAGCGGGTAGGCCTCCAGCATGGCGTCGACCGCCGGGATCAGTGTCGCCAGGTGGATCGGGATCGAGCAGGATTGCGAGATCGTCTCGCCGTCGAGCGAGAACAACGAGGCCGACGCGTCCAGTCCTTCCTTCACGATCGGCGAGAAGGAACTGCGCAACAGCGTCATCTGCATCTCGTCCGCGATCGAGGTCAGCTTGTGCCGCACCACTTCCAGGGTGATGGGATCGAGCTCGTCGCGGTGCTGATCGGTGGTGCTCATGTCCTGGCCTCGCGTTGCAGATGCACTATGCCCGATGCCGCCACCTGCAGCGACCAGCCCCGCGGCACCAGGGTCGTGGTGTCAGGCTGTTCCAGGATCGCCGGGCCGGCGATGTCGGCGCCGGGTTCGAGCGCCATGCGGTGGTACACCGCCGCTTCGACGGGGCCGTCGCCGCGGCGCACGGTGCGGTGCCCCTTGACCGGCGCGGCGCCGCTCGGCCGGTAGTCGATCTCGGCGATGTCGGCGGCGCCCGGTGCCCGGTGCACGCTGCGCAGGTTGACCAATGTCGCCGGCGCCTCGGCGGCATACCCGTAAACAGTGTCGTGTGCCGCGCGGAAGGCGTCGTACAGCCGGCTAGACAGGCCGGCGAGGTCGCCCGGTTCGAACGGCACCTCCAGGTGGTAGGACTGGCCGATGTAGCAGATGTCGGCGGCGTACCCGATCTCGACCGCCGATGCGTCGACCTGCTCGGTGCGCATCAGTTCGGCGCAGGTCGCATCCAACCGTTCCAGTGCGGCGACCAGGCCTTGCGGGTCGAGTTCGTCCAGCGCCGCGCCGAAGGCCGCCGTTGCCTCATGCTCCACCGGCGCCACCAGCAGGCCGATCGCCGACAGAACGCCAGGCAGCAACGGCACCAGCACCCGGTCGATGCCGAGTTCGTCGGCCAGCGCGGTGGCGTGCAGGCCGCCGCCGCCGCCCAGCGGCACCAGCGTGAAGCCGCGCGGGTCGAAGCCGCGGCTGACGGTGGCCAGCCGAATGCCCTCGGCCATCTGCACGTTCAGCACCCGGTGCATGCCCAGCGCGGCGTCCTCGACCGACAGGCCGAGCGGCTCGGCGACCTGGCGCCGCACGGCTTCGTGCGCGAGATCGGGTTGCAGCGCCAGCGTGCCGCCGGCGAAGTAGCCGGGGTCGATGTAGCCCAGCACGACGGAGGCGTCGGTCACCGTCGCCTGATCTCCGCCACGGCCGTAGCAGGCAGGGCCGGGCTCGGCGCCGGCCGAGCGCGGGCCGACGCGCAGGCCCCCGCCGTCGTCGATCCAGGCGATCGAGCCGCCGCCGGCGCCGATCGCGTTCACGTCGACCATCGGCACCCGCACCGGAAAGCCGGCGATGTCGCCGACCTGGCGGATCAGGTTCCGGCCCTTGTCGACCAGGGCGATGTCGCAGCTGGTGCCGCCGATGTCGACGGTGATCAGGTCGCCGATGCCGGCCGCCGCGCCGCTCATCTGACCGCCGGCCACACCGGCGGCGGGGCCGGACAGGAACAGGCGGACCGGCCGCCGCCGCGCCACCGCGCCGGACGCCAGGCCGCCGCGCGACTGCATCACCTGCAGCGGCGCGCCGACCCCGGCTTCGGATAGCTGTTGCTCCATGTCCGCCAGATAGCGCGCGACCACCGGGCGGATGTAGGCGTCGAAGGCGGTGACGCTGGTGCGTTCGTACTCGCGGAAGGTCGGGTCGACGTCGCTCGACAGCGACACCATCAAGCCGGGGTGCCGTTCCGCGATGATCTGCGCGGTGCGTTGCTCGTGCCGCGGCGCCAGGAAGCTGAACAGGTAGCAGACGGCCACCGCCTCGACGCCGGCGGCGACAAGTTCGTCGACGGCCGCGACCACGTCGGATTCGTCGAGCGGCGTGACCACCGAGCCATCGGCGCCGATCCGCTCGCGCACCTCCTTGCGCAAGCGTCGCGGCGCCAGGAACACCGGAGTCTCCGGCCTCAGCTTGATGTCGTACATCGCGCGCCGGCTCTGGCGGCCGATCTCCAGCACGTCACGGAACCCGGCGGTGGTCAGCAGTCCGACGGTGGCGCCCTGGCGTTCCAGCACGGCGTTGGTGGCCACGGTGGTGCCGTGCAGGAAGCGCCGGATGTCGGCCGGCGCGACTTGCCAGACCGCTTCCATCTGTTCCAACGCCGCGGCCACGCCCAGGCTCGGGTTGGCCCGTGTTGTCGACAGCTTCAGCTGCCGAAGCTGCCCTTGATCGTCGAGGCAGACCACGTCGGTGAAGGTGCCGCCGATATCGACACCGATCAGTTTGCTCTGCGCCAAGACTGCCGGCCCTTTTCTCCCGCGCGCCTGACATGAGGCGTGCAGGAAGGATCGCACATCCGGGTCAGGCGGTCGCTGTCAGCGCGGCAGCCCGGCGCCGATGTCGAGGTAGTCGAATTCGGCGGCCAGCGGCGCGATGTCGCGCTCGCCATTGTCGGCGAGAGGGCGCGGGCGTTCGACGTGCGCGACGTTGTAGACGAAGTCGATTGGCCCGTCCGGGCCGGACGCCACCGGCAAGATCAGGTTGCGCGCCATGACGGTCAGGCCGTTCGGCGGCACCACCCGGCTGCGGGCCAGGCCGCCGCACGGCGTCCTGATCATGTTCTGGTGTCGCTCGATGCGCATCTGCCGATGTTGCGGCGCGGCCAGCTCGACAAAGTTGATGCCCTTGGCGGAGTGCCCGAGCAGAAGCTCGTAATTCACCGAGGCCAGCCGGATGGTGATTCGGTCGGGCGCCTCGACATGCAACACGGTGGTCGCGCGCATCGCCGCGCCGAGCCGCTCGGGCCGGATATCGTCGCGCGTCGGCACCAGCTTGTCGCCGCGCCAGCGTTCCCAGGCCTCGGCGAAGGCCAGACAGGCCGGCGCATCGGCCAGGTGCACGCGCAAGGTATCCAGGCGGAGAGGAAGCGCGGGTCCGTCAGGCGACCGATATGCTTCGTTACTACTCATAACACTGCCGACGGTTCCGATACGGCGGAATTGGAAAGGTAGCGTTTAGCACCGATATCCCTAACAAGTCCTCAGCCCCCGCGAACGCCGCTCTACCCGGCCTTGACCGTTTGCCCGCGCGCTCGGAACACTGGCGGACGTGCGGCGATGACGCCGTGGCGCTTGGCGCGGGGAATATCGAGACCATGGAACGACTGCTGATCACCGGCGCCGCCGGCATGCTGGGCACGGGTCTGCGCCAGGAGTTGGCCAGCAATGCCACCACGCTGCGACTGTCCGACATCGAGCCGATGCCACCGGCCGGCCCGAACGAGGAGGTGATCGAGGCCGACATCGGCGACCTGCCGGCGGTGTGCGGGCTGGTCGACGGCTGTCAGGGCGTCGTGCATCTCGGCGGGATCAGCCGCGAGAACACCTTCGAGACCGTGCTGCACGCCAATTTGCGCGGCGTCTACAACGTCTTCGAGGCGGCCAGGCGTCACGGCCGGCCGCGCATCTTTTTTGCCAGTTCCAACCACGCCATCGGCTTCCACGAGCGCGAGAACCGGCTGGACCGCAGCTCGGCCTATCGACCCGACAGCCTCTACGGCCTGTCCAAGGCCTATGGCGAACTGATGGCGCGCTACTATTTCGACAAGTTCGGCATCGAGAGCGTGTCGGTCCGGATTGGGTCGTGTTTTCCCAAGCCGATGGACCGGCGCATGCTGGCGACCTGGATGAGCCTGGGCGACCTGGCGGCGCTGATCCGCAAGGTGTTCGACGCGCCGCGCGTCGGCTGCACCATGGTCTACGGCGCCTCGGACAACGCGGAGAAGTGGTGGGACAATGGCCACGCCGGCTTCCTCGGCTGGCAGCCTCAGGACACGTCGGAGCCCTGGCGCGCCGAGCTGGAGGCGCTGCCGCCGATGCCCTTCGACCATCCGGCGGTGCGCTTCCACGGCGGCGGCTTCGCCGCGGCCGGTCATTTCGAGGACGAGGAATGAGCGCCGACGACCTGACATTGCTCGATGCACTGAGCCTGCGCGACCGGCTGGCCGCCGGCGAGGTCAGCGCGCGCGCGCTGGTCGACGCCTGCCTGGCACGTATCGATGCGCGCGAGCCGGAGGTCCAGGCCTGGGTCAGCCTCGACCCGGATCACGCGCGCGCGCAAGCCGACGCGCTGGACCGCCATCGCGCGGCCGGTGGCGACCTCGGGCCGCTGCACGGCCTGCCGGTGGCGATCAAGGACGTGATCGACACCGCCGACATGCCGACCGAGAACGGCACCGTGCTCGATGCCGGCCGGCAACCGGCCGAGGACGCCTTCTGCGTCGCCCGGCTGCGCCAGGCCGGCGCGGTCATCCTGGGCAAGACGGTCACCGCCGAACTCGCCTCGCAGGCGCCCGGCGTGACCCGCAACCCGCACAATGCCGGCCACACGCCCGGCGGCTCGTCGTCCGGCTCGGCGGCGGCGGTGGCGTGCGGCATGGCGCCGCTGGCGCTCGGCACCCAGACCGGCGGTTCGGTGATCCGCCCGGCCAGCTTCTGCGGCATCGTCGGTTTCAAGCCGAGCTTCGGGGCGTTGCCGCGCCCCGGCGTGCTGTTGCAGTCGCAGACCCTGGACACCGTCGGCGTTTTCGCCAGCACGGTGGAGGGTGTGGCGCTCGCCGCCGAACCGCTCTACGGCTTCGATACGGCCGACCCGTCGACGGCACCGCGGGCCACGCCGCGCCTGCTCGGCGCCGCGCGCGGCGAACCGCCGACGCGGCCGAAGCTGGCTTTCGTCAGGCCGCCGGCCTGGCCCGACGCGGAGCCGGACACGCACGAGGGCTTCGCCCGGATCGTCGCGGCGCTGGGCGACGACTGCGTCGCCGCCGATCTGCCCGCCGCCTTCGCCGAGGCCGACGCCCAGCGCCTGCTGATCAACCGCGCCGAGGCCGCCAAACACTACCGGCGCTATGTCGAGCGCGGCCGCGACAAGCTCAGCCAGTCGATGCAGGACCTGCTGGCCGAAGGCGAAAAGATCACCGCCGCCGACTACCTGCGGGCGCTGGACGCGCGCGCCGTGCTGAACGCCGGCCTGGCCGGCATCTTCGAACGCTGCGACGCGATCCTGACCCCGGCGACCCTGGGCCCGGCGCCGAAGGGCATCGAGAGCACCGGCAACCCGGTGTTCAACAGCCTGTGGACGCTGTGCGGCACGCCGTGCGTGACCTTGCCGCTGCTCACCGCGTCGAACGGCCTGCCGATGGGCGTGCAGCTCGTCGGCCCGCGCGGCGGCGACGCCCGCCTGCTGCGCACCGCGCGCTGGCTCATGACCCGTCTGGCCGCATGACCGGCTGGCGTCAGGCGGCGGCGGTCTATCTCGACGGCCGCGTCATCGCCGTCGGCTTCCTGGGCTTCTCCAGCGGTTTGCCGCTGCTGCTGACCTTCTCCACGCTGTCGGTGTGGCTAGCCGAGCTGGGCGTGACCAAGACCGCGATCGGCCTGTTCGCGCTGGTCGGCCTGCCATACTCCATCAAGTTCGCCTGGGCGCCGCTGATCGACCGGCTGCCACTGCCGGTCCTCACGTCGATGTTCGGCCGAAGACGGGGGTGGGCGCTGGCGACGCAGGCGTTGCTGATCGTCGCCATCGTCGGGCTGGGCCAGACCGACCCGACCGTCAACCCGGTCGCGACCGCCGCGTGGGCGGTGCTGGTCGCCTTCGCCTCGGCCAGCCAGGACGTGGTGATCGACGCCTACCGCGTGGAAATCCTGTCGGAGCGGCAGCAGGGCGCGGGGGCGGCGATGATCGTCGCCGGCTATCGTATCGGCATGCTGGCCGCCGGCGCCGGGGCGCTGTTCCTGGCCGAGGCGATGGACTGGTCGCTGGTCTACGTGGCGATGGCGGGCCTGGTCGGCGTCGGCGTGGTGACGGTCCTGCTCATGCCCGAGCCCCACGCGGTCGAGGCGCCGAAGGGCGACGGCCTGGTCCACTGGCTGCGCCACGCCGTCCTCGAACCGTTCCTGGATTTCCTGCGCCGCCAGAACTGGCCGCTGCTGCTGGCCTTCATCGTGCTCTACAAGTTCGGCGACAGCCTGGCCGGCGTGATGGCCAACCCGTTCTACATCGAGATCGGCTTCTCCAAGGCCGAGATCGCCTCGGTGTCGAAGATCTTCGGCCTGCTCGCCACGCTGGCCGGTGGTTTCCTCGGCGGCCTGCTGGTGGCGCGCGTCGGCATCTGGCACAGCCTGCTGTGGGCGGGGGTGCTGCAGATGGGGTCCAACCTGATGTTCGCGGTGCAGGCGGTGGTCGGCGACGACCTCGGCCTGCTGACCGTTACCATCGCGATTGAGAACCTGTCCGGCGGCATGGGCACGGCGGCCTTCGTCGCCTACCTCTCCGGCCTCTGCAACGTCGCCTACACGGCGACGCAATATGCCCTGCTGAGCTCGTTCATGTCGCTGGCGCGGACCACGCTGTCGGCCGGCGGCGGCAAGCTCGCTGATGAGACCGACTGGGTGCTGTTCTTCGTGCTGACCACGCTGGCAGCGCTGCCCGGCCTGGTCATGCTGTTCTGGCTGCGGCCGAAGGAGAGCCCGCGATGAGGATCGAGGTGGTCGAGGACGACATCACCCGGCTCGACATCGACGCCATCGTGAATGCCGCCAACGAGAGCCTGCTGGGCGGCGGCGGCGTTGATGGCGCTATCCACCGCGCCGCCGGCCCGGACCTGCTGGCCGCATGCCGCACGCTGGGCGGCTGCCCGACCGGCGCGGCGAAGATCACCAAGGGCTACAACCTGCCGGCCAGGCACGTGATCCACACCGTCGGGCCGATCTGGCAAGGCGGCGGCGCCGGGGAGGCCGAGAAGCTGGCCGCGTGCTATCGCAACAGCTTGGCGCTGGCCGAGTCACATGGGCTTTCGTCCATCGCCTTTCCGGCGATCAGCACCGGGGTCTACGGGTATCCGCTCGAGCCAGCCACACAAATCGCCGTATCTGAAATCTTAAGTTTTTCACATAATACATTGAATAAACTAATCTTCTGCTGCTTTGGTGCAGATGTCGCGGCGCTTTATCGCAGAGTCGTGAACGGCTGAGCGGTGGCGGCCTTTGTCTCGCCGCAAATCGCGCCATATCATTTCATTGTGAGGCCAGCACAAAGGAGTACCCGATGCGCAAGGCACTCGTTCTCGGACTTCTCGGACTGTTCGTCGCGTCGAACGGCGCGATGGCATGTGGGTGGGGCAAGTCGAAATCGGCTTCGTCCGGCTCGCAACAGACGGTGATGACTGACCAGGCGAAGCCCGCCAGCGACGGCGGCTGACCGACCTTCACTTGCAAGACGGAACGGCCCGGCCTCGCGCCGGGTCGTTTCGGTTCAGCGCAGGTCGACCATCCCGGACCAGAAGATCTGCCGCCGGCCGACGTCGACCGGATAGTTGTTCGCCGGCGTCAGGCGGCCGTCGTCGCCGATCCGCAGCGCCGCCAGCATCGCCGGCTTGATACTGCCGTCCGGCATCCGTGCCGGCTCGATCGAGGTGCAGACAAGCAGCCGCCCCGACGGGTCGATGCCGGCATTGCGGATGTGAAACAGGCCGGGGTCGACGTGCTGGAGCAGGCTCGGTGCGCCGGTCTCGGGATCGAGCGCGAAGGCCACTAGGTCGCTCTCGCTGTCGTCGGCAACGCGCTGGCCGTCGTCGAGCCAACCGAAGCTGCGGTTCGACAGGTAGACGAAGCGACCGGACGGGTGCATGCGGATGAAGCCCGCCGCCTGCCGCCCGTTCGACGGGCGCGATAGCGTGCCGACGTCGTGCAGCGGCTCCGGCGTCAGGTCGCCGTCCTGCGACAGCCCGAATACCATCAGCCGGCTTTGCCGTTCCACGCATAAGGTGATGAACCGCCCCGAGGGGTGGAAGTCGAGATGGCGCGCCCCGAAGCCGAGCCCGTTGTCGCCGAGCGCGATTGTCCGCCGATGCGTCAGCCGGCCGTCGTCATAGGCGAAGGTGTGCAGCGAGCCCGGGTCTTCCGGCCGCGTGCGTCCCGCGTCGGTGCCGCGGCAGACGAACAGCACGCCGTTGTCGTTCGGCGTCGCCAGGATCTGGTGGCCATAGAGCCCGAATTCGGATGCCGTCTGCTCGACCTGGCCGCCGATCCGGCCGTCGCCCTCGATCCGGTGCACGGTGAACATGCTGGGCATGTTGTAGGCGATCAGCAGGTGCTTGCCGGCGCGGTCCAGGCTGGCGTGTATCGGTCGTGCCGGCAGGGTCAGCGGCTCGCCGTGCGGGGCGAGGTCGCCATTCGCCGCCAGCTTCCAGGCGGTGGCGTAGTGATGCTTGTTCTCCGGATAGGGCCCGCCGTCGGAGCACACCATGTAGAAGTGCTCGCGTGCGTTGTCCGGCCAGCCGTACATCGCCGGCGCCGGCAAGGTGACCGCTGAACGCTGCGCCAGCGCCGCGCCGTCAACGTCGATTTGCCAGGTCACCAGGGTTTCGCCGGCGCCGGTGTAGTAGACGCTTCTCATCGTCATCACCACTCGCCGATGTGGATTCCGCGCTTGGTGTGGCTGTCGGTGCGGTCGGCCTCGAAGCCGTCCGGCGCGGTGGTGCGGATGCGCCGCGTGGTGAACCACTCGACCAGCCGGTCGCGCATCTCAGCCCGCACCTTGTCGTGCCCGGGGTCGACGCCGAAGTCGACCATCTCGTCCGGGTCGTTGTGCAGGTCGTAGAGCTGGTCCGGGTAATCGAGCCAGTGCACGTACTTCCAGCGCTCGGCGCGTACCATCCAGGCACGGCAGCGCTGCGCCGGCTGGTCCAGCACCAGCCGCGCCCGGCGGTAGGCGTAGTCGAGCTCGCATACCGCGTAATCGCGCCGGCCGTCATCGCCCTTGCCACGCAGCAGCGGCGTCAGGTCGCGGCCCTCGACGACATAGTCGTGCGCCGGCGCGCCCAGCGCCGTCAGGAAGGTCGGCACCACGTCGATCCCGTCGATTAGCGTGTCGTCAACCTGGCCGCGCACCGCGTCGTCGGCCGGGTCGTAGACGATCATCGGGATGCGCGCGGCCTGCTCGAAGAAAATTTCCTTCTCGCCGAGCCAGTGGTCGCCCAGATAGTCGCCGTGGTCGGCGGTGAACACGATCATCGTGTCGTCCAGCCGGCCCATCTTCTCCAGCCCGTCCAGCAGCCGGCCGATATTGTCGTCAAGTTCCTTGACCAGCCCCATGTAGGCCGGCCGCACGGTGTTCACGACCTCCTCGCGCGCGAAGCTCTTGCCTTCCTCGTGCTGGTAGTAGGCCTGCACCACGGGGTGCGCGCTCTCGCGCTCGTTCTTGCCGCGCGACAGGGCCGGGGCGTCCTCTGGCCCGTACATGTCGTGATACGGCGCCGGCGCGCAGTACGGCCAGTGCGGCTTGATGTAGCTGAGATGCAGCAGCCAGGGCTTGTCGGCCTGCTCGGCGACGAAACCCAGCGCCCGGTCGGTCATGTAGGCGGTCTCGCTGTCGGCCTTGTCGACGCGCAGCGGGAAGCGCGAGTTGCGCAGCCACCAGCCAGTGTCGTGGGAACCGTCGGGCAGGGTGACGCCATTGGCGTACTCGTGCCACGGCCGCTCGCTGTCGTAGCCCTTGGCCCGCAAGTACTCGGAATAGTTCGAGGTCGGCGGCGGTTCGACGTGGCCTTCGTGGCGGTCGAACGGCTCGAAGCCGGCATTGATCAGCAACCGGCCGCGCTCGCTCGCCGGATCGATGCCGAGGCGCGTCATGCCGTCCAGGTCGGGCAGCGCGTGGGTCTTGCCGGCCAGAGCGACCCGTATGCCCATCGGCCGGAGATAGTCGCCCAGGGTCAGCTCGCGCACCGACAACGGCACCGAATTCCAGGTCGCGCCGTGGCTGGTCGCCGAGCGGCCGGTGTAGAACGACATCCGCGACGGCCCGCACACGCCCGACGGGCAGTAGGCGCGCCGGAACAGCGTGCCCATCTTCGCCAGCCGGTCCAGGTGCGGGGTCGAAATGTGGCGCGCCCCCATGCAGCTCAGGTAGTCGTGGCGGAGCTGGTCGCTCATGATGAACAGCACGTTGCGGGTCTGGCCCATGGCGGTCCTCGTTTGGATTCGTGGGCGGCCAGCTTAAGCGGGTGAGGGAGTTGAGAAAATGCCAGCCTTTCGGTCGATGCTGTTCGTCCCCGGCAACCAGCCGCGCAAGGTGGACAAGGTGTTCGACGCCGGCGCCGATGTCGCCATCCTCGACCTGGAGGACGCCGTGCCGGTGCCGGACAAGGTCGCCACGCGCGAGGTCATCGTCGCGGCGTTGAAGCGGCCGCGATCCTGCCGCGCCTATGTGCGGGTGAACGCCACCACGACGGAATACTGCTACGGCGACCTGCTGGCGGTGGTCGGCGAGGGGCTGGACGGTCTGCTGTTGCCGATGGTCGAGCGCCCCGAAGACCTGGTGACCGTCGACTGGCTGCTGGCACAGCTTGAACGCGAGCGCGGCCTCCCCGTCGGCGGCATCGACCTGATCCCGGCGGTGGAGACGGCGAAGGGCCACGCCGCGCTGCGTGCCATCGCCGCCGCCGACACCCGCGTGCGCCGGCTCAGTTTCGGTGCCGCCGACTACAGCGCCGACTTGGGCTTCACGCCGACGGTCGAGGAGGAGGAACTGAGCCCGATCCGGGCCGAGACCCTGCTGGCCAGCCGCCTGGGCGGCCTGGAACCGCCGATCGATACCGTGTTCGTCGCGTTCCGGGAGAGCGAGGCCTACGCCGCCTGCTGCGCCCGCTCCAGGCGTCTCGGCTTCCAGGGCAAGATGTGCATCCACCCCGCGCAGGTCGCGCCCGCCAACGACGCCTTCACCCCGAGCCCGGACGAGGTCGCCTTCGCGCGCCGCGTTGTCGACGAGTTCGCGAAGGCCGAGGCTGCCGGCGACGCGTCCTTCCAGCTCGACGGCAAGTTCATCGACTACGCCATCGTCCTGCAGGCGAAGCGGACGCTGGCGACGATGGACGCGATTGGTGGGTAGTCCATGTCGCCACCACCCCATGCCGTCACCCCGGACTTGATCCGGGGTCCATGCTGCTGCTGGGCGTTGTGAGCTTGCCGACGACAGCGCTAACAGCAGACATGGATGCCGGCTCAAGGCCGGCATGACGGCATAGCGTGGTTACCCGCGCAGCATCTCCCGCGCGATGACCAGCTGCATGATCTGGCTGGTGCCTTCGAAGATGCGGAACAGGCGGGCGTCGCGGTACAGGCGCTCCACGGGATACTCCGCCATGTAGCCGTAGCCGCCGTGCACCTGCACCGCGCGGTCGGCGATGCGGCCCAGCGCCTCGGTGGTGAAATACTTCGCGGCGGCGGCTTCCTTGGCCACCTTGCGGCCCGCGTCCATGGCCCGCGCGGCGTCGACCACCATCGCCCGGCTGGCCAGATACTCGGCCTCCGAATCCGCCAGCATCGCCTGTATCAACTGGAAATCGGCGATCGGCTTGCTGAACTGGCGCCGGTTGCGGGCGTATTCCAGCGCCTCGTCGATCAGCCGGCGTGACAGGCCGGTGGCGACGGCGGCCATGTGGATGCGGGCGTCGTCCAGCGCCTTCATCGCGGTCTTGAATCCGACGCCCTCCATGTCGCCGAGCAAGGCATCGGCGGGAATGTCGCAGTCGGTGAAGGTGACGTCGGCGGTGTGCGCGGTGCGCTGGCCCATCTTCTGCAGCGGCGGGTCGACGGCGAGGCCGGGCGTGCCGGCCTCGACCAGGAAGGCGGAGACGCCGCCGGCGCCGGGGTCGTCCGGGTTGGAGCGCGCCATGACCACGAACAGGCCGGCGTCGGGTGCGTTGGAGATGAACCGCTTCCAGCCGTTCAGCCGCCAGCCGGTGTTGGTGCGCTCCGCCCTGGTCTTCAGGTGTGCGGCATCGGATCCGGCCTCCGGTTCCGTCAGGCAGAAGGAGATGATGCACTCGCCGGCCGCCGCGCGCGGCAGATACTTGCGCTTCTGCGCCTCGGTGCCGTCCAGGGCGATCGACTTGCCGCCGACGCCGTTGGTGGTGCCGATCAGCGAGCGATAGGCCGGCGCGGCGCGGCAGAACTCGAACAGCACGCGGACCTCGGCCTCCTTCGACAGGCCCAGGCCGCCATGCTCGGCCGGCAGCGCCAAGCCGAACAGGCCGAGCGCCGCCATCTGCTTGACCAGCCGCTCGGGGATGTCGCCGGCGGCTTCCGCCTCCGCCTCGGCCGGGATCAGCTCGCGCTCGACCAGCCGCGTCACCTGGTCGAGCATCGGCCCGAGTATGTCGTCATCGATCATCCCGCCACGATCTCCTGCGCTTCGCGTACCAGTGTCTCGAACAGCTCGGCGGCCGGCAGCACGCGGTTGAGCCCGACCGCCTGGCCAGCCCACATCGAGGTGAAGTCGCCGGAGCCGGCGGCTTCGCCCTTGGCGGCCAGCGGCGCCGTGAGCCGGCGTTGCAGCGGGAAGGGCGCCGCCTCGTGCTGGTGCGCTGCCAATGCCTTCACCAGCCGATTGTTCAGCCCGCGCGCGGATCGACCGGAAAAGCCCTTGGTGATGCGCGTGGCGTCGTCGGCGGCCGCGTTCAGGGTTTCGCGATAGACCGGCGAGATACCGGATTCCGGGCACGGCAGGAAGGCCGTGCCGATCTGCACGCCGGCCGCGCCCAGCGCGAAGGCCGCCGCGATACCGCGCCCGTCGGCGATGCCGCCGGCCGCGATCACCGGCACATCGACCGCGTCGACCACCATCGGCACCAGCGCCATGGTGCCGATCGCGCCGGCATTGTCGGTGTCGTCGAAGGTGCCGCGATGGCCGCCGGCCTCCGCGCCCTGGGCGATGATCGCGTCGCACCCGCCGCTTTGCAGCGCCTTCGCCTCGGCCACGGTGGTCGCCGAGGCCAGGACCAGCACGCCGGCATCCTTCAACGGCCGCAGCAACTCGTCGGCCGGCAATCCAAAGTGGAAGCTCGCCACCTTCGGCGGTGACCGCATCACCACCTCCAGCATGTCGGCATCGAACGGCGGCATCAGCGGATCGAGCGTCGGCGCTGCGTCGACGCCCATCTCGTCGTAGAGCGGTTTCAGGCGCGCGCGCATCGCCGCTGCGTCATCCGCCGGCGGCTTCGGCGCCTGGTGCGCGAAAAAGTTGAGGTTGTAGGGCGCGTTGGTCTGGTCGCGCGTCGCGTCAATGGCATCCCTGAGCTGGTCCAGCGAATAGGCGGCGCAGCCCAGCGAGCCCATCCCCCCGGCGTTGCTCACCGCGGCGGCCAGCGCCGGCGTGGACGCACCGGCCATCGGCGCCTGGATGATCGGGTGCTCGATACCGAGCAGGTCGGTCAGCGTGCGTCGTGGCCACATCGGTCGCGTCTCCTCGTAGCCGGGCGTGACCCCGGGCCGGTGGTCTTCTAGCATAGCGAAAACCCGGGAGTATCCAGACCATGAACAAGCAGGTCAGCCCGCAGGCGGCCGCCGCCGACGCCGCCAATGTCGCCGAGACCTTCGCGCGCTTCGCCCACGATCTCGACCCCGAGTCGATCCCGGACCGCGTACGGCAACGCGCCAAGCTGCATATTCTCGACGCCTGCGGCATCGCCCTGGCCTCGACCACCTACGACTTCGCGCAAACCGCCGCCAACGGCATCGCCGCGCTGTCCGGCGCGGGCGAGTGTCCGGTGATCGGCATGGGACTGCGCCTGCCGATCCGCGACGCGGTGCACCTGAACGGCGTGCTGGTACACGGGTTGGACTTCGACGACACCCATTCCGGCGCCGTCACCCACCTGACGGCGAGCCTCTGGCCGACGGTGCTGGCGGTGGCGTCGCGCGAGGGCGCATCCGGGGCGGAAACGCTCACCGCCTACCTCGCCGGGCTGGAATGCGGCGCCCGTATCGGCATCACCGCGCAAGGCGGCTTCCACACCAAGGGTTTCCATCCGACCGGCGTGATCGGCACCTTCGCCAGCGCCATCGCGGCCGGCTGGCTGATGGACCTGTCGGAGGCCCAGCTACGCCATGCCCAGGGCATCGCGCTGTCGACCGCGTCCGGCAGCCTGGAGTTCTTGTCCGACGGCGCCGGCACCAAGCGCATGCACCCGGGCTGGGCCGGCGCCTGCGGCATCACCGCAGCGGCGATGGCCAAGCAGGGCTTCACCGGCCCGGCGGCGCCCTACGAGGGCCGCTACGGTCTTTACGCCAGCTACATGCCGGACGGCGCGGCGGTCGATCTCGCCGCCATCGGCGCCTCGCTGGGCGAGAGCTGGGAGATGGAGAACGTCGCCTTCAAGCCGTTCCCGGCCTGTCACCTGGCGCACGCCTGCATCGATGCCGCGCTGGCGCTGAAGCACGAGCATGGCTTCGCGACCGACGACATCGAGCAGGTCGTCGCCCGCGTCGGTGCCGGCCCGGTGCCGGTGATCTGCGAGCCGCAGGCCGACAAGCGTCGCCCGACCACCGCCTACGAGGCGCAGTTCTCGCTGCACTACATGGTAGCGACCGCGCTGCGCCGGGGCCGCTTCACGCTGGCCGAGCTCGACGCCGACGCGATCAACGACCCCGCGACCCAGGCGCTCGCTGGCAAGGTCAGCTACGAGGTCAACCCGGACTCGGCCTATCCGCGCTACTACGACGGCGAGGTCGAGGTCCGGCTTGCCGACGGCCGCACGGTGAAGCAACTGGAGGCCAAGAACCGTGGGTCCGACGGCAACCCGCTGACCCCGGAGGCGATCGCCGACAAGTTCTGGGGCAATGCCACCCGCGCGGTCAGCCGCCGCCGGGCGACGCGCGTGCACGACGCGGTGATGGCGCTCGACACCGCGCTCGACCTTGACGACCTCGCCGACGCGCTGAGCCTGGCCTGAGGAGACAAGCATGGACGTCCGTACCCAGATGCGCCGGGCCGCCGGCTTCTTTGCCGGCCACGAAGCCATCGTGCATGGCGACACCCGGCTCAGCTTCGCCGAGGCGTGGCAGCGCGGCATCCGCTTCGGCAACGGCCTGATCGCCATGGGCGTGAAACCGGGCGACCGCGTCGCGGTGCTGGAGGACAACTGCATCGAGGCCGCCGACTTCTATCTCGGCGTCGCCAACGCCAATGCCGTGCGCGTGCCGCTCTATCCGCGCAACGGCCGCGAGGCGCACCTGCACATGGTCGGTCACACCGGCTGCCGTTTCCTCGTGGTGCAGGACAAGTACGCGCACGAGGTCGAGGGGCTGGAAAACGACCTGCCGGACCTGCAAACCATCTTCGTCCGCGACGGCGGCTATGAGGCCTGGCTGGCGGCGCAGTCCGATGTCGATCCCGACCTGCCGATTGCGCCGGACGACAACTACATCATCCGCCACACCGGCGGTACCACGGGTCCGTCCAAGGGCGTCGCCTACACCCACGAGATGTGGCTGGCGGTCGGGCGCAACTGGTTCTATCCGTTCCCGCCGGTGGAGATCGGCGACAAGTGCCTGCACATGGGCCCGATCTCGCACGGCTCCGGCTACTTCTTCGGGCCGACCTGGCTCGGCGGCGGCTGCAACGTGATGGCGGACCATTTCAATGCGCTAGCCGCCGTCGACCTGATGGAGCGCGAAGGCATCGCCTATTCATTCATGGTACCGACCATGGTCAACGGCCTGCTGCAGGTGAAGGGCGTGGAGAACCGCGACTGGTCCAGGCTGAAGGTCATCAACATCGCCGCCGCGCCGATCGCCGACGCCACCGCGTTGCGCGCGCACGAGGTATTCGGCGACGCGTTGTACCAGCTCTACGGCCAGACCGAGGCGCTGCCCGTCACCGCGATGAGCTCGGCGCAGTGGTTCGCCGACGTTGAGGGGTCGACGCCGCTGCGCGCCTGCGGGATGTGCATGCCCTATGCCGAGCTGGAGATCCGCGACGAGGACAACAACCCGCTGCCCTACGGCGAGGAGGGCGAGCTGGCGGTGCGCTGCGACGGCCAGATGACCGGCTTCTGGGGCGACCCGCAGGCCACCAGGGAGCGCCTGGTCGACGGCTGGGTGCTGACCGGCGACGTCGCGCGCATTGACAGGAACGGCTACGTCTACCTGCTCGACCGCGCCAACGACATGATCGTCTCCGGCGGCTACAACATCTATCCGGCAGAGTTGGAGAACGCGCTCTCCGCCCATCCGGCGGTGATCGAGGCCGCCGTCTTCGGCGTCCCGCACGACAAGTGGGGCGAGACGCCGCTGGCGGTCTGCGTCGTCGAGGACACCAAGATGGTCAGCGAGCAGGAGCTGATCGAGCTGTGCGCCACGACGCTTGGCTCCTACAAGAAACCGGGCAGGGTCGAATTGCGCACCGAGCCCTTGCCGAAAAGCCCGGTTGGCAAGGTCAAGCGCAAGGACCTGCGCGACCCGCACTGGGCCGGCCGCGAACGCCGCATCGGCGGCGCGTAGAAGGCCGGGTCAAGCCCGGCCATGACGACGAACTCCTAATCCCCGATATTCCGTCATGCCCGGACATGATCCGGGCAGCTCGACCAAGGACGACACCATGAGCTGGGACGACGAACGCCAGGAGATGCTGCGCCGCCAGCGGCTCGCGCACGAGATGGGCGGGCCGGAGCGGGTCAAGCGCCAGCACGACGGCGGCCGGCTCACGGTGCGTGAGCGCATCGCCGCGCTGGTCGACGATGGCAGCTTCCACGAGATCGGCGAGCTCGCCGGCAGGGTGCTGTACAACCCCGCCGGCGACATTGACGACTACCTGCCGACCAACTGCGTGATGGGCCGCGCCGCCATCGACGGCCGCGCGGTGGTGGTCAGCGGCGACGACTTCACCGTGCGCGGCGGCTCGGCCGACGCCACCATCTGGGAAAAGAACAAGTACCCGGAGATGATGGCCAACGAGCTGCGGCTGCCGATCGTACGCCTGATCGAGGGCTCCGGCGGCGGCGGCTCGGTGCGCACCATCGAGACCACCGGCCGCGCCAATCTCCCCGGCGGGCTCGGCACCAGTTCCGGCTACAACCTGATGGCCGCCAACATGGCCACCGTGCCCTGTGTCGCGCTGGGCCTGGGTTCGGTGGCGGGGCTGGGCGCGGCGCGGCTGGCGGCGTCGCACTATTCGGTGATGGTGAAGCCGACGGCGGCGATGTTCGTCGCCGGCCCGCCGGTGGTAAAGCACACCGGCGAGGACCTCGACAAGATGGAGCTCGGCGGCCACCAGATCCAGACCCGCGCCGGTGCCGTCGACCACGCCGTCGACACCGAGGAAGAGGCCTTCGCCTGCGTGCGACGTTTCCTGAGCTACCTGCCGTCCTCGACCTTCGAACTGGCCGAGCGCGCGACGCCAGCCGACGATCCCGGCCGCCGCGACGCGGCACTTTTCGAGATCATTCCGCGCGAGGTTCGCAAAACCTACCGCATGCACAGGATCATCGATGCGGTGGTCGACGCCGGCTCGTTCTTCGAGATGGGCAGCAGGTTCGGCCGCTCGATGATCACCGGCTTCGCCCGCCTGGACGGCTGGCCGGTGGCGCTGATGGCCTCCGACCCGCGCTACTACGCCGGCTCGTGGGACGCCGAGGCGTGCCAGAAGATCGTGCGCTTCGTCGACATGGCGGAGACCTTCCACCTGCCGGTGGTCTACCTCGCCGATTGCCCGGGCTTCCTGGTCGGCAGCCACGCCGAGAAGACCGGCACCATCCGCCATGGCGTGCGCGCGATGTCGGCGATCAACCAGTCCACCGTGCCGTGGTGCTCGATCATCATCCGCAACGCCTTCGGCGTGGCGGGCGGCGCGCACCGGCCGGTCGGACGCTACTCGGTGCGATACGCCTGGCTGTCGGGCCGCTGGGGCTCGTTGCCGCTGGCCGGCGGCATCGAGGCGGCCTACCGCGCCGAGCTCGACGCCGCGCCCGACCGCGACGCCAAGCTGGCCGAGATCGAGGAGCATCTGGACCGTCTGCGTTCGCCCTTCCGCACCGCGGAAAGCTTCTGGGTCGAGGAGATGATCGACCCGCGCGAGACCCGCCCGCTGCTCTGCGACTTCGCCAACCTCACCGCCAAGCTACGCACCCCCGGCGAGGTCAGCTTCGGCATGCGGCCGTAGGTACGCCACGTCAGATGTTTGGTGCCTTGTTCGACTCGATGCTGAGTGAAGCGAGGCGGCTCGGCAGTGTCCTTAGGCGACGTGCGCTTGGGGCGATGCTCATCGCCTCGGCTGCGATGATCGTCATTCTGGCCATCTTCAATTGGCGTACGCGAGTTGCGCTTGGCAGAGAAGACGACGAGATGAGTAGCATGTAGCCCGGATGCAGCGCAGCGAAATCCGGGGCAGGCTGTGCCGCTTTCGACGGCCTTCCCAGATTGCGCTTTGCTCCATCCGGGCTACGGGATGGGCACCTCGTAGCCGTACTCGCCGGCAGCGTCTGTGAGCCATTCCCAGCAGGCCTGGGCATAGCCGCGGGCGACGTAGAGGTCGACGCCACCCTCGATGCCATGCAGCAGCGTCGCGAACGGGCCGAGCCGGGTTGCGGCAACGTCGCCTTGCGCGAACCGGTCGAGATCGATCGGGCAGCCCTTGGACAGTACCTCGCGCACCGCCGCGCCGGTCAGGCGCAGCACCACGCGGCCGTGGCTCTGGTCGACGACGGCGGCGTTGTCGGGGCTGGCCTCGGTGTCGACCAGCAGCCAGCGGTCGGGGCCGATGTTGAGGGCCACGCCGTCGCCCAGCGGCGCGCTCGCGTTCGGGCCGGGCAGGTCGAGACCGGTCGCGTCCCACGCCGCGACCTCGGTGAGCCTCAGCCCGCGCCGCTCGCGCAGGATCAGGCCGGGGCCGCCCTGATCCAACCGTCCGAACCGGCCGGGGAAGGTGACGATGGTCAGGGCGGATGTCGCGTCAGCCACGTTGCCGCTCCCCCTTCGGGTCGTAGAAATGCGGCGAGACCACGCGCGCGCGGACGACGCGGCCGCCCATCGGGTCGTGCGCGTAGACCGTGGCGCCGTCGTTCGCCGCCAGCCCGCCGTTGAGCAGCGCCAGCGCGATAGGCATCCCAAGCGCCGGGCTGTAGCTCCACGAGGTCACGTGGCCCAGGCTGTCGACCGGTAGCGACGGCGCCGGCGTCACGTCCGCCTCGCGCAGCAGGTGCATGCCGCCTTTGAAATCCGTCGTGCCGTCGGTCGGCACCAGCCCGATCAGCGCCGGTCGCTCGGCGTCGGTCAGCGCCGGGCGTTGCGACATCGCGCGGCCGACATGCGGCTTGGCGGCCTTCGCCATGCGGCCCAGACCGAGGTCGGCAGCGCCGGTCTGGCCGTTCATCTCCGCGTGCGTGACGTGGCCCTTCTCGATGCGCAGCGCGCCCATCGCCTCCATGCCGTAGGGCGCCACGCCAAGCCCGTCGCCGGCCGACAGCAGCCGCGTCCACGCTGCCTCGGCGAAGCCGGCGGGCAGGTGCAGCTCGTAGGCCAGTTCGCCGGAATAGCTGATCCGGAACAGGCGGCAGGCGACGCCATCCAGCGTCACGTCGGCCACCGCCAGGAACGGGACGTCGTCCAGGTCGACGCCATCCAGCACCTCGCGCAGCAGGTCGCGGCTCGACGGCCCGGCCACCGCGATCGCCGCCCACTGCTCGGTCACCGAGGTGACGACGCAACGCAACTCGGGCCAGTCGACGGCGAGGTGGTATTCCAGCCGCGACAGTGTGTGTTCCGCGTGTCCGGTGGTGGTGGTCATCAGGTAGTGATGCTCGCCGAGCCGCGCGGTTGTGCCGTCGTCGCCGGCCAGCCCGTCCTCGCGCAACATCAGCCCGTAGCGCGCCCGCCCGACCTTCAGCGACGCGAAGTCGTTGACGTAGACCCGTTGCAGTAGCTCCAGCGAGTCCGGTCCCTGGATGTCGATCTTGCCCAGGGTGGAAATGTCGGCGATCCCGACCGACTGGCGCACGTGCGCGGCCTCGCGCACATAGGCGTCCTCCAGCGTCTCGCCGTTGCGCAGGTAGGCGCGCGGCCGGCGCCAGTGGCCGGCGTCGACGAAGATCGCGCCGTGGCGGCGGTGCCAGTCGTCCAGCGCGGTGCGCCGCTGCGGCACGAAGCGCAGGCCCACGTCGGCGCCGGCCAGCGCGCCGATGGTGACCGGCGCGTAGGGCGGCCGGAAGCTGGGGTAACCGACGGCGGCGTTACTCTCCGCGCGCGCCTTGGCGCTCAGCGACTGGCCGGCGAGGTTCGACGTCTTGCCCTGGTCCGCGCCCATGCCCAGCGTGGTGTAGCGCTTCAGGTGTTCGACCGAGCGATAGCCCTCGCGTTGCGCCAGTTCCACATCGGCGGCGGTAACGTCGTCGGCCAGGTCGACGAAGACCTTGCCTGGCGCCGGCTCGACGCCGGGGCCGACGGGCGACGCATCGCCGTCGTCGACCGTCGCGCCGGTGATCTGTCCCAGCTCGAACATGCCGGTGGCGGCGCCGACAGACTCGTGCGCCTGGCGCACCGGGCCTGGCCGATAGGCCCCCAGCGCCTCGTCGTAGCCGAGCCGGCCGCCGGCTTGCGCGTGCAGATGCACCGCTGGCGCCCAGCCGCCGCTCACGGCCACGAGGTCGCAGCCCAGCGGCTTGGCCGCACCGCCATTGACCGGTGCCGCCTCGACGCCGTGCACGCTCTGCCCGCCGCGGCAGCCGACCAGGCGATGCCCGGCGAGCAGCGCGATACCGGCCTCGGCGAGCCGCGCCGGCCAAGGCCCGTCCGGCGCCGGCCGCAGGTCGACCAGCGCCGCGACCTCGATCCCGGCGGCGGCCAGGTCGAGCGCGCAGGCGTAGGCGGTGTCGTTGTTGGTGTAGACCACCGCGCGGCTGCCCAGTTTCACCGCCCAGCGGTTCAGGTAGGCTCGCGCCGCGCCGGCCAGCATCACGCCGGGCCGGTCGTTGTCCGGGAACAGCAGCGGTTGCTCGATGGCGCCGGTCGCCAGCACCACCCGTTTCGCCCGCACCCACCAGACCCGCTGCCGCGTGGTGAAGGCGGGCGCGGCGGCGAGGTGGTCGGTGCGACGCTCGACCAGTGCCACCAGGTTGTCGTCGTAGTAGCCGAACGCGCTGGTCCGCCGAAGCAGGGTGACATTGTCCATCGCCGCCAGCGCCTGGGCCTGCGCCTCGGCCCAGGCCGGTCCGTCGCGGCCGTCCAAGGTGCGCCGGTCCCACAGCAGCGAGCCGCCGACGCGCGGCTCCTGCTCGACCAGCATCACCCGCTCGCCGCCATCCGCGGCTTGCAGAGCGGCGGCCAGGCCCGCGGGCCCGGCGCCGACCACCAGCACCTCGCAGTGCGCGTACTTGTGGTCGTAGCGGTCCAGGTCCGGCGCCGTGCTGCCCTTGCCGAGGCCGGCGGCGCGCCTGACCCACGGCTCGAAGAAACGCCAGCCCGGCCCGCCGAACAGCGTCTTGTAGTAGAAGCCGGCCGGCAGCAGCGGCGCCAGCAGCCCGTTCACCGCCATCAGGTCGACCGACAGCGCCGGCCAGCGGTTCTGGCTCTCCGCCACCAGCCCGTCATAGAGCTCGGTCGTGGTGGCGCGCGCGTTCGGTTCGCGCCGGCCCTGGCCCAGCAACGTGACCAGCGCGTTCGGCTCCTCCACGCCGGCGGCAAACACGCCGCGCGGACGGTGATACTTGAAGCTGCGCCCGACCAGCCGCGCCCCGTTGGCCAGCAGCGCCGAGGCCAGCGTATCGCCCTGGAAGCCTTCGTAGCCGCGCCCGTCGAACCGGAACCGCAGGCGCCGGCCGCGGTCGATCAGCCCACCATCGGCCAGGCGATTGCTCATGTCCCGGCCTTCGCCGGCGCCGCCGACAGGATCTCGTGAGTCACGGTGTCGCGCTCCACCACGATCCAGGCACGGCAGCCGGCGACATGCTGCCAGTACTCGCGGTGCGGCCCCTTCGGGTTGTCGCGCTGGTAGGTGAAGTCGAACCACGCGTCCGCGCCGGCGTCGTCGGCCGGCCGCGTCCGGCGCGCGTCGTCGCCGTAGTGGAACTCGGTCTGCGCGCGCGGGCCGCAGTGCGGGCAGGGGATCAGGAACATCGCCGGCCCCTCCGAGCATGCCCCACCTCACGCCGACCCTCTCCCCCCCAAAGGGGCGGAGAGGGAGCGCTGCCATCGGTGCCGGGTTCCCCTCCGCCCTTAAGGGGGGAGGGGACAGGGGAGGTGGTTGCCGGATGCAGGAGCGTAGTATCGACGATTGGCATCAGTGCACGTTCGGGACCGGGCCGCCACCGCCCTCGTTCAGCAGGTGGCCGGTGCGGAAGCGATCCAGGGTGAAGGGCTCGTTCAGCGGGTGCGGCTTGCCGGTGGCCAGCGTGTGCGCGAACACCCAGCCGCTGCCTGGCGTCGCCTTGAAGCCGCCGTAGCACCAGCCGCCGTTGATGTAGAGACCGCCGACCGGGCTTTCGGTGATGATCGGGCTGCCGTCCATCGTCATGTCCATGATGCCGCCCCAGTGGCGCAGCAGCTTCAGCCGCGACAGGCCGGGGAACATCGACACGCCGGCCGCCGCGACGTGGCTCATCATCGGCAGGTTGCCGCGCTGCGCGTAGGAGTTGTAGCCGTCCAGGTCGCCGCCGAACACCATGCCGCCCTTGTCCGACTGGCTGACATAGAAGTGGCCGCGCCCGAAGCTGACCACGGTGTCGAACATCGGCTTCACCGGTTCGCTGACGCAGGCCTGCAGCACGTGGCTCTCGATCGGCAGGCGCAGGCCGGCCAGCCCGGCGAGGTGGCCGGTGTGGCCCGCGACCGCCAGCCCGACCTTCTCGCAGCTGATGTAGCCGCGCGTGGTGTCGAGCCCGCGCACCCGGCCGCCCTGGATGTTGAAGCCGGTGACCTCGCAATTCTGGATGATGTCGACGCCCAGGCTGTCGGCGGCGCGCGCGAAACCCCAGGCGACGGCGTCGTGACGGGCGGTGCCGCCGCGCGGTTGCAGCAGGCCGCCGGCGATCGGGAAGCGCGCCTGGTCGGAATAGTCCAGCTGCGGCACGAAGTCCTGCATCGCCTGGCGGTCGAGCCATTCCGCGTCGATGCCGTTCAGCCGCATCGAGTTGCCGCGCCGGGTCAGTGCGTCGACCTGGTCCGGGCCATGCGCCAGCATCACCACGCCGCGCTGCGAGAACATGACGTTGAAGTTCAGGTCCTGGGACAGCCCTTCCCAGAGCTGCAGCGACCACTCGTAGAACCGGTTGTTCTCCGGCAGCAGGTAGTTGGAGCGCACGATGGTGGTGTTGCGCCCGGTATTGCCGCCGCCGAGCCAGCCCTTCTCCAGCACGGCGATGGAGCGCACGCCGTGGTTCTTGGCGAGATAATAGGCGGTGGCCAGGCCGTGCCCGCCGGCGCCGACGATGACGAT
Organism: Alphaproteobacteria bacterium; assembly: GCA_040223615.1. Classification (GTDB taxonomy): domain Bacteria; phylum Pseudomonadota; class Alphaproteobacteria; genus JAVKFY01. The sequence continues at coordinate 45,660 of JAVKFY010000031.1, forward strand.
GTCATAGCGTGCCTGCGGTTCCGGGTCGCGCCAGACCCGCGACCAACCCCGGTGGCCGCCGAACGCTTCGCGCAACAAGGACCAGGCGGAATAGCGCATTCTTACTCCGCGGCGGCCCTGGGGCCGCCGCGATTGTGGCCGACATAGCCGTCGCGTGTCTGCGGCAGTTTCTGGCCAAGGATGCGGCTGGCGACGACGGTACGGAGGATCTGTGCCGTGCCGCCGCCGATGGTGAACATGCGCGCGTCGCGCACCATGCGTTCCAGCGGCCGGTTGCGCGAATAGCCTGCCGCGCCGAAGACCTGCAGCGCGTCGTTGGTCACCTTGATCGCCATCTCCGAGGCGAACACCTTGGCCTGCGCGGCGTAGAGTGCGTCGGGGAACGGCGCGGCCGAGTTCGCCGCCTTGTGGATCATTTCGCGCGCGGCGGCGATCTGGATCGACATGTCGGCCAGCATCCACTGCAGGCCCTGGAACTCGGCGATCGGCCGGCCGAACTGCTCGCGCTCCAGCGCGTAGGCCAGCGCATGCTGGTAGGCGCCGTCGGCCAGCCCCAGCGCCACTGTCGCGGCGCCGACACGCTGCGAGTTGTAGGCGTTCATCAGGTCGGCGAAGCCGCGCTTGAAGCCCGACGGCGGCAGCACCACCATCTCGTCGACGACTTCCATGTCCTGGAACAGCACTTCGGCCTCGGGGATGCCGCGCAGACCCATGGTCGGTTCGCGCTGCCCGATCACCAGACCAGGGGTCTCATCGCGGATCGCCAGGAAGCCGCCGATACCCTGCTCGGCGCCGCTCTCGTCGAACACGCGGGCGAAGATCAGGTGCAGGCGCGACACGCCGCCGCCGGTGATCCAGTGCTTGCCGCCGTTGACGATATACCTGTCGCCCTTGCGTTCCGCCCGCGTGGTCATTTCCGAAGCGGCCGAGCCGGCCGCCGGCTCGGTGATGCAGATCGCCGGCTTGTCGCCGCCCAGCACCAGTTCCGCCGCGAGCTTCTTCTGGGTTTCGTTGCCGTAGTGCATCACGGCGGAGATCGCGCCCATGTTGGCTTCGACCGCGATGCGGCCGGTGACGCCGCAGACCTGCGCCATCTCGTCGACCACCAGCGAGGCCTCCAGGAAGCCCAGGCCAGGACCGCCATACGCCGCCGGGATGGTCATGCCCATCATCCCGGCCTCGTTCAGCGCCTTCACGTTGTCCCAGGGATACTGTTCGGTACGATCGACCTCGGCGGCGCGCGGCGCGATCACCTCGCGCGCCAGCGTCCGTGCGCGCTGCTGCAACTCAGCCTGGGCAGGCGTCAGCGACATGGCGGTCCCTCGCTCGTCAATCGTCGGCTGCTTCCTGTATGGCCCGGCCGGCGGGGGCGGCGCAAGTCAGGCGAATGAGCGCGCCGGATTCGGCCGCCACGACCTCGCCAATCTGCGCCGCCGCTGTGTCGCCAGCCTGTCGCAATGCCGTCACGCAAGCCTCGGCCCGGGCCGCCGGAACACCGGCCAGCAAGCCGCCGGCGGTCTGCGGATCGTACAGGATCGCCGCCGCGCCACCGTCGACGGCGATGGCGAAGGCCTCGTTCGATGGGTGCAGGGTGCTCCGGATGCCCTGGCGCAAAAGTTCGTCGGCGCCGGGCAGGACGGGCAGGGCGGCGGGGTCGATGGTGGCGGCGACGCCGGCCGCGCGCAGCATCTCGATCAGGTGGCCGGCCAGGCCGAAGCCGGTGACGTCGGTGCACGCGCTGGCGCCATGCGCGCGCAGGATTGTCGCCGCCTCGGCGTTCGAGCGTTGCATCGCCGCGAGTGCCGCCTCGACCCACTCGGCCCGCGCCTTCGCCGCCATGTCGGCAGCGAAAATTGCGCCGGTGCCCATCGCCTTGGTCAGGATCAGCCGATCGCCGACCCGTAGGCCGCCTTTGCGCAGCAGGGTTTCCGGCGCCGCGAAGCCGTTCACCGTCAGGCCCAGCGACAGTTCCGGTCCCTCGCCGGTATGCCCGCCGACCAGCGCCACGCCGGCTTGTTCCAGCGTCGCGCAGGTGCCGCGCAGCAGGTCGGTGAGCAGCGCCTCCGTCTTGTCCTCCGGCCCGTAAGGCAGGGTCAGCGAGAGCTGCGCCGAATGCGGGCTCGCGCCCATGGCGTAGAGGTCGCCCAGGCAGTGGTTGGTGGCGATGCGCGCGAACAGATAGGGGTCGTCGACGAACGGCCGGAAGTGGTCGACCGACTGCACCAGCGCCTGGCCCGGCGGCGCCGTCAATACCGCGGCGTCGTCCGGCGCGTCGAGCCCGACCAGCACGCCCTCGGCGGCGGCCGGGCGCACGCTGGCCAGAGCCCGCTGCAGCACCGCCGAAGGCACCTTGGCGCCGCAACCGCCGCAGCGCATCGGCGCGGCGTCCGGCTCGTCCTTCTCCATTTCCGGCAGTTCCTGGTACTTCTTCATCCAGCGCCGGTCGATCCAGTCCTTCCAGCGCCACACCCAGGCGCCGTCGAACGCGAGCGGACCGTAGGACGCCAGCGCGTGCTTCTCGCCGTTGGAGATCAGCGCCAGCACGCGTTTCTGCGGTCGGTAGGGCCGCAGCGGCTGGCCGCGCACGGCCCGCGCCAGGTTATCGGCCAGCACTGGCCCCTCGCGCACCGCGTAGACCCCGGCTTTCGGCAGCGGGCGGCCGTCGATGGCGGCGATGTCGCCGGCCGCGAACACGCCGGGGTGCGATGTCGACTCCAGGGTCATCGCAACCCGCACGAAGCCTTTCTCGTCCAGCGCCAGGCCGGTGTCGGCGAGCCACGCCGCCGGCGCCGCGTCGGTCACCAGGATCGCGGAATCGTGCTCGATCCGACCTGCCGATGTCTCCAGGTGGTCCGCGGCGACCCGTTCGACCCGCGTGCCGGTCTTGATCGCCACGCCGGCGTCGCGCGCGAACCGCGCGACCAGCCGGCGCACCGCAGGCGCGTGGTTCGGCAGCGGCTCGGCGCTGTCGCTGACCACCGTGACCGACAGGTCGGGGACGGCGCGCAGGCGGTGACGCAGGCTCAGCGCCAGTTCCACGCCACCGGCGCCGCCGCCGATCACCACGATGCGAAAGCCCGGTTTCGCGCGCGCCTCGATCGCGGCGAGCCCTTCCAGGAAGCCGTCGACCGGCTTCACCGGCAAGGCATGCTCGCGCGCGCCCTCGATCCCCGCCTGGCGTGGCGCCGAGCCGATATCGATCGACAGCAGGTCGTAGGGCACCGCCGGCCGGTCGACGCAGCGCACCTCGCGGCGCAGCGGATCGATGCCGTCGGCTGCAGTGTGATACAGCCGCGCGCCGGCGAAGGTGGCCAGCTTGCGCAGGTCGATGTGGGCTTCGTCGTGCGTGTAGTGCCCGGCGATCATGCCCGGCAGCATGCCGGAATAGGGCGTTACCGCGTCGCGCGTGACAAGCGTCAGCCGCGCGCCCGGCACCGGCCGCATGGCGAAACGCTTCAGCACGGCGACGTGGCTGTGGCCGCCGCCGACAAGCACGATGTCGTGGGTGATCGGGTGGTCCGACTTCATGGCTGCCAGTGTGCCCGTTCGGACCGTTCACCGGCTACTGAACTTGCCGCTATGTCGCGGTTAGGGCTTGGTCATCCACAACGAGCCGAGCGCATCGAGGAATTCCTGCGCCGAGAATGGCTTGGCCAGCACCGCATCGGCGCCGAGCTTTTCCGCCCATTGCAGGAAATCGGTGCTGCCGGTCGAACCGCCGGAGATCGCCATGATCTTCAGCGCCGGCCGATCGCGGCGTATTTCCATGATCGTCTCGATGCCTTCCTTGCGCGGCATCATGATGTCGGTGACCACGGCGTCGTATTCGCCGTCGCGGATCAGCTCCAGCCCTTCGACGCCGTCCGGCGCCGCGACCGCGTCGTGTCCGGCCGACCGCAGGATCGACACCACGGTCTCCGCGACCAGCTCGTCGTCGTCAATCACCACGACGTTGTGATGTGCCGCTGTGCCGGCACCAGCCATGACCCTGCCCTCGCTCTCAACTCCGCGAGAACTTGGATAGCGACCAGCGGACAGCGTCTGTGACGGCTGTCACACGCGGAACGTTTTTGGTCCCGGTCAGGCCAGCGTGACGATCCGCTCGTAGGCCGGCAGGGTCAGGAAGTCGGCGAAATCGTCGGCGAAGATCATCTCCTCGAACAGCTCCGCCGCCGCCTGGTAGTGGCCGCCGTCGAACCGCTCGTCGCCGACCAGCTCCTTCACCTTGTCGAGTTCCTCGGCCAGCAGCGTGCGGACCATGTCGGGCTCGATCTTCGGCCCATCGGTGATCGAGGCGCCGTGCTTGATCCACTGCCAGAGCTGGGCGCGGCAGATTTCCGCCGTCGCCGCGTCTTCCATCAGGTTGTAGATCGGCACGCAGCCCGAACCGCCGAGCCAGGCCTCGACATACTGGATGCCGACATTGAGATTGTGGCGCAGGCCGGCCTCGGAGATCGTGCCCTCCGGCACCTTCAGCAGGTCGGCGGCCGCCATGTTGACGTCCTGGCGCTGCCGGGCGAGCTGGTTCGGCTCCGGCATCAGCCGGTCGAACACTTCCTTGGCTACTGGCACCAGGCCGGGATGCGCCACCCAGGTGCCGTCGTGGCCGTCGCCGGCCTCGCGCTCCTTGTCGGCCTTCACCTTGGCGATGGCGGCGTCGTTGGCCTCCAGATCGTTGCGGATCGGGATCTGCGCCGCCATGCCGCCCATGGCGAAGGCGCCGCGCCGGTGGCAGGTCTTGATCAGGTGCAGGCTGTAGGAACGCAGGAAGTGCACCGTCATGCCGACCTGGTCGCGATCCGGGAGCACCATGTCGCCGCGGTTCCGGAACTTCTTGATGTAGCTGAAGATGTAGTCCCAGCGGCCGCAGTTCAGCCCGACAATGTGCTCGCGCAGGCTGTGCAGGATCTCGTCCATCTCGAACGCGGCCATGATGGTCTCGATCAGGATGGTGCACTTGCAGGTGCCGACAGGGACGCCGAGCTGGTTCTGCGCGTGCCGGAACACGTCGTCCCACAGCTTGGCTTCCTCGTGGTGCTCCATCTTCGGCAGGTAGAAGTAGGGGCCTGAGCCGTTGGCCAGCAACTGCTTGGCGTTGTGGAAGAAATACAGGCCGAAGTCGAACAGGCTGCCGCTCATCCGGGCGCCGTCGACCAGCACGTGCGCCTCCTCAAGGTGCCAGCCGCGCGGCCGCACCAGCAGGGTGGCGATCTTGTCGTTCAGCGCGTAGGCCTTGCCGGTGGACGGCTCGGTGTAGTCGATCTTGCGGGCGTTGGCGTCGCGCAGGTTGATCTGGCCCTCGACCAGGTTCGACCAGGTCGGCGCCGTGGCGTCCTCGAAGTCGGCCATGAACACGTTCGAGCCGCTGTTCAGGGCGTTGATGATCATCTTGCGGTCGACCGGGCCGGTGATCTCCACGCGGCGGTCCTGCAGGTCGGCCGGGATCGTGCCGACCTTCCAGTCACCGTCGCGGATCGCCTTGGTATCGGCCCGGAATTCCGGCAGCCAGCCGCCGTCGATCTTGGCCTGGATGTCCTTGCGATGGGCCAGCAGGTCGCGCCGGCGCTGCCCGAAGCGGCGCTCCAGGTCAGCGACGAAGGCCAGCGCTTCGGGTGTCAGGATGCTGTCGTAGCCGGCCGCCACCGGCCCGATAACCGACACGCCCTCGGGCGCCTGAATCTGGCTCATCTTCGTCTCCTCCCGGTCGGATGATTGGCGGTGCGCTGCATACCTTGTTTTTCAAGGGGCGGCAATATTTCCGAACATTACGCCTGCGACAGCCGGGCAATCTCGTCGACGCCGCCCTGGTCCTCCAGGGCGCGGCACAGTTCGACCAGCCGCGTGGCGCTGGCTTGCCCGACGATCGGCTCGGCCAGCGCCATGAACTTGGCGGACAGCCGCTCCCACTGGCGGTCCAGGTCGCGCATCGGGATGGCAACATTGTGCTCCGCCGTCAGGACGCGGCCGTCCTTCAGCGATATCGCGACGTGCGCGGCGCGCTTGTCGCGGCTGCGGTTCTCGTTGGCCTCGATCGCCACGTTCTCGCGCAGTCTCACCAGATCGGGCCGCACCGCCAGCTCGTCGGAGAAGGTGTCGAGCCGGGCGGTGTCGACGCCGGACAGCGCGAAGGCGGCCATCTGGCGCAGCGAGAACTTCGATTCCAGGCCGGTGGAGGGCGAGGGGATGTTGCAGACCCGGAAACTGCCGCGGTCGACCTCGACCCGGGCGCCTGTTACCTCGTCGGGCTTGAAGCCGTGCTCGCGGCGCGCCTCGCCGATCGCCTCGACCATGGAGTGCGTCAGGTAACAGGCGGCATGGTACTTGAACAGCGTGTTCGGCGTGTGGAAGCCGCCCTCGGGATCGGCCCGCGCGGCGGCCGGGTTCACGGTGTCGGTCTGCGAGGCGGTGAAGCCCTGGTCGACCTCCAGCACCGCCGGGTTCGAGGTAAAGCCGCGCTGCGCCAACGAGGCCGCCAGCAGGCCGTTGGCGGCCGCCTTGCCGGCGTGCAGCGGCTTGCACATGGTGCCGAACATGCTTTTCAGGCCGGCGGCCTGACAGCCGGCGATGCCGAACGCCGTGGCCATCGTCGCCGCGTCGAGGCCGAGCATGCGCCCCGCCGTCGCCGCCGCACCGAACGCGCCCACGGTGCCGGTCACGTGGAAGCCGGCCTCGTAGTGGCCGGGCGCCACCAGCCGGCCGATCCGGCACACCGTCTCGATGCCGGCAACGATGCCCTCGATCACCGCCTTGCCGTCGAGCCGATCGCGCTCGGCCAGCGCCAGGGCGACCGGCAGCACCGGCACCGAGGGATGCCCGCCCATCGCCATGTTCACGTCGTCATAGTCCAGCGCATGCCCGGCCGAACCGTTCACCAGGCAGGCCTGCGCCGCCGTCACCTTGCCCCGCGCGGCGATCAGGCTGGCTTGTTCGGCACCGCCCTCGGCCGCCGCTTCGGCACGCAGCATGGCGACCAGCGGCTCGTCCTTGCCCGCCAGCGTCACCCCCAGCCAGTCCAGCAGGCACTGCTTGGCGACCGTCGCCGCCGGCCCCGGCAGGTCGGCATGGCGGTAGCCGGCGGCCTGGCCGGCGAACTCGGCGGTGATCCCGTTGATGTCGTCGGCGCGGTCGGTGGCCTGGATGCTCATGCCATGGTCTCCCCTTGCGGATCTGACGCCATGTTACGCCGTTGCCGCCGCCGGCTCTATCCCGGCAGCGAGCAGGCCACTAGGATGCCCCGGCAAACTGAACAAGGAGCGAGCTCCGTGGTGAGAATCGCCGACCTGCCCCAGGTGCAGCAGGTCTCTCTACCGAACATGGAATGTCCCGAATTCGAGAACACGCCCTGCGTGGCCGGGCCGCCGCTGGCCCAGCGCCGCGTCGCCGTCGTGTCCTCCGCCGGATTGACCCCGCGCGGCCAGATGCCGTTCGTGGCCAACGACGGCGGCTTTCGCGAGATCGCGCACGACCTGCCGGACGCCGACCTGCTGATGACGCACCTGTCGGTGAACTTTGACCGCTCCGGTTTCGCACGCGACCTGGACCTGGTGCTGCCGCGCCGCCGCCTCGACGAACTGGCCGCGGCCGGCGTGATCGCCGAGGTCGGGCCGCGGCATTTCTCGTTCATGGGCGCGACGCCGCCGGACCAGATGGCCGCCGCGGCGGCCGAAGTTGCCGGCGCGCTGCGCGCCGACGGTGTCGACAGCGCCATTCTGCTCCCGGTTTGACCGGCCTGTACCCGCGCCGTGAGCGCGCTGGCCCATTACCTGGAACGCGAAGGCATCGCGACCACGCACGTCAGCCTGGTGCGCATGCACAGCGAGAAGATCCGGCCGCCGCGCGGCCTGTGGGTGCCGTTCGAGCTCGGCCGGCCGCTGGGCGCCGTGGCCGACGCGGACTTCCAGCGCCGCGTGCTGCTGGACGCGCTGAACCTGCTGCCGCGCACCGACGGGCCGCTCCTGGAGGATTTCGCCGACGATGCGCCCGACGCCGGGCCGGTGGCCGGATGGCAACCGCCGGACCTCGGCGCGGCGGCTGGCGACGTGGCGGCGGAGGTCGAGTTGCTGCGGCCAGGCGCCGCCCGCTTTCAGGCCAGCCACCGCCGCACCATGCTTGGCAACGCCGGCCTGCCGGTCGACGATCTGGTGCCGTACCTGCGCGGCTACCTGGACGGCACGCCGGCGGAACCGACGCGCGACGACATCTCTGGGCCGCAGCAGATGCGGTTCGCTTGCGATGACCTCAAGGCCTTCTACCTGGAGGCGGCGATGGCCGACGGCGCCGGCGGATCGTTCCAGATGTCGGACTGGTTCTGGGGCGCGACCGCGGCCGGTGAGTTGCTGCTAAGGTTACGTGGCCGCCTGCTCGGCGACGATAAACGGTACCTGCAGAATTTCGGGCGCTTGATGATGGTGCCCGGCTTCCAGGCCTGGCGCGGCAAGGACTACGAACCGGGGGAGTGATCGCGCGATGAAGCTGGCGATACTCGATGACTATCAAGGCGTGGCGCTGAAGCTGGCGGACTGGTCGGTGTTGCCAGACGACGTCGAGATCACCGTGTTCGATCGCCACCTCGGCGGCCCGGACCAGGTGGTCGCCGCGCTGGCCGACTTCGAATTGGTCTGCCTGATGCGCGAGCGCACCATCATGTCGGCCAATGTGATCGCCAAACTGCCGAAGTTGAAGCTGCTGGTCACCACGGGCATGCGCAACGCGTCGGTCGATGACGAGGCGGCGGTGCAGCAGGGCGTCACCTTCTGCGGCACCGGCGGGCGCGGCAACGGCACGGCTGAACTGACCTGGGGCCTGATCCTGGCGCTGGCCCGACACATCCCGGCCGAGCACGCGGCGATGCGCGAGGGCGGTTGGCAGACCACCATCGGCACCGCGCTGGAGGACAAGACGCTGGGCCTGCTCGGTCTCGGCAAGCTGGGCTCGGCGGTGGCCAAGGTCGGCGCCGCCTTCGGCATGAACATGATCGCCTGGAGCCAGAACCTGACCGACGAGAAGGCGGCCGAGCAGGGCGTCAGACGGGTCGACAAGGCGGCCTTGCTGAGCGACTCCGACATCCTGTCGATCCACGTGGTGCTGAGCGAACGTTCACGCGGCCTGATCGGCGCGCCGGAACTGGCGGCGATGAAGGACACGGCGCTGCTGGTGAACACCTCGCGCGGACCGATCGTGGACCAGGGCGCGCTGGTCGAGGCGTTGCAGGGCGGCCAGATCGCCGGCGCCGGCCTGGATGTCTACGACGTTGAGCCGCTGCCCGCCGACCATCCGCTGCGCAAGGCGCCGAACGTGGTACTGACGCCGCACCTGGGCTACGTCACCGACCTGACCTACGACGCGTTCTACGGACAGACCGTGGACACGGTGAAGAACTTCCTGGCCGGCACCCCGGTGCGGGTGATTGCGGCGCCGTAGGCCAACGATGACGGGACGGGTCCTGGTCACGGGTGGTGCGGGCTTCATCGGCGCCGCGCTGGTGCGTCGGCTGCTGGCCGACGGCGCGGCCGAACGCGTGGTCAACGTCGACTGCCTGACCTATGCCGCCGACCGGCGCCGGCTGGCCTCGGTCGACCGCAACCGCGCCTATGCCTTCGAAGATGCCGACATTGCCGATGCCAATGCCCTGAAGGTGCTGTTCGCCGAGCACCAGCCGACCGCGGTGCTGCACCTGGCGGCGGAGAGCCACGTCGACCGCTCCATCGACCAGGCCGCGCCCTTTCTGCAGGCCAACGTGGTCGGCACCTCGGTGCTGCTGCAGGCCGCGCTCGATCATTGGCGCAAGCTGGCAGAACCGGCGCAACGGGCGTTTCGCTTCATCCATGTCTCGACCGACGAGGTCTACGGCGACCTCGACGCCGACGCGGCGCCGTTCACCGAGTCCAGCCCTTATAACCCGCACTCTCCCTACGCCGCCAGCAAGGCGGCCTCGGACCACATGGCGCGGGCCTGGCACCACACCTACGGTCTGCCGGTGATCGTCACCAACTGCTCCAACAACTACGGGCCGTACCAGTTTCCGGAGAAGCTGATCCCGTTGATGATCGTCAAGGCAAAGGCGCGCGAGAAGCTGCCGGTCTATGGCGACGGATCGAACGTGCGCGACTGGCTGCACGTCGACGACCACGTTGCGGCGCTGGTCCGCGTGCTGGAAAGCGGCAAGGTCGGCGCCACCTACATGATCGGCGGCGGCCACGAATGTTCCAATCTCGAATTGGTCAGGCAGCTCTGCGCGCTGATCGACGAACGGCGTGGCGCCGGGCACGAGCGGCTGATCGAGTTCGTGTCGGATCGGCCGGGCCATGACCGGCGCTACGCCGTCGACAGCCGCACAATCCGCCGGACCCTGGGCTGGAAGCCGGCCCGCGACTTCGCCACCGGACTGGCGGCGACGGTCGACTGGTATCTCGCCAACGAGGCCTGGTGGCGCCCGCTGCTGGATCAGCGCTACGCCGGCGGCCGCCTCGGCCTGGGCGGCAAGCCATGAACGATGCCGCGACAGGCTGGCGCCCGCCGGCGGTCGACAAGGTGCTGCGCTGGCCGGCGGTCGAGGCGCTGGCCGCCCAGGCCGGCCGCGCCATCGTCACCGACGCGATCCGCGACACGCTGCAGGCCGCCCGTCAGGCCGACGCCGCGCCCGATGACGCGACCATCGCAGCCGAGGTCGACCGTCGGGTCGCGGCGGTCACCGCGCCGCGCCTGCGCCCGGTCTACAACCTGACCGGCACCGTGCTGCACACCAATCTCGGCCGCGCCCTGCTGCCGGAGGAAGCCATCGCGGCGATGGCGAACGCCGCGCGCCAGCCGGCGGCGCTGGAGTTCGACCTGGCCAGCGGCGGGCGCGGCGATCGCGACGACATCGTCGCCGAGCGCCTGTGCAAGCTCACCGGCGCCGAGGCGGCAACCGTGGTGAACAACAACGCCGCCGCCGTACTGCTGGTCCTCAACACCCTGGCGCAACGCCGCGAGGTGCTGGTCAGCCGTGGTGAGCTGATCGAGATCGGCGGCTCCTTCCGGCTGCCCGACATCATGCGCCGGGCCGGCTGCAAGCTGGTCGAGGTCGGCACCACCAACCGGACCCACGCCCGCGACTTCGCCGAGAACGTCACCGGCCGGACCGCGCTGCTGCTGAAGGCGCACACCTCCAACTACGTCGTGCAGGGCTTCACCGCGGAAGTGCCGGAACCGGAACTGGCCGGAATCGCGCACGACGCCGGCGCGCCGTTCGCCGTCGACCTTGGCGCCGGCGCGCTGCTCGACCTGGCCGCGCTCGGCCTGCCGCCGGAGCCGACGCCGCGCGACACGCTGGCCAGCGGCGCCGACCTGGTGACCTTCTCCGGCGACAAGCTGCTGGGCGGACCGCAGGCCGGCCTGATCGTCGGCCGAGCCGACCTGATCGCGAAGCTGAAGAAGAACCCGCTGAAGCGCGCGCTGCGCCTCGACAAGGTGACGCTGGCGGCGCTGGAGGCGGTACTCGCGCTCTACGACGACCCCGACCGGGTGGTCCAGCGCGTGCCGACGCTGCGCCTGCTGACCCGCCCCGCCGCCGACATCCGCGCGCTGGCCGAAAGGTTGCGGCCGGCGCTGGCCAAGGCGTATCCCGATTTCGATGTCACGGTCGCCGACTGCGACAGCCAGATCGGTTCCGGCGCCCGGCCGATGGACAGGGTGCCGAGCGCGGCGCTGCGGCTGACCGGCCGGGGCAGCGCCTTGAAGCGGCTGGCGGCGGGCTTGCGCGCGCTGCCCACGCCGGTGATCGGGCGGGTGCAGGACGGCGCGCTGTGGCTCGACCTGCGCTGCCTGGAGGACTCCGAGGGGTTCGCGGCGCAACTGCCATGCTGATCGCCACCGCCGGCCACGTCGATCACGGCAAGACCTCGCTGATCCAGGCATTGACCGGCGTCGACACCGACCGCCTGCCGGAGGAGAAGAATCGCGGCCTGACCATCGACCTCGGCTTCGCCTACAAGCCGCTGAGTGCCGACGGCCCGATGGTCGGCTTCGTCGACGTGCCCGGCCATGAGCGCTTCATCCACAACATGCTGGCCGGCGTCGCGGCGATCGACCTGGCGCTGCTGATCGTCGCCGCCGACGACGGGCCGATGCCGCAGACCGCCGAGCACCTGGCGATCCTCGACCTGCTCGGCATCACCCGTGGCGTCGTCGTGGTGACCAAGACCGACCGGGTCGAGCCGGCCCGGGTCGATGAGGTCGCCGACGCCGCGCGCGCGTTGATCGCCGGCACCGGCCTGGACCGCGCGCCGGTCTTCCCCGTCGCAGCGCTGAAGGGCGAGGGCATCGAGGACCTGCGCGGCCACCTCGACCACGCCGCCCGCGACCACGCCGCCCGCGCCAGCGGCGGCCAGTTCCGGCTCGCGGTCGACCGCTGCTTCACCGTGGAGGGCGCCGGCGTGGTGGTGACCGGCACGGTATTCGCCGGACGGGTCGCGATCGGCGACACGGTGCGGGTGTCGCCGATCGGCATCGAGGCGCGGGTGCGCGGCCTGCGCGCGCTGAACCAGGCCGCCGACGTCGGCGTCGCCGGGCAACGCTGCGCGCTCAACCTTGCCGGCGCCGACATCCGCAAGGACCAGATCCATCGCGGCGACTGGATCGTCGCGCCGCCGGCACACCTGCCGCTGCGCCGCTTCGATGCCATGGTGCGGGTGCTGCCGGGCGAGACCCGGGCACTGGCACACTGGACCCCCGTGCACCTGCATCTCGGCGCCGCCGACGTGACCGGCCGCGTGGCGCTGCTCGGCCGCGACAGCCTGGCGCCGGGCGAGGAAGGGCTGGCGCAACTGGTGCTCGACGGTCCGGTGCTGGCGGTGCACGGCGACCGCTTCATCCTGCGCGATCAGTCGGCACAGCGGACCGTTGGCGGCGGCGCCGTGGTCGATATCCACCCACCGACCCGTGGTCGCGCCCGTCCGGATCGTCTCGCCGAGCTGGCCGCGCACGCACTGCCTGACGCCGCGACGGCATTGGACGGCTTGCTCGACGGCGCGGTGCGCGGCGTGCGGCTGGACCGCTTCCAACGCGCCCGCAACCTGACCGACGGCGAGGCGCAGGCGTTGTTCGACGGCCGCGACATGGTGCTGGTGGACGGCGCCGACGGCGCCATCGGGCTGCGTCCGGCCCGGCTGGAGGCCGTCGCGGCGCAAGTTCTGGCGGCTTTGGCCGAGTGGCACGCCAAGGAGCCGGACAGCCTGGGCCCGACCGTCGATCAGCTTCGCCGTCGCGCCAACCTGCCGGCCGACCTGGTCAGGCACCTGGCCGACAGCCTGCGCGACGACGGCCGCGTCGCCCGCAACGGGGTCAGCCTGCATCTGCCGACGCACAAGGCGCAGCTCGCCGGTGCCGATGCCAGGCGCTGGGACGCGATCTGGCCGCTGCTGGAGGAGGCCGAGATGCGGCCGCCGATCTTCCGCGAGATCGCGGCCGAGCTTTCCCTCGATCCCGAAGAAGTACGCCGGCTGATGGGCCGCGCGGCGCGGGTCGGCCTGGTGCTGCCGGTGGCGCCGAACCGCTACTTCCCGCCGGCGGCGGTGCGCGAGCTGGCCGAGCTCGCCGAGCGGCTGGCGGCCGAGGCGCCGTTCGACGCGGCCCGGTTCCGCGACGCCACCGGTATCGGCCGCAACCTCACCATCGAGTTGCTGGAATATTTCGATCGCGTCGGCCTGACCCGCCGCGAGGGATCGGTACGCGTTATCGTCCGGCCGGCCGCCGACATTTTCGTTCTGGGCTAGGCGCCCTTGAAGCGCAGCAGCGGCGCGTAGAGGTAGGCCTTGCCGCCCTCCGGCTGGGCGATCACCAGCCAGTCGCCATCGACTGTGCGACCCGCGATCTGCACTTCGGTGCCCGCCGCCAGTGTCGCCAGCCGCTTGCCGGCGTCGGTCGGCGCGGCGCGCAACACCGCGCGCGACACCACCACATAGCGCGCCCGGCCGGTGACGGCGGGCTTCGGCTTCGGCGCGGGTTTCCGGACCGTCGGCACGGACGCCGGCTTACCCCGCGAAACTGAGAGCTCGCCAATTCGCAACCGCGCAACGGTGGCGAAGGTCCCATCGGGAAAGCGCGCCAGGTAGGCGCGCAACATCGTCGGGTCGGTGCTGTCGCTCACACTTTGCCAAAGCGCCAGATCGAGCGCGGCCAAGCTGCCCGACGCCGTCGGTGGCGGCGGTACCGGATCGGGCGCGCCGGCCAGCACGTCGCGCGGCACGAACAAGAAATCACCGCCATCGTGGCTGGCGTCGCGCACGTCGGCATATTGCGGGGTCTGCTGCGCGTTCGCCACCACCCGTTGCTTCAGGCGTTGGAACAGCGCCTGGCCGTCGAGCACGTCACGGTTCTCGCGCAGCGCGGCCAGGAATGCGTCGGCGAACACCGAGTGACCGCCGGGCCCGGCATCGCTCACCGGCTCGACCCCGCCCGACGATAGCGCGGTCCGGGCGCGTCGCGAGGCCATGCGTGACAGCCACGCTTCGCGGGTACCGCCGGCCGGCGGGCCGCTGTTGCTGCTGCGGGTCAGGGTGCCGGAATAGCAGCTATCGGCGACCACCATGACGTGCTTTGCCGCCATGCCCTTGAGGTAGTCGGTCAGGCGCTGGTTCTTGATCCAGTAGGTGTCGTCCTCGGGTTCGGCGTCGATCGGCTGCCAGTAGCCTTCGTCGACGGCGCGATCCACGTGGCCGTGGCCGGCATAGTAGATCAGCAGGTTGTCGTCGCCGCCCAGTTCGGCGCGCAGCCGGTTCATGGCGCGCAGGATGTCGGCGCGGCGTGCGTTCAGCAGCAGCGTGACCTGCTTGAAGGCGTAGTGCGATTTCAGCAACTCGGCGACCGCGGCCGCGTCGGCCACCGCTGTCTGCAGCCGTGGCAAGTGCACATAGTCGTTATTGCCAATGACCAGCGCGTGATAGTTGCCGTAGCGGGTTTCGGTCTGCGCCGATGCGGTCGCGGCGAATAGCAGTGCGGCCAGCAGTGCCGGCAACAGACGTCTCATAGAGGCCCTCAAGCGGTGTTTTCTGTTTTGTTGCGCACGACTGTAGGGACCGGGCGTGACGCCTACAACGCGCCAGGGGGCGTCGAATGGTGATCATTGCGAGCCAGGCTGTGACTCGAAAGTGTCACCGAGTGCCCCTATGGCGTCAGGCGGCGCAGCAGCTCGGCTGCGGCCTCGGCCTCGGCGAAATCCGTCGTTTGCCGCAGCAGCGTGCGCAGGATGGTCGCCGCCGCCTCGCGGTCGCCGGCGGCGTCATAGGCGTAGGCCAGGTGGTAGTGCACCGCGCGTGAATCAGGCAGCGCTTCGGCGGCCGCGCGCAGCAATTCGACGGCCCGTTGGGGATCGCCACGCCGAGCCAGGATCCAGCCCAGCGTGTCGGCCACCGCCGGCGCCTGGTCAGCGGCGGCGTAGGCCTTCTTGGCCACCTCGACCGCGCGCGGATCTCCCAGCCGGTCATAGACCAGCGCCAGGTTGTTGAGAATGACGTGGTTGCCAGGAATGTCGGCGGCGAGCGCCTCGTAGGCCGCCATCGCCTCCCGATCCTGACCGTGCGTGAAGAGATGTGCCGCGCGCGCGAACCTGATCGCCTGAGCTTCGGGATGGGCCGCGATCCAGTCGTCCAACGTCGCCAGCGCCTGGTCGGCCTTGCCGTCGGCGACCTGTGCTTCGTAGAGCTTGTGCACCAGAGAATCGTTCGGCGCCACCTCGATGGCACGGGCATAGCGCGCCGCGGCGCCCGTCGGGTCGCCGGCGCGCAGTCGAATCTCGCCGGCCAGCGCATGGGCAAGTGCGTTCTCCGGTGCCAGCTCGCGCGCCTTCTCGGCCGCTCGCTGGGCGTCGGCGAGGCGCCCGTCGGCGAGATCCAGCCGCGCCATGTCGATCCGCAACGGCGCCCAGCGCGGCGCCAGCGAGATCGCTTTGCGCAACGCCTGACGTGCCTCGGGGTGGTTGTCGATCGAGACCAGGGCACCGGCCAGCCGCCGCCATGCCGGCACCAAACTCGGCCGCAGGGTCACCAGGCGTCGGAAGCTGCCGACGGCGTTGGTGCCATCGCCGGACGCCAGGTGGGCACGGCCGAGCGCCTCGATCGCCGCCGGATCGTCGTTCGCCGCTTCGGAGAAGCCGCGCGCCACGTCCAGCGCGGCGCTATACTCACGTTGCGCGATCAGCGTGTCGACCAGCGCCACTCGGGGCTTGATCGCTTCGGGCAGGGCGGCGACGGCCTGGCGGAGCCAGGCCAACTCCGCCGCGCGGTCGCCGGCGCGCCGTTCCAGGCGCGCGAGCTGCAGCAAGGCCGGCTCCGCTGCCGGATTCAGGTCCAGCAATTCCCGGTAACGGGCCCGTGCCGCGTCGAGATCGCCTTCGCCAGCTTCCAGCGCCGCCAGATTCAACAGCGCCGGTTCGAAACCGGGCTCGATGGCCAGCGCCGCTTCGAAGGCGGCCCGTGCGCCGGCCAGGTCGCCTTGGCGGCCCAGGATGCCGCCGATCAGGTTCGGGCCCATCTGATTGTCGGGCAATGCCTCGCGCATCGCCCGGGCGGCGGCCAGCGCCTCGTTCAGCCGCCCGGCGCGAAGCTGTGACAGAACCAGCATGATATTGGCCTGCGTCGCGCTCGGGTCGAGCGCGACGATGCTCTCCAGCTCGGCGACGGCGGCCTCGGTCTCGCCGCTGCGCAGCCGGCTGGTGGCAATCTGGGTGCGCAGGTTCAGGTTGTCGGCATCGGCCTGACCGAGCCGGTCCAGCAACGCGGCCGCCGCCGACGCGTTGCCGGCAGACAAGTAGGCGTCGGCCAGCCGCGCGGCGACTTCGACGTCGTCAGGGTAGGCCTCGAGTATGCCGCGCAGCACGTCGACGGCGCGGTCCGGCCGCTGCTTGCGCATATAAATCGACGCCAGCAGCTTGCCGCCGGGCAAGTGCCCTGGCACCGCGTCGAGCAGTTTCTGCAGGTTGATTTCGGCCTGTTCGAGCTGCCCGGCGCGGGCGGTCAGCATGCCCATCAGGAACAGGGCCGGCGGGTGGCGCCGCTCGTAGCCGCCCATTTCCTGCAAGGCGGTGATGGCGTCGGCGTCGGCGCCGCGCTTGCTGTGGTAGAGCGCGCTCAGATAGTGCGCCAGCGGATGACGCGGATAGACCGCCAGCACCGCGTCGATCGCCGCGCGCGCGTCAGCCGGCCGCTCCAGCCGCAACAACGTCTCTGCGCGCCCGAGCCAGCCTCGCGGCAGGTGCCGGTTGGCTTCGATGGCGCCGTCGTAGGCGGCCAACGCGCCGGGTAGGTCGCCGGCGCGGCGGCGCGCATCGGCCTTCATCAGCAAGGCCCGTTGATAGCCCGGCTTGGCTGCCAGCGCCGCGTCAATCTCAACTTCGGCGTCGTCGAACCGGCCGTCCAGCCGGAGCAGGTCTGCCCGTGTCAGCCGGGCGTCGACATGGTCTGGCGCCAGGTCGAGCGCCTCGTCGATCGCGGCGCGGGCCTGCTCGACCTCGCCCCGCGCCAGGTGAGCGCGGCCGCGATAGCTGAGCACGCCGGGCAGCAGCGCCGGATCGCGCCCCGTCACCGTGACGTCGCGCAGCAACAGGTCGAGCTTGCCAAGCTGTAGCTGCACCTCGGCCAGTGGCAACAGCACCTCGTCTTCCGGGATACCGTATTTGTGTGCTTCCAGGAGGTTGCGCTCGGCGGTGGCGGCGTCGCCGACATCGAGCGCCAGCCGGGCCAGCGCCAAACGCGCCTCCGCGTTGCCCGGGTCGGCCTGGACTGCCGCCTTCAGCTCGATCAGCGCGGCGCGCGAGTTGCCCTTGGCCAGGAATTCCCGGGCCGCCGCCATGTGGTCCTTCTCGTCGAACAGATAGGCGGCGGCCAGCACCGCCAGCACGACGGCGACCAGCAGCCCGCCAATGCCGGTCAGCAGCCAGCGGCGCACGCGCCCGGCGCCTGGTTCGTCTGGATACGTGTCTGTCATCGTCTCGCCATGATATGTTATCGGGCCACGGATGAAGGAAGGGTATCGTTCCCGGTGGGGCGCCTGGGCTTCAAACCCAGTGAGGGGCGTGAGACGTGCCTGGTGGGTTCGACTCCCACACCTTTCCGCCACTTCCAGCCGCGGCACGCCAAGGAATGACGAGCATGCCCGACGCCGCGCCGACCGAACTCGCCGACGATACCGACCTGGTCGAGTGGTACTATGAGCAGGGCTTTTCCGACGGTTTTCCGGTGGTGCCGCCGACCCCGGAGAAGGTTGTCGCGATGGTGCGCGCGCTGGGCGGCGATCCGGACCACCTGGAATGCAAGGTGCCGCCGCGCTGGGGCGGCCTGACCCGCAGGATTCTGGCCGTGAACATGGTCATGGCCGGCTGCAAGCCGGCTTATGCACCGGTGGTGCGCGCGGCGCTGCTGGCGTTGACCGAGACCGCGTTTAACCTGAACGGGGTGCAGGCGACGACGCACATGGCCTGTCCGCTGCTGGTGGTGAACGGGCCGATCCGCGACGAGATCGGCATGAACGCCGACTGCAACGTGTTCGGCTCCGGCAATCGCGCCAACGCCACCATCGGGCGCGCGATCCGGCTGGTGCTGCTGAATGTCGGCGGCGGCTGGCCGGGCGAGCTCGACAAGTCGACGCTGGGCCATCCCGGCAAGTACACCTTCGCCATCGCCGAGAACGAGGCGGCGAGCCCGTTCGCGCCCTACCACGTCGAGAAGGGCTTCGATGCCCGCGATTCGACCGTCTTCGTGATCGCCTGCGAGCCGCCGCACAGCGTCACCAACCACGTCGCCGACGATGCCCGCGGCATCCTGGAATCCATCGTCTCGTCGATGTCGTCCTACGCCCACAACAACGCCGTCAGCGCCGGCCACTGCGCCGTGGTGCTGGGGCCAGAACATGCCCGCACCATCGCGGGCCAGGGCTGGACCCGCCACGACGTGCGCCACTTCCTGTGGGACAACGCCCGCATCCGCTTCGGCGACATCGCTTTCGAGCATCGCTACGGCAAGATCTACAATCGCAACCTGCCGAAGTGGTACGGCCGCGAGCTGGACTCGCGCAATCCCATCGTGCCCTCGGCCGACAGCATTCACCTGTTTGTCGCCGGCGGCGAGGCCGGGCGATTCTCCGCCTTCCTGCCGGGCTGGGGGCACATGTCCAACCCGGTCTTGCGCGGCATCGACGGCGCCGCACCGGTCTCCGGTCCGGTCTGCGTCGACGGCACCTGTTTTCTGTAGAGAGGAACTCGATGGCTCACACCGTCTACGATCCGCGCGGCGAGGTCACCGCCGAGGCCCGCGCGATGGCGCCACGAAGCGCCGAGCTTACCGGCCTGCGCCTGGCCGTGCTCGACAACACCAAGTGGAACGCCAACAAGCTGCTGCGCCGGATGAGCGCCCGGCTGGGCGACGAGGCCG
This sequence comes from Alphaproteobacteria bacterium, assembly GCA_040223615.1. GTDB lineage: Bacteria > Pseudomonadota > Alphaproteobacteria > JAVKFY01. The sequence continues at coordinate 65,060 of JAVKFY010000031.1, forward strand.
GCTTCGCGGCGGTGAACTACTACCGCAAGGAGAGCTTCTCCAAGATCGCGGCGCCCGACCTGGTGGCCGAGATCGCGCGCGACAACGACGTGGTGCTGACGGCGATCGGCGACTGAGGCTCGTGTACGTCGTGCTGTATGCATGACGGCGTGGAGCTTGAGGGCCAGGGACTGCCGGCCGCCGTGGTGGTGACCACCGAGTTCACCCACGAGGCCGAAGTGCAGCGTATCGCACTCGGCATGCCCGACCTGCTGCCGGTGGTGATTCCGCACCCGCTGAGCACCCTGACAGAAGCCGAGATCGACGCCCGCGCGGACACCGCCGTGGCGGCCGCGATCGCCGCGTGGCGGGGGGCGAACGCATCGGGTTGAGACGAGATAGCCGGGTCAAGCCCACGGCTGTCCGGTTAAGTCCTTCCGGTCCTGCGCCCACCCCTCAACGCCTTTGCAAGTGCAGGGACGTGGATGGCCCGGACAAGCCGGGCCAGGACGCGTTTTCTATGTTTTTCAGTAAGGTCGTCATGCCCCGACTTGTTCGGGGCATCCACGTCCAGAAGCTGGACCAATCGGTTGCGGTTCTACTGTCCGGTGCCGCCCGAAGCAGCGCAACCGCCTGAGCGGCACCAGGAAACGGACAATCACCCCAGTCTTAACCCGACACCCGTGGGCTTGAGCCGGGCGTCTCGCGACGTCAGCTGAGCGCGTTCCGCAAATCCTGGATCAGGTCGTCGATGTCTTCCACGCCGACCGACAGGCGCACCAGGCCGTCGGAAATGCCGAGTTCGGCGCGGATCTCCGGCGGGATCGAGGCGTGCGTCATGATCGCCGGGTGTTCCACCAGGCTCTCGACGCCGCCCAGGCTCTCCGCCAGCGCGAACACCTCGCAGCGTTCCAGGAACCGCCGGCTGGCGTCGAGCCCGCCGGCCAGGATCGCGGTGACCATGCCGGAAAAGCCATGCATCTGCCGGCTCGCCAGTTCGTGCTGCGGGTGCGAACCGAGGCCCGGGTAGTAGACCGTCTCCACCTTCGGGTGCGCTTGCAGGAATTCGGCGACCGCCTGGGCGTTGGCGCAGTGCCGTTCCATGCGCAAGGGCAGGGTCTTCAGCGCGCGCAACGCGAGAAAGCTGTCGAACGGGCCGGCCACCCCGCCGACCGCGTTCTGCAGGAAGCCGATCTGTTCCCGCAGCTCGGGATTGTCGCCGACCACCACCACGCCGCCGACCATGTCGGAATGCCCGTTGAGATACTTGGTGGTCGAGTGCACGACGATGTCGAATCCGTGGTCCAGCGGCCGCTGCACGTAGGGCGAGCAGAAGGTATTGTCGCAGACGGTGAGAATCCCGCGCGGCTTGGCGAAGGCCGCGATCGCCTCCAAGTCCACCAGACGGAGGAGCGGATTCGTCGGGCTCTCCACCCAGATCATCTTCGTCTCGGGTTTCACCGCGGCTTGCAGTGCGGCCGGATCGCTCAGGTTCACCAGCGTGAAGTCGAGCCCGGCCGAGCGCCGCCGCACCCGCTCGAACAGCCGGTAGGTGCCGCCGTAGAGGTCGTCCATCGCCACGATATGCTGGCCGCTGTCGAGCAGCTCCAGCACCGTCGCGGTCGCCGCCATGCCGGACGCGAAGGCGAAGCCGGCGTGGCCGTTCTCCAGGTCGGCGACGCAGGCCTCGAATGCCATCCGCGTCGGGTTCTGGCTGCGCGAATACTCGTAGCCCTTGTGCACGCCCGGACTCTCTTGGACGTAGGTCGAGGTGGCGTAGATCGGTGTCATGATCGCGCCGGTGGTCGGGTCCGGGCGCTGGCCGGCATGGATCGCGCGGGTGGCGAAGCCGGCGCGGTTCTTCGGTTCGTTCATGGTTCAGCCCCGTCCGCGATAGGGCGCGACGCCCTGGTCCGGCAGCCACAGGCCCTCGGGTGGCTCAGCCGTCTGGTAGAACACGTCGATCGGCATGCCGCCGCGCGGATACCAGTAGCCGCCGATCCGCAGCCACGTCGGGTTCAGCGTCGCCACCAGCCGCTTGGCGATGCTGATGGTGCAGCCTTCGTGAAACGCCGCATGGTTGCGGAACGACGCGAAGTAGAGCTTCAGCGACTTGCTCTCCACCATCGTTCCGTCGGGCACGTAGTCCAGCACTAGGTGAGCGAAGTCCGGTTGTCCGGTCACCGGGCACAGCGAGGTGAATTCCGGACACACGAAGCGGATCAGGTAGGTGGTGCCGGGATGCGGGTTCGGCACGGCATCGAGCACGGCCTCGTCCGGCGAGGCCGGAATCCGGCTCTCGCGGCCCAGCGCGGTCAATGTGGTGGTGTCGGTATCGCTCAAGGGCGGGGCGTCCTCAGCAAGGGTCGCCCCAAGATAGGCTTCAGCCCGGCGAGTTCAAGCTCAGTCCCAGCGCCCCGGCAGCGTCGGGAGCGGGTCGCGGAAGGCGCGTTCCATGTTGTCGAGGCTGAGGTCGGTGACGCCTTCGTAGACCGCATCGGCGGCCTTTTCGAGCTGCTTGGCCGGCTGCGAGTCCAGGGCCCGCATGAAACCGTCGCGCGTCACCTGGCGCACCTTGCGGTAGCCCGTCGTGGCGGTCCGCATGTGCCGGTCGATGTTCCGCCAGGACAGCTCCGTCGAGCGCGGGGCTGCCTCCAGCAAATCCGTCAGCGCCCGCGCCGTGTCGTCGAAGCGGATGTCCCGCCCGGCCTCATGCAAGCCGGCGCGCAGCCGGTCGCGCACGGCATCGGCGCCGTCGGCGACCAATGCCGTCGGGGCCACGCCGAACAGCAGCAACGGCAGCAACAGAATGAAGAAGGCAAATCGCAGCAAAGTTCCGAGGCGCATTGCTTACCCAGTTTTTTTTGGTGCCCTCGGCCCGTCTTTTGACGGTGCAGTGTTCTTGCATAGGTGTGCGCGTCGTCACAGTCAAGCATGGCCGAATTTACCACCGGTACCGGCCGTCGCGATCGTTCGCTATGGTCGGGTCATGGACACGGACGTTTTGCGCCACCGGCGCGCGGTGATCGCCGGCGCCTACCGCCAGGACGAAACCGCGGCGGTGAGCGAACTGCTGCCATTGGCGCGGCTGACGCCGGCCGAGCGCGAGGCCGCCGAGGCCCTGGCGCGCCAGCTTGTCGAGGGCGTGCGGGCCGATGCCGACAGCCACGGCGGGCTCGACGCATTCCTGGCCGAGTATGGTTTGGAGACCCGCGAGGGCGTGGTGCTGATGTGCCTGGCCGAGGCGCTGCTGCGCATTCCCGACGCCGACACCGCCGACCGGCTGATCCGCGACAAGCTGTCGGACGCGGACTGGGAGGACCACCTGGGCCACTCCGGCTCGCTGCTGGTCAATGCCTCGACCTGGGGCCTGATGCTGTCGGGCGAGGTGATCGGTCTGGACCGCCGCGACATCGGCGCCGTCGGCGGTTTCCTCGGCCGGCTGGTGGCGAAGAGCGGCGAGCCGCTGATCCGCCAGGCAATGCGCCAGGCGATGCGCATCATGGGCCGTCAGTTCGTGCTCGGGCGCACCATCGAGGAAGCCATTTCCGAGATCGACGACGCCTACGACTACTCCTTCGACATGCTGGGCGAGGCGGCCCGCACCCACGCCGATGCCGACCGCTACTTCGCCGCCTATCGCAACGCCATCGACACGGTCGGGGCGAAGCTGCCCGGCGGCGCGATGTCGATCAAGCTGTCGGCGCTGCACCCGCGCTACGAGTATGCCCAGGGCGACCGCGTGATGGCCGAGCTGGTGCCGCGCCTGGCCGAACTGGTCGAGCGCGGCCGCCAGCTCGACGTCGCCATCGCCATCGACGCGGAAGAGGCCGACCGCCTGGAACCGTCGCTGGATGTGTTCGAGGCGGTGCTGGCGCGCGAGAGCCTGGCCGGCTGGTCCGGCTTCGGAATGGTGGTGCAGGCCTACCAGAAGCGGGCACCGCACGTGATCGAATGGCTTGCCGCGCTGGCCGAGGCGCATGACCGCCTGATCCCGGTTCGGCTGGTGAAAGGCGCCTACTGGGACAGCGAGATCAAGTGGGCGCAGGAGCTCGGCCTGGACGGCTACCCGGTGTTCACGCGCAAGACGGCGACCGACGTGTCTTACATCGCCTGCGCCAAGGCGCTGTTCGCCGCCGACGGCCGGCTGTTCCCGCAATTCGCCACCCACAACGCCTACACCTTGGCCGCGGTGAAGGCGCTGGCCGGCAACCGCACCGGCTACGAGTTCCAGCGCCTGCACGGCATGGGTGCCGCGCTCTACGGCCAGGTCGTGGGCGAGGGCGGCATCGGCCCGGCCTGCCGCGTCTACGCCCCGGTCGGCAGCCACGAGGACCTGTTGCCCTATCTGGTGCGCCGGCTGCTGGAGAACGGCGCCAACACCTCCTTCGTGAACCGTCTGGCCGAGGCCGACGTGCCGGTCGACGCGCTGGTCGAGGACCCGGTCGCGATCGCCGCCGGCTGGCGCCGCGCGCCGCACCCGAAGATCCCGCTGCCGCGCGACCTGTTCGGTGGTGTGCGGCGCAACGCGCGAGGCGTCGACCTGGCCAGCCCGCTGGCTCGCGACCTGCTGTACGACAACCTGAACGCGGCCATCGACGGCGAATGGACCGCCGCGCCGATCGTCGGCGGCGAGGTCGTGGGCGAGCCGAACGCCGAACGGTTCGATCCGTCCCGACGCGACCGTCGCATCGGCCACGTCGCCGATGCCGATGCCAAGCTGGCCGGCCGGGCCGTCGAACTGGCGGTCTCGGCGCAGATCGATTGGGACAGACGCGGCGGGGCCGCCCGCGCCGCGATCCTGGAACGCGCCGCCGATCTGTACGAACAGTCGACCTCGACGCTGCTGGCCCGGGTGATCCGCGAGGGCGGCCGCACGGTGCGCGACGCGGTCTCCGAACTGCGCGAGGCGGTCGACTTCCTGCGCTACTACGCCGCCCAGGCGCGCGCGCATTTCGCCGCGCCGATAACACTTCCCGGTCCGACCGGCGAGGCCAACACGCTGGCGCTGGCCGGACGCGGCGTCTTCGTCTGCATCAGTCCGTGGAATTTCCCGCTGGCGATCTTCACCGGCCAGATCGCCGGCGCGCTGGCCGCCGGCAACGCGGTGATCGCCAAGCCGGCCGAGCAGACGCCGCTGGTCGCCGCTGCCGCCATCCGACTGCTGCACCGCGCCGGCGTGCCGGGCGAGGTGTTGCATCTGCTGACCGGGCCGGGCGAGAGCGTCGGCGCCGCGCTGGTCGGCGACCCGCGCATCGCCGGTGTCGCCTTCACCGGCTCCACCGCCACCGCGCAACGCATCAACCGCACGCTGGCCGCACGCGACGGCCCGCTGGCCACGCTGATCGCCGAGACCGGCGGCCAGAACGCGATGATCGTGGATTCGTCGGCGCTGACCGAACAGGTCGTCGCCGACGCGGTCCTTTCCGCCTTCAACAGCGCCGGCCAGCGCTGCTCCGCCGCCCGGGTGCTGTTCGTGCAGGACAGCGTCGCCGAACGCACCATCGAGATGCTGGCCGGTGCCATGGCCGAACTGCGACTTGGCGATCCGCTCGACCTGGCGACCGACGTCGGCCCGCTGATCGACGACGACGCCAGGGCCGGCATCGAAGCGCATCTCGAACGCATCAAGGACATCGGCCGCGTCCACGCCATCGCCCCGCTGGATGAGCTGCCGGGCAGTTTCCTGGCCCCGCGCCTGATCGAGATTGACCGGTTGGACCGGCTCGCCGAAGAAGTCTTCGGCCCGGTGCTGCACGTGATCCGCTATCGCGGCGACCGTCTCGGCAAGGTCTGCGAGGCGATCAACGCCACCGGCTACGGTCTCACCCTCGGCGTGCACAGCCGCGTCGACGATACCGTGGCGTACATCCAGGCCCGCGTGCGCGTCGGCAACATGTATGTCAACCGCAACCAGGTCGGTGCCGTGGTCGGCGTGCAGCCGTTCGGTGGCGAGGGCCTGTCCGGCACCGGTCCCAAGGCCGGCGGCCCGCACTATCTGCCGCGCTTCGCGGTGGAACGTTCGGTGTCGATCAACACGGCTGCGGCCGGCGGCAACACAGCCCTGATGGCCCTGGACGAGGAGAGGTGAGAACCAAATCGCGTCAGCGGCGTTGTCGTCTCTGAGTATTACCTGCGAGAGGCGCTCCCATGACGCTCGGCACCATCCTTCTCATCATTCTCATCGTCATCCTGGTTGGCGCTGTTCCCGTGTGGCCGTACAGCCGGACCTGGGGCTATGCGCCCGGCGGCGTCGCCGGCGTGCTTCTGGTGATCGTCCTTGTATTGCTCCTGATGGGGCACATCTGACGCGACACTCGCGTTTGGCGGGTCGATTTCCTGATAGGGTTGCCTCGGAGCCGCGTCCGGCTAGCATCGGGCGCTTCGTCACTTGCCGAGGTACCGACGGTTGCAACTTGTACGAGGATCCGCTCTGGCGGCGATGCTGACGGCGCTGGCGGTGCCGGTGTGGGCGGACTGCGCCGACGCGCCGAAGCCGGGCGTCGACTGGCGTCGCTGCGTCATGAGCAAGCGCGACTTCACCGGCGTCGACCTGTCCGGCGCGCGGCTGAAGGATGGCCGCTACATGCGCTCCACCTTCGCCGAGACCGACCTGTCGGGCGCCGACCTGCGCCGCACCAAGTTCATCGAGGTCGATGCGCACGGCGCCAACTTTGACAGGGCGCGGCTGAACGGTGCCGATCTGACCAATGCCAACCTCGCCGGCGCCTCGTTCAAGGACGCCAACCTCACCGAAACGGCCTTCTACGGCGCGAACATGACCGGCGTCGATTTCACCGGCGCCAAGCTGCATGACGCGATCCTGACCGGCGCCAACCTCGCCGGCGCGCGCTGGGTCGACGGCGAGACCATCTGCGCGGAAGATTCGGTGAGCCAATGCAACTGATCGTCATCGGCGGCGGCGTCGGCGGCCTGGCCATCGCGCTCGCTGCCCGCAAGCGCGGCCTGGATGTCACCGTGCTGGAACAGGCCCCGGCGCTGGCCGCCGTCGGCGCCGGCATCCAGCTTTCGCCGAACGCGACCCGCGTGCTGGATTGGCTCGGCGTCCTGCCGGCGGTGGAGGCTGTGGCGGTGAAGCCGGCGACGCATTGCTTCCGCACCTACGACACCGGCGAGACCCTGCTGGAAACCCCGCTGATGCCTGCGGTCGCGGAACGGTTCGGCGCGCCCTACATGCACGCGCACCGGGCCGACCTGCTGGACGCGATGCTGACGGCGGTGCGCGACGGCGACCTGCGACTGGGCGCCAAGGTCGAAACGGTCACGGCGCACGACGACCATGTCGAGGTCACGCTGGCCGGCGGCGAGACGGTGCGCGGCGACGTTCTGGTTGGCGCCGATGGCATCCATTCCCTGGTGCGCGACCGGCTGTTCCGGCCCGACCCGCCGCGCCGTTCCGGTTGCACCGCATGGCGCGGCCTTATCCCGCGCGAAGCCGCCGAGGCACTGGGCGTGGAGCGCAAGTCCTACATCTGGATGGGGCCGGAGCGCAGCCTCGTGGTCTACTACGTTTCCGGCGCCGACAAGCTGAACTGGGTCGGCCTGACCCCGTTCGACCCGGACGCCGCCGAGAGCTGGTCGGCGACCGCCACCACCGAGGCGCTGCTGGCGCAATACAAGGGCTGGCACGAGCAGGCGGTTGGCCTGCTGTCGGCGACCGAGCGGCCGTTCCGAACGGTGGTGATGGACCGCGAACCGCTGCCCGAATGGACGCAAGGCCGCGTCGCGCTGCTGGGTGACGCGGCGCACGCCATGCTGCCCTACCACGCGCAGGGCGCGGCGCAGACCATCGAGGATGCCTGGGTGCTGGTGCGCAGCCTGGAGCGCAGCGCCGACGACGTGCCGGCCGCGTTGCGGCGCTACCAGGAGCTGCGCTGGGAGCGCGCGACCACGGTGCAGCGCCAGTCGCGCGAGGCGGAGCGGCTGTTCCACCTGGCCGAGCCGGCCGCGGTCGAACGCCGCAACGCCCGCATGCGCGGTCGCGGCTCGGAGGAGGGCGGCTTCACCCCGGGCCAGGTCTGGCTGTTCGGCTACGACGCGGAGAAGGCGGTGGCCGGCGACGACGCCGACTGGCGCAAGCTTAGCTGGTCGGGGGCGCCGGCAGGCTCGGCCGCGTGATCAGCCACGCCGCGATCACCGCCAGCGTGCAGCCCATCAGCGTCGGCCAGTACCAGGCCACGTCGACGAAGATCGCGACATAGGCGGTCGACGCCGCCATCATCGCCACCGCCGCGATCTTGGCCGAGCGCGGCACGGCGCCGTGGCGCTGCCAGGCCACCACCGGCGGCCCCAGCCACTTGTGGTTCACCAGCCAGTGCCGAAAGCGCGGTGACGACTTGGCGAAACACCACGCCGCGAGCAGCAAGAATGGCGTCGTCGGCAACCCCGGCACCACGATCCCGACCACGCCGGTACCAACGAACAGCCAGCCCAGCGCGAACAGGAGCGGACGCATGGGCTAGCGGCCGGGGGTTGTGGCAATTGCAACGATTCTCCCCACCTCACCTGTCCTCTCCGCCCCGGGGCGGAGAGGGACGCTGTGGTTAGAACGTCGTGGTTCCCTCTCCGCCCTCAGGGGGGCGAGGGGTAGGGTGAGGTGGGTGTCGATGCCGGGAGCCAAATTATCCAGCTTGAAAGGCCGCCAGCTTCGCCTTGAACCCGTCAGCGGCAAGCACGTCGGCGTTCACCGTGTGCTCGGGGTTCCGGCCGGCGCGGACGGCGTTGATCGCGGCGCGATTGACCTCGCTCATGGTGGCGAACATCTGGTCGGAGAAGCCCAGCGCGTGTGGGCTCAGCACCACGTTGTCGAGTTTCAGGATCGGCTCGTCGGCCTCGGGCGGCTCGGGATCGAACACGTCCAGTCCGGCGCCGGCGATCCGGCGGTCCTTCAACACCTCGTAGAGCGCTTTCTGGTCGACCACCGGCCCGCGCGAGGTATTGATCAGGAACGCGCTTCGCTTCATCAGCGCCAGCCGCTCCGCGTTCACCAGATGGCGGGTCTCGTCGTTCAACGGGCAGCTCACCGAGATGAAATCGGCCTGCCGGAACGCGTCTTCGAGGCTTACCAGCTCCACCCCCAGCTCCGCGGCGACCTTGGGGTCGACATAGGGGTCGTGGGCGATACGGCGGAATCCGAGTGGCGCGACCAGCCGCATCGCCTCGGCGCCGATGTTGCCGATGCCGATCTGCGCGAAGGTGCGGCCGACCAGCCCGGTGCCGTGAAAGTCGAGCAGCTCGCGCCAGCCCGGCTTGCCGTTGCGGGTGATCCGGTCCTTGTGCAGCAGGTTGGTGGCCAGCGACAGCAGCAGCGTCAGGATCGCCACCGCCATCGGCCGGCGCACGCCCGGCGGCGTGATCGTCACCGCAGTGTTGGCGGCAGTGCAGGCGGGGATGTCCAGCGTGTCGTAGCCGACGCCCATGCGGCAGAACAGCGCCAGCCGCTTGCTGCCCGCCAGGCTCGCCGCGCTGATCCGCTCGCCCAGCAGGATCGCGGCGTCGAGCTCGGCCAGCGCCTGGCTCGGCAGTGGCGACTCGGCCGGCAGAGCGACCACTTCGATATCCGGGTCGTCGTGCATCCAGGTGACGTCGTAGGTCGGAAAGGGCGCCGACGCCCCCTTGCCGAGCAGCGCGGCGGAGACGCCGATACGGAATTGAGCCATCAGAAGAACACCGTCAGGTTTTTCGCCAGCAACACGTTCTGGTCCAGGATCACCTTGCGCCGGCACACCTGCCAGCCATTGCCCGCGCGGCGCAGTGTATCGGTGCGGCGGCCGACGAACAGGTAGTTCTCGCGCTGCTGCCGGTTCTGGCTGACCACGAAGCGGCAGGACACGGTGACGGTCTCGGCCGATGCGGCGTCCGGCGCAGCGTCGACCAGCCGGACATTGCCGACCAGGTGCACCACGCGGCTGATCGGCACCTCGGCCCAGTGCACGCCGGTTTGGATTTGTTCCACCCGTTTGGCCAGCGTCCACTTGTCCTCCTCGAACCAGTGGATGTCGGCCTGTTCCCTGGTGAATTCCATGGCCTCGGCGTGTGGCCCTTGCGCGACGTTGCGCTGCATCGGCATGAAATAGACCAGGTCGTCGGCCAGCATCGCCAGCCAGTCGTCGTAGCGCCGCTCGTCCAGCGCCTCGGCCTCGTCGTACAGGAACGTCTCGACCTCGTCCTTGAGCCGGAAATAGGCCTCGTCGCGCGGCAGGTTCATCGCTATTCGGCGGCCTGGCGCGGCGCTTGCGCGATCAGCTCGTCCCACGGCCGGCCTTCCAGGAACAGCCGCCAGTGGCGGTAGAAGTTGCGCGCATTCTCTTCCGTGATCTGCGTCGCCAGCCGCCCGCCGCCGTCGGGCGTGTGCCGGCCGATCGACTGCTGGTAGTTGAACGGATGGCGCGAGGCGATCGGTCCGCGCGCGCCGGCCGTCGCGTAGTTCCAGTTCTCCATGTCGTCCTGCTCGGTCATGCCGGCTGGCCCGGAGTAGCGCATGTAGAACTTGCGCAGCATCGCCTTCACGCGCTCAGGCGCATCGGCGTCGACCAGGAAGAAGCGCCAGACCTCGGTGTGGCCGGCGTCGACCGGATGCCACATGCACAGCGCGCGCGGCTGGCCGCCGTGGAACGACGCGTTCGGAAAGATGGTGCCGACGAACGGGCGCAGCCGCGCGTCCTCGCCCTTGCGGCGCACCCGTTCCTCGTGACAGTGGCGGAAGTAGTCGGAGATTTCCGGGTCGTCGGCGTAGAGCGCCGTGTAGTCGTTGCTCGCCACCATCGCGGAGTGGATGCCGTGGCCGCCGGGGAAACTGACCCACAGGTGTTGCGCGCCATCCAGCTCGCCGTCGCGCCGCCCCTTCTGGCCGCTGGCCGCCGACGGGCCGATGCCGATCATGTCGACCGAGGCGTGGCTCGGGTTGTGGTAGGTGTCGCCGCAGAAATTCTCCGCCGGCAGCTTCCAGTTGCACGGCACCACCCACTTGTGGATCCCGAGCAGCGCCTCCGAGCCGCCCTCGCGGCCGTCGCGCGCGTCCAGCGCCAGGTCGAGGTGCAGCTTGGCACCGCCCAGGAAGTCCAGGAACGGCGGCGCGTCGGCATCCCACGTCGCCCACACCGTGCCCTTGTAGACCGCGAGCTGCGCCACCTCGATCAGGCCCCATCGGTCGAGGTCCATGTCGGGATAGAGCTTCTCGCGCATCGGCACGCCGACCAGCTTGCCGTCGGTGCCGTAGCTCCAGGCGTGGTACGGGCAGGTGAAGACCCGGGTGTTGCCCTGATCAAACAGGCAGACCTTCATGCCGCGATGCCGGCACGAGTTCAGGAAGGCGTGCAGCTTGCCGTCGCGGTCGCGGGTCAGGATCACCGGCTCGGTGCCCATGCGCGACGCCACGTAGTCGCCCGGCTCGGGCACCATGCCCTCGTGCCCGATCAGCAGCCAGGCGCGGGTGAACAGCGTCTCCTGCTCCTGCTCGAACAGGTCCTGGGCGGTGAAGATCGTCCGGTCGATGACACCGCGATCGGTGTCGACCAGGCGGGCGAGGCGGTCGTCGGCCATGGCGTGGTTCTCCTGCACGGCATGGTCGCACACACGTCTATTGTCGTCATCCCGGCTCTCGCTGCGGTCGGCCGCGATGACGATGGTGACTTGATTACCGCCTGAGAATGGCTCGTTTCACGGCCGCGCCGGCGAGACGGGCGCCGCGAATCTCGGCGTCGGCGAAGTCGGTGCCCTCGACCGAGGTGTTGTCCAGGTTGGCGCCGCCCAGATTGGCGCCGCGCAGGCAGGCGCGGTCGAGCGTCGCCCGGGTCAGGTCGGCGCGGCCCAGGTTGGCCGGCCACTCGCGACCGGTAGCCTTGCCGTCGCGGTCCAGGATCGCCGTCGGTTGTAGTTGGCAGTCGCTCAGGTTGGCGCGGCTCAGGTCGGCGCCAGCCAGGCTCACGCCCTGCATGTCGCTGCCCGCGAAGTCGGCGCGGTACAGGTTGGCGTTGGCGAAGTCGGTCATCTTCAGGGTCGCGCCGACGAACTTGGCGCCCAGCAGCGTGGCGCCCTTCAGGCTGGCGCCGGACAGGTCCCACTCGGTGAAGTCGATATGCTCCAGCGGCAGGTTGTCGAGCACCGCGCGCTCGCCTTTGGCGCCGAAGCTGTCGATCCAGACCTGATGCTGCCTCAGCATCGCGCGCAGGTCCTTGGACAGCGAGTCAACCGAACGCACGATCTCCGCGTCGACCAGCTTGGCGCCGTCGGTGTCGCAACTGCCGAGGTCGACGTCGATCAGGATGGCGCGGGTCAGGTTGGCATTGATCAGCTTGGCGCCCTTGAGCTCGCAACCGGTGAGGTCGGCGCCTTCCAGGTTGCAGCCGGTAAGGTCGGCGTCGGAAAGATCGGCCTCGCCGAGCAGCGAGCCGGACAGGTCGGCGCCGGTCAGCACCGCGCGGCGCAGGATTGCGTTCGACAGGTCGGTTTGCGCGATGGTGGCGCTGGACAGCCGCGCGTCGGCCAGGTTGGCGCCGCGCATGTTGGCCCGCTCGATCTCGATTCCACCGCTGTCGACATTGGCGACGCGGGTACCGCCGCCGGCGATGCCGGCCATCAGGGTACCGTCGCGCAGGTCCGCCTTCAGCAGGTTGGCCTCGGTCAGGTTGGCGCCACGAAACTGGGTGCCGCGCAGGTCGCAGCCGGCCAGCTCCGCGCCGGTCAGGTCGGCCTCGCGCAGGTCGGCCGCGAACAGGTCGGCGCCGGTCAGGTTCACCCGGCGCAGGTCGGCCTTGTGCAGCTTTGCCCCGACCATGCGCGCCTCGCGCAGATCGGCGCCCGCCAGCCTGATCCCGGACAGGTCGAGCATGGCAAAATTGGCGCGCGCGCCACCAGGCTGGCCCTGCAGCCAGCGCTTGTGCTTGCGCAATCCGTCGGCGATGTCGACCGAGGCCATGGCGGCTCCAGGGGGAAATCGGCCGGTCAACCTACGTCTGCCATGGTAAAGCGACGGTAAAGCGGCTTGCGTCGGTCGGGGCGGCGGTCGGATACTGGCCGGCGAGGGCAATAGGCGAAGGACGCAATGAATGCTGCACCGGGTTCCGTGGCTTTTCGCCCTGCTGGTCTGGCTGCCGCTGGCGGCGACGGCGGCGGAAACGCCGTTCGGGCGCTATCACGCGCTGGTCATCGGCAACAACGCCTACCAGAGCCTGCCGAAGCTGCAGACGGCCGTTGCGGACGCCGAGGCCGTCGCCCAACTGCTTGAAACAAAATACAATTTCCAGGTTCGTCTGCTGCGCGACGCGACCCGCACCGACATCCTGCGGGCGCTCAACGAGTATCGTGCCGAGCTGACGCCGGACGACAACCTGCTGATCTACTATGCCGGCCACGGCTACATCGACCGGCAGACCGACACTGGCTTCTGGCAGCCGGTCGATGCCGAGGACGACGACGACCTGAACTGGGTTTCCAACGCCGACCTGACCCGGCGTCTGAACGCGATGACCGCCAAGCATGTCATGGTGATCGCCGACAGCTGCTACTCCGGCACCCTGGTGCGGTCCTCGACCGGCGACATCCCGACCGGCCAGGAGCGCGATACCTGGCTGAAGCGGCTGAACCAGCAGCGTTCGCGCACCGCCATCGTCTCCGGCGGCATCGAGCCGGTGGCCGACGCCGGCCGCGACGGCCATTCGGTGTTCGCCGCCGCGTTCATCGATGCGCTCACCGACAATCGCGAATACATCGAGGGCAGCTCGCTGTTCCGGAAGATCAGCCGCCCGGTCGTGGTCAACGCGGAGCAGACGCCGCAATATTCCGACATCCGCAACGCCGGCCACGAGGGCGGCGAGTTCATCTTCGTGCCGGCCGGCGTGGAGACCCAGATCGCGGCGGTCACCACGCAGCCGACCACCACCGGCCAGACCCGCGGCGGCGGCAGCCCGGAGGTGGTGTTCTGGCAGTCGATCCAGGAAAGCGGCGAGGCCGCCGACTTCGAGGCCTATCTGGCGAAATATCCCGACGGTGCCTTCGCGCCGCTGGCCAAGACCCGCCTGGCGGCGCTGCAGGCCGACGCCGCCAAGGGCGAGATCGCCGGCAGCTGGATCAGCGAGCCGATCAAGCATCGTTACGAGAAGGGCTACCTCTACCAGTTCGTGTTCGACTTTCGGGTGATCGGCGACAAGCTGCTGGGCACGCTGACCTGGAAGACCGCGCCCGGCAGCAAGCGCGACTACAGGGACTCCAAGCGGGCGATCAGCGAGGGCAGCGTCGACGGCAATGTCATCACCTTCGCCGAACCGTTCGAGGTGCTGATGGGCGGCTCGGGCCGCGAGAAGCACAAACGCATCTTCACCGGCGAGGTGAAGGGCGACTCCATCGCCATGTTCCTGCAGGACACGCTCGGCAACCCGCCGGAGGAGTTTGCCGTCACCCGCGTGAAACCCTAGGAGCCGGCGATGAGCGAGCAACCGCGACACCACGACATGGGCGGCCGCCGCGATGGCGAGATCGAGCGCGCCGAGCACGTCTACGACCCGTGGGAAAAACGGGTCGACGCCATGCTGCGGCTGCTGTCGTCGGAGGATCGTCGTCTGATCCGGGTCGACGAATTGCGGCGCGGCATCGAAAGCCTGCCGGCCGACGCCTATGACGCGATGACCTACTACGAGCGATGGGTGTCCTCGATCGTCTATATCCTGACCGAGAAGGGCGTGGTCACGCAGGAGGAGATGCGCGACCGCATCGCCGAACTGAAGGCCAACGGCGTTGGCCTGGAGCAGGGCAAGTGACCGCCAAGTATCAGCCCGGCGAGCGGGTGCGGGTGCGCACCGACCGGCCCAGCGGGCATTGCCGCACGCCGCACTATTGCCGCGGTCACGTCGGCGAGGTCGAACGCATCTGCGGCGATTTCCGCAACCCCGAGACGCTGGCCTATGCCCTGGACGGCTTGCCGAAGCAGCCGCTCTACCGGGTGCGGTTCAGCCAGGCCGACCTGTGGCCGGACTACGACGGGCCGAAGACCGACACGCTCGACATCGAGATCTACGAACATTGGCTGGAGCCGCCGGCATGACCACGACGCACGACCATGGGCATGAACATGGCCACGATCACGACCACACCCCGCCGCCGGATCACGACGGCCCATGGAGCGACTTCCAGTACATGGAAGCGGCGCTGCGCGAGCTGCTGATCGAGAAGGATATCCTGACCGCCGACGAGATCCGCGCGCAGCTCGAGCGCATGGATGCGATCAGCCCGGCGATGGGCGCCAAGGTCGTGGCCAGGGCCTGGACCGACCCGGCTTACAAGGAACGCCTGCTGGCCGACGGCACGGCCGCGACCCGCGAGCTCGGCATCGAGATCGAGCCGACCCACCTGGTGGTGGTGGAGAACACCGCCGAGGTGCACAACATGGTCGTCTGCACGCTGTGCTCGTGCTACCCGCGCAACCTGCTGGGGCTGCCGCCGGATTGGTACAAGTCGGCCAGCTATCGCGGCCGGGCGGTGCGCGAGCCGCGCGCCGTGCTGCGCGAATTCGGCACCGAACTGTCCGATGATATCGCGCTGCGGGTCCACGACAGCACCGCCGACATGCGCTACATGGTCCTGCCGCGCCGGCCGGAACGCACCGAGGGCCTGAGCGAGTCGGAACTCGCCGAGCTGGTGCACCGCGACGCCATGGTCGGCGTCACGGTGGTGCAGGGGCCTTAGACCATCTCCAGCGGCCGGTGCGCGCCGGCCGGTAGTTCTACTTCGATGGCGTCGCCGGGCCGAACGTCGCCGCCGGCGAGGACCACGGCCATGATCCCGGCCTTGCGGATCAGGTTGCCCTCGGCGTCGCGGTCCAGCGTCGCGGCCATCAGGCCCTTCTGGAAATCGTCGAGCTGGTAGCACGGGTTGCGCAAGCCGGTGACCTCGACGACGGCCTCAGGCCCCAGCCGCAGCCGCGCGCCCGTCGGCAGGCCGAGCAGATCGATCCCGCGCGTGGTGACGTTCTCGCCCAGGTCGCCGGCCGCGACCCTGAAGCCCTTGCCGTTGAGTTCGTCATGCAACTCGGCGTGCATCAGGTGTACCTGGCGCAGGTTCTTCACGGTGGGATCGCGCTTCACCCGGCTGCGGTGCTTCACCGTTGCGCCGAGGTGCGCGTCGCCTTCCACACCGAGCCCGGCGATCAGGCGAATGACGGTTTCGGTCGGCTTGGTGAAGGTGTGCCCGGCGGCGCGGGCAACGGCGGTGATGGTCGCTTTCATGCGCCGCAGCTTGGCTGAAGCCCGGCGCTCAATCCAGCGTGATATCCGCCGGCGGCAATCCGTCGCGATGGCGAGCGATCATCGCGTGATAGCCGCGCTCCAGGTCGCCGGCCAGCCCGGTCACGTCATAGGCCGGCAGGTCGCGCCGCGACAGGTGCCGGCGCCAGCGCTCCAGCCGCTGGCGGTCGCGGATGAACTGCCCGGCCATGGCGACGTAGTCTTCCAGCGTGTCGGCGACCAGGTCGTCGGCCTGGCAGGCCCGCAGCAGCGACACGCCGGTGCGCGCGTTCGGCGTCGGCCCGGCCCAGCACAGTACCGGCAGGCCGCGCCACAGGCAGTCGGCGGTGGTCACCCCGCCGACGTGGAAGAGCGAGTCGAGCGCCAGGTCGGCCAGCGGAATCCGGGCCAGGTGCGCCGGCCGCGGCCAGCGTTCCGCGAAGATCAGCCGGTCCGGGTCGACGCCGCGTGCGCGAGCCTCGCGGCGCAGGTGACTGGCGGCGATCGGTGGTCCCTCGACCAGCCACAGCACGGCGTCCTGGTGCGCCCGCAGGATCCGCATCCACAGGTTCCAGACCGTCGGCTCCAGCTTGTAGGGCTCGTTGAAATTGGCCAGCACGAAGGCGTCTTCCGGCAGCCCGACTTCGGCCCGCGTCGGCATCCCGCGGTCCGGCAGGTCCGGCGCCACCGGCATGAACGAGTGCGGGAGCATGCACAAGCTTTCGGCGCAGTAGGAACGCAGGTCGGGCGGCGTGCAGGCCTCGTCGGTGATCAGGTAGTCGATGTAGTTGCCGCCGACGGTGGCGCCGTAACCGAGCCAATGTGCCTGCACGGGCGCCGGTTTCAGCGCCAGCGGTTCGTAGCGCCCGCCGGTCTGCAAGCCGGCCATGTCGACCAGGACGTCGAGGCCGTCGTCGGCGATCGCCTGCGCCGCCTCGGCGTGGCCGAGCGTGGTGATGTCGGTGAACTTGTCGAAGCTGGCCTCGAACCGTCGGCGGATAGGATCGGTGCCGAACACCATGGAGTAGGCGAACCACTCGAATCCGGCCCGGTCGTGCGCCTCCAGTACCGGCCGGAACACGGTGGCGACCGAGTGTTCGCGGAAGTCGGCAGACATGTAGCCGATGCGCAGCCGGTCGCCGCGCCGGGCGATGGTCGGTGGCGCGGCAAGGCTGGCGCCGGCGACCTTGCGCGCGGCCGCGGTGGTCAGCGCCACCGCCACCTCACGTCGCAGGTCCATTCCGACCGGCGAGTTCAGCAGCCCGAAAGCCAGCATTCCCTCGCTGTTCTCCGCCGCGACCAACGTCGTCATCGCCGCTTCGGTCTTGGCATAGACACGGTCCAGGTCCTGCCAGTCGCATAGCATGAGCTGTGAGTGCAGCAGGCACGGCCAGGCGCTGGCGGTCGACGGTGCCTGCTGCAGCAGGGTGCGATACACGTCGATCGCTTCTTCGTGAAAGCCATGGTTCTGCAGCACGTTGGCGAGGTTGGCGCGCGCCCACGTCGCCTCTGGCGCCAGCGCGGCGACCTGGCGCAGCATCGCCAACGCCTCGGCGGCGCGTCCCATGTAGCCATACGCGGCGGCGATGTTGTTGAGTGCGTGGATGCAGGTCGGGTCGAGTTCGACGGCGCGGGTAAACCAGTCGAGCGACTCCGCGTGACGGCCCTCGATCTGGAACGTCATGCCGATGTCGTTCAGCAGCGCGGCGTCCGCGTGGCCGGTGGCCTCGATCCGCAGCAGCAACTCGCGCTGGCCGGCAGTGTCGCCACGGTCGCCGGCCACGTGCACGAGTTGCATCAGTGTCTCAGGCCGTCCGGGCATCAGGTCGTCGGCGTGCCGCAGCGCCGCCTCGGCGCCGTCCAGGTCGCCGGCCAGGCGCCGGGCCGCGCCGATGATGCGCCAGCATTCGTTGTCGTCGGGATAGCGTGCGATGATCTGCTCGGCGATGGATTCGGCCTGCGCCCATTGTTCCTGATCGACGTGCGCCAGCAGCCAGCTCTGGAGCACTTCCGGTACCGGCGGCTGCATCGTCTCCGCCGCCTGGCGCAGCAAGCGGCAGGCATCGGCCGGATGGCCCAGCCGGTGCGCCGCGACCCCGCCGAAATAGGAGATCGCGCCGCTGTCGTCGTCATTGTCGGCGAGATAGCGTGCCGTCACCGCCGCCGCGCCGGCGAAGTCGTTCAGGCTCAGCATCAGGTGCGCCAGGCCCTGGGTCGCGTCGGCGTCGCCGGGCGTTGCGTCGAGCGTGGCTTCGTAGGCGCCGGCCGCGCGGTCGGCATCGCCGCCGGCCTTGTAGGCTTCCGCCGCCGCGTTCGACAGGCCTGGCACGTCGGGCCGCAGACTGGCGGCACGCATGAACAGCGCGGCTGCCGTCGTGCTGTCGCCTTGCAGCAGCGCCAGCCGACCGCGGCCGATCAGCGCCTGAACATGGTCGGGGTCGAGGGCCAGGGCCGCGTCGTAGGCAGCCTCCGCGTCGGCGGCGGCACCGTCGCTGGCCATCGCGTCGGCCAGTGCGACCTGATAGTCGGCGTCGTCGTCGACCGCCGGCTGCGACTGACGCGGCGCGTTCACCTTTCCTGGCCTGAAATCTCGATGTGGCGCGGCGTTTGGCCGGCTTCGAAGATCGCCCACATCTCGCGATAGGCGGCCTCCAAGGCTTGGGCGGCGCCGGCACTGTCGAACAGCGGCGCCTGCCGCGCTTGCAGGATCTCGCGATAGCGATTCAGCGTGGCCCGGTCGTTGGCCAGCTTCAGCGCCTGCGCCTCGTAGGCATCGGCGTCGGCCACGGCCAGCTCCGGCAGTCCAGCCGCGGTGACCAGCGACGCGCTGGTCCGCGCGTTGGCGTTGTTGCCGGCCACGCACAGGGTCGGCAGGCCGGCTACCAGGCAGTCGGCGGTGGTCACGCCACCGACATGGTAGAGCGTCTCCAGCCCAAGATCGGCCAGCGACGCGCGCGCCAGATGTCGGCTGCGCGAGACCCGTGGCGAGAAGATCAGCCGGTGCGGGTCGATACCGGCGGCGCCTGCGGTGCGTCGCAGGTTGGTCTGCGCCTCGCGCTGACCCTCCACCAGCCACAGCACCGCGTCTGGCGTGTGCTGCAACAGCCGCATCCAGATCGCGAACACGTTCGGGTCGAACTTGTAGTGTTCGTTGAAGTTGGCGAACACCATGCCGTGCTCCGGCAGCCCGTAGTCGGCCCGCCGCGGCGGCAACGGATCGGCCGGGTCGAGGCCCGCCGGCATGAAGGAGCCTGGCAGGTGCACCAGATTCTCGGTGACGTCGCCGGCATTCTCCATCGGCACCGTCACCGGATCGGTGATCAGGTAGTCGACATAGTCGGCGCCGGTGGTGTTGCCGTAGCCCAGCCAGTGCGCCTGGACCGGCGCCGGCCGCTGCGCCAGCACGTTGAGCCGATTACCAGCGACCAGGCCGGACATGTCGACCAGGATGTCGATCTTGTCGTTGGCGATACGTCGCGCGAGCTGGTCGTCGTGCACCACGTCGTGGAACCGGTCGAACCGGGCGCGGAACTCGTCGGTCATCTCGTCCTGCACATGGCTGGTGTAGTAGCCGTGCAGCTCGAAACCGTCGCGGTCGTGGTGCGCGAGCAGGTGACGGAACCCGGTGGCGACGGAGTGGTCGCGGAAGTCGGCCGACAGGTAGCCGATGCGCAGTCGCGAACGCGGCCCCGGCTTGTGCGCGAAACTGTTCTTGTAAAACTGCCGCGACCAGTCGCCGCGCTCGGCGGCGCGGGCCGCCATCGCCTTGGCCACCTTCAGCCGGACGTCGGGCTCCAGCGGCGTGTTCAGCAGCCCGAAGATCATGAAGCCGTCATAGGCCGCAAGATCGTCCTGCTGCTGGATCGCCTGACGCAGCCGGTCGGTCAGGGCGTCGAGCCCGGCCCAGTCCGAGCCGCGCAGACGGCAATGCACGAGGTAGGACAGCACCGCCGGATCCTCCGGGTCGATCCAGTCAGCGGCGGCGAAATGTTTCAGCGCGTCCTGATAGCGACCCAGTCGATACAGCACGGTCGCGAGCTGGACCAGCGTCGCCTTGTCCTGCTGGCGGTAGGTCAGGCTCTTCTCGAACGCGCTCGCGGCCAGTTCCAGCGCGCCGCCGGTCAGCAGCGTGGCGCCTTTCTCGGCCCAGAGCTGGCCCCTCACGTATTCCGGCGGGTCCAGGTTCAAGGCCTTGTCGTAGTCCGCCATGGCGCTGTCGGGTTCGCCGCTGCAGGTATGGATGCGGCCGGATTCCTGGATCACGGTCAGGTCCATCGGCGCCAGCACCAGGGCGCGGTCGATCCAGTGTCGGGCGATGCCCATGTGGCCGCCGCGGCGGAACGCCATGGCGATATCGGTCAATGCCTCGGCATCGGGCTGTTCGTCATTGAACGCCGACTGAAAGGCCATGTCGGCGGCTTCGTAGTCGCACAGCTGGAGCAGTGCAGCGGCAAGGGTGCGCCACAGGCCAGGCCGGTCGCGATCGAGCGCCAGCGCAGCGCGCGCTGTCGTGACCGTTTCGGTGTGTCGCTCGGCGCTGGCGAACAGCCAGGCCAGCCGTTCCAGCTTGTCGGGCTTGCCGTCCGCCGCGGCAATGGCCTGCTCGGCCTGCGCCGCGCCGCCGGCTTCGTCGCCATCGGCAAAGCACTGAACCGCCGCCTTGGCCAGAGCTACGGCATCGGCCGTTGTCTCGGACAGGCCGGTGTCGTGCTGTTCGGGATTGCGTGGTTGCATGGACGCCCTCGCTGGTGGCGACATAGTTAACGCGCGCTATGGTTGAGAATTCGTTAGTGGCGTCACGTCGATGGTGTCCGGCGACAGGCCGTCGCAGTGACGCTGCCACATCGCCTGATAGGCGGCTTCCAGGTGCCGGGTCAGGCGCGGCATGTCGAACAAGGGCGCGCTGTCGCGCCCGGCCGCCAGCTTGGCGCGCAAGGCGGCGCGCTCGTCGGCGTGGGTGGCCAGCCGGAAGGCCTGCGCCTCGAACGCCTCGATGCTGTCGCAGATAAGTTCCGGCAGGCCGGCGGCGGTGATCAGGCTGGCGCCGTTGCGCGACTGCGGCGTCTCGCCGGCCACGCTCAGCACCGGTACCCCGGCCCATAGCGCGTCGATGGTGGTGATGCCTCCGCCGTGGAACAGGTTGTCCAGGCACAGGTCGGCCAGGCGCAGCCGCGCCAGGTGGTGCTGGTGCTGCAGCTTGCGCGCGAACACCACCCGCGCGGGGTCGACGCCGCGCGCGGCGGCCTCGGCGCGCAGGTTGCCCGTGGCCTTGTCCGAACTCGCCATCACCCACAGCACCGAATCCGGCACCCGGCGCAGCAGCCGCATCCAGATCGAGAACATGCGCGGCTCGAACTTGTAGTTGTTGTTGAAGTTGGCGAAGACGATGCCGTTCTCCGGCAGGCCCTCGTCGGCGCGGGTCGGCTGGTTGTCCGCGATCTCCGCGCGCCGGCCGGCCATGAACACGTCGGGCAGATAGACCAGGCTCTCGGAAAAGCACGCGCGCTGCGCCGGCGGCACCTGGCGGTGGTCGGTCACCAGATAGTCGATGAAGTCGGCGCCGGTGGTCGCCGAATAGCCGAGATAGTGCACGTTGATCGGCGACGGCCGTTGCGCGAAGACTTCCATGCGGCAGCCGCGCGTATGGCCGGCGAGGTCGACCAGGATGTCGATCTCGTCGCGATGGATGATGTCGGCCGCCTCCTGGTGGTCGAGCCGGGCGATGTCGCGATAGACGTCGAACGTGCGCATGAAGTGCTGCGTCAGATCGTCGACGCGCACCGTGTTCAGCGAATAGGCGTAGTACTCGAAATTCTCGCGGTCGTGGGCGTCGAGTATCCCCTTGAACGAAACCGCGACCGAGTGGAAGCGGAAGTCGGGCGAGACGTAGCCGATACGCAGCTTCTTGCCGGGTTTCGGTGGCGCGAAGCGAAACACCGGGATGGTGTCGCTCTGTCCGGCGGCGATCGCGCGCTGCGCAGTCCGCGCCGCAACCTGGCGCCGCAGCTCCATGTCGAAGGGCGCCGGCAGGCTTTGCAGCGCGAACGGGGTGATCGAGACCGCGTGGCCGCTGGCCAACTCCGCTTCGGTGCAAGCCCGGACCTTCTCGATGATCGCGTCGAGGTTGCGCCAGTTGCACTGTTGCAGCATGGCGTGCAGCAGGTAGGGGTAGAAGATCGCCCCATCGTCGTCGTGCTGCAGCCCCTTGCGCAGCACGACGATGGATTCGTCCCACCGCTCCAGCATCTGCAGCATGGTGCCGAGATTGAAATACGCCGCCGACCGATCCGGCTGCTTGTCCAGCAACTGGTAGTAGGTGGTCAGGGCCTCGCCGTAGCGGCCGAGATTCTGCAGCGAGACCGCCTTGTTGTTGAGCGCGTCGCCGAGCTCGGGCTCGATCTCCAGCGCCCGGTCGAACGCGAGCAGGGCGGCCTGATGATGGCCGCGCTGCTGATGCACCATGCCGACGCCGTTGTGCGCGCTGGCCACGTTCGGGTCGATGTCGCAGGCGTGATGGAAATAGTCGAGTGCTTCGTCCAGGCGCCCGAGATAGCGCAGCGCGTTGCCGGCATTGTAGGCGGCGATGCCGAACGCCGGGCTGAGCCGCAGCGCTTCCTCGTAGGCGGTGACGGCGCCGGCATAGTCGCGCTTCATGTAGAGGCAGTTGCCGCGGATGTTGTGCGCGTCGGCGTGGTCCGGGTTGCTGGCCAGCAGGCGGGCGACGATGGCGAGGGCGCGGTCGACCTCACCGGCTTCCTGCAGCCCGCCGGCCAGTCCGGCTTGCATCTGCGGGTTGTCGGGCTGGCTCGCGGCGGCGATCTCGTAGTAGCCGACGGCCTCGGCCGGCTTGCGCCAGCGCATGTACATGTGACCGGCGTGGTAGGCGGCGACGCTGTCGTTCGGGTCCAGCGTCAGCGCCGTGTCGAAGGCGGCCGCCGCCTCCTGGAAACGGCGCATGTCGCCGAACAGTGCCGCCAGTTCGCGCCAAGCCAGCGGATTGGCCGGCATCAGCTCCGTAGCCCGGCGCAGCGCCGCTTCCGCGCTCTCCGCCGCAGCGTCGCCGCGCTTGGCCAGCAGAGAACCCAGGTTCAGGTGTGCGGCACCGACGTGCGGGTCCAGGTCCAGCGCCGCCCGATAGCACGTCTCGGCTTCGTCGGCGCGGTCGTCGATGGTCAGCGCCACCCCGAGGTCGATCAGCGGCTCGGGCAGGTACGGTTCGCGCGCCGCCGCCTGGCGAAAGCTGGCGATGGCCTGGTCGATCCGGCCCAGTTCCTGCTGCGCGTGGCCAAGCCGGCACCACAGGTCGGCATCGTCTTCGCCGCCGACCAGCGCCTGCTCGTAGACCCGTACCGCTTCGGCCCATTCGCCGGCGTGCGCGCGCATCGCCGCCAGCCGGCTCAGCGCCTCGACATTGGCGGGGTCGCTGGCGAGCACCTGTTGATAGAGCGCGACCGCGTCGGCGGTGGCGCCACGGCGGAAGGCCTGGGCGGCGGCGTCGAAGGTGGCTTTGTACGCGGTCATGAACGCTGATTACGGCAGCGCCAGTTAAGGCCCGATTAACCACCTGCGATTGTCGGCCCTCGGCCGGTCGGAATTGCCCCGCCGGCTCGGCAAAGATTGCAGTCGCTGGCAATTCCTACCCCACGCCCAACGCCGCACCGAGTTCGGGTCGTTGCGATTTTTCTTTTGAAATCAATGATTTCCGGTGCCTGGACGGTTCTGGCACGGCGGTTGCGCTGTGGCGGAACGGCATTCGTGCCGCACAGGTGATCGAGAACGGGCAGAAGCGTCCGCTCGAGAAGGAGACCAGAACGATGGTTCTTTCCGTCAATACGAACATCGGGGCGATGATCGCCCTGCAGAATCTGAACTCGACCAACTCCAAGCTGGAGAAGGCGCAGCTCAACATCACCACCGGCCTGAAGGTCAATGGTCCGAAGGACGATGCGTCGACCTTCGCCATCGCGCAGAACCTGCGCGGCGACGTTCGCGGCTGGATGTCGGTGCAGACCGCCTTGCGCGGCGGTGAGTCGACCGTCAACGTGGCGATCGAGGGCGGCCGTGAAATCTCCGACCTGCTGTTGGAGATGAAGGCCAAGGTGGTGCAGGCCAACCAGGCCGGCCTCGACTCGGTGTCGCGTTCGGCGATCCACAACGACTTCACGGCGCTGCGCGATCAAATCGCGTCGATCGTGGAGACGGCGCAGTTCAACGGCACCAACCTGATCCAGTCGGGTTCGTCGACGCTGACCGTGCTGTCGACCGTGGATGGCAGCACGATCACCATCTCCGCGCAGGCGATGGACACCACTACGCTGAACATCCAGTCGCTGGATCTGACCAACTCGGCCGCTGCGGCGACCGCGCTGGGCTTTATCGACTCGGCGATCGAGTCGGTGAACTCGCGGCTCGCCAATCTGGGTTCGTCGGCCAAGCGGCTGGAGGTCCAGGGCAACTTCGCGGTCAAGATCGTCGACATCCTGAAGGCGGGCGTCGGCAACCTGGTGGACGCGGACATGGCCGAGGAGAGCGCCAACCTGCAGTCGCTGCAGATCAAGCAGCAGCTCGGCGTGCAGGCACTCGCGATTGCCAACCAGTCGCCGCAGACTATCCTGAGCCTGTTCCAGTAGACCTAGAAGAGGCGGCGACCGGGTAACCGGCTGGCGAATGGCACGATGGCTCTCAAGCTCACACTGAAACCCGGTGAACGGTTCGTCATCAACGGCGCGGTCCTCGAGAACGGCGACCGACGCTCGACGCTGACCATCGAGAACCAGGCCTCGGTGCTGCGCGAGCGTGACATCATGCAGCCGGAAGATGCCCTGACGCCGATGCGTCGGATCTACTTCGCGATCATGATGCAGTACCTGGACGAGGAAAGTTCAGGTCAGTATCGGCAGGAATTCGCCGTCCGCTTGGGCGAATTCATGGAAGCGATCAGTAACCCCGAAGCGCTCAGGACCTGCGTCGATATCATCCAGCTCGTCGAAGCCAAGCAGTATTACAAGGCACTGCTGGCGGCGAAGAGCCTCTACGAATTCGAGGAAGCGAGGCTGAACTATGTCTCTTCAAGCCTACCAGCAAGTCCAGAACACCACTGAGGATCCGCGGCGCACCGAGTATCGCCTGTTCGCGCAGGTGACCCGGGCGCTGATCGAGGCCGCCAAGGACTCCACGCCAGGTCAGCTGGCGCGCGCGATCCACTGGAACCGGCGGCTGTGGATGACCCTGCAGGCGGATTGCGCCCAGGACGACAACGCGCTGCCCGAGCAGACCCGCGCCGGCATCATCTCTTTGGCGATCTGGGTTGACCGGCACAGCCGCACGGTGCTGAAGGGCCAGGGTGACATCGCCGCCCTGATCCAGGTCAACCGCTCGATCATGGAAGGCCTGGCCGGCTAGCACCGGCCGCGCCGGGCGGCCAGTGTCGCCCATCGCCGGTCGCGCCTGGCCGGTGTTCCGTCCGCCGCCGGCTGCTCCGGCCGGCCCATGACGGTCTTCTCCTGTGCTTGCGGCGCGCCGACTCGAAACCGCGTCTGGCGCGCCGTCTCCCTTCCCCGCGCCACGACCCCGGTAATTCCTGCCCAGTTCCGACGGCCAACTTTGCCGGTCGGCAATTTGTGCCTATGCCAGGGCCTTATGGTTACCGTCTGTAAACCATCAATATTGTTTAGAAACAACAGCTTGAAAAAACTTCTGAAGAAACAGCTTTGGCACGGCGGTTGCGTCTAGCAACGCGGCGCAAAACGCGCCTTGAGCAGAAGCTGTCAATCTTCAGAAGGAAGTGACAAATGGGACTATCCGTTAACACCAATACTGGCGCGATGGCTGCGCTGCAGAATCTGTCGAAGACCAATGCCGGTTTGGAGCAGACTCAGCTACGCATCACCACCGGCCTGAAGGTGAATGGCCCCAAGGACGACGCCTCGACCTTCGCGATCGCGCAGGGTCTTCGGGGTGAGATTGCCGGTCTCGGCGCCGTGAAGACCGCGCTCGCCAATGGCGACGCGTTCACCAACGTGGCGATCGAGGCGGGCAAGGGCATCTCCGACCTGCTGATCGAGATGAAGGCGAAGGTCGTCCAGTCGAATCAGGCTGGTCTGGACGCTGCGTCCCGGACCGCCCTGAACAACGATTTCGTGGCGCTGCGCACGCAGATCCAGGAGATCGTGAATACCGCCGAATTCAACGGCGTGAACCTGGTGCAGTCGGGCGCGAGCGCGACCAGCGTGCTGAGCACCGTGGATGGCAGCGCCATCGCGGTTTCGGCGCAGTCGATGGATGCCACCACGCTGGGCATCCAGTCGCTGGACCTGACGAGCTCGGCCAACGCCGCGACGGCACTTTCGGCGATCGATTCCGCGATCACCAATGTGAACAACAAGCTGGCGAACCTCGGTTCGGTGGCGAAGCGGATCGAAGTGCAGAGCGAGTTCACCACCAAGCTGGTCGACATCTTCAAGTCGGGTGTCGGCAACCTGGTGGATGCGGACCTCGCGGAAGAGAGCGCGAAATTGCAGGGCCTGCAGATCAAGCAGCAGCTCGGCGTTCAGGCGCTGTCGATCGCGAACTCGGGCCCGCAGTCGATTCTGGCCCTGTTCTAGTCGGCATAGGCAGTGGAACCGGCGGCAACGCCGGTTCCATTCGCCGCCGCCGTCCAGTTCGCATGACTGCCTACGACGTACAGCCAATCCAGAACAGCGCGGTCAGATCCCGACCGCGCAAGCGAGGACGAATTGACCCTTGCCGCCTATCAGGTCGCACAAAGCGCGACCGAGACGCCGCGACAGACCGAGTACCGCCTGTTCGCGAAGGTCACCAAGGCCCTGATCGATGCCGAGGACGGCTCGCGTCAGGACCAGGTCAGGGCGCTCACCTGGAATCGCAGGCTTTGGCTGACGCTGCAATCCGACTGCGCGCAAGACGACAACCAGCTGCCGGAAGCCATCCGCGCCGGCATCATCTCGCTTGCGCTCTGGGTCGAACGCCATACGCGGATGGTGCTCAAAGGGTCAGGACAGATCGAGCCCTTGATCGCCGTGAACCGGTCGATCATGGAAGGCCTGGTGGGACGGCCATGAGTTTCCCGGCCACATCGCCTTCGTTCTACGGAGCCGGCAGAACCGCCGGATCCGAACAGGAGGAAACGACATGGATGTTGGGTTGACGAACACGTCGACGCCATCATCGACCTCGCAAGTCGCGTCGGCGGAGAAGCCGGACAAGGCAGGCGAGGGCGAGCGTCGCCCGGCACGGGCCAGCGCTGGAGCCGAGCCGGAATCCCGCCCGAAGGACAACCGGGTGGCGAAGATCGACCAGCTGCAGGAGGTTGCCGCGGAAGCATTCGCGGCCGACAACCTGAAACTGTCGATCCAGTACAACAAGGACGTAGGCCGCTTCGTCTATCGCGGGCTCGATCCGGAGACCGGCGAGGTCGTGCGCGAATATCCGCCTGAGGAAGTGCTGGAGCGGATCGCCCGCGTGCGGCGTGAAAATCAGGATCGGCTGCCGACTCCGGCGACCGGCGTGGCGCTGGACCGTACCCTCTAGCTGGACCAGCCAGCCTGACGATGGCGGTACAGGACCGCCGTGAAATTCGCCCGCTGGCGCCGGAATGGCGACTGGCGCGTTCGGCGTTTCCGACACGGGCTCGGGCGGCCGGCGCGGGGTGACGAAGCGCACTGTCGCGACGCGGCCGGCTACGCTAGGCTAGGCGCGTCATGTACGTTGCTGATCATAGCGGAGCCTGCGGCTGCGCCTGTTGCGGACAGGTTCAGACCAGTATGCAGCCGACGATTTTCGCGCCCGCCGAGGGTGGCCAGCAGTACCAGGTCCAGGCCTTCGTCCAGAACGCGATTCCGAACTGGCCGGCCGGGCAGGCGATCACCTGGTCCAACGTGCAGAACCCCGCCGACATTCAAAACCCGTTCTCGGCAACCTTGTCCGAGGCCTTTCTGGTCGATATCCGCGCCTCTTTCGCAGCCTGGGCCGCAGTGGCCAACCTGACGTTTCAGGAAGTCGCCGACAACCCGGATGTCGACATTCGCTTCGGTTTCTCCGAGTCGCTGCCCGGTTCCGCCATCGGCCTGGCCACCACCAGCTTCTTCCCGACCGAACCGATCCACTCCGACATCCAGTTCCTGTCGAGCGTGAACTTCGTCACAGTGGCCGGCGTGTCGAATGGCGGTGCCGGCCAGGCGATCCCGTTCATCTCCGTGGCGCTGCACGAGATCGGACATTCCCTGGGGTTGGGCCACGAGACGGTCCAGACCGCGATTATGAACCCGGTGGTCGACGTCAATGTCACCAGCCTGCAGCAGGACGACATCAACGGCATGGTCGCGCGCTACGGCGCTGCGTTGACCGGCGACACGACCGGCGGCGGCGGCGATACCACCGGTGGCGGCAGCGACACGACCACCGCGGGGACCGCGGCGGGCGACACCCTGGTCGGCGACACCAATGCCGACGACGCGATCGACGGCTTGGGCGGCAACGACGTCATCTTCGGGCTGGCCGGCAACGACATGCTGTTCGGCGGCGATGGCGACGACAGCCTGATCGGCAATATCGGCAACGACACGCTGGACGGCAGCGACGGGTCCGACACCCTGCGCGGCAAGTTCGACGACGATACGCTGCTCGGCGGCAACGACAACGACTCGCTGTTCGGCGGCGCCGGCGGCGACAGCCTGGACGGCGGCGCTGGCAACGACACGGTGAACGGCAGCTCCGGCCTCGACACCCTGCTCGGCGGGACCGGCAACGACGTGCTGCGCGGCCAGGGCTCGAACGACACCCTGAACGGCAATGACGGCGACGACCTGTTGCTCGGGATTCAAGGCAACGACGTGCTGTTTGGCGGCGCCGGCAACGACACGCTGATCGGCGGTCAGGCCAACGACACGTCCACCGGCGGCGCCGGCGTCGACGTCTTCGCCTTCAACATGAACCATGGCGCCGACACCATCGCCGACTTCGAAAATGGCACCGACGTGATCTCCATCGTTGGCGCGGCGAATTTCGCCGCGTTGACCATCGTCGCGTCCGGCCTCGACTCGGTGATCACTTTCGAGACCGTGCCGACCACCCAGATCACCGTGGCCAACACCAGCCCCGGCCAGCTCGACGACAGCGACTTCTTCTTCTCCACCTGAAGCGAGCCGTCCGTATCGGACGCTCGACGCGCTCGACCTGCCTGCGCAGGAATGACGGGGATCCGATGGATTGCCGTCCACCGGGTCGCCGAACGGGCGTCACCAACGGCGACGATTTCCCGATCGTTCACCCGGAGCGGCGCTTACCCTGAATGCCGCGGGCTCGACCCCCGGGCATGACGGTTCGCGTTCAGACCACCTGGTTCAGGGCCAGCGAGACCGGGCGCCGGGCGGCGGCCAGCGGGCTGGCGACGGCGGCCTTGGCGTCATAGCCGCGCACCGGCCGCTGCTGCTCGGCGACCTGGTCGCTGATCGCCTGGATCATCCGCTCGGTCACCGACTTCGCCGACTGCACCAGCCGGCGATGCTCCGACAGCGCCTCGCGGAACGCTCCGGTCGCCTGCTTAAGCGCCGCGATCTCCGCCGCCGAGGCTTGCTTCATCAGCGCCGGATTGGCGCGCAGCGCCGCCATGTGGTGCTCGTAGGCACCGGTCAGGCGCTGCTTCTCCTCCTGGTGCTGGGCCAGCTCGCGCGGCCGCCGGGTCCGCAGGATCTCGTTCTCCAGCAGCACGACGTCGACCAGGCGGCTGGTGACCCCGGTCAGGGCATCGATCAGATTGGACTGGCTCATGGTCTGCTTCCTTCCTGCAGCGCCAGGATCTCGCGGTAGACGGTATCGGCCAGGCCGATGCCGCCGGTCTGCGTGATCGCTTTGGCGTACTCGCCGTTCATCATCGAACGGTAGATTTTCTCGGCGTGGCCGCCGCCGAACGGTCCGTCGGTTTTGATGCCGGTGCTGATCTGCTCCAGCATCTGGCTGACGAAGAAACTCTCGAAATCCTTCGCCGTGGCCCAGGCGCGCGGGTCGCGCTGCGGCTCGGCGGGCGCCTGTGGCCGTGCGTTTGCCGACGGCGGCGGGGCCAGTGGCGCGATGGTGATCAGGTCGCTCATTGCACCACGATCTCCGCCTGCAGCGCGCCGGCCGACTTGATGGTCTGCAGGATCGAGATCAGGTCGCGCGGGCCGACGCCGAGCCGGTTCAGCCCGTCGACCAGTTCCTGCAGGCTGACGCCGCGGTTCAGGACGGCGAGCTGGCGGTCCTCGCCCTCGTCGACCTGCACGTCGGTGCGGGGCACGACCACGGTCTCGCCGTTCTCCGAAAAGGCATTCGGCTGAGAGACTTGCAGGGTTTCTGTGACCCTAACTGTGAGGTTGCCCTGGGCAATCGCGACCTCGTCGACGCGAACGTCGGCGCCCATCACGATGATGCCCGCGCCCTCGTCGATGACCACCCGTGCCGGCTGATCGGTCTCGATCATCAGTTGTTCCACGTCGGTGATCAGGTCGACCGTGCTGCGCACGCCGGAGCGGGCCACGTCCATGCGCACCGTCGCCGGGTCCAGCGCGGTCGCTGCCGGGGTGCCGAGGTGGCCATTGATGGTCTGGGCGATGCGCCGGGCGGTGGTCAGGTCGGGATTGCGCAGCGACAGGTGCACCTGGGACAGGCTCGCCAGATCGAAACCGACCTCGCGCTCCACGATCGCGCCGTTGGCGATCCGGCCGACCGTCGGCACGCCCTTGACGATGGTGGCGGCATCGCCGCCGGCGGCGAACCCGCCGACCGCGATCGGGCCCTGGCTGACCGCGTAGACCTCGCCGTCGGCGCCGAGCAGCGGCGTGACCAGCAGTACGCCGCCTTGCAGGCTCTTGGCGTCGCCGAGCGCGCTGATCGACACGTCGATGCGCACCCCCTGGCGGGCGAACGGCGGCAGGTCGGAGGTGACCATCACCGCCGCGACGTTCTTGGTGTTGATGTTGGCGTCGCGCGTGTTCACGCCCAGCCGTTCCAGCATGCTGGCCAGGCTCTGGCGTGTGAACGGCGCGTTGCGCAGGCCGTCGCCGGTGCCGTTCAGGCCGACCACCAGGCCATAGCCGATCAGGATGTTGTCGCGAATGCCCTCGACCTCGACGATATCCTTGATGCGCGAGGTCGCCGCGGCGGCGTCGCTGATCGTGAACAATGTCGCGGCCAGGGCGAGCGCGCCGACGAGACGGGTGGCGAAGCGGGGGGCGGAAATGGTCATCGAGGTCCTCACGAGGGCTTCAGATGCCAGCTTCGTGCCAGTTATTTTGACTGATAAATCAACATCTTAGGGTTCCAAGACTGATACAATGCTGGGCAATCCCGGCCGCATGCCGGCAAAACTTGCCGGCCACACGGCCCATCTTCATGGCTTCTTAACGGTGCGCGCCAATGCTCGGGCAATCGACGTAAACGGGTCGCAAGAGGATATTTGAAGCCATGCGGATCGAGGGGCCGGCACAGCTCCGCAACACCACCGGACCGAAGCGCGCTGGCCGCGCTGGCGCCGGCGGTGGTGTTTTTCGGCTGCATGACGATGCCGAGGCAACCCGCGCCACCGGCAGCGCCGCGCCGGCACAGCCGGTCAGCGACGTCAACGCCTTGCTGGCATTGCAGGAATTGCCCGACGCCACCGAGGGCCGCAGCGCCGGCCTGAAACGCGGCGGCGAACTCCTGGATATGCTCGACCAGATGCGCCATGCGTTGCTGGTCGGCCGCATGCCCGAAGCGCAGCTCAAGCGCCTGCTCACCATGGTCCGCGCCCGCGCCGATGCGCCGATGGAGGCGGGCCTGCGCGATGTCCTGGGCGACATCGAGCTGCGCGCCGCCGTCGAACTGGCGAAATTCCAGCAGACTGGCTGAGGCCGTCTCACCGGGCCGTTCACGGCCGCCCCGCAATTCTGTTTCTTGATGCTGTCATCCGAGGCCGCTATATTCCCGGCCGCCAACGGAGGACGATCAGGTTTTTCAAGGGGTTATGCATGGATGATGTCCGCCTGCCCTCGGGCTATGTCCCGAAAGAGAGCGAAACATTCATGAACAAGCGGCAGCGGGAGTATTTCCGCCGCAAGCTGAATGCGTGGAAGCAGGAGATCTTGAACGACGCGCAGGACACCATCCTGCACCTACAGGAAGAGACATCGCAGGCACCGGACATCGCCGACCGCGCCTCGACGGAATCGGAGCGCTCGCTGGAACTGCGGACTCGCGACCGCCAGCGCAAGCTGATCGCCAAGATCGACGCCGCGTTGCGCCGTATCGAGGACGGTTCCTACGGCTATTGCGAGGAATCCGGCGAGCCGATCAGCCTGAAACGTCTGGAAGCGCGGCCGATCGCGACCCTGTCGATCGAGGCGCAGGAGCGCCATGAGCGCCGCGAGCGCATTTACCGCGACGACTGAGCCCACCGATATCAGACGCGTAAAGGGCCGGCCCCCTGGGGACCGGCCCTTTTCGTTCGTCCAGCTACACCCACCCGTCATGGCCCGGCTTGTCCGGGCCATCCACGTCCCGCCGCTTACACCGGCGTCAGACCAGCGTATCGTAGAGGTCGTGCCAGTACGGATTGCCCTGGAGAATCAGGTTCACTTTCCAGCGCCGCGGCCAGCGCTTGATCCGCTTCTCGCGGCGAATGGCGCTTTCGATCGTGTCGTGCGGCTCGACATAGACGAGCCGTTGAGCCCGTAGCGCTTTGTGAAGCCGTCGACGACGCCTGTCCGATGCTCCCAGGCACATTTCGGCCTGTTGCTGGTCGCGCCGGTGTAGAGGATGCCGTTCGGCTTGTTCGTGACGATATAGACCCAGCCCGCACGCATTTGGCCATGATCGGCACCAAGGCCACATACGGCAAAGACATTGCTGGTTCGAAGACGTGGATGGCCCGGACAAGCCGGGCCATGACACGATCTTGCGGGATATTCGGGGCCGTTACGCGTCGTTCAACTGCCCTCAGAACGGGAACACGATGTCGAATATCTGCTGGCCGTAGCGCGGCTGTTGCAGGTCGGAGAGCTGGCCCTTGCCGCCGTAGCTGATCCGCGCCTCGGCGATCTGGGTGTGCTTGACCGTGTTGTCGGCGGTGATGTCTTCCGGTCGCACCACGCCGGAGATGGTCAGGATGCGCAGCTCGTAGTTCACCCGCACTTCCTGGCGCCCGGTGATCACCAGGTTCCCGTTCGGCAGGTTCTGGGTCACGATCGCCGCCACGGTCAGGCTGATCTGCTCCTTGCGGTTCGACGTGCCCCGGCCGCGGCTGGTCGATTCCGAGCCCAGGCTGACCAGGTTGGTCGGATCGACCGCTTCCGGCAGGATCCGTGCCAGGCTGCCCTCGTAGCCCAGGATCGAGGAGGCGTTGGCATCCTCGTCCGAGGTCCGCGTGCGCTCGGTCTCGTTGTCGATCTGGGCCTCGTCGTCGATCGCGATGTTGACGGTCAGGATGTCGCCGATCTGCGCCGCGCGCTGGTCCTTGAAGAAGGCGCGGGCGCCGGGCCGCCACAGCGAATTGGCCTGGCGCACTTCCGGCTGCGGTCGCGGCATCGGCAGCGCCACCGGCTGGTAGCCGCGCTCGGCCACCGGGTTCTGGATCGTGGTCATCTGCGGCGCGCTGCCGACTTCCGACAGCCGGCTCACGGCGTTGCAGCCGGCCATCAGCATCGCCGCCGCCACCGGCACGGCCAGGCGCGAAAACCTGCGGTAGCTCATCCTCGATACTCCCTTAGCGCAGCGCGACCTGGCGGCCGTCGTCGATGCGGACCTGGTTCGGTCCGATCACGGTGCCCTGCACGGTGCGCTTGCTTTGAATGTTGATCAGCGAAATCGTCTCGCCGTCGGCGCCGTTCTCCAACGCCCGCCCGGTGGCGGTGAGCAGCAGGCCGGGCCCGGACAGCACCATCGTCACCAGCGTGCCCTTGCGCACCACGCGCGGCAGGGTGAGCTCGCGGATGCTGACCGGATGACCGGCGCGCAGCGCGCGCTTGGCGGCATGCCCGACGATGGCGCCGGCCGTGGTGACGGCGTGGTTGCCGAGCCGGCCGCTGGCCAGCTCGATCCAGTTCAGGTCGCTCTCGCGGATCACCCGGCCAGCGGCGATGGTGCGCACCGGCACCGGCACCTCGATCATGCGATCGACCCGGCCGCCCAGCCGCACCTGGCGGCTGACGTCGCCGACCGCGAGGGTGACGGTGGCGGTGAACCGGCCGGTGGACGGGTCCAGCGTGTTGACCACCACTTCCGGGGCCTCGCCGAAGGCGGTGGTGCCCGGGGTGGTGAAGGTGACCAGCAACCGGCCCTCCAGCCCGCGTGCCCGCAACGCCATCTCGGTGGCATCGGTCAGCGCGTCGGCCCCGGCCGGAGCCGGCAGCAGCAGCATGAAGATCAGTGTCAGCAGCCAGCGCATCGTCATCCTCCCGGTCAGCCCGATCAGCGCAGCGTCGATGTGGTGCGCAGCATTTCGTCGGCGGTGGTGATCACCTTGGAGTTCATCTCGTAGGCCCGCTGGGCCTGGATCAGCATGGTGATCTCCTGCACCGCGTTCACGTTCGAGGTCTCCAGGAAGCCCTGCAGCACGGTGCCGTAGCCGGGACTGCCAGGTACGCTGAGCGCCGCCGCGCCGGATGCCGGCGTCTCCTTCAGCAGGTTGTCGCCAACCAGTTCCAGGCCGGCGTCGTTGAAGAAGATCGCCAGTTCGAGCTGGCCGACGATCTGCGGGTCGACCTGGCCGTCGATCTTTACCGAGACCTCGCCGCTCTCGTTGATGTCGACGCTGACCGCGTCCTGCGGGATGGTGATGCCCGGCTGCACGGTATAGCCGTTCTGGGTCACCATCTGGCCGGTCGGGCTGAGCTGGAACGAGCCGGCGCGAGTATAGGCGTCCTCGCCGCTGGGTAGCTGCACCCGGAAGTAGCCGTTGCCCTGGATGGCAATGTCGAAGCGGTTCTTGGTGTCGGTCAGGTTGCCCTGCTCGTTGATCCGGTAGACCGCCGCGGTGCGCACGCCGACGCCGAGCTGCACGCCGGCCGGGACCACCGTGCCGGCGTCCGACGACTGCGAGCCGACCCGGTTCAGGTCCTGGTACAACAGGTCCTGGAATTCCGCGCGTTGGCGCTTGTAGCCAGTGGTCGCCATGTTGGCGATGTTGTTCGACAGCACGTCGACGTTGAGCTGCTGCGCCAGCATGCCGGTGGCGGCGATACTCAGGCTTCTCATGATCTGTCCTGGTCCCTGATCTTGTCTGTCGTCGGGCGGTTCAGGCGGAGGCGCCCAGTGTGCGGATCGCCCGCAGGCGGATTTCCTTGTCGCTCTCGATCAGCTGCGCGGTGGTCTGGTAGGCGCGCAGCACCTCGGTCATGTGGGTCATCTCCAGCACCGGCTTGACGTTGGAGCCTTCGATGAAGCCCTGGGTGACCCGTGCGTCGTCGGCCGGCTGGGCCACGTCGTCGGTGCGGAACAGGCTGTTGCCGACCGGGGTGAGCGAATATTCGTTGTCGAACTCGACCAGCGACAGGCGGCCGATCGGCCCGTTGCGGTCGCTGACCGTGCCGTCGGCGCGGATCAGGATGTCCTGAGGATTGGTGCCGACGCTGATCGGCGCGCCGGCGTC
Source organism: Alphaproteobacteria bacterium (assembly GCA_040223615.1). Taxonomy (GTDB): domain Bacteria; phylum Pseudomonadota; class Alphaproteobacteria; genus JAVKFY01. The sequence goes on from JAVKFY010000031.1 coordinate 100,892, forward strand.
GTCGAGCACCGGCAGGCCGGTATCGGTGACCAGCCGGCCGTCGGCGTCGGCGCGGAAGTGGCCGTTGCGGGTGTAGCGCGGGCCGTCCTCGCCCTGCACCACGAAGAAGCCGGGGCCGCTGATCGCCATGTCGAGGCGCGCGTCGGTGCGCTGTTGCGTGCCCTCGTCCAGGCTCGGCACGACATAGGCATCCTGCACGAAGGAAACCTGCTGGTCGGCGCCGATTTCGCTCAACACCTCTTCGAAGACCATGCGCTTGGAGCGATAGGCGGTGGTGTTCATGTTCGCCAGGTTGTTGGCGATCAGCTCCATCTCGCGGCGCAGCGCCATCTGCTGCGACAGGGCGATATAGGCTGTGTTCTCGGTCATCGTCGGTTCCGCTTTGCGCACGATTGGCGCTGAAGCCAGGTGCATGCGCTGTGCCACGCCCTTGCAGCCAAACAAATCAACGGTTTAACCGAGAGATGGACGGGCCGGGGCGGGCGTCCGCGCAGCCCTTGCCCGGCAAAAGCTGCCCGCACCCGGCAAGCCGGCCGCCATCGCAGCGGCGCACAACAGGTTATTAACCAACGCTCGCTAGCTTGGTCTCGAAACCGTCCATTGAGAGGACACATACGAGATGGCCGACGATAACGCCGACGCGCCTGCCGATGGTGGTGCCGGCGGCGGCAAGAAGAAGCTGGCCGGCAAGAAGCTGGTCCTGTTCATCGCGCTGCCCCTGCTGCTGTTGCTGATCGGCGGCGGCGCCGGCGCGTTTTTCCTGCTAGGCGGCGAAGAGCACGGCGAAGAGCAAAGCGCCGACGCCGGCAACGGCGAGGGCAATGCCGATGCCGAGCCCGGCACCAGCGACGAGCTGCTGAAGGACCTGAACAAGATCACCTTCCTGGATATGCCGGAGATCCTGGTGAACCTGAACGGCGGCGGCAAACAGGCCAATTACCTGAAGGTCAACGTCGCGCTGGAACTGGACGATCCGGAATCGGTGAAGGCGGTCAACGCCGTGCTGCCGCGCGTGGTCGACAGCTTCAACGTCTACTTGCGCGAACTGCGGCTGGAGGACCTGTCCGGCTCGGCCGGCCTGGTGCGGCTGAAAGAGGAACTGATGGTGCGGATCAACACGTCGCTTGGCGGGTCCCACGTGAAGGACATCCTGTTCAAGGAAATGCTGGTCCAGTAGGGCCGGCGCCGGAGTATGCGGGTAGGCGCACGACATGGCTGACGAGAACGACGAGACCGAAGACGACGACGGCGCCGCGGGCGCCGCTGCGGCCGAGGATGACGGCGGCGCCGGCGGCGGCGACGGCGGCGGCAGTTCCTTCGACGAGGACATGGCGGCCGAATGGGCCGCGATGATCGACGATGAGGAAGAGGAGGATGTCGATACCAACACCTCCGGCCGCGTCCTCAATCAGGATGAGATCGACAGCCTGCTGGGCTTCGATGCCGACGACGACGGTGGCGCGGAGCGCACCGGCATACGCGCGATCATCGATTCCGCGCTGGTCTCCTACGAACGCCTGCCGATGCTGGAGGTGGTGTTCGACCGGCTGGTGCGCGTGCTCTCGACCTCGATGCGCAACTTCACGTCGGACAACGTGGAAGTCTCGCTCGACAACATCACCTCGATCCGGTTCGGCGACTACGTGAACTCGATCCCGCTGCCGGCGATGCTGACCGTGTTCCGCGCCCGAGAGTGGGACAATTACGGCCTGATGACGGTCGACAGTTCGCTGATCTACTCGATCGTCGACGTGCTGCTCGGCGGCCGTCGCGGCACTGCCGCGATGCGCATCGAGGGACGGCCCTATACCACCATCGAGCTCTCCCTGGTGGAGCGCATGGCGCAGGTGGTGATGGCCGACCTATCGGCGTCGTTCGAGCCGCTGAGCCCGGTGCAGTTCGAGTTCGACCGGCTGGAGACCAATCCGCGTTTCGCCACCATCGCGCGGCCGGCCAACGCCGCCGTGCTGGTCCGTCTGCGTATCGACATGGAGGATCGCGGCGGCCGGCTGGAGATGGTGCTGCCCTACGCCACGCTGGAGCCGGTGCGTGAGCTGCTGCTTCAGATGTTCATGGGCGAGAAGTTCGGCCGTGACTCGATCTGGGAGAGTCACCTGGCGACCGAACTGTGGTCCACCGACATCGAGATCGAGGCGGTGCTGGAGGAACAGACCATGTTGCTCGGTGATTTCATGAAGCTGGAAGTCGGCAGCACGCTGATGCTGAACCGCACGCCTTCGTCGGTGATCGACCTGCGCTGCGGCGGCATCCCGCTGGTGCATGGCCGGATGGGCCGTGCCGGCAACCAGATCGCGGTCCGTGTCGAGGACTCGCTGAAAAAGCTGCAGGCCGCCGGATGAGTTTCACCTATCTGCTCGATGGTCTGGTCGCGGTGCTGCTCGTCGTGACCGTGGGCTATTGCGTGATCCTGCACCGCAGGCTCGGTGCCTTGCGCGACTCGCAGAACGATCTGGAGAAGCTGCTCGGTGCCTTCGCCGAGGCCACCGAGAGTGCCCGCCGTGGCGTCGCCGAACTGCGCGCCGCCGGCGATCAGGTCGGCCAGGAGCTGCAGGCCAGGGTCGATGCCGCGCGCATCCTGCGCGACGAACTGGAAATGATCGCGGATACCGGCAACGACCTGGCCGACCGCCTCGACCAGCGGCTGATGGAGCGCAAGGAGGCGGTCACCGAGGCCACCTCGCAGCGCCGCGCGCCGCCGATGTCGGAATCCGAACGTGAGTTGATGGTCGCGCTGCGCCAGGCGCGCTGAGCGGCCGGGGAGGTCACGAGACAACATGCTGGATCGAGTTCGTATTCTGCCGGTGCTGATCTTCGCCGCGGTCCTGCTGTTCGGCGTCAAGGTGGAAAGCCTGTGGCGCGGCAGCACCGTCGTTGCGCCCGCCGCTGCCCAAGCCGAGAAGCCGGCCGACGCGGCCAAGGCCGACGACGAGGCCAAGCCGGCGGCGGCAGGCGGCGACAAGGTCGCCGAGGCCAAGACCGAGACCGCCGCTGCGCCGCCGCCGCGCCGCCCGGGCAATTTCTCGGCGGCGGAGCTGGATGTGCTGCAGCGGCTGTCGGCCAGGCGCGAACAGCTCGACGCCCGAGCCGGCGAGCTCGACGTGCGCGAGAGTCTGCTGAAGGCGGCGGAAAAGCGCCTCGATGGCAAGGTCGCGCAACTCAAGGAACTGGAGGGCCGGATCCAGGCGTTGCTGAAGCAGCATGACGAGGAAGCGGAGGCCAAGCTGAAGAGCCTGGTGAAGATGTACGAGACGATGAAGCCGAAGGACGCCGCGCGCATCTTCGAGCAGCTCGATCTCGACATCCTGCTCGACGTCGCCGAACGCATGCGCGAGGCCAAGATGGCGCCGATCATGGCCAAGATGACGCCCGCCAAGGCCATGGAAGTCACCGTGGAGCTGGCGCAGCGTCGCAAGCTGCCGGTGTCCGGCGGCTGATGCGCCTGCCGCTCGGTCTTGGCGGCGGACGCACGCCGGCCCGCGCCAGCGGCGCCAAGGAGCCGGCTGCCGCCACCGCGATCACCGAGCGCGATCACTACGAGATCCTTGGCGATTCCGGCAACGGCTGGAACGTCCTGGCGCTGGTCGAACAGCGCGAGGCGGCGATCACCGAGGCGCAGTCGCGTTTCGGCGAAGGCCGCTTTGTCGCCGTGCGCGTCGTCAAGTCTTCCTATGACGGCGAGACCAACGAGTTCCGCGAGCGCGAGGCGCTGTATCTCGGCGAACGCAAGCGCAATCTGTCCGGCGGCCCGGTCGACGAGGATATCGGCCCGGTCTGCACCCACGTCGAGCATCTGCTGACGGCGCAGGCGCGACGCACGGTGCGCCGCCTGCTCGGCGACTGGCTCGGCCGGCACCAGATCGCCGCGATCGAGCTGCTGCATAATCCCGATCACCAGCAACGCCTGGAGGGCGCTGGCCTGCTGTTGCAGAGTGCGGTGCAGCGCGCTGCGCGGGCCCAGGCGGGTGCTGCCGGCGGCGACGTGCAGAAGCGCCTGCGCGAACTGTTCCTGATCACCGATGAGCTCTCGATGCTGATCCGCCGCCTGTGGCGCGAGGGCCGGGTGGTGACGCTGGAGGGCGACGACGTCGCCGGGCTGGCCGCCGCGCTGGGCGACGATCCGGACCGGTCGGTGCTGTTCAACGCGGCGCTGTCGGTCGAGCTGCGCGCGTTGCCGAACGTCGCGGCGAAGATGCGCCGCCTGCTCGATCTGCTGCTGGTCACCGAGGACCCCGACGCGGTGCGGCTGCTGGATGGCTACGTCGCGGCCTTCCTGGAAGAGCAGCCGGCGATCGCCGAGGTGCTGGGCGATCAGCCAAACCTCGGTGCCGCGGTGCTGCACCTGTTTGACCTGATCACCGGCCGCCCGCTGCCCGAGGCGAGCCCGCCGCTGGAACGCTTGCGCGAGGGGGTCTGGCTCGACGAGCTGACCCGCTGCCGCGACGTGATGGCGCGGCGCCTGGTTGCCAGCCTGCGCGGTTCGCGGCCGCTGGTGGAGGGCAGCATTGACCGCGAGATGGCGCTGCATCGCGACCTGCACGAGCGCATCGAGGACGCGCCGCCCGACGTCGCTCGCCTGTCCGAGATGCGCGAGGCGCTGGCGGTGCGCAGTGAGCGTTTCGTCTCGCCGTCCGGCCTGAACCGATTGATGGAGCGGCTGGGCAAGCCGGACGCTCGCTTCCGCTACCTGTTGCGGCTGGCCGGCGGCATCTTCGGCAAGGACAACGCCGAGCGGCTGGGCGATGCGATCATCGCAGAGATGAACGACGAGCGCTTCGATGCCTGCCTGGCGCATGCCGGCGCCACGCCGGTGGAGCGGATGCGCGAACTGCGATCGCTGCAGAGCCGAGTGGAGGAGGCGGGTCTGTCCGGCGCGCACGCCGCCTTGGTCAGCGCCCGGCTTGACGAGATGTGCCTGACCCAGATCCGCGCCGCCAAGCTGTTCGAGCGGCTGGAGCAGAAGGACGGCGATCCGGTCGAAAAGGCGATGTCGTTGCTCGGCCTGTGCGGCACCAACAGCTTCACCCGTGGCGCCGCCACGACCGCGGCGCACAAGCAGATCCGCGACTATCTGGCCCGGCCCGGCGCGCTGGCCGCCCTGAAGGCCGCCGACGCCGACGAGACCGCGCGCCGCCGCCTGCGCGACCTGCACAAGCTGCTCGCCGGCGCCGGCATGGACGACGCGCTGAACTAGACCTGCAAGGTTTGCTATCCTGCGCCCGTCGATCGGGAGTGGGCGGGGGGCGTATGCGGATCATCGTGGCGGGCGCGGGCATCGGTGGCTTGACCGCCGCGCTGGCATTGAACCGTGCCGGATTCGCGGTCCAGGTGCTGGAGCAGGCGCCGGCGCTGGGCGAGGTCGGCGCCGGCATCCAGGTCAGCCCGAACGCCGTCAAGGTGCTGTGGGCGCTGGGCCTGGCCGAGCCGCTGGAGCGCGTCGCGGTGCGCCCGCAGGCGCTGGAGGGCCACGACCACAGGACCGGCGCGCTGAAGTACACCGTCGCGCTGGGCGACGCGGTCGTGGCCGCGCACGGCGCGCCCTACTATCACATCTACCGGCCCGACCTGCTGCAGGTGCTGTCCGACGCCGCGACCGCCGACGGCCTGGATATCCGCTTCGATGCCCGGGTTGCCGACGTCGCCCAGGACGAAGCCGGCGTCACCGTTCGCCTGGAGTCCGGCGACGAGGTCGCCGGCGAGTTGCTGGTCGGTGCCGATGGCATCAACAGCCGCGTGAAACAGGCGCTGTTCGGCCCGCACCCGCCGCGCTTCACCGGCAATGTCGCCTTTCGCGGCACCGTCCCGGTCGAGCGCCTGCCCGACGGGCTGATCGAGCGCAAGGGCTACAACTGGATGGGGCCGCACCACCACTTCGTGCACTATTTCGTCAACGGCGGCCGGCTGGTGAACTGCGTCGGCGTCTGCGAGCAGCCCGACTGGCGGATCGAGAGCTGGGTCCATCCCGGCGACCTCGAAGAGTTCCGCCAGGAGTTCTCCGGCTGGCACGACACCATCCAGACCCTGATCGGCGCCATGTCACATTGTTTCAAGTGGGCGTTGTTCGACCGCGACCCGCTGGATCGCTGGAGTGTCGGGCGCGCCACCTTGCTGGGGGATTCCGCGCACCCGATGCTGCCTTTCCTGGCCCAGGGCGCCTGCATGGCGATCGAGGACGGCTATGCGTTGACCCGATGTCTGCAACGCCACGACGATCCGCTGGCGGCGCTGGCCGACTACGAGGAACGGCGCCGGCCGCGCACGGCGCAGATGCAGCTCGGCGCCCGTGCCCGCGCCACCCAGCTCCACGCCGCCGACCCGGAATTGATCCGCCAGCGCAATGAAGCGGTGGCCGACGATCCCGACTACATGGCCAAGGTCATGCAGGCAGCCTACGCCTACGACGCCATCGCCGACCTCGGTGCCATCGCCAACACCTGAACAGCCTTAACCAGGGCTTAACTGGCGCACCCTAGGGTGACGGTCCAAGGGGTCGGTTCGTTTGGTGCGTTCGAGGTTCCCATCTATGTCTATCGATTGGGCAAACAGCCGCCTGAAATCCCGCGTCGATGAGCTGTGCGCCGAGCACGGCGACACCGTTCCGGTCAGCGAGATCGGCGGCATCGTCGCCAGCCTGCTGGAAACCGCCGAGGGCAAGAAATCGCCGGCGGAACTGGTGGTGCAGCAGGAGATGCAGGGTCTGCTGGACCTGATCCACCGCGCCCGCGCCGAGGTGGTCGAGATCGGCTCGCCGGAGATCCGCGACCAGCACATCCCGGTCGCCAATGACGAGCTGGATGCCGTCGTGGCGGAGACCGAGGCCGCCGCCGACGCCTTTCTCAGTGCCGCGGAACGCCTGGAGGCGCTGGCTGAGGAGGCCGACGCGGACGGTGCGGAGAAGCTGACTGACGTCGCCACCTCGATCTACGAGGCCTCCAGCTTTCAGGACATCACCGGCCAGCGCATCGGCAAGGTCGTTGGCGCGCTGCAGCAGATCGAGCGTCGCGTGCTGCGCATGTCGAAGCTGATCCAGGGCGAGCAGGTGCCGGACGAGGAACCGAAAGTCGTCGACAATCGTCCCGATGCCGAATTGCTGAACGGCCCCGGCCTGGCCGATGGCGGCAGCTCGCAGGAAGACATCGACGCGCTGCTGGCGAGTTTCGACTAGGCGGCCATGCACCAGGCAGTAGGGCCGGAGCAGGATACCCAGCGCAATGACGGCAGCGTCGTCATCCTGATCTCGCTGTACCTGCTGCTGCTCGCCTTCTTCATCATGCTGACGGCGCTGTCGCAGCGCGAGTTGACCCGCGCCGAAGCCGCGGTCGGCTCAGTCACCAAGGTGTTCAATCCCGACATCGCCAAGCAGACCCTGGACAAGTCGACCGACTCGCCCGCCGGCCTGTTCCGCGCCCGCGACGCCTACTTGAGCTCGGTGCGCGCGACCTTTGCCGATACCTTGCCGGTCGCCGACTTCGAGAACCTGGCGGATGGCAACCTGCTGCGCGCGGAGGTGCCGGTGGAGAACCTGTTCCGGCCCGGCACGACCGACCTGTTCGCCAGCAGCCAGTCATTGCTCGGCGGCCTCGGCGCCGCGCTGAACCGGCAGGAGCCGGAGTTGCGCCTGCGCCTGGAAGTGCTGCTGCGTTCCGGTCCGGTGCTGCCGACCGGCGACCAGCTCGGCCAGGTGCTGGAAGTGCGCCGCGTCGCGGCGATATCGGAAGCGCTGCGCGGCCAGGGCGCGCCGGCGCGGTTGATCTCCGTCGGCGTCGGGCCGGGCGATCCCGGCCAGGTGCGGTTCAGCTTCCATGCCGAACCGGTGCCCGAGCCGCAGCCCGAACTGGTGCCGGCCGATGGCTGAGCCGGAGCCAGCGATGCGCAAGCCGTCGATCGCCTGGATGATCACCTTCGCCGATCTGCTGTCGCTGATGCTCGCCTTCTTCGTGCTGATGTTCACCATGTCGTCGATCAACCAGGGCGCCTGGAAGGCGGTCGCCGACAGCCTGGCGCAGCGCCTGAAGGACGGCGAGCCGCGCACCCAGGCACGCGACCTGGCCGACGCCAAATTCCCGCGCGCGTTCGAGCGGCAGTCGATGGACCTGGACTATCTGCGCGCCGTGCTGCGCCAGAAGGGCGCCGAGGTCGAGCTGCTGGCGCGCGCCGGCCTGCGCCGCGAGGACGACCGGCTGGTGATCTCGCTGCCCGCCGACATGCTGTTCCTGCCGGGCCAGGCGACCTTGACCGAAGGCGCCGCACAGGCCACGACGGTGCTGGGCGACGTGTTCCGCGGCGTCGCCAACCGGCTCGAGGTCGAAGGTCATTCCGATCCCGAGCCGTTGTCCGGCACCGGCCCGTTCGGCTCCAACTGGGAGCTGTCGCTGGCGCGCGCCATCGTCGTCGCCAACACCTTGCGCCAGGCCGGCTACGGCCACGACATCGCGGCCTATGGCCTGGCCGACACCCGCTACTACGAACCCGACGCGCTGGCCCAGCCCGAGGCGGCGCGCGATGCCTACAGCCGGCGCGTCGACCTGATCGTGCGCGACCAGCCGGCGCGTGGAGGACCGTCATGACCCATCGCCTGATCCGTCATCTTTTCGCCTTGCTGCTGATGGCCGGCCTGGCCGCGCCGGCGCTGGCGGCGGAGAAGCTGAAGGTGAAGGCGGTCCCGGAGGACGGCTTCGCGCGCCTGACCTTCGAGTGGTCGGCGAGCGCAGCGCTGGCGGCTCGGCTGTTCGAGGATCGCCTGATCGTCACCTATGACCGCGCGTTCGATGCCGATTACGAAGCGGTGGTGAAGTCGCTGCCGGGTTATCTCAAGGACGTCGCGGTGCGGCCCGACCGGCAGACCGTGGTATTCGGCCTGGCGCGCCAGGTGCGGCTGCGGCAGACCGGCGGCGCCCGGCTGTTCGTCGTCGACCTGATCGATGACTCCGATGCGGCGTCCGAAACCAGCGCGGCCAGTACGGAAACCGTCACCGTGCGCGGCGGCGATCATCCGAATTTCGGCCGCCTGGTGTTTGACTGGCGCCGCATCGTGGCTTTCGAGGTGGACCGGCTGAGTGACACGGTCACCGTGACCTTTGCCGCCGGCGCCGAGCTCGATGGCGGTTCGTTGTCGCGCCAGCCGCCCTACGGCATCAAGCGGTTCGAGACCGCGCGCGCCGACGGTCAGGCGCGCGCCATCCTGCAGGTCGTGGAACGTGCCCGCATCCGCCATTTTCGCGCCGGCACCAAGTTCGTCCTCGATGTGCTGCCGCCGGCCGACGCGCCGAAGCTGACCGAAGTCTATCCGCAGCAGGACAAGCCGGCATCGGCACGCAAGACGGCGGCCGCGCCGACACCGCCGGCCGCGACCGCCAAGCCAGGGTCGGCGCCGGCCGGCGCCATCGCGCTGTGGCGGCCGACGCCACTGCGCGAGCCGGCCGCCAAGGGTGGATTCGTGCGTCTGGCCGATGGCGCTGCGGCGGCCAAGCGAGGGAGCCCGACGCCGCTGGTGCCGAAGGCGCGGACGGTCGCCGCCACCGTGACCGACAAGGCGCAGGATGCTGGCGAGGACAAGGCCGCCGCGACGGCGAAGGACGACGGGCCGACGCGGCCGGAAACGGCGGTCGCAGACGATTCTCCCGGAGGCGGTCTCAAGTTGAGCTTCAGCGAACTGGCCGGCGGCAGCGGCGCCAACATGAGCTTTGAGTGGCCGGCCCCGGTTCCGGCTGGCGCCTTTCTGCGCGGTGAATCGCTGTGGCTGGTCTTCGACCGACCCGATGTCGCCGACCTGACCGGAATCGGCCAGCGCGACGGCGCGGTGCTTGCGGCGCAGCAGATGCGCAACAACCGCGCCGTGATCTTGCGTTTGACACTGGCCGAGGGCATGGCGGCTTCACTGACCCGCGACCGCGCGACCTGGAACCTGGCGATCCGGCCGGCGGCACCGGCGCTGCAAGCGGAACTGGCGGTGTTGTCGCAGCCCTTCGCGCAGAGCGGGCCGCGCGTCTTCGTGCCGGTGGTCGACACCGGCAAGCGCATCGTGGTGTTCGATCCCGAGGTGGGCGACGAGTTGCAGGTCGTCCCGCTGCTACCGTCGGGGCACGGCGTGCCGACGCGCCGCCGGTTCGCCGAGTTCGCGGTACTGGCCTCGCTGCAGGGCGTGGTGGTGCGGCCGTTCGGTGAACTGCTTCAGGTGCTGCCGATGCGCAATGGCGTCGCCATCGCCGGCAAGCGGCCGATCCGACTGTCCAATCCCGACGTGGCGCCGCTCACACAGTCCAACACCGAGCTGTCGCTGGCCTTCAAGGGGCCGCTGCTGCAACTGCGTTCGTGGCGCGGCGATCCCAAGCTGCCGGTTGTCGAACGTCACCAGCGCATGCAGAAGCTGCTGGCCCGGGCGCCGCGCGGCGGCCGCAATGTGGCGCGTTGGGAACTGGCCCGTTTCTACGTCGCGCTCGGTATGGCGCCCGAGGCGCTGGCGGTGACCTCGCTGATGCTCGGCGACGACGAGCAGGTGCTGCAGGACCCGATGTTCCGGGCGCTGCGTGGCATTGCCAATCTGTTGCTGCACCGACTCGACGCGGCGGAGCAGGACCTGCTGCACCCCGACCTCGACCGCTTCCCCGACGTCGCGTTGTGGCGCGGCATGCTGCACAGCCGCCAGGAGAAGTTCGCCGACGCAATGGCCGCCTTCGCGGTCGGCATCCGCCACCTCGACGACCTGTACAGGCGCCAGCGCAAGGACGCACTGATCGACTGGGCCCAAGCCGCGGTCGGCACCGATGACAAGGCGGCGTTCAAGAAGGCCGTGGTGGCGCTGCGCGCGATGCCGCGCGATGCCAGGATCGAGAGCTACGTGAACCTGTGGGAGGGCACCTTGGCCGAGGCCGACGGCGACCTCGCCGGCGCGCTGGCGCGCTACAACGCGGCGATCGCCGGCGACTACCGCCCGGCCCGCGCGCGCGCCGCGCTGGCCGCCGCCGACGTGGCGCTGCAGCTGAAGAAGATCCCGATCGACGAGGCCATCGCGCAACTGGAGCGGCTGCATTTCGGCTGGCGTGGCGACGACTTCGAGGTCCGCCTGCGCCAGCGCCTGGCGCAACTCCGGCTGGAGAAGAAGGAGTACCGCAAGGGCATGGAGCAGATGCGCCAAGCGTTGATCAACCTGCCCGATGCGCCTGGCCTGGACGACGTCTCCAGGGAGCTCAATGCGGTATTCGAGGAGCTGTTCCTGGCCGGCAAGGCGGACGAGTTGTCGCCGGTCGAGGCGCTGGCATTGTATTACGAGTTCGAGGAGCTGACTCCGGTCGGCCGCAAGGGCGACAAGCTGATCAGCGACCTGGTCGAACGGCTGGCCAGCGTCGACCTGCTGGACCGCGCCGCGCGGCTGCTGGAACATCAGATCGCCTATCGGCTGCAGTCGCAGGAGAAATCGCAGGCCGGCGCCCGCCTGGCCGGCATCTACCTGGCCGACCGCCAGCCGCAAAAGGCGCTGGACGCGCTGCGCAAGAGTCGCTGGCAGCTCAATCCGGCGCCGTTGCAGGCCGAGCGTATCCGCCTGGAAGCCAAGGCGCTGGCCGACAACGAGCAGGAGCCGAAGGCGCTGGCCCTGCTCGGCGAGGACATCAGCCACGAGGCCGACCTGATCCGCGCCGATATCCATTGGAAAAAGCGCGACTGGCCCGCCGCCGCCGACCAGCTCGACGGCATGCTCGGCACCCGCTGGCAGGACGAGACGCCGCTCAGCGAGATGGAACGGCTGACCGTGGTCAAGCTGGCCATCGCCCGCTATCTCTCCGACGACGACGCCGGTGTCGCCACGGTCCGCGACCGCTATGCCGACAAGATGGCCGAAGGCGTCGAGGCCGATACCTTCGCGCTGCTGACCGGCGTGGTCGACCCGACCTCGGTCGGTTTCCGCGAGCTCGGCAAGAAGATCGCCAGCCTCGACCAGGTCGACGCCTTCATGGCCAGCTACCGCGCCAACCACGCCGGCGGCGCGACGGGCGCGGCGATCAACTAGGCCCGCCGCCCGGCCTCGACGTGCCGAGGCCGTCTCCCGTCAGTTGGACAAGATTGTCCGCGCGTAGCCGGCACGGCAAGGTGGTCAGCACGACAAGCGACGTCAGGAATCTGCAGCGGTCATCGAAGAACGGATCGAGGTGTCGACGCGCTTGACCGGAAGGCCTTGGATCAAGTCCTGCGTGACGAGCTGGGGTAGGGTCGCGGCGTCGCGCCGCCGGCGGCGACGTCGCTAGCTGCCGAAGCTCTGCACCAGCGAGCCGGTGATCAGGTTCCAGCCGTCGACCAGCACGAAGAAGATCAGCTTGAACGGCAGCGAGATCATGATCGGCGGCAGCATCATCATGCCCATCGACATCAGCACCGACGCGACCACCATGTCAATCACCACGAAGGGCACGAAGATCAGGAATCCGATCTCGAAGGCCCGGCGCAGCTCGGAGATCACGAAGGCCGGGATCAGCACCTGCAATGGCGTCGCTTCCGGCGTCTCCGGCACCGGTTCGCCCGACATGTCGATGAACATGCCCAGGTCCTTCTCGCGCACGTGGCGCAACATGAACGCCTTCACCGGACCCATGGTCCGCTCGAAAGCCTCCATCTCGTCGATCTGCTCCGCGAGCAGCGGCTGGATCCCGGCGTTGTAGGCCTCCTTCATCGTCGGCGTCATCACGAAGGCGGTCAGGAACAGTGCCAGCGAGACCAGCACCGTGTTCGGCGGCGTCTGCTGCACGCCCAGCGCCGAGCGCATCAGCGACAGCACGATGATGATGCGGGTGAACGAGGTCACCATCACCAGGATCGACGGTGCCAGCGAGAGTACGGTGAGCAGCGCCACGAGCTGCACGATGCGGCCAGTGAGCTGCCCGCCGTCGCCGAGGTCGAGGGTGAGCGACTGCGCCGCCGCCGGCAGCGTCATGAAGTTCAGCGTCGCCACGATCGCCAGCGTCATCGTGCGCCGGAACAGCACCGTCATGAGGTTGGCTCCGGCGGTGTCGCGGGGATTCCGGTCTCGATCACCAGCTCAGTGCTGGCGCCGAGCAGCAGCAGGTGTTCCACGTCGTCGCGGCGCACCAGCACCAGCCGGCGCTTCGGGTCGAGCGACGCGACTTCCTGCACGGCCAGCCGGCGGCCGCCGGTTGGCCGGCGTGGGGCACCGGGCATCAGCCCGCCGCGTCGCGCCAGCCAGGCCAGCAGACCGATCATCGCCAGCACGAAGATCAGCGCGCCGAGAAAGCGGAGATACTCTGTCCAGTCCATCGGTCCCGGTGTCGGAAACGGGCGTTGCCGCCCTCGACCTGGAGAATGCGCCGTTAACCTTAATCGCTCGTTAATCCGGCGACCGGCGGCCGCGCGGGGCGGCGGGACGATGCCAGCTTTACGTAACGACCTTTAGTCGATTGTTAACGCTGGCGGCAGAAACTGCCGGCCATGGACATCACCAAGCTCTCGGTATTCAAGGCGCTGTCCGCCAAGATGACCTGGCTGAACGAGCGTCAGCGCCTGGTCGCGGCCAACGTCGCCAACGCCGACACGCCGGGCTATCAGGCGCGCGACCTGAAGCAGCCGGACTTCGACCGCATGTTGCGTTCGATGGAGCGCAACCGCACGGCGCCGTCCGCCGGCGCCATGGCGATGGCGCGCACAGATGGCAAGCACATCACCGGGGGCGGCGGCAGCGGCGCGCTGACTGGCGCCGAGGTCATGCTCGACCCGACCAAGACCGACGGCCTGGAAGCCTCGCCGACCGGCAACGCGGTGGTGCTGGAAGAAGAGATGATGAAGGTGGCGAAGACCGCCGCTGACTACGAACTGATGGCCAACCTGTATCAGCGCAACCTCGGCATGCTGCGGCTGGCCATCGGCAAGTCCGGCGGCCGCTAGCGTCGGCGCATAGACAGTACGGGACAGGGACGATGGAATTCGACAAGACCATGGCGATCTCGGCCTCGGCGCTGCGCGCCCAGGGCCAGCGCATGCGGGTCATCGCGGAGAACCTGGCCAACGCCAACTCGGTACCGTCGAGCCCGGAGCAGGAGCCGTACCGGCGCAAGGTGGTGAGTTTCGACAACGAGCTCAACCGCGAGCTTGGCGTCAACACGGTGAAGGTGAACAAGGTCAGCCCGGTCGCCGGCGAGTTCGCCAAGCGCTTCGACCCGGACCATCCCGGCGCCGACGACGACGGCTATGTCCGCGTCCCGAACGTCAATTCGCTGATCGAGGTGATGGACATGCGCGAGGCGCAGCGCACCTACGAGGCCAACCTGCAGGTCATCGAGGCGGCCAAGCGCATGCTCAAGCGCACCGTTGATCTCCTGAAGTAACGGATTCTCCGAACGGAGCTGTCGAACATGGATACCAAGGCACTCAGCGCCGCCCAGGCCTACGCCAGCGCGCTCACCGGCAAGTCGACACCGGGCACCGACGCGGCCGGCGCCGGCGCGGCCGCCGGCCCGTCCTTCGCCGACCTGATCAAGGACGTGGTGGAGCAGACCGTCGAGGCCGGCGAAAAGAGCGAGCAGACGGCGGTGAAGGCTGCCGCCGGGCAGGCCGAGCTGGTCGATGTGATCACCGCGGTCAATGCCGCCGAGATGACGTTGGAAACCGTCATGGCGGTGCGCGACCAGGTGATCCAGGCCTACCAGGACATCGTCCGGATGCCGATCTGAGCCGGGACTGAACGATGGGTGTGCCCGAGGTTCTGGACTACATGCGCGACGCCATCGGCGTGCTGCTGATGGTGGCGACGCCGATCATGGCTGTCGGCCTGGCGGTCGGCGTGTCGATCGCGCTGTTCCAGGCGCTGACCCAGATCCAGGAAATGACTCTGGTCTTCGTGCCCAAGATCCTGTCGATCTTCCTGTCGCTGCTGCTGTTCATGCCGTTCATGCTGAACCAGATGATGTCGTTCATGGACCGCACCGCGGCGCGCATCGTCAACGTGGAGTAGGCGGCGCCCGTGCTGCTGGCGCAGCTATTCTCCGCCGAGGCGTTCGCGGCGATGCTGATCTTCGCGCGCATCGGCTCCGCGGTGATGGTCCTCCCCGGCTTCGGCGAGAGCTTCATCCCGCCGCGCGTGCGCCTGGCGATCGGGCTGTCGCTGACCGTGGTGTTGTTCACGCTGGTGCGCGACAAGCTGCCGCCGGCGCCGGACGCGCCGCTCGCGCTGCTGACGCTGGTCGCCGGCGAGGTGCTGGTCGGCGTGTTCATCGGCGGCGCCGCGCGGCTGATCATGTCCAGCCTGCACGTTGCCGGCATGGTGATTTCCTTCCTGTCCGGGCTGAGCTACGCGCAGACCGTCGACCCGACCCAGGGCACCCAGGGTGCGCTGCTGAGCTCGCTGCTCAGCCTGGCCGGCACCACGGTGGTGTTCGTCTCCGGCCTGCACCTGCTGATCATCGGCGCGCTCGGCGACAGCTATGTGCTGTTCCCGGCCGGGCAGGCGCCGCCCTTCGAGGATTTCGCCGCGCTCGCCACCAGCATCTTCGCCGGCGCTTTCCGGCTCGGCGTGCAGGTCGCCGCGCCGTTCATCGCCGTCGGCCTGATCTTCTATATCTCGCTCGGCATCCTGCAGCGGCTGATCCCGCAGGTGCAGCTCTTCTTCATCGCCATCCCGATGCAGATCCTGTTCGCCTTCTTCCTGCTGGCGGGCCTGCTCGGCGCCGTGCTGCTGGTGTTCCTGGACCACTTCGCGACCGTTACCAACCAGCTGTTGAACGTGGGCTGAGCCGATGGCCGAAGAAGACAAAGCCCAAAAAACAGAGGAACCGACTTCCAAACGCCTGGAAGAGGCCCACAACAAGGGCCAGGTGGCGAAGAGCCAGGAGCTGGTTCACCTGTTCATGCTGTCGGGCGCCGGCCTGGCGGTGATGATGTTCTCGGCGCGCGTCGCGCTCGACCTGCGCGAGGCGGTGATGCCGTTCCTGGAGGCGCCGCACACCATCGCCACCGATCCCGGCAACCTGATCCTGCAGTTCGAGAGCGTCGGCTGGCAGCTCGTCGCCGCACTGTTCCTGCCGATCGGGGTGATGCTGATCTGCGCCGTCGGCGGCAACTTCGTGCAGCACCGTCCGGTGCTCTCCGCCGACCGGCTCAAGCCGGCCTTCAACAAGCTCTCGCCGATGAAGGGCCTGAAGAAGATCTTCGGCAAGCAGGGCCTGATCGACCTGACCAAGGCGGCGTTCAAGATCATCATCGTCGTCGGCCTGGCATCGCTGATCGTGTGGCCGAGGCTGCAGCACCTGGAGCTGTTCGTCGCTGTCGACGTGGCGGCGGTGCTGCCCTTCGTGATGGACGTGATGCTGAGCCTGCTGCTTGCCATCCTGGCGGTGCTGGCGGTGATCGCCGGGCTCGACTTCCTGTACCAGCGCTGGGACTTCTACGAGAACCAGCGCATGTCGAAGCAGGAGATCAAGGACGAGAACCGCCAGGCCGAGGGCGATCCGCAGGTAAAGGCGCGGATCCGCGCGATCCGCAACGACCGTGCCCGCAAGCGCATGATCGCGTCGGTGCCGGGCGCTTCGGTGATCATCACCAACCCGACCCACTATGCCGTGGCGCTGCGCTACGAGGCCGGCGAAATGGGCGCGCCGGTGCTGGTCGCAAAGGGCCAGGACAAGCTGGCGCTGCGCATCCGCGAGATCGGCGAGGCCAACGACGTGCCGATCGTGGAAAACCCGCCGCTGGCCCGCGGCCTCAACGCGAGTGTAGAAATAGGGCAGGAGATTCCGCCGGAATACTACCGGGCGGTGGCCGAGGTGATCGGCTATGTCATGCGGCTGCGCGACCGGGTCGGCCGCGCGCGGCAGGGAGCGAGCTCATGACCAGCGTGAGCGCGACGGGCAAGGCGAACGGTGCGTCGAGGCGGCCGTCCGGCTGGCGCCGTCTGTTCGGGTGGCGTGCGCCGGCGAGCCAGACAGGTCTGCCGGCTGAACTGGCCAAGGAGCTGCTTGAAGGCAGCCCGCTGGGCGCCCTGGTCGCCGACCTCGACGGCAAGGTGCTGTACGCCAACCGCACCTATCAGGAACTGTTTGGCCGCCAGCGCCACCTGGCACAGGAACTGGCCGGCGACCCGGTGCTCGCGGCGCGGTTCGCGGCGCTGAACCGGCGCGTGCTGGATGGCGAATCCGCCGGTGACGAATTCGGCGTCGAGACCGCGGGCGGCCGCGCCCGCTGGCTGCGGATCGGCGGATTCATCGTCGGCGGTGCCGCGCCCAAGGTGGTCTGGCGGGTCGAGGACGTCACCCAGCGCCACGAGCTGGAAGCGTCGCTGGAGGCGGAGCGGGCGGCGCTGTCCGACTTCCTCGACAATGCCCCCGTCGGCTTCCTGTCTGCCGATGCCGACGGCCGGCTGCTGCGGCTGAACAAGACCCTGGCCGGCTGGCTGGGCCACGACCGGGCGCGCGCCGAGGGCGAACTCAGGCTGGCCGACATCGTCGCCGGCGACCCGGCGGAGTTGCTGCGCGACATCGCGCCCGACGCACCGCCGCGCACCGCGCGCGCCGAGTTCCGCGCGCAGGACGGCCGCAGCTTCCCGGTCGCCGTCACCCATACCACCGCGTCCGGCGACGACGTGACCTGGCATACCCGCTCGGTGGTGCGCGACCTGTCGACCGAGATGCGCTGGGAAAGCGCGCTGAAGCTGGCCGAGGCGCAGTTCCGCCACCTGTTCGACGTGGCGCCGCTGCCGGTCCTGACGCTGAACCGGTCGGACGTGGTGCTGGAAGTCAACGACGCGTTCCGCACGCTGGCCGCCGAGCAGCAGATGGAGGGTCGCTCGTTCATCGAGCTGGTCGACCCCGACGACCGCCTGGAAGTCGCCCGCGTCATCGGCGAGACCCGCGAGCGCCGCCGTGCCGGCTCCGCCGAGGTGCGCCTGGCGCCGGCGCTCGGCCGGCGCATGGTGCAGCTTTTCGTCGGCGACCTCGGCGGCAGCGGCGCCGATGGCGAGCCCAGCCTGCTGCTGCACCTGGTCGACACCACCGACCAGCGCAACCTGGAGGTACAGTTCGCCCAGTCGCAGAAGATGCAGGCCGTCGGCCAGCTCGCCGGCGGCGTGGCGCACGATTTCAACAACCTGCTGACCGCGATCATCGGCCACTGCGACCTGCTGCTGCAGCGCGCGCGTCCCGGCGACGAGGCCTTTCCCGACATCATGCAGGTGAAGCAGAACGCCAACCGCGCCGCCAACCTGGTGCGTCAGTTGCTGGCCTTCTCGCGCCAGCAGACGCTGCGGCCCAAGGTGCTGTCGGTCACCGACGTGCTGGCCGACCTGTCGCACCTGCTGCGCCGCCTGCTGGGCGAGAACATGGCGCTGGAGATCCAGCATGCCCGCGACCTCGGCCTGGTCCGCGTCGACCAGAACCAGTTCGAGCAGGTGATCATCAACCTGGCAGTGAACGCCCGCGACGCCATGCCCGGCGGCGGCACGCTGTCGATCACCACCCGCGACGTCTCCTACGCCGAGTCGGAGCGCCTCGGCCACGAGCTGATGCCGGCCGGCGAGTACGTGCTGATCGAGGTGGCCGACAGCGGCAAGGGCATCGCCGCCTCCGACCTCGGCAAGATCTTCGAGCCGTTTTTCACCACCAAGGAGCCTGGTTCCGGCACCGGGCTGGGCCTGTCCACGGTCTACGGCATCATCAAGCAGACCGGCGGCTTCATCTTCCCGACCAGCCATGTCGGCGAGGGCACCACCTTCTACGTCTACCTGCCGCGCCACCAGGCCGCCGAGGGCGAGCTTGCCGCCAGCGCCGGGAGCGAGGAGGCCAAGCCGGTCGACCTCACCGGCAAGGGCACCATCCTGCTGGTCGAGGACGAGGAGGCGGTGAGGGTTTTTGCCGCCCGGGCGCTGCGCGGCAAGGGCTACAAGGTGCTGGAGGCCGATACCGGCGTTTCCGCGCTGGAGGTGCTGGACGATACCGACGAGGAGATCGACCTGCTGATCTCCGACGTGGTGATGCCGCAGATGGACGGCCCGACCCTGCTGAAGAACATCCTGGAGCGCGACCTGGACCTGAAGGTGATCTTCATCTCCGGCTACGCCGAGGACGCCTTCCGCCGCAACCTCGACCCCAACAGCACCTTCCAGCTCCTCCCGAAGCCGTTTTCGCTGAAGCAGTTGGCCGCCAAGGTGAAGGAAGTCCTGGCCGGCGAGGCGGCCTAGGCGACAGGATTTCGATTACGTCGCGCTTGCTATTCCCGGCGCGACGGCCCATATCACACTTGTACTTATCTGCTTCGGCTCTTGCCGATTTCTCCCTGCGGGCTAAAAACCCCCAGGGACTCAATCTACGCAATCCATGAGGCCGGTAACTGCAAGGCGCCCGCTCGGCAGTCGGGCGGCGCGCATACCCAATGGAGGCCTACATGGCTGTCGGTACTGTGAAATTCTTCAACACCCAGCGCGGCTACGGTTTTGTGCAGCCGGACGACGGCGGCAAGGACGTGTTCGTGCACATCTCGGCCGTCGAGCGCGCCGGCATGTCGACCCTGAACGAAGGTCAGAAGATCTCGTTCGACGAGGAGCGCGGCCGCGACGGCCGGACCTCGGCGGTCAACCTGCAGAGCGTCTGATGTCGTGAGGCCGTGCCCGCCGCTGGCGGGCACGGCCATCGCGCCGCGGCCTTGGCCGGCGCCGTGCCGGCCGTTGGCCACGCGAGCCGAACCCGACGTTGCGCCCGGTGCCTTGGCGCTGAGTGACATCGCAGGAGGTCTCCCGTGGCCAGCAAGAAAAACTCGTCCCCGCAAGCCACGCCGGCCGCCGGTGCCGCCAAGACCGAGGGGCGGGTGACCTTGACTCACGGTCCCTTCCTGATCGTCGCCGGCCGGCGCAACGATACCTGTGCGGCGATCGGCTATCTCGCCAACAAGCTGATCGACCAGACCGCGGCGGAGTCGGTCGAAGCGGCGATCGAGGCCCTGATCGAGACCCTCGACCAGCGCACCGCCGAGCAGCGCGAGCTGCGCGTCGACGGGGTCCCGACCGAGACCGAGTACCGCGAGGCCATCGCCGTGCTGGCGGCGAAGATGTCGAAGCGGTTCAAGGCGATGCTGGCGACCCATTGCCGGCAGCCGAACGCGGCCAGCACCATGCACGACCTGGCGCGGCGCTTCGAGGTCGCCGAGAAGACCGCCGCGCTCGATTACGGCAAGCTGGCGCGCGGCCTGACCGGCCTGCTCGATTTCGCGCCGCAGAACGAAGATCTCGACCGCAAGCTGATCCCGCTGCTCAGCCTGGCGACGCTGGACAATGTGAGCGAGTCCGGCCGCCCGATCCTGCGCCTGCGCCCGGAACTGGTCGGCGCGCTGCGCACCTCGCAGCAGATCGAAGTCTAGCTGCCGCACCGCTGGCGTTGCCTGGCGAGCCGGCACCAGCCCGCTGCCGCGCAAGCGGGAAACGCGCCTAACGCTTCCTGGCCTGCACCAGCAGGCCGAGGATGGTCGCCTCGCCGAGCGCGCGGGCGGCCTCCAGGCGGTGCAATCCCTCCACCAGCACCAGCCGGTCGCCGTCGCGGCGCACCAGGATCGGCCGCTCCTGGCCGTTTTCCAGCATGCTCTGCGCGATCTCGTCGACCTTCGCCGCATCCAGCGTGCCGCGCCGCTTGGCCGGCACGTAGATCTGTTCGAGCGCGAACGGCTGGCTCTGCATCAACATCGACATGGCGTCACTCCGGCGGCCGGCCGCCACCGTACGACACTTCCTGCCCCCACCGCGACGAGTCGCTGCCGATTTCCGGTTCGGGCAATGAAATCAATGATTTGGAGCGGCTGAACGGGGCGTGAACATGGGCTGAAAACATCTTTGGAAATAACTGCTTGCGGGAAGAGAACAAAAACAGTACATTGGCTTTCGTTGCAGCCGCTGGGGCGGCCGTGGGATAACGGGAGCCGGTCAATGCTTCGCTTGGTAGAGCAGGATACGATGGACAAGCAGAAGGCGCTGGACGCCGCCCTGGGGCAGATCGAACGCGCCTTCGGCAAGGGCTCGGTGATGAAACTGGGCCAGCAGCAGGCGCTCGACGTGGAGGCGATTTCCTCCGGCTCGCTCGGACTCGACATCGCGCTCGGCATCGGCGGCCTGCCCAAGGGCCGGGTCATCGAGATCTATGGGCCGGAGAGTTCCGGCAAGACCACGATGGCGCTGCACGTCGCTGCCGAGGCACAGAAAAAGGGCGGTATCTGCGCCTTCATCGATGCCGAGCACGCGCTCGACCCGGCCTATGCCCGCAAGCTCGGCGTCGACGTCAACGAACTGCTGATTTCGCAGCCCGACACCGGCGAGCAGGCGCTGGAGATCGCCGACACGCTGGTCCGCTCCGGCGCCGTCGACGTGCTGGTCATCGACTCCGTCGCCGCGCTGACGCCCAAGGCCGAGCTCGAAGGCGAGATGGGCGACACCCATGTCGGCCTGCAGGCGCGGCTGATGAGCCAGGCGCTGCGCAAGCTCACCGGTTCGATCAGCCGCACCCACTGCATGGTCATCTTCATCAACCAGATCCGCATGAAGATCGGCGTGATGTTCGGCAGTCCGGAGACCACGTCGGGCGGCAACGCGCTGAAATTCTACGCCTCGGTGCGCCTCGACATCCGCCGCATCGGCGCCATCAAGGATCGCGACGAGGTGGTCGGCAACCAGACCCGGGTCAAGGTGGTGAAGAATAAGGTGGCGCCGCCGTTCAAGGTGGTCGAGTTCGACATCATGTACGGCGAGGGCGTGTCCAAGAATGGCGAGCTGCTCGACCTCGGGGTCAAGGCCGGGGTGGTCGAGAAGTCCGGCTCCTGGTTCTCCCACGACGGGCAGCGCATCGGCCAGGGCCGCGAGAATGCCAAGCAGTTCCTGAAGGACAATCCCGAGATCGCCGACACCATCGAGACCGCGATCCGCGCCCAGGCCGGCCTGATCGCCGACAAGGTCAGCTACGACGGCGCGGCGGATGCCGAGGCCGACGAGGCGCCGCTGATCGCCGACGGAGCCGACTGACGGGGGGCGCACCGCCAGACCGACCGAGAAGGGCGCCCACTGCGGCGCCCTTTTCAATGTGAACCATCGTCATGCCCGGACTTGATCCACGGCTGTCCGGTTAAGCTCTGGCGGGACCAACAACACTAAGCTCTGGCGGGACCAACAACACGCGTCATGCCAGCGCAGGCTGGCATCCAGTCAACGCCGATATAGGCACGCGGAGCCGCGGAGAACGCGGAGTTGCTGGGATCGGCCCTCCGCGACTCCGCGTGAAACCGCCACAGCGGCCGGTCTGGATTCCTGCCTTCGCAGGAATGACGAGGTTCCTATGGAAGTGCCGTCCACTCTAACCGTGGGACGACGCAACCGATTGTTCTCCAAACGCTTCTGATCGTCGCGCGACGCCTTAACCGGACACCCGTGGCTATGATCCGGGCATTTCGCCGGCCGGCTGCCGTCAGTGTTCGGTCGGGGCCGGGGCGTCGGCGGCGACCCACAGGCCGTTGCCGGTGAAGTCGGCGCCGGCCATCCGGACCAGGGTCTCCGCCACATGGTCCGGCGCCGGCAGCGTGTCGGCGTCCTCGCCGGGGAAGGCGGCGGCGCGCAGGCCGGTGCGGGTCGGGCCCGGGTTCACCAGGTTGACCCGCACGGACGTTTTCTCGACCTCCCGTGCGTAGGTCATCGCCATCGCCTCCAGGGCGGCCTTGCTGGCGGCATAGGCGCCCCAGTAGGCCGGCAGCGCCCGGGTGATGCCGGAGGTCACGAAGATGGCGCGCCCCGCCGGCCCGGCCCGCAGCAACGGATCGCAGGCCCGGATCAGCCGCCAGTTGGCGTGCAGGTTGATCTGGAAGGTGCGGTCCCAGATGTCCGGCGGCACGTGACCCAGCGGGCCAAGCTGGCCCAGCATGCCGGCGTTGCCGACCAGGATGTCGAGCCGCTGCCAGCGCTCCCAGATCGACGCCGCCAGCCGGTCGATCGCCTCGCCCTCGGCCAGGTCCAGCGGCACCAGCGTCGCGCTGCCGCCGGCCGCCTGGATCTCGTCGTCGACCTCTTCCAGCCCGCCCACCGTTCGCGCCACCAGCACCACGTGCGCGCCTTCCGCCGCGTAGGCCCGTGCGATCGCGGCGCCGATGCCGCGACTGGCCCCGGTGATCAGCGCCAGCCGGTCCTTCAGCCGTCCGCTGGTCGTCTCGGCGTCGGTCACGCGCTCTCCGCCAGCAGCGTGAGCTGTTCCTCGCGGTCCTGGCCCAGGCCCTGGTCGGCCACCGCGATCGGGTACTCGCCCGAGAAGCAGGCGTCGCAATATTGCGGTGAGGCCGGGTCGCGGCCCTGGCCGCCGACGGCGCGGTACAGCCCGTCGAGGCTGAGATAGGCCAGCGTGTCGGCGCCGATATACCGGCGCATGCCCTCGATATCGAGCTTCGAGGCGAGCAGTTCGTCGCGTGAGGGCGTGTCGATGCCGTAGAAGCAGGAATGCGCCGTCGGCGGGCTGGCGATGCGCATGTGCACGGCGGTGGCGCCGGCCTCGCGCACCATCTGCACGATCTTCTGGCTGGTGGTGCCGCGCACGATGGAATCGTCGACCAGCACCACGCGTTTGCCGGCCAGCTCGGCGCGGTTGGCGTTGTGCTTCAGCTTGACCCCGAAGTTGCGGATCTGCTGCGTCGGCTCGATGAAGGTGCGGCCGACATAGTGGTTGCGGATGATGCCAAGCTCGAACGGGATGCCGGCCTCGTTGGCGAAGCCGATCGCCGCCGGCGTACCGCTGTCCGGCACTGGCACCACCAGGTCGGCCTCGATCCCGGTCTCGCGCGCCAGTTCCGCGCCGATGCGTTTGCGCACCGCGTAGACGTTGGTGCCGTCGACCACGCTGTCGGGCCGCGCGAAGTAGACATATTCGAAGATGCAGAAGCGCTTCCGCTCGGTGGCAAAGGGGAAGAAGCTGTGCACGCCGGCATCGTTGCAGATCACCACCTCGCCGGGCTCCACGTCGCGCACGAAGCGCGCGCCGATGATGTCCAGTGCGCAGGTCTCCGAGGCGATGATGTTGGCACCGTCAAGTTCGCCCAGCACCAGCGGCCGCACGCCGACCGGATCGCGCACCCCGACGATGCCTTCCTTCGACATCGCCACCAGGCTGTAGGCGCCCTCCACCCGGCCCATGGCGTCGACGATGCGGTCGATCAGCCGGTCCTGCAGGCTGGTGGCGATCAGGTGGATCAGGATCTCGGTGTCCATCGTGGAGTGGAAGATGCTGCCCCGGCGCACCAGGTCGCGGCGCAGGATCTTGGCGTTGGTCAGGTTGCCGTTGTGGCAGATCGCGAAGCCGCCTGTCTCCAGCTCGGCATAGAGCGGCTGCACGTTGCGCAGCACCGTGGCGCCCTGGGTCGAATAGCGGTTGTGGCCGATCGCGGCGTGGCCCTTGAGCCGCCCGATCACCGCCTCGTTGTTGAAATTGTCGCCGACCTGGCCGAGCGCGCGGTGCGAATGGAACATGCGCCCGTCGTGCGCGACGATGCCGCAGCTTTCCTGGCCGCGATGCTGTAGCGCGTGCAGCCCGAGCGCGGTGTGCGCCGCGGCCTCCTGCGCCCCCCAGATGCCGAAGACGCCGCACTCCTCGTGCAGCTTGTCGTCATCGAAAGGGTGGCCGGGAAGGTCGATCATTGCGACTCCTTCGAAGTGCCGAGCAGGCGGTCGAGCTGCCGACGATCCTCGGGCTTATAGCCAGTTTCGTCGCCCGAGTCAGGCGGCAGCAATTCGCGCAGCATCCGGGTGCGTTCCTCCAGCTCGGTCTTCGGCCGCTCGCCGGTCACCGGGGCCAGGCGGGCCGCCATGTCCGGTGGCGCCAGCCGGATCAGCAGGTCGGCGCCATATTGCATCGCCGGCCGGGCGCGCGCCTCCCTGACCCAGTCGGGATGCTCCTCCGGCGGGATGAACTGCACCAGAATCAGATAGGCCAGCGCGATCAGCAGGGCGCCGCGCACCAGCCCGAACAGGAAGCCCAGCGACCGGTCGAAGCCGCCGACCTCGCTCGCCTTCACCGCCTTGATAATCAACCCGAAGATGATCGAGAGCACGATCATCGCGACCAGGAAGATGATGCCGCCGGCCGCCGCGGTGGCGAATCGCTCGTCCGCCAGATAGGGCTGCAAATACGGCTGCAGATAGGGGTAGCCCCGATAGGCGGCGATGCCGGCGCCGACCAATGCCGCGATCAGCAGCACTTCCTTGACGAAACCGCGCCAGAAGGCCACCAGGGCCGACACCAGCAACACCCCGGCCGCGACCAGGTCCAGGATGTTGAACTGCAGATTTTCCATGCGGCCGTTTAGCACATGTCGTTGCAGTCGGCACTAGCCCGCGCCGCCACCTGGCCGCCCGCCTATTTGGTCGGGTTGTCCGCTGTCGCGAACCGTTCGACCAGGTCGATCAGGTGCTCGATGGTGTCCAGCCGCAGCGCGCTTTCCGTCGCCCGCCCGGCCGGCAGGATGGCGCGCGCGAAGCCCAGTTTCGCCGCCTCGCGCAGCCTGGTGTCGGTGTGGCCGACGGGCCGGACGCGGCCCGACAGACTGACCTCGCCGAACACCACGGTGTCCGGCGGCAACGGCCGGTCGGCCTGGCTCGACAGCAGCGCGGCGGCGACCGCCAGGTCGGCGGCGGGTTCCTGCACCCGCAGGCCGCCGGCGACGTTGAGGTAGATGTCCTGGCCGCCGAAACCGAGGCCGCAGCGCGCCTCCAGCACGGCGGCCACCATGGCCAGCCGGTTGCTGTCCCAGCCGACGACGGTGCGCCGCGGCGTGCCCAGGCTGGAACGGCCGACCAGCGCCTGGATCTCGACCAGCACCGGCCGGGTGCCCTCTACGCCGGCGAACACGGCCGATCCGCTGGCCGGCGCCGCGTCGCGGTCGGCCAGGAACAGCGAGGACGGGTTGGTGACCTCGACCAGTCCGGCGTCGGTCATCTCGAACACGCCAATCTCGTCGCCGGGCCCGAAGCGGTTCTTGATCGCACGCAGGATGCGGAACTGATGGCCGCGCTCGCCCTCGAAGTAGAGCACCGTGTCGACCATGTGCTCCAGCACGCGCGGGCCGGCGATCTGGCCGTCCTTGGTGACGTGGCCGACCAGCAGCAGCGCGACGTCGCGCGACTTGCAGATGCGGATCAGCTCCGATGCGGAAGTGCGCACCTGCGCCACCGTGCCGGGTGCGGAATCCAGCGTGTCGACGAACATGGTCTGGATCGAATCGATGATCACCACGCGCGGCGGCTCCGGCCCCTCCAGCGTGGTGACGATGTCGCGCACCGAGGTGGCGGCGGCGAGTTGCACCGGCGAGTCCGCCAGGCCCAGCCGGCGCGCGCGCAACCGGATCTGCGCAACCGCCTCCTCGCCTGAGATGTAGGCGCAGGCGACGCCGGCGCGCGCCATGTTGGCCGCCGCCTGCAGCAGCAGCGTCGACTTGCCGATGCCGGGATCGCCGCCGATCAGCGCGGCCGAGCCCGGCACCAGTCCGTCGCCGCAGACCCGGTCCAGCTCGCCGATGCCGGTGCCAAGGCGCGGCGGGTCGACCGCATCGGGGGCGTCCAGCGCCGCGAAGGCCAGCGTCCGGCTGCGCTTGCCGCCCAGGCCGCGCGGCGCGGCGGCCTGCACCTGTTCCTCGGCCAGCGTGTTCCAGGCGCCGCAGGCGTCGCACTTGCCGGACCAGCGCGGATGGCTGGCGCCGCAGTCCTGGCAAACGTAGCGGCTGGCGGCGCGCGCCATGGCCTAGCGCCACGCCGGCTGGATCGGGCCCTCGATGCGGCCTTGCACGAACTGCTCGACTTCCGGCACGCCGCAGGTGTCGATCTCGTCGACATGGCCGGCCCAGATGATCCGGCCGCCGTGCAGCATCGCCACGCGGTCGGCGATGGTTCGCGCGCTGCCCATGTCGTGGGTGATGGTCAGCGTCGTGGCGCCCAGCTCCTTGGAGCGTTCCACGATCAGCTCGTCGATCACGTCGCCCATCAACGGGTCGAGCCCGGTGGTTGGCTCGTCGAAGAAGATGATCTCCGGCTCGGTGGCGATGGCGCGGGCCAGGCCGACGCGCTTGCGCATGCCGACCGACAGGCTGGCCGGATCGGCGTCCGCGACGTCCGCTCCCAGGCCGACCTTCTCCATGTTGGCGAGCGCGATCGGCCGCGCCTGGTCGGGCGACATGCCCTTGCCGCGCACCAGGCCGAAGGCGACGTTCTGCACCACGCTCAGGCTGTCGAACAGGGCGGCGTTCTGGAACAGCATGCCGAGCCGCAGCAGGGTGCGCTCGCGGTCGCGGCCCTTCAACGGCACCACGTCCTCGCCGTCGATCTCGATCCGCCCGCCGTCGGGGTGCAGCAGGCCGAGGATGCATTTCAGCGTCACCGACTTGCCGGTGCCGGAGCCGCCGATGATCGCCAGCGACTCGCCGCGCGCCACCTCCAGGTCGACATGGTCCAGCACCACCTTCTTGCCGAAGGTCTTGCGCAGGCCCTTGAGTGCCAGCTTGGTCGGCGGGCTCATTGCCCGAAGAAGGCCTCAGTGACGAAATAGTCGGCGACCAGGATCAGGATCAAAGAGGTCACCACCGCATTGGTCGTGGCGCGGCCGACGCCCTGCGCGCCGCCGGAGCTGTTGAAGCCGTGGTAGCAGCCCATCAGCGCGATGATGAAGCCGAACACGGCGGCCTTCACCAGGCCGGAGACCACGTCGATGGCCTCCAGGAACTCGAACGTGTTCTTGATGTAGCCGGCGGCGTTGAAGTCGAGCCGGTGCACGCCGACCATGTAGCCGCCGAGCACGCCGATGATGTCGGCGATCAGCACCAGGATCGGCATGGTGATGGTGGCCGCGATCAGGCGCGGCGCCACCAGATACTTGAACGGGTTGGTCTGCAGCGTGATCAGCGCGTCGATCTGCTCGGTCACCCGCATGGTGCCGAGCTCCGCCGCGATCGCCGCGCCGACCCGGCCGCCGACCATCAGGCCGCCCAGCACCGGCCCGAGCTCACGCACCAGACCGATGACGACGATCGAGGCGACCGCGCTCTCGGCGTTGAAGCGGGCCGAGCCGACGTAGATCTGCAACGCCAACACCGCGCCGGTGAAGAACGCGGTCAGCCCGACCACGGGCAGCGAGTAGTAGCCGATGGCCAGCATCTGCCGCCAGATCAGGCCGAAGTAGAACGGCGGCAGGAAGGTGTGGGTGACGCCGTTACCGGTGAAGATCGCCAGCCGGCCGATCGCGGCCAGGAAGGCCAGCGCGGTGCGCCCGATAATCGCCAGCGGGTTGATCATGCCCGGTACACGCGGCCGTAGCGCGGCCCCAGCGCGGTCAGGATCTCGTAGCCGATGGTGCCGGCGGCCTCGGCCAGCTCGTCGACGGTAATGGCGTCGCCGATCAGCTCGACCGGCATGCCCGCCGCGGCCTCGTCAACCGCTGTCACGTCCAGCGTGATCATGTCCATCGAGACCCGCCCCACAACCGGTACCCGCCGACCCGCGACCCGGGCCGAGGCCCGGTTGCCCAGACAGCGAAAGTAGCCGTCGGCGTAACCGACCGGAACGACCGCGACGCGTGTGGGCTGGCTGGCCGAGAAGGCGGCACCGTAGCCAACGCTCTCACCGGCGTCAATGCGCCGGATTTGCTGGATTTCCGCCTGCAAATGCACCACCGCGCGCATCGGGTTGGGTTGCCCCGGCGTCGGGTTCACGCCGTACAGCGCGGCCCCAGGCCGGACCATGTCGAAGGCGAAGTCGGGCCCCAGGAAGATCCCCGACGAGTTCGCCAGGCTGGCCGGTACGCCGGGCAGCAGCGCGCGCAGATCGGCGAACCGGTCGCGCTGGCGCCGGTTCATCGGGTGCGCCGGATCGTCGGCGCAGGCCAGGTGGCTCAGCAGCAGCCGCAGGTCGAGCCGCGTCAGCGTGCCGTCGCCGGCGAGCCGGCGGAAGTCGTCGGCCGCCAGGCCGAGCCGGTTGATGCCGCTGTCGACGTGCAGCGCCGCCGGCCCGCCGGGCCAGCCCCGGACCTGCGCTTCGGTACACAGCACGGGGCGGATATCGGCCTCGGCGGCGCGCGCTTCGGTGCCGGGCGGGCAGCCGTGCAGCACGTAGATATCGGCGTCGGGCAGCAGCGCGCGCAGCTCCAGGGCCTCGAACAGATGCGCCACGAAGAACGTCTCGCAGCCGGCGCGGGCCAGCGCTGGGGCGACGTCGGACAGGCCCAGCCCGTAGGCATCGGCCTTCACCGCGGCAGCGCAGGCGACGCCGGCGGTCTCGCGCAGCCGGGCATGATTGGCGGCGATCGCCGCCAAATCGACGGTGAGCGTGGCGGCGGCCAGCTCAGACCGGATGGTCGCCGCCGCCATGGCTCAGGTCGAGATTGTGGAACCGTGTGTGCTCGCGGTCGAACATCAGCTTGATCGTGCCGGTCGGGCCGTGGCGCTGCTTGCCGATGATGATCTCGGCGATGCCGTGCGCGCGTTCCGCCTTGGCCAGCCACTCCGCGTGCGCCGGGGTGTCCGGCTCCGGTTCCTCGCGCTCCAGGTAGTATTCCTCGCGGTAGATGAACATCACCACGTCGGCGTCCTGCTCGATCGAGCCGGATTCGCGCAGGTCGGAGAGCTGCGGGCGCTTGTCCGGGCGTTGCTCAACCTGGCGTGAGAGCTGCGACAGTGCCAGCACCGGCACGTTCAGCTCCTTGGCCAGGGCCTTCAGGCCGCGGGTGATCTCGGAGATTTCCTGCACCCGGTTCTCCGCGTTGCTGCTCGCGCCGCGCAGCAGTTGCAGGTAGTCGACCACCACCAGCCCCAGCCCCTGCGTGCGCATCAGGCGGCGGGCGCGGGTGCGCAGGCCGGAGATCGACAGCGCCGGCGTGTCGTCGATGTACAGCGGCAGTTCCTGCAACCGTCGGCTGGCCTCGGAGAGCCGATGCCAGTCCTCGCTGCTGATCATGCCCTTGCGGATCCGATCGGACGATATCCGCGCCTGTTCGGACAGGATGCGCCCGGCGAGCTGTTCGGCCGACATCTCCAGGCTGAACAGCGCGACCACGCCGCCGTCGACGACCTTGTCGGCCTCCTTGCGATAGGCGTTGGCGATGTTGAAGGCGACGTTGGCAGCCAGCGAACTCTTGCCCATCGCCGGCCGCGCCGCCAGCACCAGCAGGTCGGAGGGGTGCAGGCCGCCCAGCATGCGGTCCAGGTCGGTCAGATCGGTGGCCAGGCCGACCAGCTTGCCGTCGCGCTTGTAGGCCGCGTCGGCCTGTTCGATGGCGCCGGCCAGCGCCTCCGCGAAGCCGATCAGGCCGCGCTCGCGGGCGCCGGTCTCGGCCAGGGTGAACAGGTCCTGCTCGGCCGACTCGATCTGCTTCAACGCGTCGTCGTCGAGGTCGGCGAGGCAGGCGCGGTCGCCCATGTCCTCGCCGATGCGGATCAGCTCGCGCCGCAGCGCCAGATCGTAGACCACCCGGCCATAGTGCTCCACCGACATCAGCGAGGTCGCCGCCGCGGCCAGGTGAGCCAGGTACTGCGCGCCGCCGATCTGCTCCAGCGCGCCGTCGGCCTCGAAATAGTGCTTGGCGGTGACCGCGTCGGCGACCTGGCCACGGTCGATCAGCGCCAGCGCGACCTCGTAGATGCGTCCGTGCACCGGCTCGTAGAAGTGCTCCAGCTTCAGGAAGTCGGTGACGCGCTGGGCGGCGTCGTTGTTCATCAGGATCGCGCCCAGCAGGGCCTGCTCGGCCTCCACGTTGTGCGGCGGCGTGCGTGGCTCGTCCGCGTCGGCGATACCGAAGCGATCGGCGAGCGGGGATACATTACTTTCCAGCGTCATCGTGGCCATGTTTCGCAGAGCTCACGGCTCCGCGCCAAAAAGTGTTTTCAGCACACGTGGTTATCCACAGCCTGGGGCAGGGCGGGCGCCACCGCAAGCGCGGTCCGCAAGTCGTTACCCACAGCGCTGGATAAGCCGGCGCGGACGCGGCCTCGGCGCGCCGCCGGCGCGAATCACTCTGCCGCGGCGAGCGAGTTGGAGCGGTCGTTCTCGTAGTGGCTGATATAGTCGCGGGTGATCGGCACCGCGTCCTGGTTACGCGCCAGCTGAATCTGGAACACCACCTGGCCGGAGAACCGGAAGGCGGTCTCGCTGGCGGCCAGGTACAGCTCCCACATGCGGCAGAAGCGGTCGTCGTAGAGTGCCCGGGCACGTTCCACGTTGCGCAGGAAGCGCATGCGCCAGTGCCGCAAGGTCTCCGCGTAGTGCAGCCGCAGCACCTCCACGTCGGTGATGTAGAGGCCGGCCTTCTCGATCATCGGCGCCACTTCGGACAGCGCCGGGCAGTAGCCGCCGGGAAAGATGTACTTGTCGATCCAGGGATTGGTGAAGCCCGGTCCGTCGGCGCGGCCGATGGTGTGCAACAGGGCGACGCCGTCGTCCTTCAGCAGCGTCCGGCACTTGTCGAAGAACTCGCCGTAGTGGTTGACGCCGACATGCTCGAACATGCCGACCGAGACGATCCGGTCGAACTTGCCGTCGACGTGGCGATAGTCGCGCAGCTCGAACCGCACACGATCGTTCAGGCCGGCATTCAGCGCTCGCTCGTTGGACAGCTTGTGC
The DNA here is from genome assembly GCA_040223615.1 of Alphaproteobacteria bacterium. Lineage (GTDB taxonomy): Bacteria > Pseudomonadota > Alphaproteobacteria > JAVKFY01. Next base: position 132,501 of record JAVKFY010000031.1, read on the forward strand.
TGCTCCTCCGACAGGGTCACGCCGGTGACGTCGACCTGGCTCCGCTCCGCCAGGTAGAGCCCAAGACCGCCCCAGCCGGACCCGATGTCCAGCACCTTCTGACCCGGTTGGAGCAGCAGCTTGGCGGCGATATGGTGTTTCTTGCGCGCCTGGGCGGTCTCCAGGCTGTCCTCGGGCGAGGCGAAGTAGGCGCACGAATACTGCCGGTCGGCATCCAGGAACAGCTCGTACAGCTCGCCCGACAGGTCGTAGTGGTGCGCGACGTTGCGCTTCGACCTGGGGGCGGGGTTGTACTGCGCCAGCTTGCGGCCGATCCGGCGACACGCGTTGAGCAGCCGCGGCACCCAGTTCAGCGGCGCCGACCAGCCCAGGTTCATGGCGGCATATTCCATGAAGTCGTAGCAGGTCTTGCCGTCTTCGACCGTCAGGCGGCCATCGACGATGGCCTCCGGCACCCGCAGCATCGGGTCGATGAACAGCTCGGTGTGCAGCTTGCGGTCATGTAGCCGAAGCGTGATCGTCGGCCCCGGCTCGTTACCGATGAACCGGTGCAGGCGGCCGTCGGCATCGATCACCTTCAGCTCGCCCAGGCGCACCACGCGCCGTAGCAATTGCGCGAACAACATCCGCTCGTCGCCCCCGAATTCTACATTCGGCGCGACCCAGCGGCGGGCGTTGAACCGACCCGTCCGCTACGCGGTCGCGTCTGAATGTGAAAACTATAAGACGACGCCGGGCCTCGGCGGAAGCCCTTGTTTGCGTTCGGGGAATTGTCGGCCGGAGCCGGCTCAGGCGTCGCTGGGGAGGTTTTCGGCTGGCAGGTTCTCGTCGTCGGTCGGGACGCCGCCATCGATCGGGGCGGTTTCCGCGGTGGTGCTGTCCTGCTCGCCGTCGTCGTCATCGTCCGTTTCGGCCAGGACATCGATGCCCTGCGCCTGCAGCGCCGCCTCGTCTTCGGAGCGGGCCACGTTGGCGGTAACGGTGATGGTGACTTCCGGGTGCAGCGCGATACGCACGTCGTGCAGGCCCAGGGTCTTGATCGGCCGGTCCAGCACCACCTGCCCACGCTCGACCTTGTAGCCGGCGGCGCTCAGGCTCTCGGCGATGTCGCGCGAGTTCACCGAGCCGTAGAGCTGGCCCATGTCGGAGGCCTGGCGCACCAGGATGCAGGACACGTCTTCCATCCGGCTGGCCACGTCGGCGGCTTCGCCGCGGCGTTCGAGGTTGCGCGCCTCCAGTTCGGCGCGCTGTTGGTCGAATCGCTTCAGGTTGGCATCGGTGGCGCGCAGCGCCTTGTTCTGGGGCAGCAGGAAATTGCGCGCGAAGCCGTTCTTCACCCGAACGACGTCGCCCATCTGGCCCAGTTTTTCGATGCGCTCCAGCAGCACCACCTGCATCGGCATGTTCTTCTCCTAGCCTGGGCCTAGCCCTGCATGAAGGGCAGCAGCGCCAGGTTGCGGGCGCGCTTGATCGCGCGTGCCAGCTCACGCTGTTTCTTCGCCGAGACCGCGGTAATGCGGCTGGGCACGATCTTGCCGCGCTCCGACACGTAGCGCTGCAGCAACTTCACGTCCTTGTAGTCGATCGCCGGGGCGCTATCGCCACTGAACGGGCAGGTCTTGCGCCGGCGAAAGAACGGCCGGCGTACCGGCAGTTGGCTGATCTTGACTTCGGTCGCCATCAGTTGCCTCCGCTTTCATTCTCGTCGCGGCGCGGGCCGCGCGGCCTGTCGCGATCGCCACGATCCCGATCGCCACGGTCACCACGATCGCGATCGCCGAAGTCGCGATCCCGGCTGCGCGAACCCTCGCGCGCGGCGCGGGTCTGCATCATCACCGACGGGCTTTCGTCGAGTTCCTCGGTCCGCACGGTCTGGAACCGCAGGATGTCCTCGTTCAACCGAAGCTGCCGCTCGATCTCGTGCAGGGTCGCCGCCGGCGCCTCCACGTTGAGCATCAGGTAGTGGCCCTTGCGGTTCTTCTTGATCCGGTAGGACAGGTTGCGCAGGCCCCAATATTCGGTCTTGCCAACCTTGCCGCCGCCCTCGGTAACGAGGCCGGTAAGCTGTTCGGTCAGACCCTCGACCTGCTGTGCCGAGATATCCTGGCGAGCGATGATGACGCTCTCGTAATTGGGCATGCGCTATCGAACTCCTGTTGGCGCTGCGTCCGGCCCGATCGCACGGCGACGGCAACGGGCGCTGCGTAGCAGCCTGGCCAAAGCCGATCAAGATCAGGCGGATGCCCGCGGGACGCGCATCAGCACCCCGCGAGGCGCGGCACTTATACACAATTGCCCAGGCGACGCAAGCACTGCCCCGGTGTTTGCCCATGCTTGATCAGCTTCCTGTCGGCGCCTATGACTTGATCGTGTCACAACACGGCGCGGCAAGCCCGGTATTGCGGAGGCGAACGATGGTCAGAGCGTTGGTTTTTCCCGGCCAGGGTAGCCAGGCGGTGGGCATGGGCCAGGCCCTGGCCGACGCCGAGCCGACCGCGCGCGAGGTGTTCCAGGAAGTCGACGACGCACTGAACCAGAACCTGTCCCGGCTGATGTTCGAGGGGCCGCAAGAGGAACTGGTGCTGACCGAGAACGCCCAGCCCGCCCTGATGGCTCTTTCGGTCGCGGTGCTGCGGGTGCTGGAGACCGGCGGCGGGCTCGACCTCAACGACGCCTGCGCCTTCGTCGCCGGCCACTCGCTCGGTGAATATTCCGCGCTGACCGCGGCCGGCGCCCTGGCCCTGCCCGAGACCGCCCGGCTGCTGAAGCGCCGCGGCCAGGCGATGCAGACGGCGGTGCCGGTCGGTGTCGGCGCCATGGCCGCCGTGCTGGGTGTCGAGCTCGACGTGGTGGCCGAGGTCGCGAAGGCCGCCGCCCAGGGCCAGGTCTGCGACGTCGCCAACGACAATGCCGACGGCCAGGTTGTGGTCAGCGGCCATCGCGAAGCGGTCGAGCGCGCCGTGGAGCTGGCCAAGGAGAAGGGCGGCCGGCGCTCGATCCTGCTGCCGGTCTCCGCGCCGTTCCACTGCGCGCTGATGCAGCCCGCCGCCGACGTCATGGCCGAGGCCCTGTCCGACGCCGAGATCGGCGTGCCGCGGGTGCCGCTGGTCGCCAACGTCACCGCCAGCGCCACGTCCGCACCCGACACCATCCGCGACCTGCTGGTGAAACAGGTCACCGCCATGGTGCGCTGGCGCGAGAGCGTGCTTTACATGAAGGACCAGGGCGTCGACACACTGGTCGAGCTCGGCGCCGGCAAGGTGCTGACCGGCATGGTCCGGCGCATCGACAAGGAGATGACCGGCATGGCGGTCGGCGCACCGGAAGACATCGAAGCGTTCTTGAAGACGCTGTAGGGAGACGGCCGATGTTCGATCTGAGCGGCAAGGCGGCGCTGGTGACTGGCGCGTCTGGCGGGCTGGGCGGCGCCATCGCCACCGCGCTGGCCGGTGCCGGCGCCAAGGTGGCGCTCTCCGGGACCAGGATGGAGCCGCTGCAGGCGCTGGCCGGCGAGCTGGGCGAGGGCGCCGCGGTGGTGCCGTGCGACCTGTCCGATGCCGATGCCGTCGACAAGCTGGTCGGCGAGGCCGAGGCCGCCGTCGGCCAGGTCGACATCCTTGTGAACAATGCCGGCCTGACCCGCGACAACCTGGCCATGCGGCTGAAGGACGAGGACTGGCGGACCGTGCTGTCGGTCAACCTCGAGGCCGCCTTCCGGCTCAGCCGGGCCAGCCTGCGCGGCATGATGCGCCGGCGCTGGGGCCGCATCGTCAATATCAGCTCCGTGGTCGGTGTCACCGGCAACCCGGGCCAGGCCAACTACGCTGCCGCCAAGGCCGGCATGATCGGCATGTCGAAGGCGCTGGCTGCCGAGGTGGCGACCCGTGGAATCACCGTCAACTGTGTCGCGCCGGGCATGATCCGCACGCCGATGACCGACGCTCTGACCGACCAGCAGCGCGAGCGCATCGTCGCCGCGATCCCCACCGGCCGGCTCGGCGAACCCGGCGAGGTCTCGCCCGCGGTGCTGTTTCTGGCCAGCGACGAGGCATGTTATGTCACCGGCCAGACGCTGCACGTGAACGGCGGAATGGCCATGATCTGAGCCCGGCGCGCGCACGGCTTGGCGTGCTGGCGTTGGCGCGGGAGATGTGTTACCAAGCGGCGCTTTTCGCCAAGACACCCCTTGACTGCGCGCCCGAAGGAGTGGTGAAAGTAACGGTAGAACAAAGGTTTAGCCCAAGCGACCGTGGTCGTCGCGGCGGCATCAGCGCGGATCGGCCCATCGGTGCGGACGACCGTAAAGTACACATAATGGCAGTGTAAGGACGAGGGTTGGGAATGAGCGACATCGCCGAACGCGTGAAGAAGATCGTTGTCGAGCACCTTGGCGTCGAAGAGGACAAGGTGACAGAGGGTGCCAGCTTCATCGACGACCTGGGCGCCGACAGCCTCGACACGGTCGAGCTGGTCATGGCTTTCGAGGAGGAGTTCGGGATTGAGATCCCCGACGATGCCGCCGAAACCATCCTGACCGTCAAGGACGCCATCACGTTCATCGAGGCCAACGCCCAGTCCTGACCATGCCGGGCCGCCTCGCGTGGGCGTCGGATGACGTGTGAAGGGCTGAGCAAGGACGAACGATGAGGCGTGTTGTCGTAACCGGAATGGGTCTGGTGACGCCGCTGGGCGTCGGTGTCGAGGCGGTCTGGAAGCGGCTGTTGGCCGGCGACTCCGGAGCGCGGCCGATCCAGAAATTCGACACTTCCGATTTGCCGGCGAAGATCGCCTGCGAAGTGCCGCGCGGCGGCGCCGAGCCGGACTTCAACGCCGACGACTGGGTCGACCCGAAAGAACAGCGGCGCATGGATGAGTTCATCATCTATGCGCTGGCCGCCGCCGATCAGGCGATCGCCGATGCCGGGTGCGTGCCGACCGATACCGAATCGGCCGAGCGTACCGGTGTCATGATCGGCTCCGGCATCGGCGGCCTGCCGGGTATCGAGGAGGCCGCGGTCACGCTGCACGAGCGCGGCCCGCGTCGAATCAGCCCGTTCTTCATACCCGGCCGGCTGATCAACCTGGCCTCCGGCTACACCTCGATCCGTTATGGCCTGAAGGGGCCGAACCATTCGGTCGTCACCGCCTGCTCGACCGGCGCGCACGCCATCGGCGATGCCAGCCGGCTGATCCAGTGGGGCGATGCCGACGTGATGGTCGCCGGCGGCGCGGAAGCCGCGGTCTCGCGCCTCGGCATCGCCGGCTTCGCCGCCTGCAAGGCGCTGTCGACGCATTACAACGACGATCCGACCAAGGCCTCGCGCCCATGGGACGAGGGCCGCGACGGCTTCGTCATGGGCGAGGGCGCCGGCGTCGTGGTGCTGGAGGAATACGAGCGCGCCAAGGCGCGCGGCGCCACCATCTATGCCGAGATCAAAGGCTACGGCATGTCCGGCGACGCGCACCACATCACCGCGCCGGCCTCCGATGGCGACGGCGCCTTCCGCTCGATGCGCGCGGCGCTGAAGTCGTCCGGCATGGCCCCGTCGAACATCGACTACATCAACGCACACGGCACCTCGACGCCGCTTGGCGACGAGATCGAGGTCGGTGCCATGAAGCGGCTGTTCGGCGATGCCATGGACGACCTGTCGGTGTCGTCGACCAAGTCGTCGATCGGCCACTTGCTGGGCGCGGCCGGTTCGGTCGAGGCGATCTTCTCGATCCTGGCGATGCGCGACCAGATCGCACCGCCGACGCTGAACCTGGAAAACCCTTCCGACGGCTGCGGCGACGTCGATCTGGTGCCGCTGGCAGCCAAGAAGCGCACCATCAACGCCTGCCTGTCGAACTCCTTCGGCTTTGGCGGCACCAACGCCAGCCTGGTGTTGTCGCAAGTCGACTAGGTCCGGTGGTTCGCCGCCTGCTCCAATGGTCCCTGGGCGGCGCGTTCGCGGTCGCCCTGATCGTCGCCGGCGCGGTGTTGTGGGCCAGCACGCTCTATCGCGACCCCGGACCTTCCGCAGCCGAGACCGTCGTCGTGTTGCCGGCCGGCAGCGGTGTCGGCCGCATCGCCACGCTGCTCGACGATGCCGGCGTGATCGACCAGCCCTGGCTGTTCGCGGCCGCCGTGAAGCTGCGCGACAAGACGGCGCGGCTGCAGGCCGGCGAATATGCGTTCCCCGCCGGGGTCTCGATCGCCGGCGTGATCGACATGCTGGTGCGCGGCCAGGCCGTGGTGCACCGGCTGACCGTCCCGGAGGGACTGACGGTGGCGCAGGTGCTGGCGCTGGTCGCCGGCGCCGGGGCGCTGGACGGCGAGGTCGGCCCCCCGCCGCCAGAGGGCAGCCTGCTGCCCGACACCTATCACTTCAGCCGCGGCGACAGCCGCGCCGGCCTGGTGCAGCGCATGCGCCAGGCGATGGACCAGGCCTTGGCCACGCTATGGCCGGCGCGCGATCTCGCGCTGCCGCTGGCGTCGCCGGCCGAGGCGGTGATCTTGGCGTCCATCGTGGAGAAGGAGACGGCGGTGGCGGCGGAGCGCGCGCTGATCGCCGGGGTGTTCTACAACCGGCTGCGGCGCGGCATGCGCCTGCAGTCCGACCCGACGGTGGTGTTCGCGCTGAGCCAGGGCAGCGGCGAGCTCAACCGGCCGCTGACCCGCGCCGACCTGAAGGTCGCCGACCCCTACAACACCTACACCAGCGATGGGCTGCCGCCCGGCCCGATCGCCAATCCCGGCAGGGCGGCGCTGGAAGCGGTGCTGCATCCGCAGGCCAGCAAGAACCTCTACTTCGTCGCCGACGGCACCGGCGGCCACGCCTTCGCCGCGACGCTGTCGGAGCACAATCGCAACGTCGCCAAGTGGCGCAAGATCAACCGCCGATAGGACGCTCGCGCCGCATCTCCCTATAATGCAGCGAGTCATGCTGATCCTGGGGGCCTGGACCGATGAGCTTGCAATCGATGACCGGGTTCGCTCGCCGCAGCGGCGAGCACGACGGCAGCACCTGGACCTGGGAGGTGCGTAGCGTCAACGGCCGCGGCCTTGATGTGCGCTGCCGCCTGAACGGCTTCGAGGCGCTGGAGGCGGTCGCCCGCCAGACCGTCGGCAAGCGCTTCAAGCGCGGCAGCATGAGCCTGAACCTGCAGGTCGTGCGTGCCGCCGGCATGAGCCAGGTCCGCGTCAACGAAGAGGTCCTGCAGGCGGTCCTGGCCCAGCTCGAACGCCTGCGCGAACTGGACGTGGAGGCGACGTCGGCGACGCTGGACGGCATTCTCGGCCTGAAGGGCGTGCTGGAGCAGGTCGACGAGCCGGAGAGCGAGGACGAGAAGGTGGCGCGCGAGGCTGCGTTGCTGAAGGGCCTGGAGGCGGCGCTTGGCGATCTCGCCGGTCATCGCGCGCACGAGGGCGGCCAGATCGCCGCCATCGTCGCCGACCAGCTTGCCGAGATCGAGCGGCTCACCCAGGAGGCACAGGAACTGGCGGCGGTACGCCCGGAGCGCATCGCCGAACGCTTCCGTGCCCAGCTCGACGAACTGCTGGGCGGCAACTCGCCCATCGCCGAGGAGCGGTTGGCGCAGGAGATCGCGCTACTGGCGATCAAGGCCGACGTGCGCGAGGAATTGGACCGGCTGGTTGCGCACATCGCCACCGCGCGTGAATTGCTGGCCAAGGACGGCGCGGTCGGCCGCCAGCTCGACTTCCTGGCGCAGGAGTTCAACCGCGAGGCCAACACGCTGTGCTCCAAGTCGTCCGACACCACGCTGACCCGCGTCGGCCTGGCGCTGAAATCCACCATCGACCAGTTCCGCGAGCAGGTGCAGAACGTTGAATGACGCCAGTTCGATCCAGCGCCGTGGCCTGATGCTGGTCTTGTCGTCGCCGTCCGGCGCCGGCAAGACCACGATCAGCCGCGAGTTGCTGAAGGTCGAGCCGGAACTGACCATGTCGGTCTCCGCCACCACCCGGCCGCCGCGCCCGGCCGAGCGCGAAGGCGTCGACTACTACTTCATTTCGCCGGAAGACTTCGGCCTGATGGTCAACCGCCAGGAACTGCTCGAACACGCCAAGGTCTTCGGCAACCACTACGGCACGCCGCGCGCGCCGGTCGAGGCGGCGATCAGTGCCGGCCGCGACGTGCTGTTCGATATCGACTGGCAGGGTACGCAGCAACTGCGCGGCGCCGCGCGCGACGACTTGGTCTCGATCTTCATCCTGCCGCCCTCGAAGCGCGAGCTGGAACAGCGCCTGCGCAGCCGGGCGCAGGACTCCGAGGAAGTGGTTGCCGGCCGCATGGCCAAGGCCAACGACGAGATGACCCACTACGACGAGTACGACTACATCGTGGTCAACCGCGAGGTCGACGACAGCCTGGCCAAGGTCCGCGCCATCCTCACCGCCGAGCGCCAGAAGCGCGAACGCCAGGTCGGCATTTACGAGTTCGTCCGGCGGTTGCAGGAGGGGCTCTAGATGACCGTCGCCTTCGAACGCGCGCACTCAACCGTCATCGGGGCCACGCCGGCGCAGGTGCTGGACTACGTGTCGAACCCGAACTCGTGGCCGGAGTGGATAGCGGCCTCGCACGAGATAACCGCCGACGACCGGCCCTTGGTTACCGGCGACACGTTCCACGAGCGCTGGGAAATCCGCTCCGGCGAGGTCGAGCTGAACTGGTCGGTCACCGACCATGCGCCCGGCCGCCACTGGATTGCCGAGGCCGACACCGCGTTCATCGGCAAGATCGTCTGCCGCTACGACGTCGAGCCGGTTGACGGCGGCACCAAATACACCCGAACGATCCGCAACCCGGCCCGCGCCAAGCCGCCGACCGACGAGCAGGTCCGCCGCATGGACGAGGAAGCCGAGACCTGCCTCGCCAACATCAAGCGCAACGTCGAGGCGCGGGCCGGGCGTTAGGGCCGTGCCGGCAACGCGCGCTTCATCGACATCCACCTCACCCCGACCCTCTCCCCCCAAATGGGCGGAGAGGGAGCAACAACGTCATTACCATTTCGTCCCTCTCCGCCCTGGGGCGGAGAGGACAGGTGAGGTGGGGAAGGCGGGTATGCGGAACTCAGCCATCCAACGCTTGCGCGAGCGCGCAGAAACCTTCCACGCTCACCGTCTCCGCGCGTGCCTCCGGCGCGATGCCGGCGGCTTCCAGCAGCACCAAGGGATCGACGCCCAGGTTTTTCAAGCTCCCGCGCAGCATCTTGCGGCGTTGGCCGAAGGCGGCGGCCGTGACCCGCTCAAGGGTCTCGCGCCGCGCCGGGGCCAGCGGCGCCGGGCGTGGCACCAGCCGCACCAGGGTCGAGGTCACCTTCGGCGCCGGGGTGAAGGCGCGCGGCGGGATGTCGAACAGGGCGGTCGTCTCGTAGAGCCACTGGATCAGCACGGAGAGCCGGCCGTAGGCGCCGTTGCCCGGCGCGGCGGCGAGACGCTGCGCCACCTCCTTCTGGAACATCAGCGTCAGCGAGCGGAACCGATGCGGCGCCTGGCTCCACTTCAGCAGCAGCGCGGTGGCGACGTTGTAGGGCAGGTTGGCGACGATCGCCGCCGGCCCGTCTACGAGGTCGCCCGCGTCGAACTCCAGCGCGTCGCCGGCGACCAGCCGCAGCCGTCCGGGATAAGCCTCGGCGAGGTCCGCCAGCGCGGCCAGGCAACGCTCGTCTCGCTCGATCGCGACAACCGCTTTCGCATCGCTCGCCAGCAAAGCCCGGGTCAGCCCACCGGGGCCCGGCCCGATCTCCAGTACGGTCAGTTCTTCGAGGTCGCCGGCGGCGCGGGCGATCTTGGCGGTCAGGTTGCCGTCGAGCAGGAAGTTCTGGCCCAGCGACTTGCGGGCGGCGAGGCCGTGCGCGGCGATGACCTCGCGCAACGGCGGCAGTTGTCGCATCACGCTTCCGGCAGCACCGAGCGGCGGCGGGCGATCATCGCCGCGGTCCAGATCGCGGCGACCATCGACGACCATTGCGAGGCGCCCTGTCCGGCCAGGGCGAGCGCGGTGCCGTGGTCCGGCGAGGTGCGCACGATCGGCAGCCCCAGCGTGGTGTTCACGCCATGCTCGAAGTCGATGGTCTTCAGCGGGATCAGCGCCTGGTCGTGATACATGCAGATGGCGCAGTCGTAGTCTTTGCGCGCCTCGGCGGTGAACAGCGTGTCCGGCGATACCGGTCCGGCGACCGGGATGCCTTGCTTCGCCAGTTCCTCCAGCGCCGGGCTGATGACGTCGAGCTCCTCGCGCCCCAGCAGGCCGCCTTCGCCGGCGTGCGGGTTCAGCCCGGCGACGGCGAGGCGCGGCTCCTCGATGGAGTAGTCGCGCCGCAGCGCCAGGTCGGCGGTGCGGATGGTGTCGACGATGCGCTTCTTGGTCAGTTTGCGCAGCGCCTCCTTCAGCGGCAGGTGCACGGTGACCGGGATCGAGTGGAATCCGGGGCAGGAGACCATCATCACCGCCTTGCCCTGGGCGCCGCACAGCTCGGCGATGAAGTCGGTGTGGCCGGGATGCTTGAAGCCGGCGCGCAGCAGCACCGCCTTGTGGATCGGCGGGGTGACCATGCCGGCGACGTCGCCGGCAAGCGCGAACTTCACCGCCTGTTCGATCGACTCGATCACCAGCGGCGCGTTTTCCGGGTCCGGCTTGCCGTGCACCACCGGCGCGTTCATCGAGACCGGCAGCACGGGAATCGTGTCGTCGAACCGGCTCAGCGCCCGGGCCGGCGAATCGATCTCGCTGATCTTGGCGTCGATATCGAGCAGCCGCGCGGTTTCGGCGACGCGCGCCGGGTCGTTCATCAGGAAAAATGCCGGCAGGTCGAGACGCTGACGCCGCTTCCACGCCTTCAGCGTCACCTCCAGGCCGATGCCGGCCGGTTCCCCCATGGTGATCGCCAACGGGGGCAGTTCGACGGTTCTCATCATCAGCGCAGTTCCACAACCGCGGCGCGACGCAGGTCGCGCAAGTAACGATGGGCAAGCAGTGTCGCACGCTGGCGATGCATTTGCTCGGCGACTTTTTCTCGGCTCGGCGCCTCGACCTCCGGCGCCTCCTTGTCGCACACGGCGAGCAGTATGACGTTGCCGCCGATTTCCAGCGGCTGGGAAAGCTGGCCGGCCTCCAGGTCGGCGACGGCGGCGCGGATCGCTTCGGGCATCTCGCCGAGTTTGATCTGGCCCAGATCGACGACCTGCGCGGTCTCGGCCAGGCGCTTGGCCGCCGCATCGAGGGCATCGCAGCCCTGGGTGTCGGCGGCAATCGCCGCACCGGTGCGCAGCATCGCCTGCTTGACCTCGGGCTCGACGGGCGCCTTGGCCAGGAGCTGCTTCAGGGCCAGCGTCACCTGCATCGGGTCGGTGCGTCCGGGCTTGCGCCGATCGACCAGGCCCAGGATGTAGAAGCCGCCGGTCGAGCGGACCGGGTCGGTGATGTCACCGGGCTGCAGGCCGTCAAGGGCCCGGTCGAGCCGGTCAGCAAGCTGGCCGGCCTGGACCCAGCCGATGTCGCCGCCGCCGCTGGCGGTCGCGCCGCGGCTGAACTGGCGGGCCATGGCACCGAAGTCGGCGCCGCCGCGCAATTGTTGCACCAGCCGGGCGGCGGTCGCTTCGACTTCCGGCTCCTCGTTCGGCGAGTCGACGGGCAGGAAAATCTCCGCCACCCGCGCGAGTTCGGCATCGGCATTGCCCTTCAGGCGCGCCAGCGTCTCGTCGATCTCATCGTCGCCGATGGTGACCGTCGGCGCGATCCGTCGGCCGATCAGCCGCGTCCAGGCGATTTCGGTCGAAACCTGCCGCTCCAGGGTCTGTTTGGCGATGCCGTTGGATTCCAGGAACTGGGTCAGGCCACCGGCCGGCATTCGGTTCTGCTGCTCCAGCGACCGGAAGGCGCGTTCCACTTCCTGGTCCGAGACCTTGATGCCGGTGCGCTGCGCCTCCTGCAACTGCAGCGTCTCGTCGATCAGGTTGCGCAGAACCTGGCCGCGGATGCGGCGGCGGGTCTCCGGGGTGTCGCGCAACCGGCTGGAGACGATTGCCAGGCTGATGCGCTGCTCCACGTCGAAGCCTGAAATCACCTGGTCGTTGACGATCGCCGCGATCGACTGCACCTGCTGTGCCGGGGCCGGCTGTGGCAGCAACCACAGGCAGCCGAGCAGCAGTGCCAGGGGCGCCGCCCGGCGCCATCTCGTCCATGTGCTCGGCGATGGCCTATCGCAGATGGTCAACTCGCTCCCGTCCCGCGGCGGCTGGTCTCGCCGCGACGCTTGTCCCCGCGGCCCCTGAGGCCGCGATCATTGTCACATCGACGCCACGATAGCCCGCCGGCGCCGCGCTGTGAAACGCCGCCGACACGGCACCTCAACTCAGCCAAGTGTTTGTAGCACAATGCGGAACTTCACGGACGTGGAAGGCTCCACATCGCGGTCGCGGGTGAAACTCCGGTCCAGCACCACGCCGAACAGGATGCACTCGTCCTCGTAGGTCAGCGACGCGCCGTAGCGAATCATGCCGCCGTCCGCCGTCAGGTCGCGCCGGCCGCTGGCGCCGAAGCGAAGGAACTTGGTCACCCGCCCGCGCAGCGCCAGGAAGAGCTCCTCGCGCGCCTGCAGCTGGTCGGCATTGAGTTCGCGGCTGAGTTCCACGTAGGTACCCGACAGCCGCAGGGCCTCGTTGCCGATGGAGCCGTAGATTTCGTTGCGCCGGATCGCCAGGTTCTTGCGGTCGAGCCGGGTCCGGTTGGTCAACTCGATGAACGGCCACGGCGCCACCGTGACGCTGGTGACGTAGTCGGACCGGCGTTCGTCGAGGCCGGTGTCGCGCGCGAAGGTGTCGTCGTCCTTCAACCGGAAGGTCTGGCCGGCGATCGCGCTGACATAGCCGCCGTTCGGCGCCATGGCCGTCCAGCGCACGCCGGTATTCATCCGCGGCCCGCTCTCGATCCGGTCGTGGCCGGGAAACCGGTTCAGGCGGAACAGGTTGGTGTCGTCGAACTCCAGGCTCTGGCTGTCCTCGTTCGGGAACTCGTCGGAGTTGCCGACATAGGGCGCGGCGATCAGTTGTACGATCGGTTCGACGACGTGGGCCACGCGGCCGTCGCGCCGCACGAACGGCCAGCGCCAGTCCAGCGCCGCCAGCGGGTGGACGCGGCCGCCGGCGTCGTTGTCGGTCGGATCGGGCCGGTTGTTGCGGCGGACGTTTCCGTTGGTCCAGTAGGCGTCGCCGCGCAACTGGCCGGTCAGCGTGAAAAGCTGGCCCCAATCGTTCTGGAATGGCCTGGACCAGCGCCCGATGACCGACAGGCGGCGGCTGTCGGCGCCTTCGGACCGATACAGCGACACCGCGTTGGCGTCGACGCCGAAGCGGCCGCCGAACAACGCCCGGTCGGAGGTCCAGGAATAGTCCAGCAGCGGCGCGACCAGCGGTGTGGCGCCCTGATCGTCGGTGAGCTCCAGGCCCTGGAAGGCATAGGCGCTGGCGCCGGCGAAATCGCGCCCGCGAATGCCCTCCACGAAGATGTCGCTGGTCAGGGTGTCGGCGTCGCTGATCTCGTAGCGCTGCAGGTAGGTATCGTCGGTGGCGCGCTGCACGTCGAAGCCCCAGCGCCAATGCCGGTCCAGGTCGAACCGCCCGAACCCGTCGATGTGGCCGCGAAACTCCTTGTCGTCGAGCGGCTCGTTGTTGTTGTCGCGCTGGTCGACATAGGTGCCGCTGGCGTTGATCTGGTACTGGCCGCGGTCGGTCAGCGCGCGGTACTCGCCGGCCACGACGACGCCTTCGCGGCTGGTGAAGGTCGGCGAGAAGGTCAGGTCGCGGTCGGTGTCGATCACCCAGTAGTAGGGCAGCAGAAACGTCGCGCCGAGGTCGCTGTTGGAGCCGAAGGTCGGCGCCAGGAAGCCGCTCTTGCGCTCCACCGACGGGTCGGCGTGCTGGAAGAACGGCGTGTAGGCGACCGGCACGCCCATCACCTCCAGCACCGCGTCCTGATAGCGTACGTGCTGGTTGACCTTGTCGTGGGTGACCTGCACGGCCTTGAGCTGCCACAGCGGCACCGCGTCGGCGCCCTCGTCCGGGCACAGGTTGCAAGGCGAGTAGACCGCCTTGGACATCACCGTGCGCTCGTCGGGATAGCGCCGCGCGCCGTTCGCGGCCATCCGCGCGTTGTCGGCCATCAGCAACCGGATCGAGGTGACGAAGCCGTCGGTCAGCGCCTTGTCGAGCTCCAGATACTCCGCGAAGATCACCGTGCCGTCGGGCTCCAGCAGGGTGATGTTGCCCTGCGCCGTGACCACGCCAGTCTCGTCGTTGTAGGCCACGCGGTCGGCCAACAGAACGCGCTCGCCCTGCGACATCTCGACGTTGCCGATCGCCTGCACCACCGAGCCCTTGGTGTCGTAGGTGATCTGGTCGGCGCTCAGTAGGTAGGGCTGGTCGGAATCGAGCTGCAGCGGTTGCTGCGCGGTCGCCGGACCGGCCAGCAGCACTGCGAGCAGCACCAGCAGCGGCCACGGCCGCCACATCGCTCAGCCGTCCTCCAGGTGGAACAGCATCGCCATGCCGAGCATGGCGCAGACACCGGCGGGCGACCAAGCCGCCAGGATCACCGGCAGGTTGCCGGCGATGCCGAGCGCGTGGACCACGTCGGAGACGAAATAGAGCGTGAAACCGGCGCCGACCCCGACCGCGACCAGGACCCCGGTGAAGCCGCGCCGGGTCAGCCGCAGCGAGAAGGTCGCCGCCAGCAGCACCATGGCGCACAGCATCACCGGCGTGGCCAGCACGGAGTGCCAGTAGAGCTTGTGCCGGATCGCAGAGAAGCCGGCCGCCTCCAGGACCTCGATGAAGCCGGGCAGGGCCCAGAAGGACAGCGTTTCCGGCGAGGCAAAGCTTTCCTGGATGCGTCCGCGGGTCAGTTCGGTCGGCAGCTCGTAGCGCTCGAACCGCTGTGCCGGCTGCTCCGGCTCGGTCAGCAGCGCGTCGGTAAGCGCCCAGTAGCCGTCCATCAGCCGCGCGCTCTTGGCGTCGATGCGGCCGCGATAGCTGTCGGCACCCTCATAGAGGAAAATGATGACGTCGCGCAGCTCCATGCTCTCGGCCGAGACGCCCAGCGCGTGGATCACCGACTGTCCGGTCGCGTCGGCCTGGCGCAGCCACAGCCCGGTCTTGGAGAAGGCAAGCAGGCTGGGGCGGCCTTCCAGGTACTTGGCTTCGAGTTGCTCGAAGCGCGAGATCATCACCGCGGCCAGCGGGTTGACCACCGTGACCACCACCGTGCCGAGCGCGAAGGCCAGCAGCAGCGCCGGGGCCAGGAACTGCCACGCCGAGACGCCGCCGGCGCGCGCCACCACCAGCTCCTGGCTGCGGGTCAGGCGCGAGAACGACCAGATCGCTCCGAACAGCGCCGCGAACGGCAGCAGCTTCAGGGTCAGCGACGGCAGCCGCAGCAGGGTGAGTTGCAGCACCACGCCGAGCGTTGCCGCATCGCGCCCCGAGGACCGCCGCAAGGTCTCGATCAGGTCGGCCAGGAACACCAGTAGCACCGCGACCAGGAACACGAAGCCCAGGCTCATCAGGAAATGCCGGCCGAGATAGCGCGACAGCGTCGGCGACAGCCGCAGGCTCAGGCCGAGCTGGCTCAGGCCCATCTGACAAGCTCCCCGACGCGCCGGCCGAGGCCGCGCCAGCGGTCGGTCAGCAGCAGCACGCACACCGCCGCCGGCAGCAGCAGGTTGAGGTAGATCAGCGGCGTCAGCGCCGGCACCTTGGCCGCGAGGTTGAGGAACCCGACCCCGGCCAGCCGCACCAGCAGCGCCGCCGCCAGCGCCGCCACCACCCGCCAGGTGTAGCCACGGCGCGAGAACTCGCCCGACATCAGGCTGGCCAGCGCGATCAGCGTGAACACCACCACGTAGAGCGGCGAGGTCAGCCGGTCGTGCGCCTCGGCATAGAGCTGCGGCGCGTTGGCCTGGTCGTCGGCCGAATCGGTCAGGAATAGCAATTCGTGCAGGTACCGTTCCTGCGGCTCGCGCCACCAGGCGCTTTCCTGCGGCGTGAACTGGTTCAAATCCAGCGCGTAGCGGTCGAAATCCAGGGTCGAGAGCTGGCCGGTGGCGCGGTCCATCTCCTGGCGCGCGCCGTTGATCATGAGGAAGCGCGGTCCCTTGTCGGTCATGATCAGCGCGCCGCTCTGCGCCATCATGGTGACCGGCTTGTCGGCGTTGGAGCTGTCGTGCACCAGCAAGCCGAGCAACTCGCCGCCGCGCCGGGCCCGGATGTAGACGGTGAGCCGGTTGCCGATCGTGTTGAAGGTGCCTTCCTGCAGCAGCACGTGGGCCAGCGAACTGCGCAGCGTGGTCTTCATCTCGCGCAGTTCGCGCTGGCCGGCGGGACTGAGATAGAGCGTCAGGCAATAGCCGACGAAGGTCAGCGCCGCGGCGGTCATCAGGGCCGGACGGGTCAGCGAGCGGGTGCTGATTCCCGCCGCCCACATCACCAGCAGTTCACTTTCCGTGGTCAGCCGGTGGTAGGTGTAGAGCACCGCCGCGAACAGCGCGATCGGCAGCACCAGGGTCAGCAGGAACGGCAGCACCAGCGCGGTGATGTACAGGAACCAGCCGACCGACAGACCCTTGTTGACGATCAGGTCGACCGAGCGCAACGACTGGCTGAGCCAGAGGACGCCGGTCAGCGCGACGAAAAAGAACGCGAACGAAGTCGCGAGCTGACGCAATATGTAGCCGTTCAACGCGTGCACGGGCCGGACTATAGCGCCTTGGACAAGGGGGTGCAGCGCACAATCGCCTTGCGCCCGGCCCGGCCCGCCAGTATCCGTGAAGACTGTTTTCGCCGGTGCTGGCGTCGTTCCGATTCGATAGAGGGCAAGGAATGAAGATCAGTTTCTCCGAGGCCAAGCTGCCGAGCGCGGGCGCGCTCGTGGTTGGCGTTCTGGCCGACCGCAAGTTGACGGCCTCGGCCCGCCGTGTCGACGCGGAGACCAAGGGCGCCGTGCAGCGCGCCCTGAAGGCCAGCCGCTTCACCGGCGCCAAGGGCCAGTGGCTTGAACTGGTGGCGCCGACCGGGCTGGGTGCCGACCGGGTGCTGCTGGCCGGGCTCGGCAAGCCGGCGGAAATCGACGCGCTTGCCCTGGAATCGGTCGGCGGCAGCGCCACGTCGAAGCTGCTGGCCAGTGGCCTGGAGAGCCTGACATTCCTGGTCGACCCGATCGAGGGCGCGGAAATCGGGCTCGCCGACGGCGCCGCCCGCGTCGCCTATGGCGCCAAGCTCGCTGCCTACCGCTTCGACCGCTACCGCACCAAGGAGAAGGCCGACGCCAAACCCAGCCTGAAGACCCTGACGGTCGGTTCGGAGGAGGCCAGCGAAGCACGCAAGTCCTTCGCGCCATTGGATAAAATCGCCGATGGTGTGTTCTTCACCCGCGACCTGGTGAGCGAGCCGGGCAACGTGATCTACCCCGAAACCTTCGCCAAGGAAGCCCAGGCGCTGCAGAAGCTCGGCGTCGAGGTCGAGGTCCTGGGCGAGAAGCAGCTCGCCAAGATCGGCATGCGCGCGCTGCTCGGCGTCGGCCAGGGCAGCGAGCGCGAGAGCATGGTCGCGATTTTGCGCTGGAACGGCGGCCGCAAGCGCGACAAGCCGGTCGCCTTCGTCGGCAAGGGCGTCACCTTCGACACCGGCGGCATCTCGCTGAAGCCCGGACCGGGCATGGAGGAGATGAAGTGGGACATGGGCGGCGCCGGCACCGTCGCTGGCCTGATGAAGGCGCTGGCCGGGCGCAAGGCCAAGGTCAACGCCATCGGCGCCATCGGCCTGGTGGAGAACATGCCCGACGGCAACGCCCAGCGGCCCGGCGACATCGTCGCCTCGATGTCCGGCCAGACCATCGAGATCCTCAACACCGATGCCGAGGGCCGGCTGGTCCTGGCCGACGTGCTCTGGTACGTGCAGGATCGCTTCAAGCCGCAGTTCATGGTCGACCTGGCGACGCTGACAGGTGCCATCATCATCTCGCTCGGCAACGCCCATGCCGGCCTGTTCGCCAACGACGACGAGCTGGCCGAGCGGCTGTTCGCGGCCGGCAAGGCGGAGGGCGAGAAGGTCTGGCGCCTGCCGCTCGACGACGCCTACGACAAGATGATCAACTGCGACGCCGCCGACATGCAGAATATCGGCAAGGACCGCGGCGCCGGCTCGATCACCGCGGCGCAGTTCCTGCAGCGCTTCGTCAACGACGTGCCCTGGGCGCACCTGGATATCGCCGGCGTCGCCTGGTCGAAGAAAGACACCCCGACCGTGCCCAAGGGCGGCACCGGCTGGGGCGTCCGCCTGCTCGACCGTCTGGTGGCCGACTACTACGAGCGGTGAGCGAGGTCGGCTTCTATCACCTGACCAAGTGGCCGCTGGAGACGGCGTTGCCGCGATTGCTGGAGCGCGTGCTCGGCGCCGGCCGCCGCGTGGTGTTGCTGGCGCCGTCGAAGGAGCGGGTGGAGGACCTGACGATCCATCTGTGGACCTACGATGCGGGCTCGTGGCTGCCGCACGGCTCGGCCCGCGACGGCCACGGCGAAGACCAGCCGGTCTACCTCACCGACACCGAGGAGGCGCCGAACGGCGCCGACGTGCTGGTCGTGGTGGAGGGCATGCGGCCCGACTTCGCCGGTCAGTTCGAGCGCGTGCTCGACCTGTTCAGCGGCCGCGACGAGGACGCCGTGGCGGCCGCCCGCGAGCGCTGGCGGCACTACCAGGCCGCCGGCCACCAGCTCACCTACTGGCAGCAGACGGATTCCGGCGGCTGGCAGCAAAGGCAATAGCCGCCAGCGCCAGCAGCTTGGCCGCCTCGGCGCCGACCGCGATGGCGTGCAGTGACGACGGCGGCGGGGTCTGCCCGGCCATGATCATCTCGCCGCGTGCCGCCAGCACCGGGACCAGCCACAGCCCCTGCGCCGCCACGATGGCAGCCACCACGGCGAACAGGACCCAGGCGACGACGCTCGCCCGCCGCCAGGCCAGCAAGGCGAGCAGCGCTACCGCCAGCGCGATCTCGACCCGGTTCTGCAGCATGAAGGTGTAGCGGTTCACGTCCAGCGCCTGCGCCAGGTCGATGTGCGGCGACATGAAGTGCGCCGGCGTCGCGATGAACGCCACGCCGAGCCCGATCCCGAGCCAGATCAGCGCCAGGGCGGAGCTGAGAGCGTGGCGGAGGTTATTCAACAGGGCGAACACGTCGCGTGTCGTCACCGGGGACCAAAGTCGCCGCAACCCTCACTCCGCCGCCTCCAGTTCCTCGCCGAGCGAGAGCCAGTCGTGCTCGACCTCGGCGATGCGGCGCTCCAGTTCGGCGCGTTGCTGGGTCAGTTCCGGCACCTTAGTGGCGGCCTCGCCTTCGTAGGTCTCCGGCGCGGCCAGCTTGGCGGCGACCGCCTTGTGCTCGGCGGTCAGACGCGCCAGTTCCTGTTCCAGCTTCTGCAATCGCCGGCGCATCGGCGCCTGGTCGGCGCGCTTCGCGGCGGCCTCCTTGCGCGCCTGTTTCTTGTCGACCGGTGGTGGCGGCGGTGCGGCCGCCGGCCGCACGTCGCGGGCGCGCCCGCCGCCGCCGCCGATGAGCTGCCGGCGATAGTCGTCCACGTCGCCCTCGTAGGCGGTCACCGTGCCGTCGGCGACCAGCCAAAGCCGGTCGGCGACCAGTTCGATCAGGTGCCGGTCATGGCTGATCACCACAACGGCGCCGCGATAGTCGTTCAGTGCCTGCACCAGCGCTTGGCGGGCGTCGACGTCGAGGTGGTTGGTCGGCTCGTCGAGCAGCAGCAGTTGCGGCTTGCGCGCCGAGATCAGCGCCAGCACCAGCCGCGCCTTCTCGCCGCCCGACAGCGCCTTGGCCGGCGTGACCGCCTTGTCCTGCTGCAACCCGAAGCCGCCCAGCCGCGCCCGCAGCGCCGCGTCCTGAAGGTTCGGGAGCAATCGGCGCAGGTGCGTGACGGCGTCGGCCTCCGGGTCGAGCTGCTCGATCTGGTGCTGCCCGAAATACCCGATCTGCAGCTTGCGGTTGGCCGCGCGCTGTCCGTTCATCGCGTCGAGCTCGCCGGCGAACAGCTTGGCCAGCGTGGTCTTGCCGTTGCCGTTGCGCCCTATGAGCGCAATGCGATCGTCGTCGTCGATGCGCAGGTTCAGGCGCCGCAGGATCGGCTTGCCGGTCTCGTAGCCGACCGAGCAGTCCTCCAGCGTCAGCAGCGGCGGCGCCAGCTCGTCCGGCTCCGGGAAGGCCAACTCGACCGACGGGTCGGTCATCACTTCCGCGATCGGCTCCATCTTGGCCAGCGCCTTCAGCCGGCTCTGCGCCTGCCGCGCCTTCGACGCCTTGTAGCGGAAGCGGTCGACGAAGGCCTGCATGTGCTTGCGCTGCACGGCCTGTTTCTCCGCCGCTTTCTGCTGCAACGCGAGCTGCTCGTTGCGGGTGCGCTCCATCTGGTCGTAGCCGCCACGGTAAAGCGTCAGCTTCAAATCGTGCAGCAGCAGAATCTGGTCGACCACGGTGTTCAGCAGGTCGCGGTCGTGGCTGACCAGCAGCACCGTGTGCGGATAGGTCCGCAGGTAGTTCTCCAGCCACAGCGTGCCTTCCAGGTCGAGATAGTTGGTCGGCTCGTCGAGCAGCAGCAGGTCGGGCTCGGAGAACAGCATCGCCGCCAGCGCCACCCGCATGCGCCAGCCGCCGGAGAAGTCCGAGCACGGACGTTGCTGCGCCAGCTCGTCGAAGCCCAGGCCGGCCAGGATAGTCGCCGCCCGAGCCGGCGCAGAGTCGGCGCGGATGTCGGTCAGGCGGGTATGGATTTCGGCGATCCGCACCGGGTCGCTGGCGGTCTCCGACTCGACCAGCAGGGCGGCGCGCTCGGTATCGGCGGCCAGCACCGTGTCGATCAGGCTGGTCGGGCCGGCCGGCGCCTCCTGCGCCACCTGGCCCATGCGCGCGCCGCGCCGCAGTTCGATCTCTCCGTCGTCGGGTTGCAGCTCGCCGGAGATCAGCGCCAGCAACGTCGACTTGCCGGTGCCGTTGCGCCCGACGATGCCGACCTTGTGCCCGCCCGGCACGCGCGCGGACGCACGGTCGAACAGCATCCGGCCGGCGATCCGATAGGTCAGGTTGTCGATCTGCAACATGGCGGCGGCGTTGTAGACGAGGCGGGCGGGCGCTGTCGAGACACCCGGTTGCGGGCGTCGCGGGCGGCGGCTATAAGGCCGCCGAAATCCGCGATATTCCAACCAAGGACGCGCCGCCATGGCCCTCGAACGCACCTTTTCGATCATCAAGCCCGACGCCACCCGCCGCAACCTGACCGGTGCGATCACCCAGCGGCTGGAGGACGCCGGCCTGCGGGTCGTCGCGTCCAAGCGCATCCAGATGACCCGGGCCCAGGCCGAGGGCTTCTACGCCGTGCACAAGGAGCGGCCGTTCTTCAACGACCTGTGCACGTTCATGGTCTCCGGCCCGGTGGTCGTGCAGGTGCTGGAGGGCGAGAACGCCATCGCCAAGAATCGCGAAGTGATGGGCGCCACCGACCCGGCCAAGGCCGACGCCGGCACCATCCGCAAGGACTTCGCCGAGAGCATCGAGGCGAACTCCGCGCACGGCTCCGACAGCGCCGAGAACGCCGCCACCGAGATCGCCTACTTCTTCAGCCAGTGCGAGATCGTCGGCTGAGGCAACGATGCCCGGATCGAGTCCGGGCATGACGATTCCAGTCATTTGACGTCGTGGCCGGGCTTGACCCGGCCATCTCGTCTGCAGCCTTCAGCCCAGCGCCGGGCTGAACAGCGCGGCGTCGGCGGCGGCCGGCGCGTCGCCGTGCACCACGTCGCCGACGACGCGCACCTTGCCGCTGGCCAGCGCCGCCAGGGCGGC
>JAVKFY010000032.1:0-49066 GCA_040223615.1 Alphaproteobacteria bacterium
GGAGGCTGGTGCGGCCACGGTCGAGGTCTGCCGCCGGCACGGGATCAGCGAGCAGACCTTCTATCGCTGGAAGTCGAAGTACGGCGGCATGGGGCCGTCCGACGCGCAGCGCCTGAAGGGCCTGGAAGACGAGAACCGGCGGCTGAAGAAGCTGCTGGCGGAGTCGATGCTGGACGTCGCAGCGCTGAAGGACCTGCTGGCAAAAAACTGAGTTCGCCTGCGACCCGGCGGGAGGCGGCGCTTCGGCTGGTTGCCAGGCACGGCTTCTCGCAGCGGCGGGCCTGCAGGCTGATTGAGGTGGATCCGAAGACGGTGCGGCGGCCGGCGCCGCCGGATGCGCCCGAGGTGCGGCAACGGCTGCGCGAACTGGCCGGCGAGCGCCGCCGCTTCGGCTATCGGCGGCTCGGCATCCTGCTGGCGCGGGAGGGCATGTCGATGAACCACAAGAAGCTGTTCCGGCTGTACCGCGAGGAGAAGCTGGCAGTTCGACGCCGGCGCGGCCGCAAGCGGGCGACCGGCACGCGCGCGCCGATGACGATCCCGCAAGGGCCGAACCAGCGCTGGTCGCTGGACTTCGTGGCCGACGTGCTGGGCTGGGGCCGGCGCTTCCGGGTGCTGGCGGTGGTCGACGACTTCACCCGCGAGGCGCTGGCCCTGGTGGTCGACACCTCGATCGGCGGGCAGCGCGTGGTGCGCGAGCTCGACAGCCTCATCGCCAGCCGCGGCCGGCCGGCGATGATCGTCTCCGACAACGGTACCGAGCTGACCTCTCGGGCGGTGCTGGAATGGAGCAACCGGGCCGGCGTCGAGTGGCACTACATCGCGCCCGGCAAGCCGACGCAGAACGCCTTCGTGGAGAGCTTCAACGGCCGCTTCCGCGACGAATGCCTGAATGAGGAGGTGTTCGCCAGCCTGGCCGAGGCGCGCGTCGTGATCGAGCGCTGGCGCCAGGATTACAACCAGGTGCGGCCGCACTCGGCGCACGATGGCTTGCCGCCACAAGCGGTGTTCCTACAATCCGCGGGCGGCCGGCTGCGCAACCCCGACCAGCTCCGCCGGCCGCCCGCTACCGCCACGGCCCTGGAGCAGGCATCATGAAGCCCTGGACTCTCACTATCACTGAGGGACCAACGGGGAGCAGGTCATCGGCGACCGCGGCTGTTTCTTGCCGTTGCCGCCCTGTACCGCTTGCTGGACGGGAGCCTTTCGCCGCTTGCACCCGAGCTTCGAGCGCTGGTGATGGTTCGGGTCTCGCAACTCAACGGCTGCCGATTTTGCGTCGACTTGAACAGCCTGACGGTGCTGCAGCGTGGCATCAGCGAAGCCAAGCTGCTGGCTGTACAGGTATGGCGAAGCAGCCCGCAATTTTCGGAACTGGAGCGCGCCGCCTTGGATTACGCCGAAGCCATGACCCGGCAACCCGATGCGATCGCTGCGTCGACACGCGATGCGTTGCGCGACCACTTTGACGAGAACGAGATCATCGAGCTCACTGCGCTGATCGCCTTCCAGAACCTGTCCAGCAGGTTCAACAGCGCGCTCGGGGTTCCGCCGCAAGGCTTCTGCGCCCTACCGGTACCAGCGACTGCAGAGGAACCGGGTGACCTTCCGCACCCCCGAGCTGCCGCGCCGCCCGGATCCCGCTCGCCCCGACCCGACTAAATCGCCCGTCGAGCGAATATCCACGATGCGAGTAGGAAGAGCGGGACGCCGACGCCGACCAACGCCAGTGCATGCGGCCAAAGCTCGCCTAGGCCAGAGCCCTTCAGAAATATCCCCAGTGTGATGTCCAGGTAGTGCCGCAACGGACTGACGAGCGAGATCGTCTGCAACACGTCCGGCATGCTCTCGATCGGCGCCAGGGTGCCGGAGAGAAACATGATCGGAAACAGGCCGAAGAAGCTCAACAGCAGCGCTTGCTGCAGCGTCGCGCTGACTGCGGCGACCAGCACACCGAGTGCGATGGCGCTCACCAGAAACAACGCCGTCAAGCCAAGGAACATCGGCAAGCTGCCGTGCAGCGGCACATCGAACCACCAGACGATCAACAGGCTGGGAAAGATCGAAAGCAGGCCCATGATGAGCGTCGGAAAGGTCTTGGCGACAAAGAGCTCTGTTGTGCCGATCGGTGTCACACGTAGCTGTTCGATGGTGCCCGCCTCCCTTTCCCGTACGATCGACGCCGCCGGATGGATGACGCCGACCATCAACGCGGCCAGTGCGATCATCGACAGCACCATGAACGATGTATAGGTCTGGTCGGGGTTGTACCAGACGCGCACCGCCGGCCATGCCCGGCCGACGCCTGGGGCATCGTCGGCCAGCGATGCCTTGAGGCGGGCGACGATCTGCAGTGCATGGCCACGTGCCTGTGCCGCGACGTTCGAATTGGTGCCATCGACCAGGACTTGTAGGGGCGGCGCCTCGCCGCGGGCGAGTTCGCGGTGAAAGTTGGGCGGGATGACCAACGCGATCCGGGCGCGCCCAGCCTGCAACCAGCGCGTCGCTTCTTCGGCCGTGGCTGGATGGCCTGCGGACACGAACGCGTCGGTGACGAGGAAGCTTTCCGCTAGCGTGCGGCTGGCAGGCGAGTGATCGAGGTCTACGACGGCAAGTGGCATCTGTTTGATTTCGAAGGACAGGGCGACCGTGCAAATCACGACTTCGACCGTGTACAGCCAGAGTATGAGGATCAGCATCACGCGATCGCGAAGGAACTGGATCGCCTCCTTGATGACCAATCCTGACAGTCGCGTCCACATGTCAGGCGACCTTCTTGCGGAACCGCCATGCGGCGAGGACGAAGACGGCGAGCGTGTAGGCGAACAGCAGCAGTACCGTAGGCCAAAGTTCAGGCAGGCCGGCGCCTTTCAGGACGACGCCGCGGGACAGATCGACGAAGTAGCGAGCTGGGAAGATGCGCGTGTAGAGCTGCAGTGCGTAAGGCATCGTGAAGATCGGGAACAAGAACCCCGAAAACAGGAAAGACGGCATCAGCGTCACGATGAGCGCCAGCAACATCGCGACGAGCTGGCTGCGTGTCACCGTGGACACCAGAAGCCCGATGCCGACGGTGCAGAAGACGTAGATCATGCCGGCCGCGAGCAGAATGGCGAGGTTGCCGCGCATCGGCACGTCGAACCATACGAAACCGACCACGATGACGATGACGATTTGAATGAATGCAACGACGCCATAGGGGACGAGCTTGCCGGCCAGGAACTCGGACGGCGTGATCGGCGACGCGAAGATCTGTTGAATTGATCCGGTTTCCTTCTCGCGGGTGATCGCGAGCGCCGTCAGTAGCGGCGGGAACGCCATCAGGATGACGCCGAAGAGGCCAGGAACAACGTAGGCGACGCTGCGCAGGGAGGGGTTGTACCAGACGCGCACTTCCACGGGCATCGGTGAAACCGGGCTGTCTCGGAAGCCCGATACAACGGTTTGAGCATGGTTGGCCACCAGGTTGGCGGTTGCGGAATAAGTACCATCGACAAGCACCTGGACCGGCGCGATGCGACCGCTTGCGAGATCGGTCTGGAACCCTGGCGGGATAACGAGGGCGAGCTTGATCGCCCCCCGTTGCAGCCCACTCTCGACGTCGTGGGCGGTATCGAACGTCGCGGCGCGTCGAAAGTAGCCACTCTCGACGAACCGATCGGCAAGAGCCCGACTGGCGGTGGACCGGTCAAAGTCCAGCACACCAAGCCGGACGTCGTCGACATCGAGCGAAATGGCGTAGCCGAACAGGAACAACATGACGAGCGGCATCAACAGTGCGACCGCCAAGGTGACGGGATCGCGCAGAATCTCCATCGATTCCTTCTTCATCACAGCGACGGTGCGCGACATGTTCATACCGCCTGCCGGCTCCCCTCCGACGATCGTGTCTGCTCTCGATCCATATAGGCGAGGAAAATGCTCTCGATGTCGTTAGGCACGTCGTTCGCAATGCCGGCGCGCAAGGTCGGCAGGTCGCCGAGTGCGATCAGACTGCCCCGGTGCATGAAGCCGAGCCGATGGCAGTAGTTCGCCTCTTCCAGGTAGTGCGTGGTGACCACAATGGTGGTGCCACCAGCTGCCAGGCGCGCGATCAGGCGCCAGAAGCGATGGCGTGTGATCGGATCGACGCCTGATGTCGGTTCGTCCAGGAACAAGACGCGAGGCTTGTGCAACAGGCTGCACGCCAGGGCCAGTCGCTGTCGCATCGCGCCGGAGAGTTGCCCGGCGGGGCGATCTTCCATCGAGGCAAGCCTCATCGTTTCTCGGGCCCAGGCGATGGCGTTTCCCGCATTGCCGCCGCGGAGACCGTAGGCACTGGCGAAGAACCGTAGGTTCTCCTCGATGGTGAGGTCCGGATACAGCGAAAAGCGCTGTGACATGTAGCCGATCAGCTGTCGCAACCGTCGGGGTTGCCGGCGCACATCCACGCCGGCAACGCTGGCTTCGCCGCTTGACGGCGGCAGCAGGCCGCAGAGCATGCGGATCAGTGTCGTCTTGCCGGCGCCATTGGCGCCCAGGAGACCGAAGATCTCGCCCTCGCCGACGTGCAAGGTGGCGTGATCAACGGCCACGAAGTCGCCGAACCGGCGCGTCAGCCCATCCGTCTCCAGTCCCGTTGCTGGGCTTTCGGGCGTCGACGGCATGACTGCCAGTTTGCCGGCACTGGCGGTCTCAATGAGCTTGTCCCCCTGGGCAAACAGGGCGAACGTGTCCTCCAGTGACGGCTTGGTTCCGTCGAGGCGACCGACCGCCTCAAGCCGCTGGCGCAGCCCGGCATCAACAACGGAACCTGGCCGGACGCCAAAGCGAATGCCGCCAGGGCGCCACTGGATGCTTGCAACGGCAGTGGACTGGCTGAGCACTTGTTCCACCGCCTCGGGCCGGTCCGTCCGGGCCTGATAGACCGCCCCCGTCACGCGGGCCCTAAGCTCATCCGGCGATCCGTGTGCGATGACACCGCCAGCTTCGAGGAACGCGAGCCGATCGCAGCGTTCGGCCTCGTCCATGTATGACGTCGCCAGGACGATGCTGGTGCCAGCCCGGCGATATTCTTCCAGCATCTGCCAGAGCTCGCGACGTGAGATCGGATCGACGCCGAGCCCTGGCTCGTCGAGCAGCAGCAGAGGCGGTTCGTGAATCAGGTTCGTGCAAAGGGCCAGTTTCTTCCGCATTCCGCCCGACAGCTTGCCCTCCGGTCGATGCAGGAATGGCTCGAGTCCGGCCATCGCCAACAGGCGTCGGTGGCGATCGGCGAACCCGGCCGCCGGCACGCCGTGGGCCCGGGCAGCAAAGGTCAGGTTCTCGGCCACCGTCAGGCGGTGGTAGAGGGTGAACCCCTGCGCCATGTAGCCGATCCGGGAGGTGATCTGCGACGATTGCCGCTTGGCGTCGAACCCCAGAACGCGGCACATGCCTTCGGTGGGATCGAGGATCGCGGCAAGCAGTTGCAACAACGTCGTCTTGCCGGCGCCATCGGGGCCGACCAAGCCGAAGATCTGACCCCGCTCGACGCACAGGTCGACGTGCCGAAGCGCCCATTTGCGCCCATACTTGCGCCCGATCTTTTCGGCCAGGATAACGACGTCGCCGCTGGCTTCCATGACGGGGCCCATGTTGCCTATGTCGGAACGAATAGTTGCGCCGGCCAACCCGCGTCCGGACGCCACAAGATCCACGCGTCGGCAGGCATGCCCGGTTTCAGCAGCCCTTCCGGATTGGTGAGATCGAGCGTGACGCCGAAGACCATCAGAGTCCGCTCCTCTGGCATGTGGATGTCTCTGGGCGTGAACTGGGCATGCTGGTCGACGCGCGCCACGCGAGCATCGAAGTAGCGTTCGGGAAAGGCATCGATGCGCACCCGTGCGATGGCACCGAGAGTCACTTTGCCGATGTGCTTCTCAGGGATGTAGACCTTGAGTTCCAGGCGCGTCAGGTCTGCCAGGATGGCTATCGCTTGGCCGACCTGAACGAACTCGCCGTTTTCGATGGCGCGTGCCAGCACCGTGCCGGCGGACGGAGCCGAGACACGGGTCTTGGCCAACTGGTTAGCGATCAGGTGCAAGTCCTGCTCCGCCGCCTCGACACGTGCCTCGACCGCACCGACCTCCGCCTCCAGCACCGCTACATGGCCCTGGGCTTCGCGGAAGGCGTCCTCGACCTGCTCGACGCGTTGCGTCGGCGAGGTCCCGCGCTCGCTCAGTTCGCGATAGCGCGCCAAGTCACGCTTGGCAGTAGCGAGATGATGGCGTGCTACGTCATGTTCACGGACAACCTTTTCACGCGTCCGTCGCAGCGCCTCGATTTCTGCATCGGCGCGCTGCTTGCGCAGGACGAGGTCGGCATCGTCAACCCTCGCGAGCAGCGCGCCGGCAGCGACCGTGGCCCCTTCGGTCAGGTCGGTCTCGACGACGCGGCCTGCGACTTCCGCCGCGACCTTGATGTCGGTGGCCTCGATGTGCCCGTTGCCGTAGAGCACCTGGTCGGGCAGCTGGGGCGGCTGAAGGTAGAGGTACAGCCCGTACGATCCGCCGGCGATCAAGACCAACAGTACGGCTGTCCAAATCCATGTCCTTCGCATCGACCGCCTCCGGGTTCAGCCGACGTGCTCGCGCATGGCATCGGCCAGCATCGGCGCCAGATCCATGGCATTGCTTTGATGCGCGACCGAGTTGGTGGTGACGATGCGGGTCGCACCGGCCTGCTGGAGCCGGGTGAACGCGTCCTCGGCGAACAGCCCGTGCACCGCCACGCACGCCGGCGCCACGCTACCGGTACCGCGCAGATGCGCGAGCGCCTCCTGCATGGTGTGGCCACTGGAGATGATGTCGTCGACCAGGACCGGCGTACGGTCGCGCCACTGCGCCAATTGGGGTACCGAGACGGAGACGTCCCGGTCGCCGTGCCGCATCTTCTCAAGGACCGTGAAGGGGCAATGCGCTCTGCTGGCGACGGACGCGACCCACTGCCGGCTCTCGTTGTCCGGCCCGATCAGGAACGGCTTCTCGATGTTCGCGCCAATCCACGCGGCCAGAAGCGGCGCGGCGTGAACCACCGTCGCCGGCACGGTGTAGATCTCGCTCAGCGAATGCCGGCGATGCAGGTGCGGGTCCACAGTAACCATCCAGTCGACCCAAGCGGAGAGCAGGGCGGCGAAATGCACGGACGTGACCGCCTCGCCGGTGTTGAATTGTTTGTCCTGTCGCATGTACGCCAGATAGGGGGCGACCAACCCAACCGACCGGGCACCTTGCTCGCGCGCGGCACCGGCAGCGAAAAGCAATGGCGCAATTTTTACGTCCGGCCGGTCCAAGCTGCACAGCAGCACAACGTCGCGGCCGTCGAGCGGCGTGAGGTAGCGCAGATAGCTCTCGCCGTCGGGAAAGCTACGTTGCTCGACCTCGGCTAGCGGCACCGCCAGCGCCGCCGAAAGGCTGACGGCAAGCCCCGGGTGGTCCGCGAGATCAACCAGCAGCGTGTTGGCCATTGTCGCCGATCCTGATGACATCGGGATTTGCCGCAGTGTATTCCTCGGCGTATGCGAGCTCGCCGATGCTCTCGGCATGGATCGTGTATAACGGCTCGCCGACCGCGACCGTGTCGCTCAACCGGACGTGCAGCTCCATGCCGGCTGTCTTGTCCTCCGGCGCACCAGCCAGCTTGGCGATCTTGGCGATGCGCCGGTTGTCGATCGCCATGACGGCGCCGGATTGGCGCGCCAGCACCGGCTTCGTCTGCGGCGCGACGGGCGGTTTGCGCATGCCGCCCTGAGCTTCGCAGATCGCCTGGAACTTACGCCATGCGCGGCCGTCGGCCAGCACAGAGCGCGCAAGCGCTACACCTTCGCCAGCATCGGTACGGTCGACCAATTCCAGTAGCGCGCCCGCCAGCTCCAGGGCACGCTGACGCAAGTCGTCAGGCGCGTCGCCATCGTTGCGCAGTACCCGCAGCACGTCGTGCGCCTCGAGCGCTGGTCCGATGCATCGCCCCACCGGCTGTCGGCCGTCGCCAGTGATGATGCGGCACTGCAGTCCGAAGACGCCGGCAACCTCGGTCAGACGTTGGGACAGAGTTGCGGCGGCGGCGCTGCCCCGGACCTTGGCGGTCGGGCCAACCGGCATGTCGACGACCAAGTGACTCGCGCCAGCCGCGATCTTCTTGGACAGAACTGAAGCGATGAGCTGGCCCTCGCTATCGATATCGAGGGCGCGCTCAACCCGGATCAGCATGTCGTCGACCGGACTTAACTGCACGGCGCCACCCCAGACCACGCAGCCGCCTTCGGCTTCGACGACGCGGCGCATGGCCGCCAGGTCGAGGGTCACCGGTGTCAGGGTTTCCATCGCGTCTGCCGTTCCCGAAGGCGAGGTGATCGCGCGCGACGATGTCTTCGGAATGGTCACGCCGCAGGCGGCGACGATGGCGACGACGATCGGCGTGGTCCGGTTGCCCGGCAGTCCGCCAACCGAGTGCTTGTCGGCGACCGGCTGACTTGCCCACCGTAGGCGATCGCCGACATCGACCATGGCGCCAGTGAGTGCCACGGTCTCGTCGTGGTCGAGTTCCTGTGCCGAGCAAGCGGTAATGAAGGCCGACAGGTCGATATCTGAATATCGGCCGGCGGCGATGTCGGCCACGATCTCGACCAGGTCTTCGCTGCGGAAGCGCTGTCCGTAGATCTTCCCGCGCACCGGACTCATCGACCGAACGGGTGCTGGGTGCGATACGACTAGCAGATCGCCCTCCTGCAAACGCAACCGCCGCCAAGCCGATTCCGACAACGCCGCCTCGTTCTCCTGCAGCAGATCGGAGGTGACCTGGAACAGCGTCGCGATCACCGACCGGTCGCCATGGCTGACACGGACCCGGGCATGCGCCGAGAAACCCTCTGACCGGCAAACCGGACAGTCGCGGCGCATCAGGATGATTGCCTCCTGCTGGGTCTCGATACCCAGGCGCCGGGCTCGCAAGCGGTGATGGATTGCATGGTCGGTCGGAAGCTTCTCGGGCATTGTCGTCGCTCCCGCAGCTAGCCCAGGCTCACAGAGTCCCGGTAGTCAGGCACGACGCAGGACCAGCCCAGTTCTTCCTCGATGCGTTGCCGCAACGCGTCGGCGGCGACGGGCTCGCCGTGCGTTACAAAGGTGGTCACCGGTGGGCGATGGAAGCTGCGCAACCAGTCCAGGATCTCGTCCGCGTCCGCATGTGCCGACAGAGTTGCCAAGCTGCAGACCTCGGCCTGAACCGGGATGCGGGCACCGTGCACCTTGACGCTCTCAGCCCCTGCAAGCAAAGCCGCTCCGCGCGTGCCGCCGGCCTGGTAGCCAGTGATGAGAATGGTGTTGCGTCGATCCGGCGCCAGGCGCTTCAGATGGTGCAGAACCCGTCCGCCCGTCAGCATGCCACTGGCGCTGATGATGATGCTCGGCACGTGGTTGATGTTGAGTGACTTCGATTCATCGGCGCTCCGCAGATACTTGGCGACACTGCAGGCCCGCCGGCACTGCTGCTCGTTGAGCCGATGGTCGTCATGGTGACGGCAGTAGAGCTCGCTGGCGTCGATCGCCATCGGACTATCCAGGAACACTGGCAGATCCGGAATCCGCTGCGCCGACTTCAGTTCCCGGATCAGGTAGAGGAGGCTCTGGGCGCGTCCGACGGCAAAGGCCGGGACGAGCAGCGTACCGCCGCGCGCGGCCGTACGCTGGATGATGCCGGCCAGGGCATCTTGCGGATCTGCGCGATCGTGTCGGCGGTCGCCGTAGGTCGACTCGACGATCAGGTAGTCCGCTGAGGTGATGTTGGCCGGCGCCATCATTACCGGGTCGTTGGGGCGCCCGAGATCGCCGCTAAAGATCAGGGTTCGCTTGCCGACACGAAGCTCGACGATCGAGGCACCGAGGATATGGCCGGCCCTATGCAGTCGCGCGACCGTGTCATCGCCCAGGCGCCGGTCGCGACCGAAGCCGAGCGGCGCGAACCGGTCGAGACTTCGGTCCGCGTCCTCACGGGTGTAGAGCGGCAGTGCCGGATGGTGCTTGGAGAAGCCGTGACGGTTGGCGAACTCGGCGTCCTGCTCCTGCAGGTGGCCACTATCGGGCAACAGCACGCCACAAAGGTCGGCGGTCGCCTTCGAGCAATGCACACGCCCCTCGTACCCGTCGCGCACCATGAGCGGCAGATAGCCAGAATGGTCGAGGTGAGCGTGCGTCAGCACCACCTCGTCGATGTCGTCGGGCAGCACCGGCAGTGGCGACCAGTTACGCAGTCGCAGGTTCTTGAACCCTTGGAATAGACCACAGTCGACGAGGATGCGCCGCTCACCGGTCTCGACCAGATACTTCGAACCGGTGACCGTACCGACGCCCCCAAGGAAGCTCAATTCCACCCGCCTGTCCTTCCGTGTTCACGTGGCCGTGTAGGTCGTCGCCGCATCAAGTGCATTGCTGAAGCCGTCATGACATGCTTGGCGCTGGTCGACGCGCCGCGAGATACCAACGCTCGAACCCAAATACGGCTACAATGCCGGCAATGCCGATCACAATAATCAGGGGGTCGACCGAACCCTTGATCACGATGAACCCGCCAAGTGCCAAGACGTCCAGGACGATGGCCGTGACGAGCACACCGAGACTGGCACCAACTTCGCGGCGCAGAAAGCGCAAGACGCCCCAGTGCACAGCGATGTCCATTACGAGGTAGAAGATCGCGCCAAGCGACGCGATCCGGCTCAGGTCGAAGAAGGCTGCCAGAATTGACGCCATGACCACTGTATAGACCAGCGTGTGTCGCTGGATGTTACCGGGCATTCCGAAGTGACTGTGCGGGATAATCGCCATGTCGGTCAGCATGGCTAGCATGCGCGAGACCGCGAAGACGCTGGCGATCACGCCGGACGCCGTCGCCACGATGGCGATCGCGATCGTGAACCAGGTTCCGTAGCGCCCCAACGACGGTCGCGCCGCCTCAGCCAGCGAATAGTTCTTGGCCGCTACAATCTGTGCAGTCGAAAGATTGCTTCCAACCGCGACAGCGACGAGCAGATAGACGATCAGGCATATCACTAAGGAGATGATGATCGCGCGGCCGACATTCTTCTCCGGCGTCTTCAGCTCCGCGCCGCTGTTGGTGATTGTCGTGAAACCCTTGTAGGCCAGAATGGCCAGCGCCGTCCCGGCGACGAAGCCGAGGGCCGTCGTCTCGGTCTCCCCTGTATTTCCGGCGAAACTGGAAACAAGACCCGATGCCCACAACGCGGCGATAGCGAACGCGGCAATACCTCCGATTTTCGCCAGAGCCGCCACCTCGGAAATCGCACCTACAACTCTGTTGCCAGCGACGTTGATTAGAAAAGCACAGACGATCAGCGCGACACCAAGTACCGGCACGAGGATGCTAGTGTCGGAAACGTCGAACAGTTGTAGCGTGTAGGTTCCGAAAGTGCGAGCAACCAAGCTCTCATTGATCACCATAGAGAACGCCATCAGCAGGGCACAAGCGCCGGTCATGGTGCTTCGACCATATGCCTTTTGCAGAAACATGGCGATGCCACCCGCCGAGGGGTAGGCATTCGACATCTTCACGTAGCTGTATGCGCTGAACCCGCTGATTACCGCAGCCAGAAGGAATGCAAGCGGGAAGAACGGTCCAGAAAACTCGGCGACCTGACCCGTGAGGGCGAAAATACCGGCGCCGATCATGACGCCTGTCCCCATGGCGACTGCGCTCGTCAGAGAAATCGACCCCTTTTTGTACTGATGTTTCATTCTCTAATTCACCTACCGTATTCTCGATCTGCAAGTTTCTCGGAAGGACCGCGGGTGAACGAAAGTTCCCGTCGGGAAAGGCTGAAGACGGCAGCCGCCGAAGAGCCAATCAACAGGAAACCGTTTAGCGCCGCAACACCAGTAACGAACCTCAAATGCCCTGTCGGGAAAATATCACCTATACCCAACGTAGTCATGGTTACGATGGCAAAATAGAAATAGTCCATAGCGAGCATGATAGGTGCGTGTGAAAATGATCCGATCTCTAGGATCTCACTGCCAATCCAGAATCCTATCGCGTAGATAAAACCGCAAAGCAAGTGAATTCCTATAATGGCGTTCACAGCCACTACCCATCCTAATTCTCGGATCCTTGTAGTATGCAGACATCGCTGCTGTAGTTGCCGCATTGCCTTGAAGTAAAGCCACGTCACGGTGGCGGACAGCACCATGGAAAGAAAGATTGCCGCCAACATGCTCATGTTGCTGTTGCCTGTTGCTGATGGCGCTCACCGGGCCGAGCTGAGAAGAGCCTTATACTCGCGCCATGATCGGGGAGCGTTCCCATGTCAAGCAGCTTCCAGTCCACCGGATTCACCGCGCTGCCCGCCGCGCCAAGCAACGCACCGGAGACCACGAAGTCAGCGTCCTGCAAGCGGGTAACCCGCTCGATCCGCTCCGTCACGTTTACTGCATCACCAATGACTGTAAACTCAGACTGCGCACCGCTACCCAGAACCCCGGCGAAAACCTCCCCATAGTGGCCACCGATCCCCGCTTTGATCGGCGCTAAACTCAGCGTTGATCGGCGCTGACTCCAATCGGCAACGGCCTCAAGAATTCGGTGACCGCACTTGATGGCACGTGCTGCTGCATCCAGCTGCGGGTCGGGTGAGCCGAAAACGATGAGCGCGCCGTCGCCAACGAACTTATCGACCGTGCCGCCAAGTTCGAAGACGGGAGCGGTAACGACCTGGCGGAACTCAACCAGGAGATCCACGAGCTGCTCGGTTGAGAGTTCCTGCGCGGTCCGGCTGAATCCACGCATATCGACGAACAGGATCGCGACAGCGAGTCGCTCGCCATGCCCACTATCCCGACCAGCTGAGGCCACGCGGTCGGCGACGGCAGGTGAGAAAAAGCGCGACAGATTGGCAACACGAGAGGCCTGATCGATCGCTCTGGTCAGCATGCGACGAGTTTCGCGGCCAAGCGCCCAGAGCGCGAAGGCCGTCAAGCTGAGTATGGAGAGCGGTAAGACATGCTGTGCGAGGAACGGCTCGTCACGCGTCAACGGCGATAACGTCGAGGAGATTTCACCTGATGACCCAAGGAAGAGCCGTCCGCCCTCCAGCAACCCAACAAACAAAGCGGCCGCATATAGCACGAGTCCAGCACGAAATCGCAGGGCTGCATGCACAAGCACGAAGTACAGCAGACCGCTTGCCGGTATCGAATACGCCATCGCATGCGGGAGGTCTAAAACTTGCACTAGAAGGAGAAGATGCGTGGCCACTAGTGCGACATCGATCGTCACCCAAAGGTACGAAAACGAAGGATGGTAGAATTGCCTCCACGCAACGAAAAGCGCAGCGATTGTCACCACTCCGTAGGCAGACAGAGAAATTGCAGCATGGGTTTCGTGATGATGGTCGATGTCGACATTGGTGAAGACGCCAACCAGCGTCAGTAGCACCAGTACTCTCACAGCTGACGATAGGCGCTCAGCGCGGATTTCCGCGCCACGCAACTCTACGATTGCTGCGTTATTGGCCTCTAGGGCTTGACTTTGAGCCATCGCGCTTGCCGTTCAACCACCGCCGGCGAGACGTCGCAGATCGGCGATTTTCGGCAAGAAACGAGGGAACCGCTCCATGTAGTCGCGATATGCATCACCGAATGCATCGATGCTTTCCGATTCTTCATGTAGCGCCAGCCGATAGTACATCCAGACCAGGACAGGAAACATAGCGAGCGTCAGCAACGTCGGCCATTGAAGGAGAAAACCGAACATGATTGCTATGAAGCCAGCGTATTGCGGATGCCGGATGTAGCGATATGGGCCATCCACCGCCATCTGACGTGTCTTTTGCGCCGCATGCAAGACACGCCACCCGGCCGATATCAGGATGAAGCCACCTCCGATGAAGGCGAAGCTCAATATGTGGAAAGGACCGAAATGTGGGTTCGCTTCCCACCCGAACATCATTTCCAGAAGGTGCCCGGCGTCGTGGGTGAGCCAGTCGACGCCGGGGAACCGACTCTGCAGCCAGCCAGAGAGTAGATAGATCGTCAGCGGAAACCCGTACATCTCGGTGAAGAGGGCGATAAGGAATCCGCTGAAAGCACCGAATGAGCGCCAATCCCGCTTCGTGCTCGGCTTGAAGAAGCTGAAAGCGAAGAGGATGAAGATCGCTGAGTTGACGATGACCAGCGACCAAAGGCCGTAGGATGATGGCGCGTCGGTCACGGCATGCCCCCAGGTCTATTTGTCTGAATGGCCGCCATGGCCACCATGCATGAAGAGATGCATGACGACGCAGGCAACCAGTAAGGCGACCAGAAAGGCGTCACCGGAGAAGATGTGTGCGCGGTGCTCGAAGGCCAAGAGGATGCCAATAACGGCTAGGAAACACATCAGAACGTAGCCCACAGGCGATCGCCAAAACGGCGCCTCGGGGGGCCGCCGCTCGTGTTGATTATCGGACATGTTCTACTCCTAATTCCCGCGTCTGCATTACACCGGAGGCGGCGCCATCGCTCTTGGATTGCAGCGTCGTCACCCGATGCGCACCCGGTTATCCTCGACAAATGCGTAGGGTGGGACGTCAAGGTTGCGTGGCGCCGGGCCGCGCCGAACACGTCCGGAGATGTCGTAGACCGATCCGTGACAGGGGCAGAACCATCCGCCGTACGGCCCGTTCGGGTCGGCTGGTTTCTGGCCGAGTGGTACGCAGCCGAGGTGTGTACAGACACCGACCACGATCAGCCATTGCGCGTCCTGAACACGCGAGGCATCGGTTGCTGGATCGAGCAGGGCGGGCGAGTCGTCGTCGGCTTCCGCTCGCGCAACCGCCTCAGCTGTTCGTCGAACGATGAACACCGGTCGGCCCCGCCACATGACTGTGATCCGTTGTCCTGGCTGGACGGGCTCCAGGTCGACTTCACTTACCGACAGGGCAAGGACGTCGGCCGAGGGATTCATACTGTCGACGATAGGCCAGGCGAGAGCACCCGCGCCGACGGCAATCAACCCACCGGCGGCCACATGGATGAAATCGCGACGCGTAGGGAGCGGATGTTCGGGCCGAAGCGTGACGGTCGCTGCCATCTCCATCACTCCGCCCACATGGCGGCCCGCACGCTCGGCTTCCAGACCTGGATTTCGGACCGTACTTCCTTGACGCCGGGCGCATTCCGGGCCGCAACCTCTGCCGCCTGCACTTCGCTGTCGGACTGTACCGCGCCCCAGATATGGACGACACCGCCCGACACGACGATGCTCACCGTCTCGGGTTGCTGCACGGCGTCCGCGAGCTCGACCACGATCGCCTTCTTGATCGTTTCGTCGTCCGCCGTCGTCTCGGGCGACACCAGGCGCGCGGCAAGGCCTCGCATAAGGTCGGCGCGGCTGACGACCCCGGCCAGCTTGCCGTCGCGCAGCACCGGCACGCGCTTGATGTCGTGCTTCGAAAGCGTACTGGCGATCTCCTCCAGCGAGGCGGTTTCCGTCACGGTGACGACGTCGCGTGTCATCACGTCGCCGGCCGTGCCGCCATGCGACTTCACGTAGGCGAGCGCCCGGTCCTCCGGCGCGCTGAGCAATGTCAGCCACCACGACGGATGCCGCTCGGCTTCCGCCCCGGCCCGGCGGATCAGGTCGCCCTCGCTGACGATACCCACCAGCTTGCCGTCGCCGTCGACGACCGGTGCGCCGCTGATACGCCGTCGCATGAGCATCGCGGCGACGTCACCGATCGGTGTTTCCGGCTCTACGGTGAGCACGCTGGTGGTCATGATGTCCTTGGCCTGCATGACATAGTCCTCCAGTTCAAACTGAGCGTCCCGGCGTCCCCTCGCCGAGTGTTCGCCGACGTTCCTCGAATTCAGCTTTGTCGATTTCGCCGCGCGCGTAGCGTTCTTCGAGAATGTCGATCGCAGATCGTTCGGTAGGTCTACTCGCTCCGGAGATGCCGGAAAGCCGCAGGGCAATGACGATCGCGGCGACGAGCAGCACGAGGACGATGACGATCATCAGCGGGCCCATGAGCCAGCCACCCGCGCCCGACATCATCCCGTGACCATACCAACGATCATCAGCATCGGCCCATGCCAGTGTCGGTGCTGCGGAATAGACCGCTGCTACGATTGGGACGCTGATCACTCTAGACATGTCGCTCTGCCTCATACCTTCACCGTGCGCAGCCGCAGTGCGTTGCCGACAACCGATACGGACGACAAACTCATCGCGGCGGCCGCGAAGATCGGCGAGATCAGGATCCCGAGGAACGGGTACAGGACACCGGCCGCGATCGGCACGCCGGCGGCGTTGTAGATCAGCGCGAAGAACAGGTTCTGCTTGATGTTTCGCATCGTCGCGTGCGCCAAGCGCCGCGCCCGGACGATGCCGTTGAGATCACCCTTCACCAGGGTGAAGCCGGCGCTCTCGATTGCGACATCGGCGCCGGTGCCCATGGCGATGCCAACGTCTGCTTGTGCCAGTGCCGGCGCATCGTTCACACCATCGCCAGCCATTGCTACTTTGCGCCCTTCGCTCTGCAGCTCCTTGATGATCCGCGCCTTGTCCTCCGGCAGCACGTCGGCGCGAATGTCGTCGATGCCGAGGCGGGCAGCCACCGCGCGCGCGGTCCGCTCGTTATCGCCCGTCGCCATGACGATGCGCAGGCCCTCGTCGTGCAGCGCTTTCAGCGCCGCGGCCGTGGTCTCCTTCACCGGATCGGCGACGCTGACCAGCCCGGCGACCTGGTCGCCGAGCACCACGAACATCACCGTCTCACCCTCATCGCGCCGCGCGTCAGCTGCTTCGGTGAAGCGACCGGTGTCGATGCCGAGATCGGCCAGCAGCTTGGCGTTGCCGAGCGCGACCGATTGACCGTCGACGACACCTTTCACGCCCTTGCCCGTAACTGCCTCGAAGTCGTCGGCCTTGCCCAGCGCGACACCGCGCGCTTCGGCGCCGTCGATGATCGCCTCGGCGAGCGGATGTTCCGAACCGCGCTCCAGGCTGGCGGCCAGACGCAGGACCACGTCCTCTTCGTGTCCGGCCTCGGGGACGACAGCGATTAGCTTCGGCTTGCCGACGGTAAGCGTCCCGGTCTTGTCGACGATTAGCGTGTCGACCTTGGCGAACCGCTCCAGCGCCTCTGCGTTCTTGATCAATACACCCGCCTGGGCACCGCGGCCGGTCGCGGTCATGATCGACATTGGCGTTGCCAGGCCGAGCGCGCAGGGGCAGGCGATGATCAGTACCGCCACCGCCGACACCAGCGCATAGGCGAATGCCGGCGGTGGTCCCCAAACCGACCAGGCGATAAACGACAAGACGGCGATGGCGATCACGGCCGGCACAAAGCGGCCGGCAACCATGTCGGCGAACTTCTGGATCGGGGCACGCGAACGCTGCGCACTGGCCACCATCTCGACGATCTGGCTCAGCATGGTGTCGGCGCCGACACGTTGCGCTTCCATCACTAGGCTACCGGTGCCGTTGATGGTGGCGCCGGTGAGCTTGTCGCCGGCGACCTTTTCCACCGGCACCGGCTCGCCGGAAATCATCGACTCGTCGACCGAGGAACGCCCTTCGACGACCACGCCGTCGACCGGCACCTTCTCGCCGGGCCGAACCCGCAACCGGTCACCGACAGCCACATCCTCCAGCGGTATCTCGTCTTCGCTGCCGTCCGGTCGGATCACCCTTGCCGTCTTCGCGGCCAGGTCGAGCAGCGCACGAATAGCCGAACCGGTTCGCTCGCGGGCGTTGAGCTCCATCACCTGCCCAAGCAGCACTAGCACGACGATCACGGCACCGGCCTCGAAGTACACGCCGACGTGCCCCTCCGCATCACGGAAGCCTTCCGGGAAGATGCCGGGCGCGATGACAGCGACGACGCTGAACAGGTAGGCGGCGGCCACGCCCATACCGATCAACGTGAACATGTTCAGATTCCAGCCCACGACCGACTTGACGCCGCGCACGAAGAAGGGCCAACCCGACCAGAGGATGACAGGCGTGCCGAGTAGCAGTTCGATCCACAGCGCTGGCCGCTCGCCAAGCCACTCGCGTGCAAATCCGAGACCGACAAATGGACCCATGGTGAGGACCAGCAGCGGGACTGTGAGCACCGTCCCGATCCAGAAACGTCGACGGAAGTCGACCAATTCGGGATTCGGGCCTTCGTCACCTGTCGGCACGCCCATCGGCTCCAGCGCCATGCCGCAGATCGGACAATCACCGGGCTGATCGCGGACGATCTCCGGATGCATCGGGCAGGTGTACTTCGTGCCGCCTGGCGCCGGCTTATCGGCGTGGCGGTGCGTGCCCGACAAGAAATGCTCCGGGTCGGCGACGAACTTGTCGTGGCACCGTTGCGAGCAAAAGTGGAAGACCTTGCCGCGATGTTCATGGCTGGGCTTGCCGGCATTCGTGTCCACCGACATGCCGCACACTGGATCTTTGGTCGTCTCGTGATGCAGATGCTGTTTGTTCATTTCTCGCCTCGAACTGTGGCTACAGCCTGACAGTCAGTGTCGGTTCAAAATCGCGTGGTAGCCTCGATAAGTTCAAGAATGTTAAGTATTGTTCTGTGTTTGGCACCGGCTAGCCCCAGCGCCGAGCGAAGAAGTTGAAAAGCGGGGCGAACACCAGCGCGACATACCAGCCGTAGGCGAAACTTTCGACAAGTCCAAGCAGAAAACTTTGCCAGGTGAGCCATGTGAACCCTGGCAACAGCCGCAGCCACGTCTCGTACATTGCATGTTCAGGAAACAGCAGGTCGAAGCCGACGCAAAGCACGAACGTGATTGCAAAGAATGTGCCCAGGCTCATGCCGAGCGCCATCACCGGGAGCCGCGGATGCGTTGCCATGATTGGCGTTCCGGCGGGTTTGCGTGGTACGGTCGTTGAGGTCTCAGCCATGGGCATGATCCAGTTGCTTCGGCTGCGTGTCGGCTTGTGGGCCTACGTAGAGATCCGGCGCAGCCTCGAAGCGTTCACGGCACTCGCGTGAACAGAAGTAGTAGACCAGCCCGTCAAAGACGGATGGCTTGGCATCCCTTGGACGAACCGTTTTGCGGCAGACCGGATCGATATCGATCTCGGGTGGGGTCCAGCGAAGACCGTCGCCGTGGGAGCCTGTTGCCTCGGTCGTTCCGCCGTGATGCCTGTGACCCATGACGTGTCGGCCACAGCCGAAGCGCAGCATCAAGAAAATGACGGCGGCCCAAATCAGGAAATAGATCAAGCTGCTCATCGCAGTTCTCACCAACTTTATATCCTGCCTGCCGGCACAAAGGTGCCAGTGCGCGTAGGATAGAATTTTCCGTTCACCCAAAGCCGGTCACTCAGCGCACAATACGCTTATCCAGCAAGCGCAACTCTTGGCAGCCGACGTCTATTGGGATCGATAGGTCGAGCTATCGCATTCAGTACCGCCGTGAACAACGACCGGCAAGATCGTCTCTAGCGGACTCTACGTCTCTCAACGGAAATTTGGTGGAGGCGCCTCGGGTGCCTGACGAAATTCGTCCGGCGCATGTTCACCGGCGCGCGCCATGAGCATCGCAACTGAGGTCTGAGGCAACGGGACCCGGTCAATACTCCCCAGCACTCCGCTGCTTCCCGCATGTGAACATGGACTAGTTACTCGATTGCCATTGTGATGGCATTCGCGATCACCATCATGATCCGCGTCGGACGAATGATCGTGCGCACCACTTGTCAATGCACCGAATTCGGCCGCGGCTGCACCGGAGTCAGGAACCGTGCTGACCGCGAAGGCCGCCACCAGCAGTGCTAGCAGCACAGACCGTGTGGATCGCGACCATTCTTTGACAGTCAGCATTTGAGATCTACCTTATGAAGCTCATATCCTACAGCTAGTTCGGATCCACCGCTACCCGTCGTTGAAGAAATGAGCCATCCCTGGAACCATAGCTGTCGGCAGCCAGCAGCTGCTCCATCCCACATAGGGACTCCACCTACTGGAGGGTCAAGATGGAATCTGCGTCGTTCTGTTGAGACCCGATGGAAAGTTGGGATCCGTGCCTGCCTGCCGGTAGGCAAGCCCTGCCACCTCTTCCGGAAAACTCCCGACGTCACTTCGGTTTCGAGAACTGCTGTTCAGGTTCTCGATGTCACCGTCAGTCTGGCACGCGAGATTGACCTTGAAGGGATCCGGTTGCATGTCGAAGCGACTTCTGGGTAGGGAGCGCCTACGATTCTGTGCCAGAGTTCACATGGCTCATTGCGCCGAGCCCGCCCCAGCACGCAAAGTGAGCTAAAGCGCATGTGATCTTGGTGGCGTACACCTGCGTTACTTGGCCATGAGATCTCATAACACTACCTGCGCAAGCTGAACGTGTTGACACCGCTCCCGAGTCCATGGGCACCATTGCATCTTGGGATTTCGAGTGGCTCCTATTCAGCACCCAGCATCTATGGATCGAACGAGAACAGGTAGTTGCGTATAGAGAAAAGACGAGAATGCAAACAATGACTGGCGCCACGGTCGCTCAAGTTATTCTGGTAATGTTGCTTTGGGCGAGTTGTTTTCCACTGATAACAATCGGCATTGAATACGCCCCGCATCTGACCTTCGCCGCTCTGCGCGCTGTACTAGCGGGTTCCGTTCTGACCGTCCTGGCAGTCGTATTGCGCAGGCCCTTCCCGAAGAACGGCCGACTTTGGGCGGCGATCTCCATTATTGGCTTCAGTTCTACTGGACTTGGTTTTCTAGGTATGTTTCATGCGGCT
Source organism: Alphaproteobacteria bacterium (assembly GCA_040223615.1). Lineage (GTDB taxonomy): Bacteria > Pseudomonadota > Alphaproteobacteria > JAVKFY01. Next base: position 20,758 of record JAVKFY010000032.1, read on the forward strand.
GAGTTCGTCTCTCCCGGAGTCGCGACGGTGATCGCAAATACGCAGCCGCTGTTGGCGGCGATTCTGGCGAACATCGTACTCAACGAGAAACTGGTCGCACAAAGCAAAGCTGGGTTGGCTCTCGGTTTTGCCGGAATTCTCACCATTGCCATGCCACAAATCCTTTCGGAAGGACATCAGAGCTATATCCTCGGCGTCGCATACATCTTCCTGGCGGCGCTGGGAATTACAATCAGCAACGTTTTGATTAAAAAGATTACGCCAGACGTCGATGCGCTCACAGCTATGGGACTCCAGATCTTGATCGGAAGTTCACCGCTCATTTTCGGCGCATGGATTATGGAAGAACCGGCGTCAGTTCGCTGGTCGTATGAATTTGTTGGTGCGCTTCTCGGTCTCAGCCTGCTTGGGACGGCCCTGGTATATTGGTTGTGGTTCTCGATTCTTGCGAGAACGCCGCTCAATCAGGCAAATTGCTTTAGCTTTCTGATCCCAATATTCGGTTTGACGATGGGTATGCTGTTCTACGGCGAGAGCCTGCACGGGGTTCAGTTGGTTGGCATTGCACTTACAGTTCTCGGGGTAGGTCTGGTTACGCGCGGAAGTGCAAGACCATTGGCTGCCGATGAATAGGAAGCGCGACCCGCAGCCACGGCAAGGGCGCGAACGATCAACCCCGAGAGCCCTTCCTACAAGATCAGAGACCCGACCTGCTCACCCATGCCCGCTGATGGCTATCGAGATCCCGGTGCTGCATCGGCCTTACACGGGGGCTGGGTCCAGCTGCTACCTGTCGCCTCCACTTGCTGGACCAACGCGTATTCGCCCGTTGGCCAGCGCTTGGGTGGACATGTGCCAGACGTGCTATTAGGTGCCAATCATCACAGCCGCGCTGCAGGTGCCATACGGTCCGACGGCGCGGTGTCTGACGGAAGCGAACCATGACGATAACGAAGACTAGCCAGACCAACCCTTTACCGGACCGGCTCGAGCCCAAGCTTGAGGCCTTGCATCAGTATTGGGACGGCCTGCGCCGAGGCTCCGAGGTCATGCCCTACTGGGATGATCTGGACATGACGCAGCTAGCCGACCTTCGCGCCAACTTGCTGCTTCTCGATGTCGTCGATGGCGGACCGCGGTTCCGCTTCAGCGAAGCCGGCACGGCGATTACCGACCTGGTAGAGTCCGCACTCCGCGACTACTTCATTGATGAAGTGAGGCTACCCGAGCCCCTCGCCGGCCTGCTTGAGCAGTGCCAGGCGACGGTAACGGACTCAGCCGCGACCTACACCCGACGCGATTCGCATGCGCGGTTGCTGTTGCCGCTCTGGGGCAATGGGCAGATCCAGATGATCATCGGCGCCGTCGAAAAGGTGGACCGCTGATTCCGCGCCCAACGCTACGCTGTCAGCAAGCGGACTTTCGACAGCAGCCGCTCAACATCGACTTTTCGGCAAAGCTCTGTCCCCGGCGTGAGCAGTGCCGCCGCACCGGCCGCCATGCCCCAGCGGAATGCGTCATCGAAAGGCGCGCCCGCGGCAAGCTGCCATACCATGGCAGCCAGAAAGCTGTCGCCGGCGCCAATAGCGCTCTCCAACGCGACCGGCAGACCCGGCGCTCGCAGTTGCGAGTCTGCCGTGGTCAGGTAGCCGCCATGTTCGCCAAGGGTGAGCGCCACAGCATCGACGTTGCGCGTGGCGACAATTTCGTCGGCCGCTTCCCGCCAGTCGGCCTCACTTCGCAAGGGGCGGCTAACTAGTTCCCCCAATTCACGCAAGTTTGGTTTGACCAGGTATATGGCCTCGTCCATTGCCCTCGACAGGGCCGGACCAGATGTGTCGAGCACAAGGCGGACCCTGTGATCGGCCAGTAGGCGCGCCAGGCGGGCATAGAAATCATCCGGAACACCGCGCGGCAGGCTGCCGCTGGCGACAACGTATTGCGGCAGCGGATCGAGCGAGATAAGGCTATCGAGACAGTATCGCCATTCCTTTTCCGTCAGTTCGGGTCCCGGAAGCACGAAGCGGTATTGCTCGTGCGTCGTTCGATCAATGACGGAAAAATCAGCGCGTGTTTCGCCGGCGATACTGATGACGCGCGAGCCGATTTCTTCCTCGTCGAGCAGTCGGTGCAGGAGTTGCCCCATGCCGCCACCGACCGGAAGCAACGCCAAACTGTCGCCGCCCAGCCGCTTGATGACCCGCGACACGTTGACGCCGCCGCCGCCGGGCTCGTAGCGCGCCGGGGTGCAGCGCAGCTTGTGCTTCGGCTCGACACGCGGCGCGGACGTCGACACGTCGACCGCTGGATTAATGGAGAAGGTGATGATTGCGGACGAGGTCATGGCGAGATTATCCGGACACTGGCGAGCGCTGCGGCATCCGCTTCTGGGCAGGATGAATTGATGGGCAGACCTGCGCCCAACTCGAAGCCGCCTGGGAAGCCAAGCCTGGGCACGATGCGCAAACGCCAGTGGGTGTATCCTTGGTCGGCACCGTTAGCCGGCCATGACTCGATGGCGAAATTGTACGGCGGATCGTCGCGCACCGTGCGCAGCCGCAACAACGCCCGCTGGAGCAGCAACGCCATTTCGCGCCGCGCTACAGTGTCGGTTTGAACGAACGAGGCTTGGTGTGATCGAGGCACGAGCCATTGTTCGAATGGACTCGACGCCGCAAACGGAACCAGCAGCGCAAAACGTTCAGTCGCCTCGACCAAGTGCTGGCCCCCAGCCAAGTCTCGCGCCAGCATGTCGCAGGTCGGGCAACGGCTGCGCCGATGGAATTCAGCGCGGCACCAATTCGCGACAGTTGCCAGCCAGGGGGGCACCATGCCGAGCGCAATAACTTGCGCGTGCGGATGCGCGAGCGAGCCGCCGGCGTGCAGACGGTGGTTGCGGAACAGCACAACCGCCTTGATACCGTGCTCGGCCCGTAAGGCGACATAGCGCTGCCAGTAGGCATCGACCACGGCGGCCATCTCCGCTTCGTCGAGCGACGTCAGGTCGCCGTTGTGACGCGGTGTCTCCACGATCACCTCATGTCGGCCGTCGCCGGCAACGGCAGGATACGGCGAAGCCGGGTGAGCTGTGCCCTCGTGCGGTGACACCGCCGGGTACTTGTTGGGTACGACACGAGTGTACCAGCCCGGCAACCGTGTTGCCGCCTGCTCGGCGATGATCGCAGGTGCCAGATGCTCGTTGCCCGGGCAGAAGGGGCAGGTTGGGTCGTAGGTCGCCACATCGGCCGCATCCGGGGTCCGCCAACTACCTGGCCGCTGTGCGCGCTCCGGAGCGACGATCACCCAGGTGCCGCTCGTCGAGTCCTGGCGGAATTCGCTCACTGCGACGCCGGGTCAGTCAGTTCGGCCGCGGCGACATGACGCTTCACGGTGACGAAGCTGTCGGGGCTCACTGAAATCGAGTCGATACCGCACTCTACCAGGAACTCAGCGAAGGCGGGGTGATCGCTTGGTGCCTGACCGCATAGCCCAATCTTAGCGCCCGACGCGTGCGCCTCGGTAATCACCTTGCGGATCATCCATTTCACTGCTTCGTCCTGCTCGTCGAACAGCTCGGACAGCGCCTCGGAATCGCGGTCGACGCCGAGGGTGAGCTGCGTCAGGTCGTTGCTACCAATTGAGAAGCCGTCGAAGCGCTCAGCAAACGCCCTAGCCAGGATCACGTTCGAGGGGATCTCGCACATGACGTAAACAGCGAGCCCATCCTCGCCGCGTCGAAGGCCGTTGTCTGCCATGACCTGCAGGACGCGATCCGCCTCTCTCGGCGAGCGGCAGAACGGAATCATGACGACGACATTGTCGAAGCCCATTTCACAACGCATGCGCCGGATCGCCTGGCACTCAAGCGCGAAACCATCGCGGTAGGCGGCCGAGTAATAGCGCGAGGCGCCGCGAAAGCCGATCATCGGATTTTCCTCGTGTGGCTCAAAGGCGGAGCCGCCGATCAGGCTGGCATATTCGTTGGTCTTGAAGTCGCTCATTCGAACAATCACCGGGTTCGGATGATGGGCGGCGGCGATGCGCGCCAGGCCGCGCGACAGTCGATCGACGAAGTACTCCACCTTGTCCGGATAGCCGACCGTCAGGTCCTCGATGGCGCGCTTGGCGGCTGCATCCTGCAGCGTCTCGAAACCGAGCAATGCCAGTGGATGCGCCTTGATGTGATTGTTAATGACGAACTCCATGCGCACCAGTCCGACGCCATCTGCTGGCAGACGCCACCAACGGAAGGCCGCCGCAGGGTTGGCCAAGTTAAACATCACTTTGGTGCGCGTAACGGGCACGTCGTCAAGGCCGAGCTGGTCGACCACGACGTCGGCAATGCCCTCATAGATGAAACCGTCCTCGCCCTCGGCACACGAGACGGTCACCGACTGCTCGTCATGCAGCACCTGCGTCGCGTTGCCGGTGCCGACGACGGCGGGAAGGCCGAGCTCACGACTGACGATGGCCGCATGCGACGTGCGGCCACCATGATCGGTAACGATCGCCGCGGCGCGTTTCATGATCGGCACCCAATCCGGGTCCGTTGTCGCGGTCACCAGCACTGCATTGTCGACGAAGCGGTCAATGTCGCGAGGACTCTCGATAATGCACACCGGGCCGGTCGCCACAGCCTCGCCAATGCTGACGCCGGCCGCGAGTTGCTGGCCCTTGCGCGTCAACCGGTATGACTTCAGGACGCTGTCGCCGCGCCGCGACTGCACTGTCTCTGGGCGGGCCTGAACAATGAAGAGTTCACCGCTGTCGCCGTCTCTCGCCCACTCCACGTCCATCGGTTGGCCATAGTGGTCCTCGATCACGCAGGCCCAGCGTGCCAACCGCAGGATTTCTTCGTCTTCGAGCACGAAAGCGACACGCTCCGCCTTGGATGTCGGCACATTGCGGGTCGGGCGTTCGGCATCCGCAGCGTAGATCATCTTGAGGGCCTTCCCGCCGCGTCGCTTCTCGACGATCGGGGTAAGCGCGATGTTCGACAGCAGCGGCTTGAAGACCTGGTACTCGTCCGGATCGACGACGCCCTGAACCACGTTCTCGCCGAGGCCCCAGGCTGCGTTGATGATGACGACCTTGTCGAAACCGGTCTCGGTGTCGAGCGAGAACATAACGCCGGCACCGCCGAGGTCGGAGCGGACCATGCGCTGCAGGCCAACCGACAGCGCCACCTTGAGGTGGTCGAAGCCCCGCGTCTGACGATAGCTGATGGCGCGGTCGGTAAACAGCGACGCATAGCAGCGCCGGCAGGCGTCGAGCACGGCGCGTTCACCTCTGATGTTCAGGAAGGTTTCCTGCTGGCCGGCGAAGCTGGCGTCTGGCAAGTCTTCGGCAGTGGCACTGGAACGCACGGCAACTTCGACTTCGTCCTTGCCCGCACGCCGACTGAGTTCGCGATACGTGTCCAGGATGGCTTGGGCAATATCGTCAGGCCACTCACCGTGCAGGAATGCGCGGCGGATCTCCGCGCCGGCCTCAGCCAGCGTCGCCTTGCCGCATGCCAACTGCGACAGTGCCGCTTCGATTTCCGGCTTCAGGTCATTTGCTTCGACGTAGTGCCAATAGGCTGCAGCGGTGGTGGCGAAGCCAGCCGGGACCTTCACGCCCGACGCAGCCAGTTTGCCAACCATCTCGCCGAGCGAGGCGTTCTTACCGCCCACCTTGCCGACGTCATATCGGCCAACCTGTTCGAACCAGATGACCGCCGTGAATCCCTCAACCACAGCCTTCGCTTTCATTGCCTATTCCTTCATCTCCCTCGAAGCTGGAAGCGTGGTTCGAACGCGTCGATGAGATCGAGCCAGTCCTCCATCAAACGTGTCATCAGGAAGCGCTCGCGCACCGTTTCGTGTGCGGCTTTACCCAGTTTGTCGCGCAGCTTGGGATTCTTGACGACATGAACGATGCGTTCAGCCGCCTGCTCGATATTGTCGACTAGATAGCCGTCGACCCCGTCCTCGACCTGGTGGCGGATGCCGCCGACGTTGCCGCCGATCACCGGCGTGCCCTTCCACATCGCTTCGGTCACCGTCAGGCCGAAGCCTTCGCGCAATGACTTCTGCAACACCACCGCGGCGCGTCGCTGCAGCGCGTTAACGAGAGCCGAATCCTGCACCGAGAGGATGTGGATACGCTCCTCGCGGCAGCTGCACAACGACTCGAAGATGTGCTGGCCCTCCGGGTCATCAGTAGCGACGTTGCCAACCAAGACCAGCGTCGCATCTACTTCCTTGCGTGCCCGCCTGAACGCGTTGATCACGCCTTGCGGGTCTTTCCAGCGGTCGAAGCGGGACACCTGCACCACCAGCGGCAAATCCGAAGGAATGCTGTAGTGGCTCAGGCGCTCATCGATCTCGGATTCGGTTAGATCCTTGTTGGTTGTCGAGAACGGGTTGATCGCCGGCATGATAAATCGCTGCGGCGGGGTCAGCTTCTGCGCGTACTCAGGCAGCGACAGCACGACGGCGTCGTACTGCTCGATGAAGCGTGCCAGGTAGGACCATAGCGCCGCGTTTGGCTTTGACAGGTCGACGTGACAGCGCCAGATCCATGGTGCCTTCTTGCGGAAGTGACCGATCAACGGAAGGGGTTGCGGGTCGTGAACAATAACGATGTCGTGGTCGAGGTGAATGCGCATGGCATTCTCACTAACCACTTCCTCGTAGATGTCCTGTTTTAGGTCGCTGAGGTTGATCTCACCTCCTTGCAGCGCATTGTGCATCTTCTTGGTGATACTGAAGAAGTCGGGCCGACCCTGGATTACGCGCCAGCCTGTGCGTACGCCGGCGCCATTCATCAGTAGCGTGAGGGACGAAAGGATTTCAGCTACGCCACCGCCGTAGTAGGTCGAGTTGATATTGGCGATGTGGATGTCGCTCAGCTTTGCGGCCTTGTCGAGGATACGCTCGACCGACTTGGCGCCAACAAGTGGCTCGTAGCTTTCCACTGTTGCGAACCTAGCCGACGTTGACACCTGCTGATGCAATGTCATGTGCCGCACTCCGTACGTAGGACGGCGCTTCGCCACCGCGAGGCTGGTCGGAGATTGGCCTGTGCGAAGGCGACGCGTATTGATTTGCATCAATGCCTCCCCAGCGCCACGAACGTATACGTGCGTACGACATGTGGCCTCGCGCCCGTTGGGTGCAAGGCTCGCCGCGACAGAGCCAGCCGCGACAGAGCCACGCTAGGCTAGGTCTGAAGACCTGATGCGGAGTGCCGGCGATCGCCGGCGCCTGTCCCCGACGTCCCTGCGGCCGTAAAGGAGGAGATGTTCAGACCCGTTGCTCGTCGATATGGAGGTCCCGCAATGCCGGATGCCGACGTGGTAGTTCTGACTCCCGACGCACTGCAGCACATCCTCAGCGCGTTGCGGGCGCGTGGCTACGCCTTGGTCGGTCCAACCATTCGGGACGGAGCTATCGTCTACGACGACATCGAGGCCACCTCCGATTTGCCGTGCGGCTGGACCGACGAACAAAATCCCGCGTCATACCGGCTGGTAAAACGAAGTGACTGTGCGTATTTCGGCTACGCCGTCGGCCCGCAGTCGTGGAAACAGTTCCTGCACCCGCCGCGGCAATTGCTGTGGCAGGCCACGCGGAGCGGCGATGAGGTCGAGATCGAGGCATCACCGCCTGTCGACAAGCCGTTCGCCTTCATCGGTGTCCGCGCCTGCGAACTGAACGCCATCGCCATCCAAGACCGCGTGCTTCGCGTTGGGTCGCACATCGACCCGCACTACGCAAAGCGACGTGCCGGCAATTTCATCGTCGCTGTTAATTGCGGCACCGCTGGAGGCACCTGTTTCTGCGTTTCGATGCAGACCGGCCCGGCAGCGCGCGACGGCTTCGACATCGCGCTGACAGAGATTGTCGGCCATGGCGAGCATCGGCTGCTGGCGGAGGCCGGCAGTGAGGCCGGCCGCGAAATGCTGGCGCAAGTGCCCAGCCGCGCCGCCACCGATGACGACCTAACAGCCGGCGATGCCGTCTTGTCGGAGACAGCGGCGGCGATGGGTCGCGAGATGGCTGCCGACGGCGTACGCGAGCTGCTGCTGGGCAATCTCGATCATCCGCGGTGGGACGATGTGGCCGCGCGCTGTCTTGCCTGCGGCAACTGCACAATGGTCTGCCCGACGTGCTTTTGCACCTCGACTGAGGATGCAAGCGACCTTGCCGGCGTGCAGACATCGCGGACGCGGCGCTGGGATTCATGCTTCACGCTCGACTTCTCGTACCTGCATGGCGGCAGCGTGCGCAGCGGCACCTCATCCCGCTACCGGCAATGGATGACCCACAAGCTCGCGACCTGGCACGATCAGTTCGGAACCTCCGGTTGTGTCGGTTGCGGTCGGTGCATCACCTGGTGCCCGGTCGGAATCGACATCACCGAGGAAGTCCGTGCCATCGCCGATAGCGAGCCTGGATAGGGGAGAACGGCATGGAGATCGAGGGACTGCAACGCATCGTCAGCGAGCATCCGTTCTTCGCCGGTCTGGAGGAGGGCTTCTGTGGGCTGGTCTGCGGGTGCGCCCGCAACGTGCGGTTCGAGGCCGGTCAATACCTGCTCCGCGAGGGCGAACCGGCCGACGAGTTCTATCTCATCCGGCACGGCCGGGTCGCCCTGGAAATCAACGATCCGGCGCGCGGCAACCTGACCTTCATGACCCTCGCGGAAGGCGACATCGTCGGCCTGTCATGGCTGATCCCGCCTTACCGCTGGACTTTCGATGCGAAGGCGGTCGAGTTGACCCGGGCGATTGGCATCGATGCGCGGTGCCTGCGACAGAAGTGCGAGGACGACCATCACCTGGGCTACGAGCTGATGAAGCGGGTGATGCCCAGCCTGCTGGCACGACTGCACGAGACCCGGTTGCAGATGCTCGATGTGTATGGCGGCCAGGGGTGATATGGACGCCGCCTCGCAACAGACCGCCGCCGACCCGATGCTGCCGCAGATCGCGCGCGTGCGTCGTCGTCGACGCGACGGCCCCCAGGTCGTGACGCTGGAGCTCGAGGCGCCCAGATCACCGGCGTTCCGGCCGGGTCAGTTCAACATGCTGACCGTGTTCGGCGTCGGCGAGGTGCCGATCAGCCTGAGCGGCGATGCCGACGATCGCGACCGACTGTTGCACACGGTCCGCGCCGTCGGACCGGTGTCGCAGGCACTGAGCCGGCTTGATCGCGGCGACGTTGTCGGTCTGCGGGGCCCGTTCGGCGTTGGCTGGCCGATCGAGACGGCGGCCGGAATGGACGTGGTGATCGTCGCGGGTGGCCTCGGCCTGGCGCCGCTACGCCCTGCCCTTTATGGGCTGTTCGCGACACGTAAGCGCTATGGCAAGATCGCGCTGCTCTACGGTACCCGCAGCCCGGGCGACATTCTGTTCCGGCGCGAGCTCGAATCGTGGCGCCGCCGGCTCGACGTCGATATCGAGGTTACCGTGGACCATGCGGCAACAGACTGGCACGGCCATGTCGGCGTGGTCCCGAAGCTGGTGCCGCGCGCCGACTTCGATCCACTCCATGCGATTGCCTTCGTCTGTGGCCCGGAGGTGATGATGCGCTTCACCATCGCAGCGCTGCGTGAGGCCGGCATTGACGACGAGAGCATCTACCTGTCGATGGAGCGCAACATGAAATGCGCCATCGGGCTCTGCGGTCACTGTCAGTTCGGACCGGTCTTTGTCTGTCGAGACGGTCCGGTGTTTCGCTATAACCGAGTCCGTGACCTGCTCGCCGTGAAGGAGCTCTGACGTGGCGACGCGACATCGCAAGCCGCGCCTGGCGGTCTGGAAGTTCGCATCTTGCGACGGCTGCCAGCTCAGCCTGCTGGATTGCGAGGACGAACTGCTGGCCGTGGCAGGCGCCGTCGACATCGCCTACTTCCAGGAAGCGACGCGCGGGCGGGTCGCCGGCCGCTATGACCTCTCCCTGGTCGAGGGCTCGATCACCACAGCGCACGATGCCGAGCGCATCCGCGACGTCCGCCGACGCTCTCGTACGCTGGTCACCATCGGCGCCTGCGCCACCGCCGGTGGCATCCAGGGCCTGCGCAACTTCGCCGACGTCGATGCCTATGCCTCAATCGTCTATGCCAGGCCCGACTACATCGCCACGCTGGCGACCTCGACGCCGATCGCCGAGCACGTCGCGGTCGACTTCGAACTGCGCGGCTGCCCGATCAGCACCCGACAGCTGGTCGAGGTCATCTCCGCCTACCTGGCCGGCCGCCGGCCGGTGACGCCGGCGCACAGCACCTGCATGGAGTGCAAGCTGCGGGGCAATGTCTGCGTCATGGTGGCGCACGGCACCCCCTGCCTGGGACCGGTCACGCACGCGGGTTGCGGCGCGATCTGTCCGTCCTTCGATCGTGGCTGCTATGGCTGCTACGGCCCCGCCGAGACGCCCAACGCGCCGGCGTTGAGCGACCGGCTGGCCGAGCTCGGCATGGACGATACGGCGCTGCGGCGGGTCTACCGCACGTTCAATGCCAACGCCCAGGCCTTCCGCGACGAGAGCGACCGCCATGGCACGTAGGACGATCAAGGTCGACTATCTGGCGCGGGTCGAGGGCGAGGGCGGTCTCAAGGTCGTGGTGCGCGACGGCAAGGTGCGTTCGGCCGAGCTCTCGATCTTCGAGCCGCCGCGTTTCTTCGAAGCCTTCCTGCGGGGCCGCGCCTTCACGGAGGCCCCGGACATCACCGCCCGGATCTGCGGCATCTGCCCGGTCGCCTATCAGATGAGCGCGGTGCACGCGATGGAGAACGCGCTCGGCGTTCGCGTCGACGGCCCGTTGCGCGACCTGCGTCGGCTGCTCTACTGCGGCGAGTGGATCGAGAGCCACGCGTTGCACATCTACATGCTGCACGCGCCGGACTTCCTCGGTTACGACGGCGCCATCGACATGGCCCGCGAGCATGGCGACATCGTGCGCCGCGGCCTGGCACTGAAACAAGCCGGCAACCGGATCCTGGCGCAGCTCGGCGGGCGCGAGATTCATCCGATCAATGTGCGGGTCGGCGGCTTCTACCGCGTCCCGACACGGCGCGAGTTGAAGCCGCTGGAGGAGACACTGAAGGGTGCGCGCGACTTGGCGGTCCAGACGGTGCGCTGGGTCGGCCGACTCGACTTCCCGGAGCGTGAGCGAGACTACACCTTCATCGCCCTACGCCATCCAGACGAATACCCATTCAACGAAGGGCATATCATCTCCAACCGCGGGCTCGACATCATGGCGTCCGAGTTCGACGATCACGTCGAGGAGATGCACGTCGAGCGCTCGACCGCCTTGCACGCCCGCCTGCGCGACGGCACCGCCTACCTCGTTGGTCCGCTGGCGCGCTACAGTCTGAACTTCGAAAGGCTGTCGCCGTTGGCGCAAACGGAGGCGCGTGACGCCGGCCTCGGCGAAACCTGCACCAATCCTTACCGTAGCATCGTGGTGCGCGCGGTCGAGGTGCTCTACGCGTGCGACGAAGCCTTGCGCATCATTGACGGCTACACGCCGCCGGAGCGGCCGACCGTGCCAGTCGAGGCACGCGAGGCAGCCGGCTTCGCCGCCACGGAGGCGCCGCGCGGTCTGCTCTATCACCGCTACCGCCTGTCGTCGGAGGGCAGCATCGAGGAGGCGCGCATCGTGCCGCCGACCTCGCAGAACCAGGCCAGCATCGAGGAAGACTTGGCCGGTTTCGTTGGCGGGTTTCTAGACTTGCCGGATGAGGCATTGCGGCACCGCTGCGAGCAGACCGTGCGGAACTACGATCCGTGCATCTCCTGCGCCGCGCACTTCCTGCGCCTGGAAATGGACCGGGGCTGAGCCGTGCCGGCACGCGGCTGCATCGTGATTTGCATTGGCAATCCCGACCGGGGCGACGACGGGCTCGGGCCAGCGGTAGCGCGCCAACTGCGCAGCAGATTGGCAGCCGGCGTCGAAGTCATCGAGTTGGATGGCGAGGCTACTGCGCTGCTGGCGGCGCTCGACGGCGCCGGCTCGGCCTATCTCGTCGATGCCTGCGCCGGCGGCGCGGCTCCGGGCACAGTGCACCGGTTCGATGCCGTCGATGCTGCGCTGCCGGAGGCAATGTATGACCTGTCGACCCATGGCCTAGGACTGGGCGCTGCGATCGAGCTTGCCCGCGCGCTGGGGCAGCTGCCGCCTCGATGCACCGTCCTGGCCGTCGAGGGCCGCGACTTCAATATCGGTGCGCCGTTATCGCCACCGGTCGCCGCCGCCGTTAACGATGTGTGTCGCCGGTTGCAGGCCGAGATCGCCGAGACCGAGATGTCCGATGCATGAAGCATCGTTGATCGACAGCCTGATGCGCCGCATCGACGAGGTGGCGCGTGCCGAGGGCGCCCGGCGCGTGGTGAGCGTCGCGGTCTGGCTCGGCGCGTTGACCCACATGTCGGCGGGGCACTTCATCGAGCACTTTGGACATGCCGCCGCCGGCACCATCGCCGAAGGCGCGGCGCTTAATGTCGATGTCTCCAGCGACATGTCGCACGCGCGCGCGCAGGAAATCGTGCTGCAGAGTGTCGAGGTGGAGACCTAGGTCGATGTCGTTGCGAGCCGATACCGTGATCGCGACGCCGGAGGCCGCTGTGCGTCGCCGCATCGTCGTGCGCGGGGCGGTGCAGGGCGTCGGCTTCCGTCCCTTCGTCTATCGCCAGGCTACGGCCCTGGGACTGGCCGGCTCGGTCGCCAACACGGCGGTGGGCGTGGTCATCGAGGCAGAGGGCAGCGCTACGTCGATCGCCGCCCTGGTGCGGGCGATCCAAGCGGCGCCGCCGGCGCACGCGCAGGTGATCGCGGTTGACGAACAATCCGTCACTGTCCGCGGCGACAGCTGTTTCGAGGTCCGTACCAGCGATGCCGCCGGACGCCGCGCGACGCAGCTTCTGCCCGATCTCGCGACCTGTCCGGCCTGTCTGGCGGAGTTACTTGACCCCACCGATCGCCGCCATCGCCATCCGTTCATCAGCTGCACCGATTGCGGCCCGCGCTACAGCATCGTCGAGGACGTGCCCTACGACCGTTCACGCACCGCCATGCGCCACTTCGCCATGTGCCTGACCTGCCGGCGCGAGTACGAGGACCCGGCGAACCGGCGGTTTCATGCCGAGACCATCGCCTGCCCCAAATGTGGCCCGCAGCTCGCGCTCTGGGATCGCGCTGCCAAGGTGATCGCCGTCCGGGACGAGGCATTGCGCGCCGCGGCCATGGCCATCCGCGAGGGCGGCATCGTCGCGGTCAAGGGCATCGGCGGGTTCCACCTGATGGCCGATGCGCGCAACGAGGTGGCGGTGCGCCGGCTGCGCGCTGGCAAGCGGCGCGACGACAAGCCCTTCGCGGTGATGTTCGCGTCCGTTGCGGCGGTGCGCGCCGCCTGCCGCGTCGATCCCGAAGAAGCCGAGCTACTGGGCGCGACCGAACGGCCCATCGTGCTGCTCGGGCGCGAGTCCGGCGCGGTCGCAACCGCCGTGGCGCCGGGCAGCCCCCGGCTTGGCGCGATGTTGCCCTACAGCCCATTCCACCATCTGTTGCTGCACGATCTCGGATTTCCCGTCGTCGCCACCAGCGGCAACATCAGTGACGAACCCATCGTCGTCGACGAGCGTGAAGCCTTGGACCGCCTCGCCGGTGTCGCCGACCTGTTTCTGGTCCACGACCGGCCGATCTTGCGCCCGCTCGACGACTCCGTGGCGCACGTGGTCTGCGGCGCGCCGCAGGTTCTGCGTCGCGCGCGCGGCTATGCGCCAGCACCGGTCACGGGTGCCGGACTGCTGCCTGGCATCATCGCCTACGGTGCACACCTGAAGGCCACGGTCGCCGTCACCGGCGCCGGCAGCGCCACCTTGAGCCAGCACCTGGGCGACCTCGAGACGGTCGCGGCGCGAGACGTGTACCGCCGCGCCATCGACGACCTTGGCCAGCTCCACGAAGCCAGCGCGCAGGTCAGTGCCTGCGACCTGCATCCCGACTACGCCTCCAGCCGGTTGGCGCAGCAGCGCGGCTTGCGGTTGGCGCCGGTTCAACATCATGTGGCCCACGTCGCGGCCTGCCTCGCCGAGCACGACATCGCGCCGCCGGCCCTTGGAGTCGCCTGGGACGGAACCGGCTACGGCCCCGACGGGACGATCTGGGGCGGCGAGTTCATCGAGTTGAGGCGCGGCCGCTGGCGGCGCGCCGCGCATCTGCGCCGCTTCTCCTTGCCGGGCGGCGATGCCGCCGCGCGCGAGCCGCGCCGTGCCGCGCTCGGGATGCTTTACGCGGCGTATGGCGGCGCCGCTTTCGCGATGGATGACCTGGCGCCGGTGGCCAGCTTCACCGGCACCGAGCTCGAACTGCTGCGCAGGGCCCTGGCACGCGGCATCAACGCGCCGCTTGCGTCCAGCATGGGCCGGCTGTTCGACGCCTTCGCCGCGCTCTGCGGCCTGCATCAGCGCACGACCTACGAGGGCCAGGCGGCGATGGCGCTCGAAGCGGCGGCAGAAGGCGCGGTGCCGTCACGCGCCTACGACCTGCCGTTGCGCGCGGCGGCCGATGGCGGCCTGGAGGTGGATTGGTGGCCGGCCCTGGCGGCGGCCCTGGATGACCTGCGTGGCGGAGCCGGGCCGGGCGCGATCTCGGCGGCGCTACATCAAGGCCTCGTCGCGGCCATCGTCGCCGTCGCGGCCCATGTCGGCGAGCCGCGCGTGGCGCTGACCGGCGGCTGCTTCCAAAATCGCCGGTTGACCGAGTCCGCCTTCGCGGCCTTGCGCCAGGCCGGCTTCGAGCCGCTGTGGCACCGGCGGGTGCCGCCGAACGACGGCGGCATCGCGCTGGGCCAGGCGGCGTGGACGTCCTGGACCCTGCAGGAGGAAGCGCCGCCATGTGTCTAGCCGTCCCCGGCCGCCTGCTCTCGATCGCCGGCGACGATCCACTGCTGCGCACCGGGCGGGTCGACTTCGGCGGCATCGTCAAGGAGATCAGCCTGGCCTACGTACCGGAGGCGAAGATCGACGACTTCGTGCTGGTGCATGTCGGCTTCGCCCTCACGGTGATCGACGAGGCCAAGGCCGAGCGCGTGCTGGGGCACCTGCGCGAGATAGCCGCCCTGCTGGACGCCGATGAAGCATCGTGACGAATACCGCGACGGCGCGGTGGCGCGGGCACTGGCGCGCGAGATCGCCGGCACCGCGACCCGCCCCTGGACCTTGATGGAGGTCTGTGGCGGACAGACCCACGCGATCGTCCGCCACGGCATCGACCGCCTGCTGCCGCCGGGATTGACGCTGGTGCACGGGCCCGGCTGTCCGGTCTGCGTCACGCCGGTCGAGTATGTCGACAAGGCGATCGAGATCGCCGGACGGCCCGAGGTCATCTTGTGTTCGTTCGGCGACATGCTGCGGGTGCCGGGCGAGCGGGGCGACCTGCTGGCCGCCAAGTCGCGCGGCGCCGACGTACGCGCGATCTATTCGCCGCTGGACGCGTTGGCGATCGCGCGTGCCGCACCGGAGCGCCAGGTAGTGCTGTTCGCGGTCGGCTTCGAGACCACGGCGCCGGCCAATGCCATGGCCGCCTACCGGGCCAGGGCCGACGGCCTGTCGAACTTTTCGATGCTGGTCTCGCATGTGCTGGTGCCGCCGGCGATGCGCGCGCTGCTCGACGCGCCGGGCAACCGCGTGCAGGGCTTCCTCGCCGCCGGCCATGTCTGCACAGTGATGGGGGCCGACGAATACGAGCCGATCGCAGGCGCCTATGGCGTGCCGATCGTGATCACCGGGTTCGAGCCGGTGGACATTCTGGAGGGCGTGCTGATGTGCGTGCGCCAGCTCGAGGCCGGTCGCGCCGTGGTCGAGAACCAGTACAGCCGTGCCGTCCGGCCGCAGGGCAATCGCGCGGCGCAGCAGATCATGCGCGAGGTGTTCCGCGTCATCCCGCGGCGCTGGCGCGGCATCGGCGACATCGCCGCGAGCGGGCTGGGGCTGGCCGAGGCCTATGCCGACCTCGACGCCGAGCGCCGCTTCGGCGCCGTCGATTGCGGCGACGAGCCGGCGGGCCGGTGCATCAGCGGCGCCATCTTGCGCGGCGAGCGGCGGCCGACCGACTGCCCCGCCTTCGGCCACGGCTGCACGCCGGAGCGGCCGCTTGGCGTCACCATGGTCTCGTCGGAGGGCGCTTGCGCCGCCTACTACCGCTACCGGAGCCGGGCATGAGCGAGCCCGACGACGAGTTCGCCCCGACCTGCCCGGCGCCGGGCGCCGCGGACGACACCGTGCAGCTGGCGCACGGCGGCGGCGGGCGCGCCATGGCCCGGCTGATCGACACCATCCTGCTACCCGCCTTCAACGACCCCGAGCTCGACCGGCGGCACGACGGCGCCGTGCTCGCCCTCGACGGGCCGGCCGCCTTCACCACCGACAGCTACGTCGTGCGGCCGCTGGAATTTCCCGGCGGCGACATTGGCACGCTGGCGGTGAACGGCACCGTGAACGACCTCGCCATGTGCGGCGCCCGGCCGCTGTATCTCAGTATCGGCCTGATCCTGGAGGAGGGCCTGCCGCTCGACGTGCTGCGGCGCATCATCGGCTCGATGCGCGACGCGGCGGCGCGGGCCGGCGTGCGGCTTGTCACCGGCGACACAAAGGTAGTCGACCGAGGCAAGGCCGACGGCCTGTTCATCAACACTGCCGGCCTCGGCCAGGTGGTCGCGCCGACGCCCATCGGACCGCAACAGGTTCGCGCCGGCGATGCCATCATCCTCAGCGGCGACATCGGCCGGCACGGCATGGCTGTGATGGGCGCGCGCGAAGGCTTCGGCTTCGAGACTGCGATCGAGAGCGACTGCGCGCCGCTGGCCGCGCCGGTGCTGGCGCTGCTGGAGGCGGGGATCGACGTGCACTGCCTGCGCGACCTGACGCGCGGCGGCCTGGCCAGCGCGCTGGTCGAGATCGCCGAGACTGCGGCGATCGCGATCCAGGTCGAGGAAGCCGCGATTGCGGTGCGCGCCGACGTGGCGGCCGCGTGCGAGCTCTTCGGGCTCGATCCGCTACACGTCGCCAACGAGGGCCGCTTCGTCGCGTTCGTCGCGTGCGACGACGCCGAGCGAGCCTGTGCCGCGCTGAAGCCGTTCGAGATCACCGCCAGCGCTACACAGATCGGTCATGTGGTCGAGGGCGCGCCAGGCAGCGTCGCCTGCGTCGGCGCTCTGGGTACCGCGCGGGCCATCGACATGCTAAGTGGCGACTTGCTGCCGCGCATCTGCTGACCTGCCGCTCGGATCGCCGGCGTCCCGTGTGCTCAGCTCGGCATTTCGTCCAGCGATGAACCCGCCTTTCGCCGTGGGAACACATCGTCGCCTCTCCCGCGCGAGTCAGCGGGGGACAAATACTTCGGCTCATCAGCAGCCTTGACCCACACACCGATCCAACTGCTGTTCGACCTCACGGACTGCTTTAGGTTAGCTCGCGACCTATCGGGTGCTGGCGGCGATGTCACATCCTGGAGGCTAACCGGTCATCACCGGGCGATGTCGGCTTTCGAGGCTCTGATGTCTGTAGTCGGGCGCGTTTCGGGATTTCCGTGAGCATTTCCTAATGTGATAGGCCGACCCGGAAGCGACACTCCATGACATCGCGCATGTCCGTTTCGGGGTTGGTGCGCTGGAAAGAAGACCACAGCCCACCGGGTGCGCGAGGTGCGGCGATCTGGTCGACGTGAGCAGGCGAGACGAACATATAGCGGTGCCTTGGCCGGCACCAACGAACTCTGTCAGCCGCGCCGTATGAGGGGGCGAAAACCGGACCCGAACATCTGTTCCTACCGACTAGTCGGCAGCGAGTTGGCGGTGGCAGGAGCGGGTATAAGGTGCAGTGATGTCTGTCTTTGCGGCGACAACCCAGCCCGTCTCGCGGAGAAGGGTCGGATAGTCGGTGTCCGTCTCAATGAAGACAGGGCCGTTCGAGACAGCCCGCCCATAGTCGTCGCCTGCAAGTCCAGGGGCGACTGAGATGCCTGTAAATGCCATACGGCCGTCAGTGCGGATCGCGCGACGACAAGCCGCAAGAACCGCACGTTTGTCGGTAAGGCAGCACAAGAGGTCGCTGTGGGTGAGGACGTCGAAGGTGGCGTCTGCAAACGGCAGTTCGACGGCGCCCGCGACGATGGCTCTGGCGCGCCCGGACAGGCGATCCCGGTGCGCCCGCTCGGTGGCGATCCTAAGGCCGGTCAGTCCAACACCATCAGCGGCCATCGGGACTCAGACGTTTGCACCGGGCAGGGGACGATGCCCGCTGTCTCGTGTATGGTTTTGGTCAGCCGTGCTCATAATCGGCAGTGGTGGCCATGTCCTAGTCCGGCTGCATTCCGGTCATTCTTGCGCGGGTGTCCGCTTTCCGCGCTCAAGCGTCCGGTCCAGGGCACATTCCCGACATCCCGTTAGGCCGACCCAATGCGACGGTTTGATCGGTTCATGTCGTCTGACAGCGCGCCATCGACTTCTTATACGGCCAAAACCTGGAGCGGCCATTCAGGCAGGCTCGCCGCCCGTAAAGACCGGGCCTCCATCAGGTATCACGTCGCTGTCGTATTGTCCGGGCCGCGTTCCAAGAACCGCCTCGCCGCCGCAACGATGATGCGCAGAGCATCGGTGCTTCCGTCAGCTTCGCCCTTCTCGAAGTCGCCCTCGACCTGGCCCATCTGGTTGGTGACATGCGCGAAGCAAAGCACGGGCTTTGCTCTGGCCCGGGCAAAGGCGTAGAGCGCCGCCGCTTCCATCTCCACCGCATGCAGGCCCTTGTCCTGCATCGCGGCGATCGCCTCAGCCGTCTCGCGGAACGGGGCGTCGGTCGTCCACGTGGCGCCGAGGATTAACGGCACCTGCATGCCATCGAACGCGTCGCGCATCACTGCCAGCAGCGCGTGGTCGATGGTGCTGAACGCCGCCGGTGGCGCGTAGTGGTAGCTGGTGCCTTCGTCACGCAAGGCGTGCTCGATCAGGATGAAGTAGGGCGGCGGCCGGATGGCCACCAACTGTCCGGCCGAAGTCATGCTGATCAGGAACCGGCAGCCGGAAGCGAAGAGTTCCTCGGCGAGCAACACCGCGAACGAAGCGCCCACCGCGCAGCCGATGATCCCGAACTCGATGCCGGCCTCGACGAAACGGTAGAGCTCGGTGTGGTAGCAAGCCCAGGCGGGATCGGCGGTCGCGCGCCCGTCCGCCTTCAGCCGGCGCACCAGATCGCCGTCCGGATCGAGCAGGCAGATTGCCGGAACGGTTCCAGCGGCGAGCTGCTTCTGGCGTCGCGCCTCGCGCAGCAGGCTGTCCGGAGTGAAGGCCGACGGCGAGCCGTAGTGCTTGTCCGTCAGAATCGGTGGCTTCGAGCTGTCGCTTTCGGTCATGGACTATTGTTTAAGCTGTTGATTCTGAGCACGTTGTCACCGCCCGCAAGGCGATGAACGCGGCGCCCACGGTCGTCCGCTGTCCGAGCCATGGGTCGACAGGAGCCATGAGAGCCGCAGCCAACCCCCGCGGTGGATAGTAGATCGCCCCGCACACGCCATCGGCTTGCAGGCCATGCCGCTCGACAAGCCGCCGCAGCTCTCGCGCCGTGCGGAAACTCGCCGCGCTCCAGGTCGAAGAACCAAGCCAGCCGCGGATTCGTCGGAGCGCCGCCCAGATGCTCCACCTGCCGAGTTCACCGATGACAAGTCGACCGCCGGGCTTGAGCACGCGTGACATCTCGGCAATGGCACGATCGGGCTCGGGTATGAAACACAGCACTGTCACTGCGACGACGCGGTCGAAGGTCTCGTCGGCGAACGGTAATGCCTCGGCCCGGCCGCGAACGAGATCGATACTGACCGACGCTGCCTCGGCGCGAGCGCCGGCTTCCGCGATCATGAGAGGGTCCGGGTCGAGGCCAGTCGCATGTGCGCCTCGGCGCGACAGCGCGTACGTCAAGGCGCCGTCGCCGCAGCCGACGTCCAGCACGTCGAGCCCGGCGACGTCTCCCAGCAGCTCAAGCAGCAGCTGTTGTTCCAGCGCATCGGTGATCCGGCCGAGGCGGCTCCGCCGCCACTTCGCGTAGGAATCGCGAACGCCCATAGGCGATGGCCGGGCCGTCGATGCTTGCCCTGTGGTCATCGCATGTCGCTATGCGGGGACGTCCGACTCCACCGGCAGGCCGGCGGCGCGCCATTCCGGCAGCCCGTCCTCAAGCCGGCGGACCTGGTAGCCGCGCGCCCGCAGGCGGGCGACCGCCTCGTACGACAGCACGCAGTACGGGCCGCGACAGTAGGCGACGATCTCCTGTGCCGGATCGAACTCGGCCAGCCGCCGCTCCAGCTCACCAAGCGGAATGTTGACGGCGCCGGGTAGGTGGCCGAGCGCGAACTCGTCCGCCGGCCGGACATCGAGCACCGTCACGATGCCCGCCTTCATCCGGTCGACGAGGTCAGTGCGGGCGACCGCCTCCAGGTTGTCGCGAGCATCGAAGTAGCTACGCACGACGCGCTCGACCTCCGCTGACTGGCGCTCGGCGATCTGGCGCAGTGATGCCAGCAGGTCCAGCACGCCGTCGTCGCCCAGCCGGTAGAAGATGAAGCTGCCCTGCCGCCGCGCCGCGACCAGGCCGGCGCGGCGCAGCTGCTGCAGGTGCTGCGACGCATTCGCGACCGACACGCGGGTGCGGTCAGCCAGCACTTCGACGCTGCGCTCGCCCTGGGCCAGCTGCTCCAACAGTTCGAGCCGCAGCGGGTGCGCGGCCGCCTTCGCCACGGCCGCGAACTGCTCGAACAGGGCGCGCTTCGGATTCGTCGTTGACATGCGGTACCGACTCATTCATCTATTCAACGAATTGATTGAATAATGGTTGCAGCGGGTCCACCCGTCAAGCCGTCGTCGCGCGAGGTGCCGCGCCGTGTCCGATCTCCTGCTCGACCACGAGCCGTTGGTCCGCTTCACCATCTTCATCGGCGTCTTCGCCGCCATGTCGCTGTGGGAACTTGCCGCACCGCGTCGGCGCCAAGCGATCGGGCGCGGCCGTCGTTGGCCAAGCAACCTCGGTATCGTCGTCCTCGACAGCGTGCTGGTGCGGCTGATTTTTCCAACCGCTGCCGTCGGCATGGCGTTGCTGGCCGAGGCGGGCGATTGGGGCCTGCTCGGCGCCGCGGTCGTCCCGGCTTGGCTCGCCGTGCCGGTGGCGGTGCTGCTGCTCGATCTCGCCATTTACCTGCAGCACGTGCTCTTCCATGCCGTGCCGATGCTCTGGCGGTTGCACCGCATGCACCACGCCGACCTGGAGTTCGACGTCACTACCGGCCTGCGCTTCCATCCCATCGAGATCGTCCTGTCGATGTTGATCAAGCTTGGTGTCGTGGCGGCACTCGGCGCGCCGGCCGTGGCGGTGCTGGTCTTCGAGGTGCTGCTCAACGCCACCGCGATGTTCAACCACGGCAACGTGCGGCTGCCGGCGCGGCTCGACCGCGTGCTGCGCTGGCTGGTGGTCACGCCGGAGATGCACCGCGTGCACCACTCGATCGTGCCGCGCGAGACCAACAGCAACTTCGGCTTCAACTTGCCGTGGTGGGACCGGCTGTTCGGCACCTACCGGGCGCAGCCGGCCGCCGGGCACATCGACATGACCATCGGCATCGACCAGTTCCGCGATCCGCGCGAGCTGCGGCTCGACCGCATGTTGTGGCAGCCATTGCGCGGCGACGATCGCAGCTACCCACTTGGCCATCGGGAGACGGCACAATGACCGTGCGCCCGGCCGCGATGGCACGGATCGCGCTCGCGCTGGCCATTGCCGGCGCGGCGATCTGGCTAGCCTTCAATCGCGATCGGTTCGACTTGGCAGAGGTCGAGACCATGGTTGCCAACGCGGGCGCCTGGGCACCTGTCGGCCACGTCGTTGTCTTCGCCATCGGTACGGTCCTGTTCCTGCCGGGCACCTTGTTCGGCCTGGCCGGTGGCGCGCTCTTCGGGCCGGTCTGGGGCACCGTCCTCAACCTTGCCGGCGCCACGCTCGGTGCGACCGCCGCCTTCCTGATCGCCCGCCACGTTGCCGCGGACTGGGCCAGGCGACAGGCCGGCAACCGGTTGCAGCGTCTGATCGCCGGAGTCGAAGCCGAAGGCTGGCGGTTCGTCGTGCTGACGCGGCTGGTGCCGCTGGTCCCGTTCAACCTGCTGAACTACGCCCTCGGCCTGACGCGCATACCCGTGACCCACTATGCGCTTGCCTCGCTCGTCAGCATGGCGCCGGGAACGCTGGCCTTCACCTGGCTCGGTTATGCCGGCCGCGAAGCCGCCGGCGGTGACGCGACCGCCATCCGGTATGGCTTGCTCGGACTGGCGCTGCTGGCGGTGATCGCCTTCCTGCCGCGCCTTGTGCGTCGGCTGCGCGGCGGCGCGACGACGCCACGTTGGATCGACAACCGTGAGCTGGCAGGCAGTGGCGGCGAATTGACCGTAATCGACGTTCGCGGACCCGACGAGTTCGACGGGCCGCTCGGGCACATTGCCGGCGCCGTCAATCTACCGCTCGGCGAACTGCCGGGTCGCTTGAGCGAGATCAACGCGGCCAAGGATGACACCGTCATTCTTGTCTGCCGTACCGACAAGCGGTCCGCTGCGGCAGCCAGCCTGCTTCGCGAGGCAGGCTATCGCGACGTCATGGTCTTGCGTGGCGGCATGGAGCGCTGGAACCAGCAAGGCTTTGCGATCGAACGGCGGGTTGCGTAGGCCTGCCCCGGCGCGGTTCGCACCATGGAGGAGCATGCGGATGGTCAACGGCTCAAAAACGATGACAACGGCGGCCAGTGCGATGGTGACGCTTGCGCCGACCTTGACGTGGGCTCAGGCGCAGGCCGCCCCCGAGCGATATGCCTATGGCCCTCACATGATGTGGGGCGGCGGCTGGCCCGGCATGTTCGTCGGCCCATTGTTCATGGTCGTCGTACTGGCCCTGGTAATTGCGGTGGCGGTCCTGCTTGTGCGTTGGCTCGGCGGACCCACCGCCAGCACGCATTCGCACCACGGCACGCCGGGCCGAACGCCGCTCGACATCCTCAAGGAGCGGTTTGCGCGCGGTGAAATCGACCGCGAAGAGTTCGAGGAACGTCGGCGCGTGCTCGGCGAATGAGCCACGCCCGCCCGCATAGTGGAAATCGACGATGAAGACGCTGTTCATCCTCAACGACCCGCCCTACGGCACCGAGCGCCGCTACAACGCCCTGCGCCTGGCCGGCGCTCTCCTGAAGCACGAGCCGGATGCCGATGTCACGGTGTTCTTGATGGCCGACGCGGTGGTGGCGGGCAAATCCGGGCAGAAGACACCCGACGGCTACTACAACGTCGAACGGATGCTGAAGCGCGTGCTGGTGGGGAAAGGGCATATCCTGCTGTGCGGCACCTGTATGGATGCGCGGGGCATGACCGAAGGCGACGTCATGGCCGGTGCCCGCCGTAGCACGATGGATGAGCTGGCCGCTGCCACCGCCGCGAGCGACAAGGTGTTGGTGTTCTGATCGCCTACACTTTGTTAGGCGGCATCGGAGCGCGCCGCAGCGTTCTGCCGGAACTCGCTCGGGGTCATGCCTGTCGCCGCCTTGAAGGCACGGTTGAACGGGCCGATTGAGCCGAAGCCAAGGCCGAGCGCGATGGTCAGGATCGGCTCGCGCCGGCGCGCCGGATCGGCCAGCGCCGCCTTGGCGTCGTCGATCCGGTAGCCGTTGAGGAAGGCCGGGAAGTTGCGATGGCCAAGCTGCTGGTTGATCAGCCGGCGTAGCCGATATTCGGGTACCGCCAGGCGCGTTGCCAAGTCGCCGATGGCAAGACCTTCCTCCAGGTAGAGCCGCTCGTCCAGCATTGCCGCGGAAAGGCGCTGCATCAGCGCGCGGTCGGCCGGCGCCACCGCATCGGACGGCGCCGGCGGCAATAGCAGCGCACCAACCAGGTCGTCGTGCCGCAGCCGCACCGCGCGCAACAGGACGAGGGTCGACAGTAGCCAGATCGCCGCCGGGTTGAGCGTTACCAGCCAGCCGGGCGGCGCAGCGCGGTGCAGCACCACTTCTAGCATCGCGATCAGCGCCATGTAGCCGCCGATGCCGACCACGAAGACGGCACGGAATCGCCGGCGCGTCTCGACCAGGTCCGCGGCGCGCCCGCGCAGCGCGCGCCAGAGCACGTGGCCGATCAGGCCGAGTATCGCGCCCTGGTAGGCAACGACCGACGCCCAGTCGAGCCAGGCCGGCAGCAGCGCCTGGCCGAACACGCGGGCCAGGCCGACGACGACCACCGCCACCAGTGCCACAAGGTCGAGCCGGCCGGGCCGGTAATCGTCGTCGAACAGTGCCCGGGCGAACATCCAGAACAGCACCGGGTTGGCCAGGCACGGCAGCAGGAACGGCAGGCGAGGCAAATCGGGCCAGGCGTTGAAGCCAGACGACGAGCACACCAGATAGCCGATCCCGCCGGCCGCCAGCACGGCGCCGAGGCGTCCCGCCCAGGTGCCGCGCGCATCGCGCAGCAGCACCAGGACTATGACAGCCAGCGCCGCCCCGGCCATCCCCCGCAGCGCGATGTCGGCCATCAACATGCCGATTCAGTGCGCACGGCCGAGGATCGTCGTCAAGGCGAGGGCCAAGCTTTGCGGCCGGCGCCAGATTTGCGTGCGGCAGAACACCAGCCGGCAGCCGGTGACCTCCAGCACGTCCGGCGCCCGCAGGCGCAGGCTGGCGGCGGAGGTCTGACCGTCCTCGGGATTGTAGATGTCGCCATCGTGCCAAGCACCGGTGCCGTCCGACCGCAACCCAGAAAGCAGTGCCAGCCCTTGCAGGGGACGGTCGCGCAGCTGCGCGTCTGCGTTTTCCGCATCGCGCCTGGGGGCGCCGGCGGCGTCGACCGTATCCCAGAGCCAGACGACCCGGCCGCACAGCGCACCGCCGTCGCAGGCCGCCAGTTCGACGACCGCCTTGACGCCGGGCGTGACCCAGCGGCCGAGCACGTCGGCCGCCTGCGCCGGCCGGGGCGCGGCGGCCAGCAGCACGATGGTTAGCGCCGCGATGGCGGCCGGCAACGCACCGGCGGCCGGCTTGCGCCCGGTGGCCGCATCGAACCGGTCGTGGTAATCCGGGTGCTCGGTCCCCATCAGCCGGTCCCACCAGGTGAAATACAGGCCATAGTTGCCGTCCGGCCGGGCGTGATGCATGTCGTGGTGTGTCGTCGTGGTCAACCAGCCGAACCAGGGCGAGCGTGC
This sequence comes from Alphaproteobacteria bacterium, assembly GCA_040223615.1. Taxonomy (GTDB): domain Bacteria; phylum Pseudomonadota; class Alphaproteobacteria; genus JAVKFY01. The sequence goes on from JAVKFY010000032.1 coordinate 46,017, forward strand.
CATGCCGGCCGGATGCAGCTCGAACCCGGCATGGCCCACCACATTGCGCAAGATCATGACGGCGAGGAAGATCGTCACCGCGAGACCGTGCATCGGCACGAAAAGCAGGAACAGGGGCAGGAACGCCGCCTCGATCACCGCTTCGGTCGGGTGGAAGGCGTAGGCGGCCCACGGCGTCGGTGTTACGGACCTATGATGCAAACGGTGTATGCGGCGGTACAGCCATGGATGGTGCATGGCTCGGTGCGCCCAGTAGAAGTAGGTGTCGTGCGCCAACAAGGCCAGGGCGATGCTTGCCAAAAGCCAGCCCCAGCCGTGCACGGCGATCTCGCCATAGACTTGGAACAGTCCGACCTGCATACCGGTGTAGATTCCGAAGCCGGTTAGCGAGAAGATCAGCACGGTCAGCAACGAAAAGCCGATCTCACGGCGGAAATCGGCGCTGCGCGGGTGCCGCGCCTGCAGCCGTCGTCGACGCAGCCAGGCGGGCGCCCAGGCGAACACCACGAGCGCCGCCAGGCTGGCGGGAATGAGATAACGCAGCGCATCCATCACCAGGATGCGCGGCCAGATGTCCAGGAACATGGCAGGCAGATCGGAAAGGCAGATCATCGGCGGGTCCTCGCGCGTCACCGCCCGGCGACAGTGCCGGGGAGCGCCAGGAACTTGCGGATTTCAGCAGCAGCGGTCTCGCCGATGCCTGCAAGAAGTATCGCCGATATCGAAATTAGCCAGCTACAGAGCCATTTCGCCAATGTTTTGCTTAGTGGCGGATGCGTAACACCGGCAGGCGGAGTTTCAGCCGCCCTGCGGCCTGACTTAGGCTCTGCCGTCTGACACTTCTGCTCGTGGCAGCTCAACCGCATTGACGACGAGCGGCTTAACGATTTGGTCAAGCAAGCCAGCCAGCTTCTTCAGGGCATCGGCCTTCTCGTCATAGTAGCTATGCCGATCATATACGCCTTCGACGCCTGCGATCGCATGGCCCATCACCCGCTCGGCGATGTCCGGCCGGACGCCGGCACGGGCCATCAGGGAGCGTGCCGTTCGCCTCAGGTCATGGATAACCCACGTTGGCGGGGCCTGAATTGTCTCCGGGTCGTCGCCACGCTTCGCTGCGGCCTCCCGCAGCGTCTCTAGTATACGCTTGTCGAATGCTCGCTTGCAGGGCGAGTAGCCCTGGAAATGTCCGGCGCCTCGGCCGGCGAAAACGTACGGATTGTCGGCGATCTGTACCTGCGCCTGGATGATCGCCGACGCGGCGTCCGGCAGCAGGAGTGTCCCTGCCGTGCCCTTCTCGCGTTCCTCGGTCGCGATGCGCCACTCGCCGTTAGTGGTAATATCTTCCCACTTCATGGTGGCGATCTTCTCTCGCCGCTGCGCCGTCAGGAGTGCAAGGCGCATGATCGCGCCGAAGCTGCCGCTGTTCTCCGCTAGCCTCCAGAATAAACGAATTTCGTCGTCGTCCAGGATACGAGCGCGCTTGCGCGACTTCGGATCGGTTCGGCGCATGCCTCGGGTGATCGGGCTGACATAGTCGTCCGTCCGGCTCGCGCGCCAATTCATGATGCCGCGCACGATGGCTAGCACGTAGTCAGCCTGGCGTGGCCCATTCTCGTCTTCCACCTTGTCGAGCAATGCGGTGACGTCGCCGCGGCGGATGCCGGCGAAGTCGCGCTCGGCCCATTCCGGGTAGACATATTTGTCCAGAATGCGACGCACTTCGCCGCCCGAACGCAACCGATACATCTTGCTGCCGTCGTCGCCCTCCCGCTCGCCGGTGTGGCGCTTCATGTAGTCCTCGGCGACCTCCTTGAGGCTTGCCGGTTTGGCCGTCGGCGCCTCGAAGGGCGGCAGCCCCTTCTTGACCCGCTTGATCGCGTCGGTCGCCTGCTCCCGTGCCTCGTCGATGGTGTGGTGCTCGACTGCTCCAATCGTCGCCCAGATCTGCTTGCCGCCAGGGTCACGCGCGACGGCGCAGTACGACTTCGCGCCGCTTGCCGCCACGCGAACGTAGTGGCCGCGGCACTCCGGGTCCGGAACCATGTACCGGGTCGCCTTCGCCTTCAGATCGGCGACCATCTTGTCGGTTAGCGTCTTGCGTCGGACCATCGAGGGCCTGGGCTAACAGAGCGTCGTTTCTGGGCTAACACTGGGCTAACAAAAGGCGAGGTGAACACAGAGCACCATTAGAGAACATAGCGCTACAGAATGCCAGGTTTCCGCCGGATTTCAAGGAATACGTGCTATGGTGGAAACCGATGTTCGGGTTTTGGAGCTGACTCTTAATCAGCGGGTCCAAGGTTCGTGTCCTTGTGCGCCCACCAAATTCTCCCCATTAGATTAGGTCATTAGGATGGTTGCCCTTGCAACCGTCCCCCTCGGCACGTGAGGCGGCCCAACGCCTCACCGACGCGCAGATCGACGCCCTGGCCGCCTACTACGCGGGTCTCTAGCTATGCTTTTTGAACGTGATGACGCGGTAGAGGTACCAGCCGACGAGCAGGGCGATGACCGCGTTGGAGACCGGGTTGGTCCATGCGCCGATCAGGCGGTACTGATCGCCCAGCCCGTAGCCGACACCGGCCAGGAAACTGGTCCACGCCAGCGTGCCGAGGCCGGAGTAGAGCAGGAAGCGCCCCACGCTCATGCTGGCGATGCCGGCCGGCACCGAGATCAGCGTACGCACCGCCGGCACCAGGCGGCCGAAGAACACCGCCTTGCCGCTGTGGCGGTTGAACCAGCGGCAGGCCTTGTCGACGTCGCGCGGCTGCACCGTCATCCAGCGCCCGTAGCGGCGCGCCCAGCGCTTCAGCCGCTCGGCGCCCAGCCAGCGCCCGGCGAGATACCACAGCGACGTGCCGGCCAGCGAGCCCAGCGAGCCGGCGAGGATCGCCAGCAAAAGGTTCATCTCGCCGCGCGCCGCGGCGAATCCGGCGATCGGCATGATCAGTTCAGAGGGGATCGGCGGAAAGATGTTCTCAATGAACATCAGAAGGGCTATTCCCGGATAGCCGGCGCTTTCAATGAAAGCGGAGATCGAGTCGAAC
>JAVKFY010000033.1:0-37987 GCA_040223615.1 Alphaproteobacteria bacterium
CGGGACAGAATAAGTCCCAGGTTTGGGACTTGTTTGTGGCGGTGTTGGGCCGGGTTTGGCGGGGCAAACCACGTCCCCAAGCTTGCAAAGACGTCGAGGGATGGGCATAGGCTCGGAAGCGCTTAACCGGACAACTCACCCTATTCCCGCCACCAGGTGTCGATCTGGTAGCCGTAGGCGGCGGTGTAGGCCGGCCACGCCAGGCCGTTCCAGATCGCCAGCCGGTCGCCGGGCTGGTGGAACAGCGGCACCACGTAGTTGCCCCATTGCAGCACCCGGTCCAGCGCGTGGCAGGCGGCGACCAGTTCCTCGCGGGTCCGGGCCGACACCAGGCGGGCGATCATCGCGTCGACCACGCGGCTTCTGATGCCGGGATAGTTGCGCGAACCGTCCTGGCCGGCGGCGGCCGACGACCAGTAGAAGGCCTGTTCGGTGCCCGGCGACAGCGAGGCGCCCCAGTCGTGGAACACGGCGTCGAAGTCGAAACGGGCGCGGCGTTCGGCATATTGCGCGGAATCGACCAGCCGTACGTCGATGGCGATGCCGAGTCGCGCCAGATTGCGCTTCAGGTGCAGCGCCAGTTTCTCCTGTAGCCGGTCGGTCGCCATGATCTCGAAACCCAGCGTCTGGCCGTCGCGGGTCGCGGCGCCGTCCTTGACCTGCCAGCCGGCGGCCCGCAACAGCTTCTGCGCGGCGCGCAGGTTGGCGCGCATCGCCTGCTGGTCGCCGGCGTCGGGCGGCGCGTAGGCGCCATCGAAAAGCTCGTCGGGAAGGGTCGTCCGGTAGGGTTGCAGCAGCGCCAGTTCGGCCTCGCTCGGCGGCCACGGCGCGGCCAGCTCGCTGCCGGCGAAATAGCTGGCGGTGCGCTCGTAGGCGCCGAAGAACAGCGTCCGGTTCAGCCAGGCGAAGTCGAAGCCGTGGGCGACGGCGCGGCGCACCCGGCTGTCGTCGAACGGCGGCCGGCGCAGGTTCAGGGCCAGGCCGAACATGCCGGCCGGGGAGCGGTTGGCGAACTGTTGCAGACGGATGTCGCCGGCGCGCGCGGCCGGGGTGTCGTAGGCCTTGGCCCAGCGCTGCGGGTCGGTTTCCAGCCGCACGTCGTAGGCGCCGGCCAGGAAGGCGGTCAGTGCGGCGTCGCCGTCGCGGTAATAGTCGAAGCGCAACTCGTCGAAATTGTGCCGGCCGCGATAGGCCGGCACGTCGTCGGTCCAGTGCGGGCGTTGCCGGCGATAGGTGATCGAGCGCCCGGCATCGACCTCGGCGACCTTGTAGGGGCCGCTGGTCAACAACGGGTCGAGGGTCACGCGATCGAACCGCCGGGTCTCGAAGTCGGCGGCGGAGAAGACGGGCATCAGCGCCAGCAAGAGCGGCAGCTCGCGATTGCCGGGCTGCAACGTGAAGCGAACCGAGCGCTGGCCGACCACCTTGGCCTCGTCGACCTGGCCGTAATAGGTGCGGTGGTTCGGCCGGCCCCAGCGCCGCAACGTGCGGTAGGAGAACAGCACGTCGTGGACCGTCACTTCGCTGCCGTCGTGGAACCGGGCGGCCGGGTTCAGGCGGAAGGTGACCGAGACGCGTTCCGGATCGGTCTTCACGTCCTCGGCCAGGCCGGCGTAAAGCGCGAACGGCTCGTCCCAGTTGCGCACCAGCAGGCTCTGGTAGGTGAAGCCGAGCCCCGCCGCCGGGCGGCCTCGCACGATGAACGGGTTCAGGTTGTCGAAACCGCCGGTGTGCGCCAGGCGCAGCACGCCGCCTTGGGGCGCGTCGGGGTTGGCGTGCGGGAAGCTGACGAAACCCGGCGGCAGCGCCGGTTCGCCGTGCATGGCGATGGCGTGCTCGGCCTGCGCCGGGGCGGCAGCGAGTATCGCGGCTACAGCGAGACCCACGATCGACACCCACCTCACCCCGACCCTCTCCCCCCTAAAGGGCGGAGAGGGAGCCGTCAGATCGGCACCCTCCGCTCTCTCTCCGGCCCTGGGGGCGGAGAGAGTTGGGGTGAGGTGGGGGACTGGCGTTGAGGCCAAGGTGATCAGGTTGGCTAGCTAGCTGAGCGCGCTGCGCCGCACGGTCGCATCCGTGCGCTTGACCACGTCGGGCAGGAGCTTGGTGCCCAGGCCGGGCCCGTCGGGCGCGCGGATCATGCCGTTCTCCAGCGGCGGCAGGTCGGTGACCAGTTCCTGGTACCAGTCGAAATAGGCGGCGCGGACCATCTCCTGCACCGGGCAGTTGGTGGCGTTCAGCGACAGGTGTACCGAAGCCGTCAGCGAGATCGGGCCGGTGCAGTCGTGCGTGACCACCGGCAGGTGCCAGGCCTCGGCCATGGCGGCGATCTTGCGCGCCTCGGTGAGGCCGCCGCACCAGCCGATGTCGAACATCGCGTAGCCGACCGCGTTCTGTTCGAAGAGCTGGCGGAAGGCACCGCGCCCGGCCAGCGTCTCCGAGGCGGTGACGGGGATGCGCGTTGACCGCGCGTACTCCGCCAGGCTGCCGAGGCTGTCCATCTTGATCGGGTCCTCGAACCAGAACGGCTCGAACTGTTCCAGGGCGCGGGCAATGCGCTTGGCGGCGGTCAGGCCCCACATCGAGTGCAGTTCGACCATGATATCCATTCTGTCGCCGACCGCCTTGCGGATCTTCTCGAACGGTTCCAGCGCCTGGCGCAGTTCCGGGCCGGAGATGCGCAGCCCCTCGTTGGCCTCGGCGGCGAAGTCGAAGGGCCAGATCTTCATCGCCGTGATGCCCATGTCGAGCAGCGAGTGGGCCAGCTCGTCGGCGCGTTCCAGAAAGCCCTGCAGGTCCTCGTAGGGTTTGTCGGAGACCCGGTCGAGCGCGAAGGACGCGGTCGACTGGCGCTTCTCCTTGCGCACATATTCGTAGCCGGCGCAGGTATTGTAGACGCGGATCGCGTCGCGGCTGGCGCCGCCCAGAAGCTGGTGGATCGGCTGGTTGGTGGCCTGGCCCCAGATGTCCCACAGCGCGATGTCGACGCAGCTATTGCCGCGGGTCTCCGCCGAGGTGGCGCCGAAGCCGAGATAACCGATCAGGTTGCGGCTGTGCCGGTCGACCAGCAACGGGTCCTGGCCCAGCAGGTAGGGCGCGACGACGTCGTGGATGTGCGCTTCGGCCGCCGCGACGCCGTAGAACACCTCACCCAGCCCGACCAGTCCGTCGTCGGTGTGCACCTGCGCCCACAGCAGGTTGGGGAAGTCGTCCAGGCGAACGGTCTCGATTGCCGTGACCTTCATGGCCTTCGCTCCTTGGCGCGGAATCGGGACGAGTGTAGCGGGTGTGGAAGCGGATACCGAGACGGCCGGGATCGACCCGGGCCATTTGCGCGACGTTGCGCGCGGGGCTGATGGGCCTATTGCCCGTCGGGCAGCAGCATCACCACGGCGTTGGGCACGTAGTCGGCGATGCCCCAGTCGTCGAGCAGTTCTTTGACCACGATCTGCAGCGAGCGCTCGCGCTCGGTGTCGATTTCCACCGCGACGCTCATGCCGGCGCGCAGCTTCTCCAATTGACCGTTGTCGATCAGGTGCAGGCGGACGGGCAGGCGCTGCACCACCTTGACCCAGTTTCCGGACGCGTTCTGCGGCGGCAACAGCGCGAATTCGGCGCCGGTCGCCGGGCTCAGGCTGGCGACCTCTGCCTCGTAAGTGATGTCGGGCTGGGCATCGGCCACCAGCGTCGCCTTCTGGCCGATGACGATATGGGTGAGCTGGGTTTCCTTGAGGTTGGCCTCGATCCAGATCGCGTCACGCTCGATGATCGCGAAGAGCGGCTTGCCCTCCTCGACATACTCGCCGATCTGCAGCGAGATGTTGGAGACGATGCCGTCGGCCGGGGCGAAGACGTGGGTGTGGTCGACGTCGAGCTGGGCCCGCTCCAGCGCCGCCAGCGCCTGCTGGAACTTGGGATGCGACTCGGCCGGCGTGGCCGGATCGCCGCCGAGCTCGGCCAGCACCATGCGGTTGCGCTCGCGCATGGTGGACAGTTCGCGCTTGGCGATCTCCAGGTTGTTCTCGGCCTCGTCGAGCCGGGCCTGGGTCGATACGCCGCGCGTGTTCAGCGCCGACTGGCGGTCGAACTGGCGCTGCATGTAGCTGATGCGCTGCTGCGCCTCGCGCACCTGCTGCACGCCGGTGCGGTATTCCGCCTTCATCGACTCGATCTCGGCCTTGGCGTTGCCGAGCGCGGCACGTGAGCCGGTGACGGCGATGTCGAACTGGCGCGGATCGATCCGGAACAGGAGCTGGCCGCGTTGCACGAACTGGTTCTCGGCCACGTTGATTTCGATGACGCGGCCGTCCAGGTCGGTGCTGATCGCTGCCAGGTTGGCCTTCACGTAGGCGTTCTCGGTGGTGATGTAGCGCGAGCTCTCGGCCCAGATCGACGCGCCGTAGAGCAGCGCGACCAGCGGCACGCCGATCAGCAATACCGGCCGCAACAGGCCGCGGGTCAGGAAGCGCACGACATTGCGCAGGCGCCAGCGCAGCACGTGCAGCGGGCGCGGCTGAGCGCGCCGGCGCGGCGGCGGGCTCTCCACGGTCTCCGGACGCGGCGCCTCGCTGGTGGCGGGCCCCGGCTTGTCGGCGGTAGGGGTGTTCGGGCGGTCGTCCACGGTTCGTCTTGCCTACTTGCCGGCGCCGTTGGCGGTGCCGTTCTGGCTGTCCAACTCGGCGGCCAGGTTGTCCTTGACGCGGTCGAGGTAGCCGATCAGCGCGTCATTCTCTTCCGTCGACAGGCCATCGAAGGCGACACCGCGGACCGCGGCGGCACGCGCGCGCATGGTGCGCATCAGCGGCTCGACCTCGCCAGTGAGATAGACCCGCTTGATCCGGCGATCGGACGGGTCGGGGCGGCGCTCCAGCCAGCCCTTTTCCTCCAGCCGGTCGAGCAGGCGGCCCAGCGAGGCGCGCTCGATGTCCAGGATCGCGGAAAACTCGGTCTGGGTGATGCCTTCATTGAAGTAGAGGTGGGTCAGCACCCACCATTGCGAGCGGGTGAGGCCAAGTTCGCGCATCGAGCGGTCGAAGACCGTGCGCATCAGGCGGGCGACGTCGTGGATCAGGAAGCCGATATTGCGGTCGGCGCTCTCACGCGGGTCGGGCTGGTCACGCATCGCTGTCTCGGTTCGCTCGATAGCCGGGTTGATATTGTTGTCTATGCAACATTAAGCCATGTGATTGTCGCATTTGCAAGCCGGGCGCGGTGGACGGGCGTGGCGCCGGTTGCGTAGGCTCGCGCCATGCGCGTGAACGGCAAACCCTATCGCACGATCTGGCTGGCGGAAGATGGCCGGTCGGTCGAGGTCATCGACCAGACCCGCCTGCCGCACGACTTCACGACGCTCAACCTGAAGAGCCTGGACGACGCGGCGGCGGCGATCCGCACCATGGTGGTGCGTGGCGCGCCGCTGATCGGGGCAACGGCGGCCTATGGCGTCTGCCTGGCGCTGCGCGATGACGCCGGCGACGCCGCCCTCGGGGTCGCCTACGACAAGCTGCTGGCGACCCGGCCGACGGCGGTGAACCTGCGCTGGGCGTTGGACGAGATGCGGGCCCTGCTGGCGCCGCTGCCGGTGGAGCGACGAATCGAGGCGGCCTACGCCAAGGCGGCGGCGATCTGCGACGACGATGCCGAGACCTGCCATGCGATCGGCCGCCACGGCGCCGAGCTGATCGAGGCGGCCTGGGAACGCAGCGGCAAGGCCCGGCCGGTCAACGTGCTGACGCATTGCAACGCCGGCTGGCTGGCGACGGTCGACTGGGGCACGGCGCTGGCGCCGATCTACCAGGCGCACGATGCCGGCGTGCCGGTGCATGTCTGGGTCGACGAGACCCGGCCGCGCAACCAGGGCGCGGCGCTCACTGCGTGGGAACTGGGCAGCCACGGCGTCGACCACACCGTGATCGTCGACAATGCCGGCGGCCACCTGATGCAGCACGGCGAGGTCGACCTGTGCATCACCGGCACCGACCGGACCACGGCGCACGGCGACGTCTGCAACAAGATCGGCACCTACCTGAAGGCGCTGGCGGCGCACGACAACGGCGTGCCGTTCTACGTCGCGCTACCCTACTCGACGATCGACTGGACGCTGGGCGACGGCGTGCGCGACATCCCGATCGAGCAGCGCGACGCCACCGAGGTGACCGACATCGCCGGGCTCTCGGCCGATGGCAAGACCACGACGGTGCGCCTGACGCCCGCATCCTCGCGTGCGGCGAACTACGCCTTCGACGTGACCCCGGCGCGGCTGGTCACCGGCCTGATCACCGAGCGCGGCGTCTGCCCCGCCAGCGCCGAGGGCCTGCTCAGCCTCTATCCCGAACGCGCGGCGTGACTACCCCGACTCGCGAGCAGGCGACCGCCGCCAACCGGGCGGCGTGGGATGCTTCGGCGGACTATCACCGCACCGACCCGCAGTGGCGGGCGCTGCTCGACGGCTTTGCGACGCCGGGCTTCTCCGTGCTGGACGCGGTGGAGACCGAGATGTTTGGGCGCCTCGGTGTTGACGGCAAGGCCGTGGCGCAGCTCTGCTGCAACAACGGCCGCGAAATCCTGTCGGTGAAGAACCTGACTGCGGGGCGTTGCGTCGGCTTCGATCAGTCCGAGAAATTCCTCCAGCAGGCGCGCGAGCTGGCCACGGCCGGCAGCATCGAGGCGGAGTTCGTCGCCACCGACGTCTACGCCATCGATTCCGCATATGACGGCGCGTTCGATATTGTGCTGGTCACCATCGGTGCGATCGGCTGGATGCCGGACCTAGCGGCCTTCGTGGCCGTCGCGGCGCGGCTGCTGCGGCCGGGCGGGCATTTGTTCGTCCACGAGCAGCACCCGATCACCGATATGTTCGATCCGCATTCGCCGACGCCATTCGAGCCCACGGAGCCCTACTTCACCGAGCGGCCCTATGTCAGCGACCAGCCCATCGTCTACCACGGCCAGGCGACCGAGGCGGTGGGCGAGTCCTACTGGTACACCCACACGCTGGCGGACATCTTCCGGGCCTGCCTGAGCAATGGGCTGGCGATCCGCGACTTCGCCGAGTACCCCGACAACATCTCGTCCGTGGACTGGGCCAAGTACGAGCAGCGGGCGCCGCGCCTGCCGCTGAGCTACGCTTTGCTGGCAAAAAAGGGTTGAGGCTATGAGCGCACTGCAGCCGGTTGACGGCGCCGAGATCCAGATCCTGGTCGACAACGTCACCGACAGCCTGTCGACCACGCCGGATTTCGTGGAGACCGAGTTCGCTGGGCTGCAACGTCGCCGCGAGGGCCTTTGGGTGCTGGGCGGCGACTGCCTGTGCTGTGCCGCGCACGGCCTGTCCTGTCTGGTGACGCTGCGCCGGGGCGCCGAGACGCGCACGCTGTTGTTCGACACCGGGCCGGACGACGACACCTTCGTGCGCAACATCACGCGGTTGGGCGTCGATCTCGGGCCGGTCGACGCCATGGTCCTGAGCCACGGCCACTGGGACCATGGCGGCGCGATGCTGCGGGCGTTGCAGATCATCCGCGACCATGGGCGCGGCAAGACAGTGCCGACCTACATGCACCCCGACATGTTCCGCCGCCGCGCCGCCAAGCTGCCCGACGGCTCGTTCCGGCAGATGGCCGACGTGCCGTCGGTCGAGGCGCTGACCTTGCACGGCGCGGCGGTGGTGAACACTACCGAGGCCTCGTCGCTGTTCGGCGACATGGCGCTGGTCAGCGGCGAGATCCCGCGCGTGACGCCGTTCGAGCGCGGCCTGCCGGGCCAGCACCGGCGCACGCTGGACGGCGAGGGCTGGGAGAAGGACGAACTGCTGATGGACGAGCGGTTCGTCGCCTTCCAGGTCGTCGGCAAGGGCCTGGTGGTGCTGAGCGCGTGCAGCCACGCCGGCATTATCAACGTGCTGACCCGTGCGCGCGAGATGTACCCCGACGTGCCGCTCTATTGCGCGATGGGCGGCCTGCACCTGTCCGGCGCCAACGAGGAGATCATTCCGGAGACCGTCGAGGCGCTGCAGGGTTTCGGGCTCAACGCCGTCGCCGCCGGCCATTGCACCGGCTGGCGCGCGCTCTCCGCGCTGCACCAGGCGTTCGGGGACAAGCTGGTGCCGCTGGCGGTGGAGAAGCGCTTCGGGTTCTGACGGGTTGATATCAATGATATCGAAATGATATCATTGATATCAGAATGAGGTGCCAGATGGCCGCGATCACCGTTCGAAACCTGTCCGACGAGACCCACCGTGCCCTGAAGCGGCGCGCGGCCGAGCATGGCCGCAGCACCGAGGCCGAGGTCCGCGCCATCCTGGACGAGGCTGTGCAATTCGACGGGCGCCTGAAGCCGGGCGATGCGTTGGTCGAGATTTTCCGGCCCCTGGGCGGTGTCGACCTCAATATCGAGCGCGACAGGACGCCGCCCGAGGCGCCTGACTTTGAATGATCCTGGTCGACACCAACGTGGTCTCAGAGATGATGCGCGTATCTCCGAACGTGCGAGTCCGCGCTTGGCTGAATGCCCAAACTGAAGATGCCCTTTTCGTATCGGCCGTGAGCTTGGCGGAGCTCTGGTTGGGCGTCGCGCTACTGCCGCAGGGCCGGCGGCGGCGCGATTTGACCGCCACGGTGGCCGAACGCATAGCGGACTACTTCGGCGCGCGCCTGCTGCCTTTCGATGCGGTCGCCGCGGAGATCTATGCCCAGATCGTCGCCGATGCGCGTGTGCGGGGTGTCACGATCGGCATGGCGGACGGCCAAATCGCGGCGACGGCGCTCGTGCAAGGCCTTGCGGTGGCCACGCGCGATACCACGCCCTTTGTCGCGGCTGGCCTGCGCGTGATCGATCCGTGGACGGCGCCTACGCCGGACTGACCTCGACCCTGCCGGCCGCCGCCTTGATCGCTGCGGCGTCGGGCAGGCTGGGCTGGGCGCCTTCGGCGGTGCAGGCGAGGCTGCCGGCGGCGATGGCGTGGCGCAGCGCATCGGCTGCGCCTTGGCCGGCATAGAGTGTGGCGACGTAGGCGCCGACGAAGGCATCGCCGGCCGCCGTGGTGTCGAGTGGCTCGATGGGGAGCGCGGTGGCTTTCAGTTGCGTGCCGTCGCGCAGGGCCGCGCGGGCGCCGGCGCCGCCCAGCGTGACGATGCAGTCCAGCTCGAACGTCCCGGCAATCCAGACGGCGACGGTTTCGACGGGCTGACGATGTTGGCGGGCCAGCGTCTCGGCCTCGATCTGGTTGGCGATCAGGACGTCCAGGTTGGCGAGTGCGGTTTCGGGGATGTCGGCGGCGGGGGCCAGGTTGAGCGCGGTGCGCATGCCGGCGGCGCGGGCGGCGGCCAGCGCCTCCCAGTTGGCGGCGTGCGGGATCTCCATCTGCAGCAGCAGCCAGTCGCCGGGCGACGGGGTGAACCGGGCGGCGCTCACGGATTGGTTGGTGCCGCTGGCGACGACGATCTGGTTCTCGCCGTTGTCGTCGACGGCGATGGCGGCGGCGCCGGTGGCGCCCGCGACGGTCGAAATCCCGCTCAGGTCGACTCCGGCTTCGCGCATTGTCGCAAGCGCCTGGACGGCGAAATCATCGTCGCCGACGCAGCCCACCATGGCCACCTCGGCGCCTGCGCGCCGCGCCGCCAGCGCCTGGTTGGCGCCCTTGCCGCCGGGAAACATGGCATAACCGGGCGCCAGAACGGTCTCGCCCGGGCCCGGCAGCCGCGTCGGGCGCATCACAATGTCCAGATTGATCGAGCCGAGGACGACGATCACGGCTCGCGCACGCCCGACCTAGTCGTCGCCGCCCTCCGCGGCGCCACTTGCCACGGCCATGCGTCGCCGCGGCATTTCGTCGTCGGTCGGTTCAGGCGCGGCAACGACCCTGGGGCGGTTGCCCACAGGTATCGGCCGCTTCAGCTTCTCCGCGATCACCTGCTCCAGTGTGCGCAGTGGCTGCGTCAGATAAGGGCTTGTCATCGTGGCCTTTTCACCTCCGCCTCCGCCGACCCCAACGGGCGGTTTCCACGTAGTGCTCACAAATCAACCCACAGGCTTTTCCACACCAGATGGGGCGATTCGTTGAAGCTACACTACTAGATATCGTGCCTGAACGGAATCCCCCTCACGTCAAAGCTCGTACGCGTCAGCGTCCTGCCACGCCTTTTATGGTGTCTCGAAACGGCGGTTCCGGGTTGTGATGAATCGGAGTCGTCCAGTGCCCGCTTGTCGGTCCCTGGCCGGCTTTCTACACTTCGTCCCTCCCATCCGGCCCAGCGAGCGGAGTGCGCCATGGATCTGGCCTTCAGCGCCGAAGAGACTGCCTTCGGCGAAACCGTCGAGCAGTTCGTGCGCGACAACCTGCCGCCGGCGATCGCCGCCAAGGTGCGCGACAACCTGCCGCTGACCAAGGAGGACAACCAGGTCTGGCAGCGGATCTTGAACCAGCAGGGCTGGGGCGCGCCGATCTGGCCGAAGGAGGCTGGCGGGCCCGGCTGGACGGCGGCACAGCGCTACATCTTCGACGAGGTCTGTGGCCGTCTGGACGCGCCGCAGCAGGTGCCGTTCGGGCTGAACATGGTCGGGCCGGTGATCTACACCTTCGGCACCGACGAGCAGCAGCAGAAATACCTGCCACGTATCCTGAACATGGACGACATGTGGTGCCAGGGCTATTCCGAGCCCGGCTCCGGCTCGGACCTGGCGTCACTGCAGACCCGGGCGGTGCGCGAGGGCGACCATTATATCGTCAACGGCACCAAGACCTGGACGTCGCTGGCGCACTGGGCCGACATGATGTTCTGCCTGGTGCGGACCGACAATTCCGGCAAGCCGCAGGAGGGCATCTCCTTCCTGTTGATCGACATGAAGACGCCGGGCATCGAGGTGAAGCCGATCGTCACCATCGACCAGGGCCACCACGTCAACATGACCTACCTGAGCGACGTGAAGGTGCCGGTGGAGAACCGCATCGGCGAGGAGAACAAGGGCTGGACCTACGCCAAGTTCCTGCTCGGCAACGAACGCAACACCATCGCCGAGGTGCCGCAGTCGAAGCAGCGGCTGCGCCGGTTGAAGGAGATCGCGCGGGCGGAACGCGCGCTGGACGACCCGCGTTTCGCGATCCGCGTCGCCGAGGCCGAAGTGGCGCTGACGGCGCTGGAGTACACCAACCTGCGCTGCCTGGCCGACGAGGCCGCCGGTAAGCCGGTCGGACCGGAAGCCTCGATGCTGAAGATCAGGGGCGCCGAGCTGCGCCAGCAGATCACCGAGCTGACGCTCGACGCGCTGGGCCCCTACGCGGTGGCCTATCCCACCGACGCGCTGCGCGAGGGCGCCAACGTGCCCGCCGTCGGACCGGACAACGGCGCCGCGTCGATCGGCGACTTCCTGTTCAGCCGCGCGGCGACGATCTACGGCGGCAGCAACGAGATTCAGCGCAACATCATCGCCAAGATGGTGCTGGGACTCTAATCGGCATCCATGCTAGCAACGGCGCGTCTTGGGCGCCCGCCACAGGAGTTTTTCGACGCCATGGATCTGAGCTGGGACGACGAGTTGCGCGACTTCCAGCAGGAGGTCCGGGACTGGCTGCGCGCCAACCTGCCGGCCGACATCAAGGCCAAGGTGGACGAGGGCCGCGGACCGTCGCGCGACGATCTCGTGCGCTGGCAGAAGATGCTGCACGAGAAGGGCTGGATCGCGCCGGCCTGGCCCACCGAGTATGGCGGGACCGGGTGGGACGTGGTGCGCCGCTACATCTTCGCCGAGGAAATGGCGGCGGCCGGCTCGCCGCGCCTGCTGGCGTTCGGCCTGTCGATGGTCGGGCCGGTGATCTACACCTTCGGCAGCGACGAACAGAAACAGAAGTACCTGCCGCGCATCCTGGCCAGCGACGACTGGTGGTGCCAGGGCTATTCCGAGCCGGGCTCCGGCTCCGACCTGGCCAGCGTGTCGACCAAGGCGGTGCGCGAGGGCGACCACTATGTCGTCAACGGCACCAAGACCTGGACCACCCTGGCGCAGCACGCCGACCACATGTTCTGCCTGGCGCGAACGGATACGAGCGTGAAGCCGCAGGAGGGCATCTCCTTCCTGCTGATCGACATGCGCCAGCCCGGCGTCGAGGTGAAGCCGATCGTCACCATCGACGGCTCAGCCGAAGTCAACATGGTCTATCTGACCGACGTGAAAGTGCCGGTCGAGGATCGCGTCGGCGAGGAGAACAAGGGCTGGACCTACGCCAAGTTCCTGCTCGGCCACGAGCGTTTCGGCATCGCCGGCATCGGCCGCTCGAAAGCGCAACTCGAACGCCTGAAGCGGATCGCGGCGATGGAGACCGCCGAGGCGGAACCGCTGATCGAGGACCGTGACTTCGCGCATGCCGTCGCCGATGTCGAGCTGGAACTGACCGCGCTGGAGTATACCGAGCTGCGGCTGTTGCTGGCGGCGCGCGACGGCCAGGTCGGCGCCGAACCGAGCCTGCTCAAGGTCAAGGGCACCGAGGTGCAGCAGATGCTGACCGAGCTGCTGATGCGGGCGGTCGGCTACTATGCCGCGCCCTATTCGCGCGAGGCGATGACCGAGGGCTGGAACGAGGCGCCGATCGGCCCGGCCCACGCTTTCTCGCTGGCGCCGACCTACTTCAACTGGCGCAAGGTGTCGATCTACGGCGGCACCAACGAGATCCAGAAGAACATCATGGCCAAGATGGTCCTGGGCATGTGAGCCCGGAGAGGCAAGAACAAACGACGAGAGGACGCGTCACATGGATTTCTCCCTTTCGGAAGAACAACAACTGCTGAAAGACAGCCTCGACCGGTTCGTGCGCGAGGCCTACGAATTCGAGAAGCGCCGCAAGCTGATCACCACCGACGAGGGCTTCAGTCGCGACAACTGGAAGCAGATGGCCGAGCTCGGCTGGCTTGCCGTGGCGCTGCCGGAAGAGTTCGGCGGCATCGGCGGCGGCCCGGTGGAAACCATGCTGATCATGGAGGCGATCGGCCGCGGGCTGGTGGTCGAGCCGTACTTCCCGACCGTGGTGCTGGGCAGCAACATCCTGCTGTTCGGCGGCAACGAGGCACAGCAGCGCGAATTGTTGCCGCAACTCGCCGACGGCAGCCTGATGCTGAGCTTCGGCTACACCGAGCGGCAGTCGCGCTACGACCTGTTCGACGTCGCCTTCGAAGCCAAGAAGGATGGCGCCGGCTATGTGCTGTCGGGCCACAAGGGCGTGGTGTTCAACGCCGCCACCGCCGACAAGATCATCGTCTCGGCGCGCACCGCCGGCGGCCAGCGCGACCACGAGGGCATAACGTTGTTCCTGGTCGACGCCGATTCCGACGGCCTGAGCCGGCGCGACTACCCCACCGTCGACGGTCTGCGCGCCTCGGAGCTGCATTTCGACAACGTGAAGGTCGGCGCCGGCGCGGTGATCGGCGAGGTCGACAACGGCCTGCCGCTGATCGAGAAGGTCGCCGACCACGCCATCGCGGCGCTGGTGGCCGAGGGCGTCGGTTGCATGTCGGTGCTGGTCGACACCACCAACGAGTACCTGAAGACGCGAAAGCAGTTCGGCGTGCCGCTGTCGAAATTCCAGGTGCTGCAGCACCGCATGGTCGACTGCTTCATGGAGACCGAGCAGGCGCGCTCGATGGCCTACATGGTCACGCTCAAGCTGGCCGGCACCACCGACGCGGAACGCCGCAAGGCGGCGGCCGGCGCCAAGGTGCAGATCGGCAAGGGCGGCCGCTTCGTCGGCCAGGAGTCGGTGCAGATGCACGGCGGCATGGGCATGACCGACGAACTGTCGGTCGGCCACTACTTCAAGCGCCTGACGATGATCAATACCATCTTCGGCGACCACGACTATCACCTGAAGCGGTTCTCCGAGTACTGAGCCGCGCCGCCACGGGGGCCACGATGAGCAAGCCGATCACTTCCGCCGACACGCCGCCGAACGACCTGGCCGCGTTCTGGATGCCGTTCACGGCGAACCGCCAGTTCAAGGCGGCGCCGCGCCTGCTCGTCGCCGCCGACGGCATGCACTACAAGAGCCACGACGGCCGCGACATTCTCGACGGCACCGCCGGCCTGTGGTGCGTCAATGCCGGCCACGGCCAGCAGAAGATCAAGGACGCGGTCAAGGCGCAGATCGACGTCATGGACTACGCGCCGAACTTCCAGATGGGCCACCCGCTGGTGTTCGAGCTGGCCAACCGGATCGCGCAGATCACGCCTGACGGCATGGACCGCGTGTTCTTCTGCAACTCCGGCTCGGAAGCCGTCGACAGCGCGCTGAAGATCGCCATCGCCTATCACCGGGTGCGCGGCGAGGGCGCCCGCACGCGGCTGATCGGGCGTGAGCGCGGCTATCACGGCGTCGGCTTCGGCGGCATCTCGGTCGGCGGCATCGTCGGCAACCGCAAGCTGTTCGGCCCGCTGATGAACGGCGTCGACCACATCCGCCACACCCACGACCTGGAGCACAACGCGCACAGCCGCGGGCAGCCCGAGTGGGGCGCGCACCTGGCCGACGACCTGGAGCGACTGGTGACCTTGCACGACGCCTCGACCATCGCGGCGGTGATCGTGGAGCCGGTGGCCGGGTCGACCGGCGTGCTGATCCCGCCGAAGGACTACCTGCAGCGCCTGCGCGACATCTGCGACAAGCACGGCATCCTGCTGATCTTCGACGAGGTCATCACCGGCTTCGGGCGCCTGGGCGCGGCCTTCGCGGCGGACTATTTCGGCGTCAAGCCGGACATGATGAGCTGCGCCAAGGGCCTGACCAACGGCACCATCCCGATGGGCGCGGTGGTCTGCCGCGACGAGATTCACGACGCATTCATGGCCGGCAACGAATCCGTCATCGAGCTGCCGCACGGCTACACCTATTCCGGCAGCCCGGTGGCCGCGGCGGCCGGCGTGGCGACGATGGAGATCTACCAGGAGCAGGGCCTGTTCGAGCGCGCCGCCTCGCTCGCCCAGTATTGGGAAGACGCGATCCATTCGCTGAAAGACGCGCGCCACGTCATCGACCTGCGCAATCTTGGCATCATCGGCGGTATCGAGCTGGAATCGCGCCCTGGCGAACCCGGCAAGCGCGGCTACGAGGCCTTCGTGCGTGCCTACGAGAAGGGCGTGCTGATCCGCGTTACCGGCGACATCATCGCGCTGTCGCCGCCGCTGATCGTCGAGAAGTCGCACATCGACCAGATGGTGGAGACCGTCGCCGAGGTGCTGAAGACGGTCGACTGATGCCGCGTCTTCGTAGCCCGGATGGAGCGCAGCGCAATCCGGGGCTGAGTCTGACATCGGGCGCCGACCCGGATTTCGCGTCGCTGCATCCAGGCTACAAAGTGGAGTGGTGACATGCGCGTCGGGGTGCCGAAGGAAATCAAGACCCAGGAGCATCGTGTCGGGCTGACGCCCGGCTCGGTGCGCGAGCTGGTGCACAACGGCCACGAGGTGCTGGTGCAGCACAATGCCGGGCACGACATCGGCCTGGACGACGAAGACTACGTTGCGGCCGGCGCCAGGATCGTGCCGGACGCGGCCGCCGTGTTCGCCGAGGCCGACATGGTTGTGAAGGTGAAGGAGCCGCAGGCGGGCGAGTGCGCAATGCTGCGCCCCGACCAGGTGCTGTTCACCTACCTGCACCTGGCGCCGGACCCGGAACAGACCACCGCGCTGATGGACAGCGGCGCCATCGCCATCGCCTACGAGACGGTGACCGACTCAAGTGGCGGCCTGCCGCTGCTGTCGCCGATGAGCGAGGTGGCGGGGCGGATGTCGATCCAGGCCGGCGCGCATTGCCTGGAAATCACCCAGGGCGGGCGCGGCATGCTGCTGGGCGGCGTGCCCGGCGTGCTCGGCGCCAAGGTCGTGGTGTTGGGCGGCGGGGTGGTCGGCACCAACGCGGTGCGCATGGCGATGGGCCTGGAGGCCTCGGTCTTCGTGCTCGACATCAACCTGCGCCGGCTCTACGCCCTCGACCTGCAGTTCGGCCAGACCCTGAACACCGTGTTCTCCACCGTGAACAACCTGGAGGAGCACCTCTCGACCGCGGACCTGGTGGTCGGCGCGGTGCTGGTGCCCGGCGGGGCGGCGCCGAAACTGATGACCGAGGATATGGTGCGGCGCATGAAGCGCGGCGCGGTGTTCGTCGACGTCTCCATCGACCAGGGCGGCTGTTCGGAGACCAGCCGGCCGACCACCCACGATGCGCCGACCTATGTCGAGCACGGCGTGGTGCACTACTGCGTCACCAACATGCCGGGCGCGGTGGCGCGCACCTCGACCTTCGCGCTGAACAACGCGACCTTGCCATTCACGCTGGCGCTGGCGAACAAGGGGTGGCAGCGGGCGCTAGCCGACGACATCCACCTCAAGCACGGGCTCAACGTGGCCAAGGGCCAGATCACCTACGAGGCGGTGGCGAACGACCAGGGTCGGCCGTTCACCCCGCCCGATGCCGTACTGGGAGCGGGCTGATGCAGCAGAATCTACGTGTCGACGGCGACCGGCTGTGGTCCAGCCTGATGCGCATGGCCGAGATCGGCGCCACGCCGAAGGGCGGCGTCAACCGGCAGGCCCTGACCGACGAGGACAAGCGCGGCCGCGACCTGTTCGTCGAGTGGTGCCGCGAGGCCGGCTGCACGATCCGGATCGACGCGGTCGGCAACATCTTCGCCCGCCGGCCGGGCAAGAAGGCCGACCTGGCGCCGGTGCAGACCGGCAGCCACCTGGACAGCCAGCCGACCGGCGGCCGCTTCGACGGCGTCTACGGCGTGCTCGCCGGGCTGGAGGTGCTGCGCACGCTGAACGATCGCGAGATCGAGACCGAACGCCCGGTCGAGCTGGTGGTCTGGACCAACGAGGAAGGCTGCCGCTACGCGCCGGCGATGATGGGCTCGGGCGTGCATGTCGGCAAGTTCCCGCTGCCCGACGTGCTGGCGATGGTTGACCTGAAGGGGCTTGGCTTCGGCGAGGAGCTGGCGCGCATCGGCTATGCCGGCACCGACAAGGTCGACCCGGCCGACGTCGCCGCCTTCTTCGAGGTGCATATCGAGCAGGGCCCGATCCTGGAGGCGGAGAAGAAGACCATCGGCGTGGTCAAGGGCGCGCAGGGCCAGCGCTGGTACGACATCGCCGTCACCGGCCAGGAGGCGCACGCCGGCCCGACGCCGATGAAGGTGCGCAAGGACGCGCTGGTGGGTGCGGCGCGCATCGTCGAGCTGGTCAACCGCATCGGCCTGGAGAACCAGCCCAACGCCTGCGCCACCGTCGGCCAGCTCGTGGTCAGCCCGAACTCGCGCAACACCATTCCCGGCCGGGTCGAGTTCTCCGTCGACTTCCGCCACCCCGACGACGCCGTGCTCTCCAAGATGAAGGCGACCCTGGAGAGCGAGGCGGCGGGCATCTGCGCCGCCGCCGGCCTGGAACTGGACCTGAAGGAGATCTGGTACCAGCCGCCGCTGGCGTTCGACGCCAACTGCGTCGCCGCGGTCGCTGCCGGCGCCAAGGCCAACGGCTTCGAGGCGATGGAGATCATCTCCGGCGCCGGCCACGACGCCTGCAACATCGCCAGCGTCGCGCCGACCGGCATGATCTTCGTCCCCTGCGAAAACGGCATCAGCCACAACGAAGTCGAAAACGCCGAAAAGCCCGATATCGCGGCCGGCTGCGACGTGCTGCTCCAGGCGATCTTGGACCGCGCGAACGCGGTCGCTTGAGACTTCCGCGTGGATGCACAGATCAAGCACACGGGTTTCCGGTTAAATCCTTCCGGTCCTGCGCCCACCCCTCAACGCCTTTGCAAGTGCAGGGACGTGGATGGCCCGGACAAGCCGGGCCATGACGCGTTTTCTATGTTTTTCTGTAGCACCGTCATGCCCCGGCTTGTTCGGGGCATCCACGTCCAGAAGCTGGACCGATCGGTCGCGGTTCTCCTGTCCGGTGCCGCCCGAGGCGGCGCAACCGCCTGAGCGGCACCAGCGAAACGACGATAATCGCAAGCTCAACCGGACACCCGTGGATCAAGCTCGGGCATGACGAAGTTTCAGCTGCTCTCACATGCGGCGTCATGCCCGGGCCTGTCCCGGGGTATCCACGCGCCGCCGAGTCGCGCGGTCGGAGAGGAATCGCCGTCGCGCTTGAGACCGGGGGCGTTCGGGCCTATGTGATACCGATGGTATCTGTTCCAGGATTGAGCGGCTTCGTTGCCCGTTATCGCCGGCCTTTGGTCTCCGTGGTGCGTCTTGCGGGCGTGATCGGGCCGTCCGGGGGGCCGATGCGGCCGTCGTTGAACCTGGCCGGATTGGCCGGGCTGCTGGAGCGGGCGTTTCGCGGGCGGGTGTCGGCGGTGGCGCTGGCGATCAACTCGCCAGGCGGCTCGCCGGTGCAGTCGGCGCTGATCCACGACCGTATTCGCCAGCTCAGCCACGAGAAGAACATCCCGGTCTTCGCCTTCTGCGAGGACGTGGCGGCCTCGGGCGGCTACTGGCTGGCCTGTGCCGGCGACGAGATCCACGCCAACGCCAACTCCATCGTCGGCTCGATCGGGGTGATCTCCGGTGGCTTCGGCTTCGACAAGGCGCTGGACAAGCTCGGCATCGACCGGCGGGTCTACACCGCCGGCGAGAAGAAGGGCTTCCTCGATCCGTTCCAGCCGGAGAACGAGACCGACGTGAAGCGGCTGAAGTCGTTGCAGAAGGAGATCCATGACCAGTTCAAGGCGCACGTGCGCGGCCGGCGTGGCGAGCGGCTGAAAGGCACCGACCGCAAGCTGTTCACCGGCGAGTTCTGGACCGGGCAATCGGCGCTGCAGCTCGGCCTGGTCGACGGCATCGGCGAGCTGCGCCAGGTGATGCGCGACAGGTATGGCGACAAGACCCGGTTCCGCGTGCTGCAGCCGGGCCGCGGCTTCCTGCAACGCCGGTTGGGGCTGGTGCGTGGCGAAGGCTGGGACAGCGGGCTAAACTTGGCCGACGGGCTGGTCGCGGCGGTCGAGAGGCGCGCGCTGTGGCAGCGCTACGGGCTGTAGGGTGTCTCATGTTCATCTTGCACCGGCCGGTGCGGAGTCCGCGCAAGCGGGCAACGACCTAGGGCGGCGGCGGTGATCGGGCTGCTGAAACTCGTGGTCGCGGCGGCGGCCATCATGGGCGCGGTGCAGGGCGTGCGCTCGCTGATCCAGCGCGGTCGCGCGGCGCCGCCGGCGAAGACCGGCACGGATGCGGTGGAGATGAACGAATGCGCGGTCTGCGGCATCTATGCCGGCGCCCCCTGCGACAAACCGGAATGCCCGCTGGCGTAGGCCCGGCCTGACCCTGGCTTGACCCTCGCGCGCTGCGTGCTTAGGTTCGCGCCGCGCTAGCCACCGAAAGCCCACCATGCCCCGCAAGTCCGCGAAAAGCCTGACCTTTCAGGACCTTATCCTGACGCTGCAGACCTACTGGTCGGGCCAGGGCTGCGTCATCCTGCAGCCCTACGACATCGAGGTCGGCGCCGGCACCTTCCACTGGGCGACGACCCTGCGCGCGCTCGGGCCGAAGCCGTGGAACTGCGCCTACGTGCAGCCTTCGCGGCGGCCAACCGACGGCCGCTACGGCGAGAACCCGAACCGGCTACAGCACTACTACCAGTTCCAGGTGATGATGAAGCCGTCGCCGCCGGACCTCCAGGACCTGTATCTCGGTAGTCTGGATGCCATCGGCATCGACAGCGCCAACCACGATATCCGCTTCGTCGAAGATGACTGGGAGAGCCCGACGCTGGGCGCCTGGGGACTTGGCTGGGAAGTCTGGTGCGACGGCATGGAAGTCTCGCAGTTCACCTATTTCCAGCAGGTCGGCGGTTTCGACTGCCGGCCGGTGTCGGGCGAGCTGACCTACGGGATGGAGCGGCTGTGCATGTACGTGCAGGGCGTCGACAGCATCTTCGACATCGACTGGAACGGCGCCGGCGTGACCTATGGCGACGTCTATCTGCAGGCCGAGCGGGAATACTCGGCGCACAATTTCCAGCACACCAATCCGAAACTGCTGTTCCAGCATTTCGAGGATGCCGAGCAGGCCTGCGCGGAGCTGGTCGCGGCCAAGCTGGCATTGCCGGCCTACGACCAGTGCCTGAAGGCCTCGCACCTGTTCAACCTGCTGGACGCGCGCGGCGTGATCTCGGTGACCGAGCGGGCGAACTACATCGGCCGGGTGCGCGATCTGGCCAAGGCCTGCTGCGCGACGTGGCTGATCAGCCAGGGCGTGAATGTAGCGATCGAGGAACCGGCCGGTGGCTGAGCTCCTGCTGGAGTTGTTCTCGGAGGAGATCCCCGCGCGCATGCAGATGCGGGCGGCGGTCGACCTGCGCCGGATGCTGACCGAGGCGCTGGGCGACGAGCTGAAGGCGACCGAGACCAAGGTACTGTACGGCCCGCGCCGGATCGCGATCGTGCTGGACGGCCTGCCCGCCGCGCAGGCGGACCGGCGCGAGGAACGCCGTGGCCCGCGCGCCGACGCCCCGGACAAGGCGATCGAAGGCTTCCTGCGCGGCGCCGGCGTGACCCGCGAGCAATGCGAGGAACGCGAAACGCCGAAGGGCACCTTCCTGTTCGCGATCATCGACCAGAAAGGGCGGCCGACCGCGGAGGTGCTGGCCGAGGTGCTGCCTGACGTGCTGGGCAGGTTTACCTGGCCGAAGTCGATGCGCTGGGGAGACTCGGATTCGCGCTGGGTACGGCCGCTGCACTCGATCGTGGCGCTGCTCGACGGCGACGTGGTGCCGTTCGCGTTCGCCGGAGTGACGGCGGGCAACGAGACGCGCGGCCATCGGCTCCACGCCCCGAAGGTCTTCAAGGTGAAGAACGCGGCCGACTACGTGGAGAAGCTGCGCGCCGCCAAGGTGGTCGCCGATCCGGTCGAGCGGCGTAGCAGCATCGCGGCGGGCGCGGCGGCACTGGCGGAAGCTGAAGGGTTGCATCTGGTGCCCGACGCCGGGCTGCTGGACGAGCTGGCCGGGCTGGTAGAATGGCCGGTGGTGATGGCGGGCGGCTTCGACGAACGCTTCATGGACGTGCCGGAGGAGGTGCTGGTCACCTCGATGCGCAGCCACCAGAAGTACCTGGCGCTGCGCAAGCCGGACGGCGCGCTGGCACCGCGCTTCGTGGTCGTCGCCAACCTGGAGGCGGAAGACGGCGGCAGGCAGATCGTTGCCGGCAATCAGCGTGTCCTGCGGGCGCGGCTGTCGGATGCCGAGTTCTTCTGGCAAACCGACCGCGAGGCGCGGCTGGAGAGCCGGGTCGAGGCGCTGGACGGCATCGTCTTCCACGCCAGGCTCGGCACGCTCGGCGACAAGGTGAAACGCATCGAGCGGCTGGCGGCGCGGCTGGCCGACCACGTGCCGGGCGCCGACGACGAACAAGCCGCGCGCGCGGCCAGGCTGGCCAAGGCCGACCTCACGACCGGCATGGTCGGCGAGTTCCCGGAACTGCAGGGCGTCATGGGCCGTTATTACGCGCGTCACGACAAGGAGGCCGACGCGGTCTGCGAGGCGATCGCGCAGCACTATTCGCCGGTCGGCCCGTCCGACGACTGCCCGCGCGATCCGGTTGCGGTGGCCGTCGCGCTGGCCGACAAGATCGACACGCTGGTCGCGTTTTTCGGCATCGGCGAGACGCCGACCGGCAGCCGCGATCCCTTCGCGCTGCGTCGCGCCGCGCTGGGCGTGATCCGGCTGGTGTTGGAGAACGAGTTGCGGCTGCCGCTGAACACCGCTTTTATCTATGCCGGCGAGCAACTTCGCGGCATCCAGGGCTGGGAGGCGCCGGACCAGGCGTTGCTCGACTTCTTCGCCGAGCGGCTGCGGGTGTACCTGCGCGAGCAGGGCGCGCGGCACGACCTGATCACGGCGGTGTTCGGCGCCCGCGGCATTGGCCAGACGCACGACGACTTCACCGCGCTGGTCGCCAAGGTGGCGGCACTGGCCGGTTTTCTCGACACCCAGGCCGGCGGCGACCTGCTGGTCGCCTATCGCCGGGCCGCCAACATCGTGCGCGCGGAACGCACCTCGAAGACCAACGCCTGGCAGCCGGAGAGCGATGAGGTCGCGCACGATCGTTTCGTCGACGAGCGCGAGGAGGCGGTGTTTCATTCGGTCCGCGCGGTGCAGGGCTCGGGCGCCGACCCGGCCGACGCCGACGGTTTCGCCGCCTACCTGGTCGACCTGGCGCGGCTGCGCGATCCGGTCGATGCGTTCTTCGAGCACGTCACGGTTAACGATTCCGATCCAGCGATCCGCGACAATCGGCTGCGGTTGCTGGAAGATATGCGCCGGACGATGGATCAGGTGGCGGACTTCTCGCTGATCGAGGGATAGGCGACGACGATGGCGAAGTGGGTCTACAGCTTCGGCGCCGGCGCGGCCGAGGGCAGCGCCGAGATGCGCAACCTGCTGGGTGGCAAGGGCGCCAACCTGGCGGAGATGAGCGCGCTGGGCTTGCCGGTGCCGCCGGGCTTCTCGATCTCGACCGAGGTCTGCACCCACTTCTACGACCACGACCGGACCTACCCCGGCGACCTGGCCGACCAGATCGCCGCCGCGCTGGCGCAGGTCGAGCAGACCGTCGGGCGCAAGTTCGGCGACCCGAGCAACCCGCTGCTGGTCTCGGTGCGCTCCGGCGCGCGGGTGTCGATGCCGGGCATGATGGACACGGTCCTGAACCTCGGCCTGAACGACGAGACCGTGGAGGGGCTGGCCAAGGGCAGCGGCAATGCGCGCTTCGCCTATGACAGCTATCGCCGCTTCATCCAGATGTACGCCGACGTGGTGCTTGGCCTGGATCACTACCTGTTCGAGGACCAGCTCGAAGAACTGAAGCGCGACCGCGGCGTCTCGCTCGACACCGAGCTTACGGTCGACGATCTGCGCGAACTGGTGACGCGCTATGAACGGCTGGTCGAGGACGAGCTGGAACAGCCGTTCCCGCAGGACCCGAAGGCGCAGCTACGCGGCGCCATCGACGCGGTTTTCGGCTCGTGGCAGACGGCGCGCGCGGTCACCTACCGCCGCCTGCACGACATCCCCGAGAACTGGGGCACCGCGGTCAACGTCCAGGCGATGGTGTTCGGCAACATGGGCGAGACCTCGGCCACTGGCGTCGCCTTCACGCGCGATCCATCGACTGGTGAGAAGCTGTTCTTCGGCGAGTACCTGATCAACGCCCAGGGCGAGGATGTCGTCGCCGGCATCCGCACGCCGCAGCACCTGACCAGGCAGTCGCGTGAGGCCGCCGGCGCCGAACAGCCGGCGATGGAAGAGACCATGCCGGCCGTCTTCGGCGAACTGGTCGAGGTCTACAAGAAGCTCGAAGCGCACTACCGCGACATGCAGGACATCGAGTTCACGGTCCAGGAAGGCCGGCTGTGGATGTTGCAGACGCGCTCGGGCAAGCGCACCGCCAAGGCCGCGCTGAAGATCGCCGTCGACATGGTCGGCGAGGGCCTGATCGGCAAGGAAGAAGCGATTCTCCGGGTCGATCCGGAGGCGCTGGACCAGCTCCTGCATCCGACGCTGGACCCCGACGCGGAGCGTACGGTAATCGCCAAGGGCCTGCCGGCCAGTCCCGGCGCCGCGGCCGGCAAGATCATGTTCACCGCCGACGACGCGGAGGCCATGGCCGCGCAGGGGGAGGACGTGATCCTGGTGCGCCAGGAGACCAGCCCGGAGGATATCCACGGCATGCACGCGGCGCGCGGCATTCTGACCAGCCGCGGCGGCATGACCAGCCATGCGGCGGTGGTGGCGCGCGGCATGGGCCGGCCTTGCGTCTCCGGCGCCGGCGGCATTTCGATCGACGCCAAGACCGAGACCATGAGCGTCGCCGGCCACATGCTGACCAAGGGCGACGTGATCACCATCGACGGCGGCGCCGGCGAGGTGATGCTGGGCGAGGTCGCCACCGTGCAGCCGGAACTGTCCGGCGACTTCGCCACGCTGATGGGTTGGGCCGACGAGGTACGCCGGCTGCGGGTGCGCGCCAACGCCGAGACCCCGGTCGATGCCCGGACAGCGCGCGACTTCGGCGCCGAGGGTATCGGCCTGTGCCGGACCGAACACATGTTCTTCGATGCCGAGCGCATCGCTTCGGTGCGCGAGATGATCCTGGCCGAGGACGTCGAGGGCCGCCGCACGGCGCTGGCCCGCATCCTGCCGATGCAGCGCGCCGACTTCGTCGAGCTGTTCACCATCATGGCCGGGCTGCCGGTGACGGTCAGATTGCTCGACCCGCCGCTGCACGAGTTCCTGCCGCACACGGACCAAGAACTCGCCGAGCTGGCGGAGGCCAGCGGCGTCGATGTCGATCGCCTGCGCCGGCGCACCATCCAGCTCACCGAGTCCAACCCGATGCTGGGCCATCGCGGCTGCCGCCTCGGCATCTCCTATCCGGAGATCTACGAGATGCAGGCGCGCGCGATCTTCGAGGCCGCGGCGGCGGTGCAGCAAGATGGTGGCGCGGCCGTGGTGCCGGAAGTGATGCTGCCGCTGATCGCGACGCGCCGCGAACTCGACATTCTCAAGGCCAGGGTCGACGCCATCGCGGCGGAGGTCGCCAAGGAGACCGGGGTTGCCGTCGACTATCTCGTCGGCACCATGATCGAGTTGCCGCGCGCCGCGCTGCGGGCCGGCGACATCGCGGAAGCGGCGCAGTTCTTCTCCTTCGGCACCAACGACCTGACCCAGACCACCTTCGGCATCAGCCGTGACGACAGCGCCGCCTTCCTGGAGGACTACCGCGTCAACGGCATCCTGGAGAAGGACCCGTTCGTCTCGATCGACGTCGATGGCGTCGGCGAGCTGGTCAAGATCGCCGCCGAGCGCGGCCGCGCCGCGCGGCCCGACATCAAGCTCGGCATCTGCGGCGAACATGGCGGCGACCCCGCCTCGATCCAGTTCTGCGAGAGCGTGAAACTGGACTACGTCTCATGCTCGCCCTACCGCGTCCCCATCGCCCGCCTGGCGGCGGCGCAGGCGGCGCTAAGGAACTAGTGGCAGAGCGACGTAAAGCTGTCGTTTATCTCCGCGGCCTATCCTCCCGCCACGCGTTAGGGGAGACTGTCGCGATGATGCATTTGCGCATGGGGTCGTGCGCGCTTGCGGCCGCCGTCCTGGCGCCGGCTGCTGCGTTCGCCGCGGGCAATCATCTGCACGAGCAGGGCACGTCGCTGATGGGCGCGGCCTATGCCGGGCAGGCGGCGGTGGCAGAGGATGCGTCGACCGCCTACTACAACCCCGCCGGCATGACCCAGCTCGACCGGCCGCAGCTCGTGATCGGCACGCTGGTCGGCGAGCCGACCTTCGAGTTCGAGAATGACGGTGGCTCGACCGTGCCGGGCAGCAACGGCGGCGATGCCTCGTGGCCGGTGGCGGGGGCGACGTTCTTCTACATGCACCCGATCGGCGATGACTGGCGCGTCGGCTTCTCGGCAACGGCGCCGTTTGGCCTGACGCTGGACTATCTCGACGACTGGACCGGCCGCTACTACGTGCAGGATAGCCGGCTGATCACCGTCAACCTGAACCCGTCGGTGGCCTGGCGGGCGACCGACTGGCTGTCGGTCGGAGCCGGGGTGTCGGCGCAATATGCCAAGCTCGACGCCTCCTTCGCGCTGAACAACGTGCTGGATGGGTTGGACGACGGCAACGCGGTCGCCGACCTCGGCGGTTTCGGCTTCGGGTTCAACGCCGGTGTGCTGGTGACGCCGAGGGACGGGACGCGCATCGGACTGGCCTACCGCTCGCAGATCGCGCACTCGCTGGACGGCGAACTGGCGCTGCGCGATGTCGGCCCGACGCTGACGGCGCTCGGCATCGCAGGCAACAACCTGGACTTCGATTTCACACTGCCGCAGAGCGTGACGGTCAGCCTGGTGCAGGCGCTGGGCGGCGGGTTCTCGCTGCTGGCCGACGCGGCGTGGATGGACTGGTCGGCGCTCGACCGCACCATCTCCACCTTCGATACCGGCGCCGTCGACATCACCGAGCGGAACTGGCACGACACCTGGCGCGTCGCGCTCGGCCTGCGCTACCAGTGGTCGGAGGCGCTGATGCTGCAGACCGGCATCGGATTCGACAGCTCGCCGGTAAAGGCGCAGTTCCGGGTGCCGGACCTGCCGGCCGACGACCAGATCCGCTACGCCGTCGGCGCGGTCTATACCTTGAGCGAGCGGTTCACGGTCGGGCTGGCCTACGAGTATGTCGATCTCAGCCCGGGGCGAATGGCGACGACCAAGAACGCGCTCACCGGTACGCTGTCGGGCGACTACGACAAGGACCTGCACTTCCTCAGCGCCAGCCTCGCCTGGCGCTTCTGAGGCTCAGCCGGGCCGGCCCTGCCGCGCCGGGTCGGTGGTCGACATCGCCAGCAAGGTGGCGCCGTCGGCATCGGCCGGCGGGTAGATGAGCTGCCGGTTGATCATCTGCTTCACCGCCTTGGCCTCCGCGCCGGTGGCGACGACCTCGCGGTCCCAGCCCTGCGTGCGCACCGCGCCGGCGCGGCCGAGATCGAGACAGGTGACGTAGCGCGGCTGGGCATAGGGGATGGTGGGCTGGCCGAGCAGGTCGCGGGCGGCATTCTCGCCGGCAAAGCGGCCGAGCTGTAAGGCGTGCTGACAGGATTGCAGCGCCAGGTGACCGTCGCCGGTATCGGCCGCCGCCGCGTCGCCGGCGACGAACACATGCGGCATCTCGGGCGCGCGCAAGTCGCCGTTCACCAGCAGCCGGCCGAGCGGGTCGCGGTCGCCCGGCACCTGCGTGGCGAAGGGCGCCGCCGCCAGGCCGGTGCACAGCGCCACCGCGTCGGCCTCGATGGTGCCGTCGGCCAGCGTGATCCGGGTCGGCGACAGGCCGGTGACCTCAATGCCCAACCGCAGGTCGACCTTCGCCTCGTTCAGCGCCGCCACGATGGCGTCGCGCGGGCCGGGGCCGAGCTCAGGTCCGACCACCTCGGCGCGGTCGACCAGGGTGATCCGCATCGCTTCGCCGTTGCCGCCATGCCCGGCCAGCCGGTCGCGCAACTCCAGGGCCAGTTCGATGCCGGTGAAGCCGGCGCCGACGACGGCGAGGTGCGGCGCATCGGCTCGCGCGAGCGCCGCCAGTCGCGCATCGAACGCGATCGCCTCGGCCTGGCTGTCGACCGACCAGGCGGTCTCGGTGCCGGGCACCGGCGGCCGGCGCATCACGCTGCCGGTCGCGATCACCACGCGCTCGAAGGGCAGCCGGCTGCCATCCGACAAGACCACGGCGTCGTCCGCCACCGTCTCGGCGGCGCCGGCGACGAAATCCACGCCGGCGGCGGCCAGCGGCGGGCGCAGGTCGATGCCGAGGCTGGCCGGGTCGGCTTCGTAGAGGCGCGGGCGCATTACCAGGGTCGGGTCGCGAGAAATCAGTTGTACGTCGACGCCATCGCCGCCGACGCGCCTGGCGGCCAGCGCCGCCCAGAAGCCGGCGAAGCCGCCGCCGACCACCACGATCCGATTGCTCATCCCGTCGTCCTTCCGTCTCGCGTGCGCCGGTCGGCGTAGCGCTGTTGCAGCCATTCGCTGGCGGATCGGCCGGCGCGGCCCTTGGTCTTGGCATGCACCTGGATGGCG
Source organism: Alphaproteobacteria bacterium (assembly GCA_040223615.1). Classification (GTDB taxonomy): domain Bacteria; phylum Pseudomonadota; class Alphaproteobacteria; genus JAVKFY01. The sequence goes on from JAVKFY010000033.1 coordinate 27,618, forward strand.
ATGTCGGCCAGCGTGCGCGACGCCAGCTCGCGGCGCATCGCCGTCTCCGCCGCCAGCATCGCGGCATGAATCTCGCAGGTACCGGTGGTCGCGCTGGCCGGTGCGTCGGCGTCGTCCCACAGCGCGCAGCGGGCGCGGATGTCGCGACATTCGAACAGCGGCGCGCCGGGCTGCACCGCCTCGGCGGCGGCGAGCAGCGTGATTGCCTCCGGTCCGCGTGCCAGGCGCCAACCGCCATGGACGCCCTCGGCACCCGCGATCAACCCGGCCTTGTCGAGTTGGGTGAGCAGCTTGCGCATGAACGGCACCGGCAGCCGCTGGAATTCGGCGAGGTCGCGCGCGCTCGGACTGATCTCCGCCGGCGCGTGGCTCAGGTTCAGCAGCGTGTGCAACGCATATTCGACGGCGGCACCATAGTAGGCCATGACAGATAACTACGACTAATCTAATCGTAGTTCAAGTTGTCAAGATGACGTGAAACGATCCATGTCGTCATGCCGGCCTTGAGCCGGCATCCATGTCGATGACGCGCACTGTCGCAAGCTGGCTTGCACCGACGCGGCGGCGCTATGGACTCCGGATCAGGTCCGCCGTGACGGTTGAGGGGGTGCGCTGGTCGGCTTCGCTCAGCCTGGAATCGCTTTAAGGGCGTCGGCTTTCGAGCAGGTGGTTGATGCCGCGCAGCAGGGCGGCCTCGACCAGCGGGCTGTCGTTCAGCCAGTCCTGCATCGCGCGCGCGACGGACGGCGGCAAGCCGGTCAGATCGGCGATGCCTGGCGAGGCCTCGATGGCCTCGCCAGCGAAGAAGGAGACCGAGGGTGCCAGGCTGAACCGGGTCAGGATCGCCTTGCCGCCGGTCGCGATGGCGCAGGCCACGGGCTGCGCCGGCAACGCAACCGTGCCGGCGGCGAGCAGGGCCTGAACCACCATCTGACGCGGCACCTGGACCTGAACCTGGCAAGCGGTGTCGCGCATGAAACCCGCGGTGAGCCGGGCGACCTGGTCGCGCAGCGCCGGCGACAGCTCGAAACTGGCGACGCAGGTGACCGTCTCGCCGCCTCGCTCGCCAAGGCTGTCGATGCAGTCCTGGAACGGCTGCTCCGCCGCCGCCACCACGCCGGACGGCGTCAGCAGCAGGAGCGCGAGCATCATGTGTCGTATCGTCATGGCCCTTATACGACGATGACCTTCTGGTCCGGCGGTTCGGCGTAAAGCGCCTTGACCAGGGCGGCACGCCGGGTGAGCGTGGCGCGCTGGTTCACGTAGCCCTTGTCGGTGATCTCGTTGCCGTCGACGTTCGGCGGCTCGGCCATCAGGATGACGCGGGCGATGCGGGTCGACGAGCCGGGGTTGGCTTCGTTGTGCTTGCCCAGGCCGTCGCGCAGGTGCGCCACCACCTTGGGATCGCGCAGCACGTCCTCGACCGGCGCGTCGTCGCCGGCGCCGGCAATCGACCGCGCGGCGGCGACGTTGGGCCAGGCCAGCAGGCAGACCGCGTCGCGGTCGTGGCCGGCGACCACCGCGTCCTGCAACAGCGGCGTGGCGGCGGCAAGCACGGCCACGCGTAGGGATCCGGCGCTGACCCAGGTGCCGGTGGTGAGCTTGAAGTCCTCGGCCACGCGGCCGTCGAACACCACGCCCTTGGCCGGATCGTCCGGGTCGGCCAGGCGCACCGCGTCGCCGATGCGGTAGAAGCCGTCCTCGTCGAACGCAGCGGCGGTCAGGTCGTCGCGTTTCAGGTAGCCCGGCGTGATGTTCGGGCCGGCCAGCCGGATCTCGGTCTTGTCGCCGGCGGGCACCAGCTTGGCCGCGGTGCCGGCGACCGGGATGCCGATATTGCCGGGCCGCTCGATCGGCCAGTTCACCGCGACGGCCAGCGGCGCGGTCTCGGTCGAACCGAGCGCGGAGAGCATCAGCGTGCGGTGCCCGAGCGTCTTGACCGCGATGTCTTCCAGCCGCGCCCACATATCGGGCGGCAGCGCCGCGCCGGCGTAGAAGATCATCTTGCAGCGGCTGAAGAAGTTCGCCGCCAGCGCCTCGTCGCGCTCCAGGAACGGGATCAGCGCGCCGAAGCCGGCCGGCACGTTCCAGTACGAGGTCGGCGCGATCTCGGCCAGGTTGCGCGCGGTCCGCTCGATCATTGTCGGCGGCGGTCGCCCGTCGTCGATATACATGGTGCCCCCGAAGCCCAGCACCTGGTTCAGCACGATGTTGCCGCCGAAGGTGTGGTTCCAGGGCAGCCAGTCGACCAGCACCGGCGGCTCGGCGGCCAGGAACGGCCAGGTCGCGCGCACCGCGGCGATGTTCGAGGTCAGCATGCGCTGGGTGTTGATCACGCCCTTGGGCAGGCCGGTGGAGCCGGAGGTGAACAGGTACTTGGCGATGCTGTCCGGCCCGACCTTGTCGAAGGCCGCCTCGACCGCCGGGCCGGGCACGGTGGCGAGCAGGTCGGCGAGCAAAGTCGCGTTCAGGCCGTCGGGCGGGTTGCGGCCGACGACCAGTTCGACGCCGTCCCAGGCAAGCGCGTTTAGCACACCGGCGAAAGGGCCGCCGTCCTCGACATAGACCATGCCGGGCTCGGCCAGGGCGACAATGTGGTGGACCTTGGCGAAGTCCTGGCTCATCAGCGAGTAGGCCGGCGAGACCGGCACGGCGGGAATGCCGGCCTGCATCGCGCCATAGGTCATCACCGCGTGGTCGATGGAATTGCCGGAGAGCAGCATCAGCGGCCGGTCCGGGCCGAGACCACGATCCAGCAGCGCCTGCGCCACGGCATCGGCCTGGCGGCGGGCCTCGGCATAGGTCAGTTCGCGCCAGCCGCCGTCCGCATCGCGCTCGGCCAGGAAAGCGCGGTCGGGCGCCTCTGCCGCCCATTGCCGCAGCCAGACGCCGAGCTGTGCCGGGTAGTCGGGCAGCGGTTCGGTGGAGCGCAGCACCAGCGTCCCGTCGTCGCGGCGCTCCACGTCGAGAGCGGGCGCCGGCATCGGCGACGCAACGATGGGCGGTTTGCTCATCGGACGTTGAACTCCAGGTTCGGTTCGGTACTTGCACCCTCCCCCACCTCACCCCAACCCTCGCCGCCCCCGGGGGCGGAGAGGGAGTCGAGATGTCGACACTGCGTTCCCTCTCCGCCCTTCAGGGGGGAGAGGGGCAGGGTGAGGTGGGTGTCGATGGCGAAACGCATCGTCCGGCGTCAGACCTCTACGCGTTGACGTCGATGACGGTGCGGCCGCGCACCTGGCCCTTCAGGATGTCCTTGGCCAGCGCCGGCACGTCGCCCAGCGGGCGCACCGTGGTCATCGCGTCGAGCTTGTCGAGCGGCAGGTCGCTGGCCAGCCGCGCCCAGGCCGCTGCCCGTCGCGGCTGCGGGCAATAGACCGACTCGATGCCGGCCAGGCTGACGCCGCGCAGGATGAACGGCATCACCGTGGTCGGCAGGTCGAAGCCCGCCGCCAGGCCGCAAGCGGCGACCGTGCCGCCATACTTGATCTGCGCCAGGACGTTCGCGAGCGGCATCGAGCCGACCGTGTCGACGGCGCCGGCCCAGCGTTCGCTGCCCATCGGCCGGCCCTTCTCGGCCAGCTCGGCGCGCGGCACGATGCCGGTCGCGCCCAGGCCCTTGAGGTAGTTGGTCTGCTCCTCGCGCCCGGTCGACGCGGCGACCTGGTAGCCGAGCTTGGCCAGTACCGCGACGGCGACCGAGCCGACGCCGCCGGCCGCGCCGGTGACCACGATCTCGCCCTTGTCGGGCGTGACGCCGTGATCTTCCAGCGCCATCACGCTCAGCATCGCAGTGAAGCCGGCGGTGCCGATCGCCATGGTCTGCTGCAGGGACAGGCCGTCCGGCTTCTTGACCAGCCAGTCGGCCTTGCAGCGGGTCTTCTGCGCGAAGCCGCCGGAGTGGCGTTCGCCGACGCCCCAGCCGGTCAGCACCACCTCGTCGCCGGCCTTGAACGCGGCATTGTCGGAGGCCTCGACGACGCCGGCATAGTCGATGCCCGGCGCCATCGGCAGGGCGCGCATGATCTTCGACTTGTTGCCGTCGACCGCCAGCCCGTCCTTGTAGTTCACGGTGGAGTATTTCACCGCCACCGTGACGTCGCCGTCGGGCAGCGCGTCGTCGCCGAGGTCTTTGAAGGCGACCTGCGCCTTGCCGTCGACTTCTTCCGCCCATAGGGCCTTGTAGGTGCTCACTCTTGTCCCTCCCAAAACCGTACCGTCATGCCGGACTTGATCCGGCATCCATGTCGACGGCGGCAAGATGGACCCCGGATCAAGTCCGGGGTGACGCTAAGCGTCCTAGCGCAGCGGCTCCAGGATGGAGCAGAAGTTGGCCACCGCGGCGCCGCCCATGTTGAACACGCCGGCGAGCTTGGCGTCCTTGACCTGCATCGGGCCGGCCTCGCCGGTGACCTGCATCGCCGCCATCACGTGCATCGACACGCCGGTCGCGCCGATCGGGTGGCCCTTCGCCTTCAGGCCGCCGGACGCGTTGACCGGGAGCTTGCCGTCCTTCTCGGTGATGCCGTCCTTGATCACCTGTGCGCCCTCGCCCGGCTTGGCCAGGCCCATCGCCTCGTACTCGATCAGCTCGGCGATGGTGAAGCAGTCGTGCGTCTCCACGCACGAGAGGTCGTCGAGCGTCAGGTTGGCCTCGCCCAGCGCCTGCTGCCAGGCCCGCTGCGGGCCCTCGAAGGCGAGAATGTCGCGCTCGGCCATCGGCAGGATGTCGTTGACCTGCGCCGTGGAACGCAGCGCCACCGCCTTCTTCATCGACAGCGCGGTCTGGAAGTCGGTCAGCACCACCGCGGCGGCGCCGTCGGAGATCATCGAGCAGTCGGTGCGCTTCAGCGGCCCGGCGACATAGGGGTTCTTTTCGCTCTCGGTTCGGCAGAAGTCGTAGCCGAAGTCCTTCTGCATGTGCGCCAGCTCGTTGACCGAGCCGTTCTTGTGGTTCTTGGCTGCGATCATCGCCAGCGCGTCGGACTGGTCGCCGTATTTCTGGAAGTAGCGCTCGGCGATCTGGCCGAACATGCCGGGGAAGCTCATGCCGGTGACGGCCTCGGTCTTCACGTAGGAGGCCTTGACCAGGATCTCGCCGACCTCGCGGCTGTTCAGCGTGGTCATCTTCTCCACGCCGACGGCGAGCACGAAGCGGGCGCGCTTGGCGGCGATCGCGTTCAGGCCCTGGTAGATCGCGGCCGAGCCGGTGGCGCAGGCGTCCTCCACCCGCGTCGCCGGGCGGAAGCGCAGCGCCGGGCTGGTCTGCAGCACCAGCGAGGCGGCGAAGTCCTGCGCGTCCATGCCGCCGTTGAAGGTGCCGAGGAAGATCTGGTCGATGTCGCCCGGCTCGATGCCGGCGTCCTTGATGGCCTCCGAGGCGGCCTCGACGATCAGGCTCTCCAGGTCCTTGTCGTCCAGTTTGCCGAACTTCGAATGGCTCCAACCGACGATGCAACCGGTCATGGGTGTGGCTCCTGAATGGGAATGGGCTGTTGGTGGGCAGTCTACCCGAAGCGGGGACGACCGGTCACGTGGGTGGACATTCGACCCAGCCGCTTCACGGTTCCTCGATCTCGCGGACCACCATGTGTTGGGCCATGTCGTCGGCGTCGTCGGACCACTTGCCGTCCCAGGCGATGCGGATCCGCAGCATTTGGGAATCAACCTCAATGCTTCGAGCCTGAACCGTCACGATGATGTCGGTGGCACCGGGTCGTACTGTTTCTAGTGCGCTTGGGGAAATTAGAACCTCAAGGCTCACCCACTTGTCCTTGACCACGCTACAGAGATCGCAGTCAACCGAGTGCCCAATAGTTCGAAGCAACGGATTCATGCCCTGATACTTCCAACGCAAGGGAACCTCGCCAACCCAAGTTACTTTGTGCTCGCCCGTTGCGTCGCGTTCTTCGACGCGAAGCAGGAAGACCTGAACTTGCGTCGCAGGCGACCATCTGCGGTGGTTTGAGACTTCAAGGTGATACCAACGCCCGATCAATGTGCTGGCACTTCCGTCCGGCGACTTGATCGTTGCAGGTGTCTTGTCCCCGCGCTCGCTCTTCAGAGCGAGATTCAGCTTCGGTGGAGCCAGCGACGCTCGAAACCAGTTCCCGAATAGTGCAACGACGACCGCCGAGATCGTTCCGAAGGCAGCGAGTGCTAGAACCGCCCAGTTCAGCCAAAATTGAGTGTCGTTCGACATTGCGTGCCCAAGCGCTTTGCTAGAGGTTCTTAGTTCCATATTTGCGGAAGCAAGGCCACAATCGCTCCACCACCTCCGGGTGCAGCCGCACGCCCTTTGCCATCTGCTCGGCGTAACGCGCGTAGGCGCGGTCGCCGGGGAGGCGGACGGGGTGAGCCGGGTTGCGGGGCGGGGTGGCGCGTAAACTGTCGGCCAGCGCGGTCATTTCGGCGACCAGGGTGTCGGTGCCGGCGAAGCGGGCCGGGTCGATCAGCAGCAGGAAGTCGTGGTTGCCGCCGGGTTTCCCTTCCGTCCGGGCCGGGCCGCCGAGGCCCGACGCCAGGGCCTCGACGAGTAATGACAAGGCGAAACCCTTGTAGCCCTGCTCGACGCCGCCGGCCGGCAGGATCGCGCCGGGTGGCCGTTGCTTGTCTCCTGGCGCCAGTGCCGCCGGGTCGTCGGTGAGCTGGCCGTCGCCGCCGACCAGGTAGGGGCCGGGCAGGCGCTGGCCCTGGCGCTGGGCGCGCTCCACGGCGCGGTTGCTGGTCGCCGAGGTCGAGGTGTCGGCCAGGATCGGGTGCGGGTGCGCCGGAATGGCGAAGGCCAGCGGGTTGGTCGACAGCGCGCCGGCCCGCCCGCCGTGCGGCGCCACGCCCTTGTTGGACGGTCCCGACGCGAACAGCAACGCCACGTGGCCGGCGTCGGCGGCGCGCTTCACGTAGGTCGCCAGGCACGAGATGTTGGCCGACCGCCGCACCGCTATCGCCGCTATCGGATGGTCCTGCAGCCGCGCCTGCGCGAGTTCCAGCGCGCGCAGCATCGCCCACTGGCCGGGCAGCCGGTCGGCGTCCAGCACCACCGACGCGCCATGGTCGGCGACGATCTCGGGTTCGCCGTCACGCCGCATCGCGCCGGATTCCAGCGCCGCCAGGTAGCCCGGCACGAACTGCAGCCCGTGCGTGTCGTAGCCCAGCAGGTCGGCGTCGATCAGGATCTCCGCCACCGCCTGCGCCGGCGCCTCGGCCATCCCGGCGGCGCGGAACAGCGCGACGACGGCGGCGGTGAGTTCGGCGACGTCGTAGCGGTCGGTCATTGGTTCCTCCGCTCGTCCGGGGTGACGGATTGGTGCTAGTTGCGCGGCAGCGTCTCCTGGAACCGCATCGGCTGGCCCAGGGCGTCGCCCTGAAGGGCGCCGTCGCGGACCACGACGTTGCCGCGGATGACGGTGCCGAGCGGCTTGCCGGTGATCTGCTTGCCGTGGAACGGGGTCCAGCCGGCCTGGCTGGCGATCCAGGAGTCTTCGATTGTCCATTTGGCCTTCAAATCGACCAGGGTCAGGTCGGCGTCGTAGCCGCGGGCGATGCGGCCCTTGCCGGCGAGCTGGAACAGCCGCTGCGGGCCCAGGCTGGTGAGGTCGACCAGCCGTTCCAGCGTCAGCCGGCCGTTGGCGACGTGGTCGAGCATGATCGGCAGCAGGGTCTGCACCCCGGTCATGCCCGACGGACTGTTCGGGTAGGGCTGGGCCTTCTCCTCCAGCGTGTGCGGGGCGTGGTCGGAGCCGAGCACATCGACCACGCCGTCACGCACCGCCCGCCACAGCGCCTCTCGGTGCGCCGCCTCGCGCACCGGCGGGTTCATCTGCGCCCGCGTGCCGATGCGCTCGTAGTCCGCCGCGTCCAGGGTCAGGTGCTGCGGGGTGACCTCCACGCTGGCGAGGTCGCGGTTGGCGGCGAGGAACTCCATCTCCTCTGCCGTGGTGATGTGCAGCACGTGGACGCGCTTGCCGTGCTGGCGCGCCAGGGCGAGCAGGCGACGCGTGGCGGTCAGCGCTGTCTCCACGTCGCGCCAGACCGGGTGCGCGCGCGGGTGGCCTTCCGCTTCCGCCAGGTGCTTGCGCTCTTTCAGGCGCGGTTCGTCCTCGGCGTGCACGGCGCAGCGGCGGTTCAGGTTGCTGAGGATGCGGGAGAGCGTTTCGTCGTCCTCGGTCAGAAGGTTGCCGGTCGACGAGCCCATGAAGATCTTCACGCCGCAGCAGCCGGGCAGCCGCTCCAGCTCGCCGAGCTGTTCGGCGTTCTCGCCGGTCGCGCCCATGTAGAAGGCGTGGTCGCACCACATGCCCGTCGCGCGGGACAGCTTGTCGGCCAGGGCTTCGGGCGTTGTGGTCAGCGGATCGGTGTTCGGCATCTCGAACACCGCGACCACGCCGCCCAGCACGGCGCCGCGGCTGCCGCTCGCAAGCGTTTCCTTGTTCGGCGCGCCGGGCTCGCGGAAATGCACCTGGGTGTCGATCACGCCGGGCAGCACCGTGAGACCGGTGGCGTCGTAGCGCTCGCTGGCATCGGCCCTGGCCAGGTCGCCGAAGGCAGCGAAGCGGCCGTCGCGGATGCCGATGTCGAAGCGGGCGCGGCCCGAATGGCTCACCACCTCGCCGTTCGTGACCACAAGATCGTATCGTTCAGGCATGGCGGCGTACTCCTCGTTCTTCGATCGACGCCCCCCTCCCCAGCCCTCTCCCCCCGACGGGGGGAGAGGGGGCGGAGGGAACGTCGTCTCGTCTCCCTCGCCGCCCCTGGGGGCGGAGAGGGTTGGGGTGAGGTGGGGGATGTCGATGGCGTGCGCGTTGCCGCCATCTCACAGCGCCTTCAGCAGCAGGTCGGTGACCTCGTCGGGCATGGTCACCATCATGTCGTGGCCGGTGGGCAGCACCTCGACCTCCCAGCTCGGGTCCTCGCGGAAGCGGTCGGCGTAGTCGTGGAAGTAGCTGCCGACATAGCCGCCGGCGAGGACGTATATACGCCGCTTCACGTCGCCCCAGGCGCCGGTCAGGTGGATCGGCACGGTCATGCAGCCGGCCGGCTGGTTGGTGCACAGGCTGTCGACCCAGCGCGCGTCGGCCGGGTCGGTGACGCCGAACACCTCCGCCGTGGTCGGCGGCAGGTGGTCGCCGTGCTTTTCGATCAGCCCGCGCAGCATCTGGCCGCGCTCGCCGGTGGCCATGTCGAGCAGCGACTGGTTGTGCTTCGGCACGTGTGCGTCGAGATAGACCAGGCTGCGGATGCGTTCCGGCATGGCGTCGGCGACGCCGGTGATCACCGGTCCGCCATAGCTGTGGCCGACCAGCACGATGTCGTCCAGCCGCTCCCACTTGATCACGTTCAGGATGTCCTGCACGTGGGTGTTGATGTTGACGTCCGGGCCGAACAGATGACTGCGTTCGCCGAGCCCGGTCAGCGTCGGCGTCCAGGCATCGTGGCCGGCCGTCCGCAGCCGGTCGGCGACGCGGCGCCAGCACCAGCCGCCGTGCCAAGCGCCGTGCACGAGAACGAAATCGGTCATCGGGGTCTCCCTTTGCCGGGAGCTTAGGAGAGCCGGCGGAACAGGTCGAGATAGGCGGCCACGACGGCATGTTCGGTGAACTCGGCCTCATGGGCGGCGCGGCCGTGGGCGGCGAGTTGGGCCGCGAGGTCGGGGCTGTCGAGCACGCGGCGCAGCGCGGCGGCCAGCCTGTCCGGTTGCTCGGCGTCGGCCAGCAGACCGGTCTCTCCGTCGCGGATCAGCTCGACCGGACCGTCTGCGAGGCTGGCGACGACCGGCTTGCCATGCGCCCAGGCCTCCAGCACGACGTTGCCGAGCGGCTCGATCCGGCTGGCGACGCAGACCACGTCGGCCGCGGTGTAGTAGGGCGCGGGATCGTCGACCCAGGGCAGGAATTCGACCCGGTCGTCGACATTCAGTTCGCGTGCGAGGTCGCGCAGCTCGCTGCCCAGCGGCCCATCGCCCAGCAGCCAGAGCCGCGCCTTCGGGACCCGCACCATGGCCTCGATCAGCAGGTCGAAGCCCTTGTTCGGGTGCAGCCGGCCCAGCGCCAGCACCACCTTGCCGCGCTTCGGTCGTGGCGCCGCCGGCGTGGCATCGACGAAGTTGGGCAGGTAGTGCGCGCGGTCGGCCGGCCAGCCCTGCTCGACCAGCCAGCGGGCGATGCCCTTGGTGTTGCCGATCAGGTGCTGGCAGTGGCGATAGCGTTTCAGGTCGTAGTAGCCGCCCAGGCGCGCGACGTGCATCGGCACCGCCGGGCAGGCCGCCGTCGCCCGGCTCATCCAGGTCAGCACGATGTCGGGTTTGTCCTGCGTCACCGCCTGGCGGAAGCGGCGGCGGGAGAACAGGTCGAGCGGGCCGCCGAAGCGGAGCG
>JAVKFY010000034.1:0-130104 GCA_040223615.1 Alphaproteobacteria bacterium
CAAGATCAAGCACTGGCTCCGTCTGGCCCAGCACCGGAACATCGACGACATCTCGCACCGCATCGGCACGCTCGTCAGCGGCTTCAAGCCGGACGAATGCGCAAACTATCTCGTCAATGCCGGTTACGCTTCAGTCAAAACATGAAACGCTCTAAGGGCGGCGAACTGCGCCTGCCGGTCCATCGACAGGACGAGATCGGCGAGCTGGCGCGTGCTTTCGCCGGCCTGGTCAACGAACTCCAGCGCAGCAACGGCGATCTTGAGGAGTTTGCCTATATCGCCTCGCACGACCTGAAGGAGCCGCTACGCGCGATATCCAACCACGTGCAGTTCCTGAGCGAAGACCACGCCGATGCGGTGGGCGAGGACGGTCGCAAGCGGATCGAGCGGATCAGGGCGCTATGCGCGCGCGCCGACAAGCTGGTCAGCGACCTGTTGCATTTTTCGCGGCTCGGCCGCGATGACCTGGCGCGGTCCGAGGTCGATATGGAACTGGTGGTCGCCGACGTTCGCAACAGCCTGGCCGACACCCTGGCCGCGCAGAACGCCGTCGTCGATATCGCCGCGCCACTGCCGCCGGCCATCGGCGACGCGGCCCGGCTGACCAGCGTCGTGCACAACCTGGTGATCAACGGGATCAAGTACAACGACCAGACCGAGAAGCGCATCGAGGTCGGGTTCGCGCGGCGGACCGCCGACAGCGACACCGGCGCCTATTTCGTGCGCGACAACGGCATCGGTATCGCCGACGAGTTCAAGGCCAGCGTGTTCAAGATCTTCAAACGGCTGCATGGCGAGAAAGCCTATGGCCCAGGCACCGGCGCCGGCCTGAGCTTCGCCAAGCGGATCGTCGAGCGCCACGGCGGCCGGATGTGGTTCGATTCCACGCCGGGCGCCGGCACCACCTTCTACTTCAACCTTGCGGAAACCGGCTGATGGATGCTCGCGACACACAACCGATCCTGATCGTCGAAGACAGCGACGACGACTTCGAGGCCACCGAGCGCGCACTGAAGCGTGACGGTCGCCTGTTCAACCCGATCGTGCGCTTCGACAATGGCGCCGAGGCTTTGGACTATCTGTTTCACCGCGGCGCCTACGCCGGACCAGAGGCCGCGCCGCTCCCCGGCCTGATGCTGCTGGATCTGAACATGCCGGGCGTCGACGGACGCGCCGTGCTGACCGCGGTCAAGTCGCACCGCGACACGCGCGCGATCCCGGTGGTGGTGCTGACCACCTCCGACGACGATTGGGACATCAACGAGTGCTACAACGCCGGTGCCAACACCTACATCAAGAAGCCGGTCGACCTGGATGGCTTCTTCGCCGCGCTATGCAACCTGAAAAACTACTGGCTGGACCTGGCGCTCCTGCCGCGGACAAGTTGATCGGTGCGGACGATGCGTATGCTTTTGATCGACGACAGCCAGGACGATCGCGAGATGATCGTCCGCGCGCTGCGCCAGGTCGAGTCTTGGAACGCCGAGATCGTCGAAACCGATGGCGGGCCTGAGGGATTGTCGCAACTGCGGCAGGGCGAGTTCGGTTGCGTGCTGCTCGACTATTCGCTGCCCGGCAATGACGGTCTGGCGGTGCTGAACGAGATACGGCTGCACCGCCCCGACCTGGCGGTGGTCATGATCACCGGCCAGGGCAGCGAGCAGGTCGCCGTCTCGGCGCTGAAGGGCGGCGCCTCGGACTATGTCAGCAAGTCGAACCTGTCGCCGACGCTGCTCGGCGAGGCGGTCGACCAGGCGCGCGACAGCAAACGTCGCGAGATCGAGACCTTGCGGCGCGCCAACATCGACGACATCACCGGGCTGCCGAACCGGCGCGTGTTCAACGAGCGGCTGGACTATGTCCTGCAGCGCTCGCGGCGCAAGCGCACGCCATTCGGCGTCGCCTACATGGACCTGGACGGGTTCAAGTCGGTCAACGACCGGCACGGCCACGAAGCCGGCGACCAGGTGCTGCACGAGGCAGCGGTGCGGATGCAGAAATGCCTGCGCGGCGGCGACCTGCTGGCCCGTGTCGGCGGCGACGAGTTCGCGGCGATCCTGGAGAACCTGCCGGGCGACGATGTCGCCGGCGGCCAGCGGGCCGTCGCGCGGCTGTTGGCGTCGGTCGAGAATTCAGGCTTTCTGATCGCCGGTCTCGAAGTCTTCATTCGGCTCAGCGTCGGGCTGGCCTTCTATCCGCGTATGGCGAAGGAGCGCGACGAACTGCTGCGGTTGGCCGACCAGGCGATGTACCGCATGAAACAGGCGCGCCGAACCAGTCCGCCGCGAAGCGCCGCCGGCAGCTAGCGCCGGTTCCGCTCGACCGGAACCGCGCCGGCCCGCGCCGCCATCAGCTTGCCCGGCACCGGCCGGCATGCTAGCGAAGCAGGTCATGAGCACATCCAGCGTCGCCCCGATCGTCGGGATCATCTGCAACTTCAGCGAAGACGAGAACGGCCACCAAAGCCATCGCGCCGGCGCGCGCTATGTCGAGGCGGTGCGCGAGGCAGCCGGCGCGGTGCCGGTGCTGCTGCCGACACAGGGGTCGGCCAGCGACGTCGCGGCGCTGCTCGATCGGCTCGACGGCGTGGTGCTGACCGGTGGCGCCTCGAATATCGAGCCGCACCACTATGACGCCGCATGCGAACAGTTCGGCGCCGTCGACAAGGGCCGCGACGACATGGCGCTGGCACTGGTGCGGGCCTGCATCGAGCGCGAGGTGCCGCTGTTCGGGGTCTGCCGCGGGCATCAGGAAATCAACGTCGCGCTGGGCGGCACGCTGCACCCGGTGCTGCACGAGGCGCCGGGCCACATGGACCACCGGCGCCGGCGCGAGAAGCCGGTCGCGGAGCAGCTCAAGGCACGGCACTGGCTCGACCTGACGCCTGGCGGGCTGCTGGCCGGGCTGATCGGCGAGACCCGCACGCTGGTCAACTCGCTGCACGCACAGGGCGTCGACAAGCTCGGCGAGCGGCTGGCGGTGGAGGGCGTGGCCGAGGACGGCACCATCGAGGCGATTCGCGTCCTCGACACCAGGCGCTTCGCCGTCGGCGTGCAGTGGCACGCCGAGATCGATGCCATCGAGCATCCGCTGCACGCGGCCCTGTTCGGACGTTTCGGCGCCGACGCGCGCGACCACGCCAGCAGCCGGAGCCAGGGCCATGGTCGACCTCGCCGAGTGGCTTAAGCAGCGCCGCGTCACCGAGGTCGAGTGCATGGTGCCGGACCTCGCCGGCATCGCCCGCGGCAAGATCACCCCGACGCAGAAGTTCCTGGCCAACGTGCGCGACGGCGCGCTGCGGCTGCCGGAAAGCGTGTTCGCGCAGACCGTGACCGGCGCCTTCGTCGACACCGAGGTGATGGACGAGACCGAGCCGGACATGGTGCTGCACCCGGACCCGGCCTCGATCGCGCTGGTGCCGTGGTACGGCGAGCCGACGGCGCAGGTGATCTGCGACTGTCACTACCGCGACGGCAAGCCGGTGCCCTACGCGCCGCGCCAGGTGCTGCGCGCGGTGCTGGACCTGTACGCCGCGCGCGGCTGGTGCCCGGTGGTGGCGGCCGAGGTCGAGTTCTATCTGGTGGCGAAGAACCTGGATCCGGACTATCCGCTGGAGCCGCCGGTCGGGCGTTCCGGGCGGCCGGAGACCGGGCGGCAGTCCTACGGCATCGACGCGGTGAACGAGTTCGACCCGCTGTTCGAGGAGATGTACGATTTCTGCGAGGCGCAGGAACTCGACATCGACACGCTGATCCACGAGGCCGGCGCGGCGCAGGTCGAGATCAACTTCAACCACGGCGATGCGTTGCGCATGGCCGACCAGGTGTTCTTCTTCAAGCGCACGCTGCGCCACGTCGCGATCCGGCACGACGTCTACGCCACCTTCATGGCCAAGCCGATCGCCTCCGAGCCGGGCAGCGCGATGCACATCCACCAGTCGGTGGAGGACGGCAAGGGCCGCAACCTGTTCGCCAACCGCGCCGGCGGCAACACGCGGCTGTTCGAGTCGCATATCGGCGGGTTGCAGAAATACCTGCCGGCGGCGGCGCCGCTGCTGCTGCCGAACGTGAACTCCTATCGCCGGCTGGTACCGAACACGGCGGCGCCGATGAACCTCTACTGGGGCCTGGAGAACCGCACCGCCGGCCTGCGGGTGCCGGAATCCGGCGCCAACAGCCGGCGGATCGAGAACCGCGTGCCGGGCGCCGACTGCAACCCGTATCTCGCCATCGCCGGCAGCCTGGCCTGCGGCTATCTCGGCATGATGGAGAAGCTGAAGCCCTCCAAGCCGTCGCAGCGCAACGTCTACGAGCGCCGGCAATACGCCCTGCCCCGCTACCTGCCCGACGCGCTGGCCAAGCTGAAATCCAGCACGCCGCTGAACGAAATCCTGGGCGAGGATTTCGTCACCTTGCTGCTCGACGTGAAGCAGGAAGAGAACGACGGCTATCAGAACGTGATCAGCGCCTGGGAACGCGAGCATCTGCTGCTGAACGTGTAACGCTGCTCTTCCCGCCATGGGCCGTCGTGTACACTCCCGCCACGTACCGGGAGGGATGACGCAGCATGAAAAAATCCGAGATCAAGGCGGTCGCCAAGGCGCTGGACCAGGCGGAGCGGACGCACGAGCGCATCCCGATGATGGCGCAGTCGCACCCCGGCATGACGTTCGAGGAATCCTACGAGGTCCAGTCGGCCTGGACCGAGATCAAGCTGAAGGCCGGCCGCGAGATCCGGGGCCGCAAGATCGGCCTGACCTCGTCGGCGATGCAGCAGGCGGTCGGCATCGACACGCCGGACTGCGGCGTGCTGTTCGACGACATGTTCTTCGAGGACGGCGCCGTGGTGCCGAAGGATCGCTTCATCGAGCCGCGCATCGAGGCCGAGGTCGCCTTCATCATGGGCAAGCCACTGAAAGGACCGGGCGTCACCATCTACGACGTGCTCGACGCCACCGACTATGTCGTGCCCTCGCTGGAGATCCTCGACACCCGCATCATGCGCAACGACCCGAAGGGCAAGCACAAGCGGACCATCGTCGACACCATCGCCGACAACGCGGGTAATGCCGGCATCGTCACTGGCGGCCGGCCGACGCGGCCGAACGAGATCGACCTGCGCTGGGTCGGCGCCATCGTCTCGCGCAACGCCAAGATCGAGGAGACCGGGCTCGGCGCCGGGGTGCTGAACCATCCGGCGAACGGCATCGTGTGGCTGTGCAACCACCGCCTGGCGCGGTTCGACGACGGGCTGGAGGCCGGCCAGACGGTATTGTCGGGCAGCTTCATCCGCCCGCTCGACGCCACCCACGGCTCGACCATCGTCGCCGATTTCGGGTCGTTCGGGACCGTCAGCGTCTATTTCGAATAGCTGCGCAGCATGCCAGACTGGGCCGATCGGGCGCCGCTTCGGCGCCCCGACCCGGGGACATCGATGTCAGCTTTCCTTGGCGCCCAGCAGCGCCTGCTCTGGCTCGTCGCGCTGGCCGGCGCGATCATCGGCGCCGCGGTGGCGCTTTACGGCGTCGTCAGCTACGGCGGCAGCGTCACCTTCGCGACGCTGCAGACCGCCTGCGCGGTGACCGGCATGGCCTGCGCCGTCATCCCCTATCTGTTCGCCAGCGCCGTGGCGCGACTGGCGGGGTCGACGCCGGAGGGATAGCGCTACCTCATTGGCTTTAGCGCGTCCCGTGCCGCGTCGGGAAGCGGTGCCGACTTGTCGCCCATCATGTGCACCAGCACGCTGACCGCGGTGGCCAGGCAGCGGTCGTCGGCGAACACCGCGTGGCCCAGCGTCACCGAACTGGTGCCGACGCGGCGCACCCGCGAGCCGATGCGCAGCCGGGCCGGGAACCGGCCCTCGGCCCGGTAGTCGATCTCCAGGTGCGCCAGCACGAACCGCGAGTCGGGCAGCCGGTCGAAGTGGCAGGCGCGCATCAGGCTCACCCGGCCATGCTCGACATAGCTGGCGTAGGCGGCGTTGTTCACGTGCCCGCCCGGGTCCTGGTCGTTGAAGCGGATCACATCGTCGACCCAGTGCGGGTAGGCGCTTGGGTCGGTCGGGTCGAGTTCTGCGGTGTCGGTCTGGGTCATACGGCAAATTACTTTGACAACCCTCCGGACGCGACATTCAATCCGCCAAACGAACCGAAGCACGCGAGGGCGATCATGGTGCAGATGCGCTTGTTGACGGGCGTACCGCTGCTTGGGTTGGCGGCGCTTTTCCTAATGGCGGTGCCGGCGGCGGCGCAGGACAAGGTCCTGAACATCTACAACTGGTCCGACTATATCGCCGAGGGGACCATCGCCGGCTTCGAGCAGGAATACGGCATCAAGGTCAACTACGACGTCTACGACAGCAACGAGATCCTCGAAGGCAAGCTGCTGGCCGGCAAGTCCGGCTATGACATCGTGGTGCCGACCGCGTCGTTCCTGGAGCGCCAGCTCGCCGCCGGCATCTTCGCCAAGATCGACAAGTCGAAGCTGAAGAACTACGGCAACCTCGACCCGGGGATCATGGCGCGGCTGCGCGAGCACGACCCGGACAACGCCCATGCCGTGCCCTACATGTGGGGCACCACCGGCTTCGGCTTCAATGTCGCCAAGGTCGCCGAGCGCCTGGGCGCCGACGCGGCGACCGACACCTGGTCGCTGATCTTCGATCCGGCGAAGGCGGCGAAGCTGGCGGATTGCGGCATCTCGATGCTCGACGCGCCGAACGAGGTGTTCGACATCGCGCGCAACTATCTCGGGCTGAACCCGATCTCCACCGAGACCGCCGACCTCGACAAGGCGGTGGCGCTGCTCAGCCAGGTCCGCCCGCACATCAAGTACTACCACTCGTCGTCCTATATCGACGACCTGGCGAATGGCGAGCTGTGCGTCGCCATGGGCTGGTCGGGCGACGTGTTCCAGGCGATCGACGACGCCGCCGATGGCGTCGAGGTGCGCTACGTGATCCCGAAGGAAGGCGCGGTGATCTGGTTCGACGTGATGGCGATCCCGGCCGACGCCCCGCACAAGGATGCCGCGCACCTGTTCATCGACTACATCCTGCGCCCCGACGTGGTGGCGAAGATCTCGGACGAGGTGTTCTACGCCAACCCGAACGCGGCGGCGACGGCGCTGGTCAGCGACGAGGTCAAGGGCGACCCGGCGATCTATCCACCGCCCGAGGTGCAGGCCCGGCTGTTCGCGGACAAAGCGCCGACCGGCCGCTTCGCGCGCAGCCAGACCCGCGCCTGGACCAAGGTGAAGACCGGACAGTAGGCGCCAACGTGGCCGAGCAGCGCGAGCGCGGGCCCGGCGCCAGCAGTGCGGCCAGGTATGTCGCGCCGGAGCCGTGGCGCGACCCGGCGGCCAAGCCGTTCATCTCGCTGCGCGGCGTGACCAAGCGCTTCGGCCGGATCACCGCCGTCGACAATGTCGATCTCGACGTCTACCGGGGCGAGCTGTTCGCACTGCTCGGCGGGTCGGGCTGCGGCAAGACCACGCTGTTGCGCATGCTGGCCGGATTCGAGACGCCGAGCGCCGGGACCATCGCCATCGACGGCGCCGACATGTCGGGGATCCCGCCCTACGAGCGGCCGGTGAACCTGATGTTCCAGTCCTACGCGCTGTTCCCGCACATGTCGGTGGCGGCCAATGTCGGCTTCGGGCTGAAGCAGGCCGGCATGGTCAAGGCCGACGTCGCGGCGCGGGTCGGCGAGATGCTGGCGCTGGTGCAGCTCGACGGTTTCGACGCGCGCAAGCCGCATCAGCTCTCCGGTGGCCAGCAGCAGCGCGTGGCGCTGGCCCGCGCGCTGGCGCCAAACCCGAAGCTGCTGTTGCTCGACGAGCCGCTGGGCGCGCTGGACCGCAAGCTGCGCGAGCAGACCCAGTTCGAGCTGGTGGCGATCCAGGAGAAGATCGGCGTCACCTTCATGGTCGTCACTCATGACCAGGAGGAGGCAATGACGCTGTCGTCGCGGATCGGGGTGATGGACGCCGGCCGGATCGTGCAGATCGGCAAGCCGGAGGAAATCTACGAATACCCCGCGAGCCGCTTCGTCGCCGATTTCATCGGCTCGGTGAACCTGTTCGAGGGCCGCATCGTGGCGACCGGCGTCGACGGCACGACCGTCGAGAGCGAGGAGGCCGGCGGCCGGTTCTACGTCGCCACGCCGGTGGACGCGGATACCGGCACCGCCTGCGCGGTGGCGATCCGGCCGGAGAAGATCCGGCTGCTGGCCGAGGCGCCGAGCGAGATCGAGAACGCGGTCGCCGGGCGAGTCGACGAGATCGCCTATCTCGGCAACCTGTCGATCTTCCAGGTGGCGCTGGCCAACGGCCGCATGGTGCGCGTCACCCGCCCGAACCTGACCCGCTCGCGCCAGACCGAGTTCACCTGGGACCAGGACGTCTGGCTCGCCTGGGACGCGAGCAGCCCGGTGGTGCTGCTGTCGTGAGGGTTCGGACGACAGCGCACGGCATCGAGGCCCACCTCACCCCGACCCTCTCCGCCCTGAAGGGCGGAGAGGGAGCTACAGGGCCATCGCCTCCGCGTCCCTCTCCGCCCCTGGGGGCGGAGAGGACAGGCGAGGTGGGGGTATGGCGCCCGCAGCACGCCACCATGGCGGCGACGCCATGACGCCCCGCCTCGGGCGCTGGCTCGTCGTCGCGGTGCCGTATGTGTGGCTGCTGCTGTTCTTCCTGGTGCCGTTCGCGATCGTGCTGAAGATCGCGCTGGCGGAAGCGGTGATCGCGCGGCCGCCCTACACGGCGCTGGTCGAGGCGGTCGACCACCTGACCTACCGGCTCAACGTCACGCTGGCCAACTTCGCCTTCCTGTTCGAGGACGACCTGTACTGGAAGGCGTATCTCAACTCAATGTGGATCGCGGCGGTCTCGACGCTGGGCTGCCTGCTGATCGGCTATCCGATGGCCTACGGCATCGCGCGGGCACGGCCGGCGTGGCGCACCTCGCTGCTGTTCCTGGTGATCCTGCCGTTCTGGACCTCGTTCCTGATCCGGGTCTACGCCTGGAAGGTGATCCTGCAGGGCAACGGCGCGATCAACACGGCGCTGATGTCAGCCGGCCTGATCGACCAGCCGCTGGCGCTGCTGTACACGCCGGGCGCGGTCTATGTCGGCTTCATCTATTCCTACCTGCCGTTCATGATCCTGCCGCTCTACGCCAACCTGGAACGACTCGACATGCGGCTCCTGGAGGCCGCCGCCGACCTCGGCTGCAAGCCGTTCATGGCCTTCCTGCGCATCACCCTGCCGCTCTCCCTGCCCGGCATCGTCGCCGGCTCGCTGCTGGTGTTCATCCCGGCGGTGGGCGAGTTCGTGATCCCGGAACTGCTCGGCGGGCCGGACGCGCTGATGATCGGCCGGGTTCTGTGGAACGAGTTCTTCGCCAACCGCGACTGGCCGGTGGCCTCGGCCGTCGCGGTCGCCATCCTGTTGCTGCTCGTCGTGCCGATCATGGCGTTCCAGTCGGCCAACGCGCGCGGCGCGGAGGAGAGGCGGTGACGCGCGGGCGCTCGCTGTGGCTGCTGGTTTTCGCCGGCTATGCCTTCCTCTACCTGCCGATCGTGGCGCTGGTGATCTACTCGTTCAACGCCAGCGAGCGGGTCACGGTGTGGGCCGGCTTCTCGACGCGCTGGTACGGCGAGCTGCTGCGCAACGAGCAGATCATCGACGCGGCGCTGCTGAGCCTGCGGATCGCCGCGGTCAACGCCACCGTCGCGGTGGTGCTGGGCACCATGGCCGGGCTGGTGCTGGCGCGTTTCGGGCGGTTCAAGGGGCGCACGCTGATGACCGGCATGGTCGCCGCGCCGCTGGTGATGCCGGAGGTGATCACCGGCCTGTCGCTGCTGCTGCTGTTCGTGGCGCTGGAGGACCTGGTCGGGTGGCCGGCCGGGCGCGGCGTCACCACCATCGCCGTCGCCCACATCACCTTCTCGCTGGCCTTCGTCGCGGTGGTGGTGCAATCGCGGCTGGCCAACATGGACCGCTCGGTGGAGGAAGCCGCGCTCGACCTCGGCGCGCGGCCGTGGAAAGTCTTCGCGGTGATCACCCTGCCGCTGATCGCGCCGGCCCTGGTCGCCGGCTGGCTGCTGGCGTTCACGCTGTCGCTGGACGACCTGGTGATCGCCAGCTTCGTCTCGGGGCCCGGCGCCAGCACCTTGCCGATGGTGATTTTCTCCAAGGTCCGGCTCGGCCTGTCGCCGGAGATCAACGCATTGGCCACCGTGTTCATCGGCGTCGTCGCGCTCGGCATCATCGTCGCCGGCCTGGCGCAGCGGCGGCGGTCAGGCGAGGCGCCGTAGCAGGGCGGCGAGCTGGGCCAGTTCTCCGGCGCTGAGGTCGCGGGTGATGTCGGTCTCGTGGGCGCGGACGTCGCGTTTCAGGCCGGCCAGGGTCTCGGCGCCGGCCTTGGTCAGCTCCAGGGCGTAGGCGCGGCGGTCGGTGACCGACGGTGCGCGGCGCACCAGGCCGCGCTCCTGCAGGCGGTCGATCACGCCGACCACGGTGGAGCGGTCGATGCCCAGCGCCTCGCTGAGCCGGCTCTGGTTCAGGCGCGGGTTGGCCTCGATCAGCACCAACACGCCAAACAGCCCCGGCGTGATGCCGTCCCTGCCCACGCTGGCGGCGAAATGCTGGAACAGGCGCGTGTGGGCGCGGCGCAGTTCGTAGCCGATCAGCTCGGGCAGCAGGCCGAAATCGAGGGAGTTGCGTGCCATGGTCGTAGTATGAGCCGGAATTGTTGATGTTGCCAACAATTCCATTGTCAACCCTATCTGGGCTGCCTACGATGGCCACCAAACAGCATAGCGGGGCGAACGTGGCGTTCAAGGTACACATCCGACAGACCGACGAGACCATCGAGGTCGGCGCCGACGGCACCGTGCTGGAGGCGGCGCTGGACGCCGGCATCGACTATCCCTTCGGCTGCCAGTCGGGCAATTGCGGCGCCTGCAAGTCGCGCCTGCTCGATGGCAAGGTCGAGATGGGCGAGGCCTACTCGGAATACGCGCTAACCCCCGAAGAGCGCCGCCAGGGCCTGATCCTGGCCTGCCAGGCGCAGCCGAAGACCGACCTCCGCGTCGCCTGGCTGGAGCTCGACGAGACCGTGATGCATCCGCAGCGCGAGCTCGACTGCAGCGTCGCGGCGCTGGAACAGGCGACGCACGACATCCGCGTCGTGCGGCTGAAGATCGACGCCGGCGGCCCCTACAACTTCTCCGCCGGGCAGTATGCGCGGGTGACCTTTCCCGGGCAGCCGCCGCGCGACTTCTCCATGGCCAACCGTCCGGTCGGCGACGTGATCGAGTTCCACGTGCGCGCGATGGACGGCGGCTCGGTCAGCCACTGGGTGGCGCAGAACCTCAAACCCGGCGACAAGGTGAAGGCCGAAGGGCCGATGGGCCTGGCCTTCCTGCGCGAGAAGCATACCGGCCCGATCCTGGCGGCGGCCGGCGGCTCCGGCCTGGCGCCGATCAAGTCGATCGTCGAGACGGCGCTCGGCGAGTACGGCTTGAAGCAGCCGATCCACCTGTATTTCGGCGTCCGCGACGAGCGTGACCTGTACCTGGTCGACCATTTCGAGGCGCTGGCGGCGAAGCACGCCAACCTGAGCTTCGTGCCGGTGCTGTCGGCGCCGTCGGGCGACACCGAGCGCCGCACCGGCTTCCTGCACGAGGCCATCGCCGCCGACCTGAAAGACCTGGACGGCTGGAAAGCGTATCTGGCCGGCCCGCCGGTCATGGTCGACGCGGTCGCGGGCCTGGCCACGAAGCTCGGCGCGCGGGCCGAAGACGTCCACGCCGACCCGTTCTACAACGAACACGAACTGACCCAGCGGGCGGGGCTGTAGGCCATTATCGCCACCCCGGCCTTGAGCCGGGGTCCATGCCGACGATGAGACCTGGCATCGGCATGGACCCCGGGTCTGCGCGCTACCCGCTCCGCCCGGGGTGACGACTTTGTATGACTTGACCAGCGCCTGCGAAACTCCGACTTTCGCCTCGTGGAGGATCCGTCGATGACCGATGCCGCCGTGCGTGCGGAGCGCGCCGCCTATTACGACCGGATCGGTGAGCGCAACCTGGCGCCGCTGTGGGAAGTGCTGAAAGGCCTGATCACCAAGGCGCCGGAGAGCCAGGCCGCTCCCGCCATCTGGCACTATGACGACATCCGCCAGGACGTGCTCGATTCTGGCAGCCTGATCACGGCGAAGGAAGCCGAGAGGCGCGTGCTGATCCTGGAGAATCCGGCGTTGCGCGGGCAGTCGCGGATCACGCCGTCGCTCTATGCCGGGCTGCAACTGATCCTGCCGGGCGAGATCGCGCCGGCGCACCGGCATTCGCAGTCGGCGCTGCGCTTCGTGGTCGAGGGCCAGGGCGCCTATACCGCGGTGGAGGGCGAGCGCACGACGATGTCGCCGGGCGACTTCGTGATCACGCCGTCGTGGACCTGGCACGACCACGGCAACGACAGCGACCAGCCGATGGTGTGGCTCGACGGGCTCGACATCCCGATCGTATCGCTGTTCGACGCCAGCTTCCTGGAACACGGTGCCGACGACGCGCAGAGCCTGTCGCGACCTGAGGGCGATGCGCTGGCGCGCTATGGCTCGGGACTGCTGCCCGTGGGCTACGAGAAGACCACGCCGACCTCGCCGGTGTTCAACTATCCCTACAGCCGCACCCGCGAGGCGCTGGCGCAGATGCAGAAGGCCGAGGAGTGGGACCCGTGCCACGGGCTGAAACTCCGCTACGTGAACCCGGTCAACGGCGACTACGCGATGCCGACCATGGGCACCTTCATGCAGCTGCTGCCGAAGGGCTTCGAGACCGCGCCCTATCAGTCCACCGACGGCGTGGTCTATTCGGTGGTCGAGGGCACCGGCACGACGACGGTCGGCGAACAGGTGTTCGAATGGGGCCCGCGCGACATCTTCGTGGTGCCGAGCTGGCACCGTCACCACCACACGGCCGACGACGAGGCGGTGCTGTTCTCGTTCTCTGACCGCCCGGTGCAGGACAAGCTCGGCCTGTGGCGCGAGGCGCGGGGGAATCATTGACCGACCGCCTGGACCTCAACGCCGTCGAGGAGGAGGAGCTCGAACGCCTGACCACGGTGGCGCGGTTCGGGCGCATGGCGGAGCATGTCGCGTGGTTCGGGGCGCTCGGCGACGAGGTCGACGAGGACGAAGCGGACTGGGCGCGGGCCTATCTCGACGCGCTGGGCTTTCCCGACGCCGAGGTGGCGGTGATCCGCGACTGGGAGGAGGCGGCCGACGCCGCCGCCAACATCGACTTCAACTCCGAATGGTGGGAGGCGGAGGAGCAGCTCCGCGCGGCGCTGATCGCCGACGCCTGCGCGCTGGCGCCGGAAGACGAGGTGATGGTGGCGCTGACGGCGCTGCAGAGCCAGGTCTCCGAAATCCTAGTCGCCTCGGCCGACGCGGCGGCGCGGCGCAGCGGCGTCGAGGATGAGGAGCTGGTGCACGCGGCCGCCGGCGCGGCGGCGCAAGCCTGTTACCAGGCCGCGCTGGTGCTGGCGTCGGGCGCCGGCGACGAGCATCCCTTCGCGCTGAAGTTTCGGCTATATGAGAGCGGTCGCTGGCCGCTCGGCGTGGTCGGCAACACGTTCAATCTGTTCTGATTCTGGCAATCCGTTCCGACTTCCAATCGCCTTGGAGAGTGTTCATGGGCTTCGTGATCCCGCAGCCGCCGCAAGGCACCGTGCCGGTCGCCGGCACCGACGACCTGTTTCCGGTGCACCGCATCTACTGCGTCGGCCGCAACTACGCCGCGCACGCGCGCGAGATGGGCGGCGACCCCGACCGCGAGCCGCCGTTCTTCTTCATGAAGCCGCAGGACGCGGTGGTGATGGACGGCGCCACCCTGCCCTACCCCAGCGGCACCAAGGACCTGCACCACGAGATCGAGATGGTGGTCGCGATCGGCAAGGCCGGCGCCAACATCGCCGAGGCCGACGCGCTCGACCACGTCTACGGCTATGCCGTCGGCGTCGACATGACGCGGCGCGACCTGCAGGCATTGATGCGCAAGGACGGCCGTCCGTGGGATATCGGCAAGGGCTTCGACCGCGGCGCGCCGATCGGCACGATCCAGCCGGTCAGCGCCATCGGCCATCCGGAGAACAACCGCATCTGGCTCGAGGTCAACGGCGAGATCCGCCAGGACAGCACCGTCGACCACATGATCTGGAACGTGCCGGAGACGATCTCCTACCTCTCCGGCCTTTTCGAGCTGGCGCCCGGCGACCTGATCTACTCCGGCACACCGGAAGGCGTCGGCGCGGTGCAGGCCGGCGACACGCTGGAGGGCGGCGTCGACGGCGTCGGCACGCTAACTTTCTCGTACGCCAAGTAGATGCGCCTGAAGGTTGCGTCGTGGAATGTCGCGTCGGTGCGGGCGCACATGGACTGCGTGGAACGCTTCGTCACGCAGCACAAGCCGCACGTGCTGTGCCTGCAGGAAACCAAGGTGCGCGACGACCAGTTCCCGCTGGCGCCATTCCGCAAGTGGGGCTACACGCGCCACGCGCTGCACGGCCAGGCCGGCTATCACGGCGTCGCGGTGTTCGCGCGGCGCAACGTGAAGCTGGAAGAACCGGCGAACCTGAAGTGGGCGGCGAAAGAGGACGCGCGGCACATCCACTGCCGCATCCTCGACGGCATTGAGCTGCATAACTTCTACGTGCCGGCCGGCGGCGACATTCCCGACCCGGTGGTGAACGACAAGTTCCAGCACAAGCTCGACTTCCTGCGCGAATGCACCGACTGGTTCGCCAGCACCCGCGACGACGGACGGCGCGCCATCCTGCTCGGCGACCTCAACATCGCGCCGCTGGAGACCGACGTGTGGAGCCACAAGCAGCTCTTGAAAGTGGTGAGCCACACGCCGGTCGAAGTCGAGGCGATGGCGAAGTGGCAGGCGAGCCACGACTGGGTCGACACGGTGCGCGAGTTCGTGCCGGCCGACGAGAAGATCTATTCGTGGTGGAGCTACCGCGCCAAGGACTGGGAAGCGGCCGACAAGGGCCGCCGGCTCGACCACATCTGGGTCACGCCAGCCCTGCGCCCGGCGCTGAAGAAGGCCTACATCGTGCGTGAGGCCCGCGGCTGGGCGCCGGCGTCGGACCACGTGCCGGTGATCGCCGAGTTCGACGTGTAGGGCCCTGCCGTTTGGCGGATCAAAGCATCAACTGACCGGCCGCAGCATCGAAATAGGATTGGGCTTGGCGATCCGCGTGCAGTATCCCGTGGTCACGGCTGATCGTCGCTTCTACGACGCGGTGCGCCGGCGGGACTTCTCGGCGACCTACGTCATTCGTCTTGAGGACGCGGCATGATCGTCACCCCCGGCGCTTGAAGCGCTCCGTCGCGGCGACCAGGGCGCGCCGCGTGCCGGGCTCGCTGGCGGCGTGGCCGGCGTCGGGGACGATGGTGTAGCGCGCGTTGGGCAGCGCGCGGGCCAGGCGGTCAGCGCTCTGCACCGGACAGACCACGTCGTAACGGCCCTGCACGATCTCGATCGGCAGTTCCTGCAGACTATCGCAGCCGTCGATCAACTGGTTCGGGCGCAGGAAGCAGTCGTTGACGAAGTAGTGCGCCTCGATCCGGGCCAGGCACAGCGCCGCCTCGGGGTGGGTCGCGGCGGACGCGTCGAAATCGGGCAGCAGCGTCGAGCAGCGGCTCTCGTAGTGGCTCCAGGCCAGCGCCGCCGGCCGGTGCACCGCCGGGTCGGGATCGGTCAACCGGCGGTGGTAGGCACCCAGCAGGTCATCGCGCTCGGCCGCCGGGATCGGCGTCAGGAAGTCGCGCCGCGCCTCCGGGAAGATGCGGCCCATGCCATGCATGAACCAGTCGACCTCGCCCGGCTCGCCCAGGAAGATGCCGCGCAGGATCAACCCGTCGACGCGCTCGCGATGAGCCTGGGCGTAGGCCAGCGCCAGGGTCGACCCCCAGGAGCCGCCGAGCAGCAGCCAGCGCTCGACGCCGAGTTCCTCGCGCAGCGTCTCGATGTCACCGACCAGGGCCTGGGTGGTGTTGCCGGCCAGCGTCCCGGCGGGCCGCGAGCGGCCGGCGCCGCGCTGATCGAACAGCACGATGCGGTAGTGGCGCGGATCGAAGAAGCGCCGGTGCAGCGGCCAGCAGCCGGAGCCTGGCCCGCCATGCAGGAACAGCACCGGCTGGCCGTCGCGGCGGCCGCACTCCTCCCAGTACATCGCGTGCCCTTGGTCGAGCTTCAGGGTGCCGCTGTCGTAGGGCTCGATGTCCGGGTACAGGTCGCGGCCGGCGTTCATGCCGATGTCATTTGCGGCGGGATCGGGACGATGCGGGCGGTGGCCTGCGCGGTCGCCAGCAGCTTGCCGTCGGCATCGAACAGCCTGGCCTCCAGGAACCCGACCGAGCGGCCGCGCCGCAGCACCGCGCCCTCGGCGACCAGCCGGCCCGGCTTGGCCGCCTCCAGGTAATTGCAACGCAGATCCAGCGTCGGCACGGCGATGGTGAAGTCGGCCTGGGCGACGCAGGCGATTGCCATCGCCTCGTCCAGCATGGCGGCGATGAAGCCGCCCTGCAGCGCCCCCATCGGATTGCACAGGTGCGGGCCGGCATCGAACGCGACGCGCGCGGTCCCGGCTTCACGGTCGACGCTGAGAATTGCCAGGCCCAACAGGTCGCCGGCGGGGTTCTTGATACGCGGCAACCCCGCGCCAGACTCGTCGGGCATGGTTAGGCCGGCATCCGGACCATGTGGTAGCGGCCCTCGGCGACGCCCTCCGGCAACGCCAGTGGCAGCGCGCCGGGGATGTTCAGGAGCTGATCGGAGACCACCACGGCGCCGGGCGCGAGCAGCGGCGCCAGCGCCGGGCCAAGCCATTCGGCGAGCCGCGCCGTGGCCGCCTTGTCGCCGCTGCCGATGTCGCAATGCGCCAGCACCGCCTTGCGGCCGATACGCGCCAGCGCCGCCGGCACGGTCTCCTCGAAGCCGCCGAGCAGCAGGTGGTCGTCGTCGGGGATGCAGTCGGGGTGCGCCGCGACCTGACGCTCGAAGACGAAAATCTCGCGGTTCGGGCAGCGCTCGCGCAGGTGATCGAAGGTACGGCCGTTGCCGAGCCCGAGCTCCAGCACCGGCCCGTCCATGGCGGCGATCATTCGGGCGGCCTGGTTCAGGCAGTCGCGCTGCGCGCGCAGGCGACGGATCACGCTGTTGAGACGGCTCATCGGTTACGCCACGCCCCGCGGGTCAGGTTCAGCCGGCGCCCTGCGCCTGCTGCAGCTTGCGGTTGGCCTCGGCAAGCTGGTTGTTGGTCGCCTCCAGACGGCTGGCCAGGACACGCATGATCTCCACCGCCATCTCCGGGAATTCCTTCACCAGGCGGAAGAACAGGTCCTTGGAGATCCGCAGCGTCTCCAGCTTGGAGGTAGCGGTGATGGTCGCGGTGCGCGGCACGTCGATCAGGATCGCGATCTCGCCGACGAAGGCATTCTTGCCGACCTTGGCCACGGTCAGCGGTCCGTTCGGGGTTTCGATGACGACGTCGGCGGTACCGTCCACCAGGACATAGGCGGCGTCGCCCATATCGCCTTGCAGGAACAGGCTCTGGCCCTCGGCGAATGTGAGCCGCTCGCTGGTGAAGGCGAGCAGCTTGAGCTTGGAGGGCTCGATCTTGGAGAAGAGCGGCACACTGCGCAGCAGCTCCACTTCCTCGTTCAGGCTCATCGGTTTCTCCCGTCGCCCTCTACTGCTGCTGTGCCAGGATCTGCTGCAACTCGGTACCCTCCTGGTTCAGCTCGGCAAAGCTGCCCTGTTCGACCACGCGACCTTGCTTGACCACCAGGACGCGGTCGAAGCGTTCGGCCTGGTCGGGCCGGTGCAGCACCCAGATCAGGCAGCGGCCCTCGAAAGACTCCAGTAGCGCATCCATTATCCGCGCCTGACTGGCGCTGTCCAGCGACGCCGTGGCCTCGCTCAGCACCAGCACGCGCGGACGCTTGATCAGCGCGCGGGCCAGGCCGAGCTTCTGGCGCTGTACGCCGTTCAGCCGGCTGCCGGCGATGCCGACCGGGAATTCCAGGCCGACGCTGGCGACGGTGTCGCGCAGGCCGAGTTCCTCGACCACGTCGCGGATCAGGCCGCCGACCCGGTCCACCGCCTGGGCCTGGCCGTAGGCGACCTTGCCGAACAGGATATTGTCCTGGAGGTTGGCGGCGGCGTTGTAGCGGGCTTCGTCGAAGAAGGCGATGGCGCCGGCATGCTCCTCCGGCAGGTCGTCGGCGAAGGCGCGCCGGGCCGCCAGGATCGAGTCCTTCATTTCGTCGTCGATCACGCCCAGACGGTGACGCGCCTGGATCAGCTTGAACGGCAGCGAGACCAGGCGGGCGCTGTCATCGGCCGACAGCGCCGCCAGATTGTTGCGGTCGGCGCGCTGCAGCAGTGCCTGGAAGTCCGGCAGATCGTCGGCGGCGATGAACGAGAATTGCTGGAACAGCTCGTGGTCGGGCGGCAGGTCGGCGAACAGCTCGACCATGGTGGCGGCGACCTGATGACCGGCCTGCAGGAAGCGTTCGGTGAGGCCGACCTTGTCCAGCACCTCGCGCACATAGGCGTTCTCGGCCAGCCGCTCCGGATTGAAGCTGTCGTCGACCGGATAGCCGAACAGCAGGTTCTCCGCCACCGAGGCATTGTCGTTGTACTTGTCGCGGTCGAAGGTCTCGACCAGCGGCGCGATCGCCGGGTCGGCCAGCCGCTCCAGCAGCCGCGCGCGCGCCGCCATCACCGCCTCGGCGACCTCGGGCTTGTCCTCCGGGTCGATGGTGCCGCGCAGGCCGAACTGATACAGCTCCTCGGCCAGCCCGACCTGTTCCAGCACGTGCAGGGCATGCTCGCGCAGCTTTTCCGGGCTGTCGGCGTCGGCCGAGGCATAGTCGATCCAGTCGCCCTCGACGTCGGCCTCGACGTTGCCCGACAGGTTGGCTTCCTTGGCGAAGCGCTCGCGTTCCTTCGCCGCGTCGCCCTCGTAGACCGCCGGCACCAGCGGCCGATGCTTGAGGCCGTAGAACAGGTTGTCGCCCAGCGTGGTGTTGAACACGAAAGTGCTCGAGCCGACGTAGGAGAATTGCCGGCCGGTGATGCTCTCCGGCAGGTTCGCCATGTCCTGGCCGCCGACCTGCAGGGCGCCGCGGTCGGGCGAGGCCAGGCGGGCCAGCAGCAGCGCCAGCTCCTCCTTGCCGCCGCCGCCGGGGCCGACGATGGCGACACGCTGGTCGAGCGGGATCTGCACGCTGAGCTGGTCGATGGTGGCGCTGGCCTGCTCGTCCAGCACGGTGACATTCTGCACCGCGATCTCGCCTTCGACCGGGCCGAAGCCATCGGGATCGCTGGTCAGGATCGTCTCGTCCAGGCTGCCGGGCGGGGCGAACTGGGCCACCACCTGGTCGTACTTGATGCGCGCGTCTTCCTTGCGCTGGTAGTAGGACAGCAGTTCCTTCCACGGCGCGCCGAGGTCCTTGTGCGCGGCGATCGCGGCGACCAGGGTGCCGATCTCCAGGCCGCCGGTGATCACCAGGTAGCCGCCGATCGAGTAGAAGAAGAACGGCCCGAGCTGCTGAATGGTGTTGTTCAGGAACTTGATGACGAACTTCTTCACGTAGATGTCGAAGCGCACCAGGAAGATGGTGCCGAGCTGGCGCGAGAACTCCGCCGACTCGCGCAACGAGGTGTCGTGCACGTGGACTTCCTGCACGCCCTGCACGGTCTCGCCGATGCGGTCGGAGAGCCGGCGCACCAGCCGCACGCGCTCCTTGCCGAGCGCGTTGACCTTCATCTGCAGTTTCGGGATCAGATAGAACTGCACCGGATAGAGCGCGATCGCGGCCAGCGCCATGTAGACGTTCTGCACCAGCAGGAAGCCCAGGATCACCAGCAGGGTGCCGCCCTGGAACACCAGCAGCGACACGCTCTCCGAGATGTAGCCGCCCAGCGGCTCCACCTCGGCGGTGATCATGGCGATGATCTCGCCCTGGCTCAGCTTCTTGAACACCGAATGCGGGAAGCGCAGGATTCGGTTGTACAGCTCGTAGCGCAGCCGGCGCAGCATTCGCTCGCCGGTAACCCCGCGGTAGACATTTATGACGTACTTGAAGGCCTGGTTGACCAGCACCAGCACCAGGAAGGCGGCGCAGGTCAGCCAGAGATAGGTGATCCGGTCAAGCTCGACGTCGACATACGGCAGCACGAATGTCTCGGTATCGCCCTGGATGACCTTGTTGATGATGTACTTGGGAAGATCGTAGAACCACCAAAGAAACGGCAGTGACGCGATCGACATGACTGTGAGAACAATCTGGGCGCGCAGGCTGTACCGCAGAATGTAGCGGAAGATCGTCGGTTCCATTGCGCGGGGCCGCCCCCTAGACCTTCCATAGACGCGTCGTAACAGCCGAGAATCAGCTTAGCCCAATGACTTAGGCAGGTAAACGATGGCCGGCAAAAGTCAAAATTCTGTTTCCGGCGATCCGGACAGCATGCCATAGTCGGCCGGCGCAAGCGGGGATTTCGGGTCCATGTCCACGCATCGAGAGGGCGCGCGCGTCCTCATCTATAGCCACGATACCATGGGCCTGGGCCACCTGCGCCGGTGCTCGACCATCGCACATGCCCTGGTGGAACGGCACAAGCATCTTTCCGTCCTGATTCTTTCCGGCTCGCCGATCATCGGCAGTTTCGACTTCCGCAGCCGCGTCGATTTCGTCCGAATTCCTGGCGTCATCAAGTTGCGCAACGGCGAGTACACGTCGTTGAGCCTGGATATCGACCTGGAACAGACGACGATGCTGCGCTCCGAGATCATCCGCCATACCGCCGATATCTTCGCGCCCGACGTGTTCATCGTCGACAAGGAGCCGCTGGGGCTGCGCGGCGAGGTTTCCGAGACGCTGCACATGCTCAGGAGCCGCGGCACCCGGCTGGTGCTCGGTCTGCGCGACGTGATGGACGAGCCGCGCTCGCTCGCCCCGGAGTGGCATCGCAAGCGCGCCATGCCGGCGCTGCGCGACCTGTATGACGAGATCTGGGTCTATGGCCTGCCGCAGATCTGCGATCCGCTGGAGGGCCTGCAGGTGCCGCGCGCGGTGCGCCGCAAGATGATCTACACCGGTTACCTGAAACGCCAGGCGCCGACGCCGCGCCGGCCGCACCAGCTGCCGGAACTGGTCAACGAACCCTATATCCTGGTCACCACCGGCGGCGGCGGCGACGGCGAGAACCTGATCGACTGGGTGCTGCGCACCTACGAGACCGGCCAGAAGGTGATGTACCCGTCGCTGCTGGTGCTCGGCCCGTTCATGCAGCCGGAGCGGCAGAACGAGTTCCTGCAACGCGCCCAGAAGCTGCCCGGCAAGGTCGACGCGATCACCTTCGACGCGCACGTGGAGGAACTGGAGGCAAACGCCGTCGGGGTCGTCGCGATGGGCGGCTACAACACCTTCTGCGAGATCCTCAGCCTGGACAAACGCGCGGTGATCGTGCCGCGCACCAAGCCGCGCATGGAACAGCATATCCGCGCCAGCAAGGCGCAGGAGCTGGGCCTGGTGCAGATGCTGGAGGACGACGGCCGGCTCGACCCCGCCGTGATGGCCAAGGCGCTGCTGCAGTTACCCTATCAGAAGAAACCGTCGGAGGCGGTGGTGCCGGGCCTGCTGGAAGGCCTGGACAACGTCAACAAGCTGATCGAGCCCTGGCTCGGCGAGGCGGAGCGGCCGTCGACACGGACGCAGCGGGCCGCGGCACGGCCGCAACGGGTGCGGCCGACCGCGTCGTCAAGCTGAGCGGCGCGCGGTGACCGGCCCCGTCGCCGTCGTCCTGAAGGGCTACCCCCGGCTTTCCGAGACCTTCATCGCGCAGGAAATCCTGGCGCTGGAGCAGCGCGGCCTGGACCTGCGTCTGGTATCGCTGCGCCATCCGACCGACGGCCACGTGCACCCGGTGCACCGCGAGATCAAGGCGCCGGTCAGCTACCTGCCGGAATATCTCTACCAGGAGCCGGCGCGGGTCTGGCGCGCCTGGCGGGCGGTGCGGCGCCTACCGACCTACACCGCCGTGAAGCGCTTGTGGCTGAAGGACTGGGCGCGCGACCGGACCCCGAACCGCGGCCGGCGATTCGGCCAGGCGCTGGTACTGGCGCACGAACTCGACCCCGACGTGGAGCGGCTCTACGCGCATTACCTGCACACGCCGGCCTCAGTGACGCGCTACGCCGCGATGCTGCTGAACAAGCCGTGGTCGGTGTCGGCACACGCCAAGGACATCTGGAGCACCACCACCGACTGGGAGAAGCGCGAGAAGCTGGCGGACTGCGACTGGCTGGTGACCTGCTCCAAGGCGGCCGCCGACTACCTGAAGACACTGGCGCCGGACCCGTCGAAGGTCGGGCTGGTCTATCACGGCCTCGACCTGGACCGGTTCCCGCCGCCGCCGGCGCGTGACCCCCAAGACGGCCCGGTGCGTATCCTGTCGGTCGGCCGGCTCGTGGCGAAGAAAGGCTTTCCCGGCCTGTTCCGGGCGCTGGCCAGCCTGCCGGCGGACCTGGACTGGCGCTTCGTGCACATCGGCGGCGGCGGCTCGCGCAAGGAGCTGAAGGCGCTGGCGGCCGAGCTCGGCATCGCCGGGCGCATCACCTGGCATGGCGCGCAGCCGCAGGAAGTCGTGCTCGATGAGCTGCGCGCCGCCGACATCTTCGTGCTGGCCAGCCGGGTGGCCGACGACGGCGACCGCGACGGGCTGCCCAACGTGCTGATGGAGGCGCAGAGCCAGGGCGTGGCCTGCGTCGCCACCGCGGTCTCCGCGATCCCGGAATTGATCGTCGACGGCGAGACCGGGCTGCTGGTGCCGCCGGACGACGATGCCGCGCTGGCCGCCGCGTTGGAACGGGTTGGCCGCGACGCGGCGTTGCGGGAAAAGCTCGGCAAGGCCGGGCAGCGGCGCCTGACCGCCGAGTTCAGCCACGAGATGTGGATCGACCGGCTGGCGGCACGGTTCGCGGCGCCGGCCCAGGCGCGCGCGGCCGAATAGCCGATGCGGATCGCCTTCTACGCGCCGCTGAAGCCGCCGGACCATGCGACCCCGTCCGGCGACCGCCGCGTCGCCCGGCTCTACCTCGCGGCGCTGCGCCAGGCCGGCCACGACGTGTTCGTCGCCAGCGACTATCGCAGCTACCAGCCGAAGGGCGACGATCCGGCGGTGGCCAATGGCGCGAGCGCGACCGTTGACCTGGAGCGGTTCGAGGCCGACCTGTGGTTCACCTACCACGTCTACTACAAGGCCCCGGACTATCTCGGGCCGGTGATGAAGCAGATGTTCGAGATCCCCTACGTGATCGCCGAGCCGTCGCACGCGCCGAAGCGCGCCGGCGGGCCATGGAACGAAGCGCACGGCATGGCGATGGCGGCGATCCGCATCGCCGACCTGGTGCTGTGCCCGACGCGGCTCGACATCGAATGCGTCGCCGAGCTGCGCTACGGCCGCACCCCGGCGATGTACTTCCCGCCCTTCCTCGACTGTGCGCCCTATGTCGGCGTGGCGCGCGAGCGTGCCGGTTTCGGTCTGCCGGCGGACAGGAAGTGGCTGCTCGCCGTCGGCATGATGCGGCCGGGCGACAAGCTGGAGTCGTATCGCCAGCTCGGCCAGGCGATCGCGTTGCTGCCGGGCGACGACTGGTGCCTGGCGGTGGCCGGCGACGGACCGGCGCGGGCCGAGGTCGAAGCGGCGCTCGGCCGGCGCGATCGCGTGCACTACCTTGGCGCGCTTGACCCCGACCCGCTGGCGCGGCTCTACGCGGCGGCGGACCTGATGGTCTGGCCGGCGGTCGGCGAAGCCTACGGCATGGCGCTGCTGGAGGCGCAGGCGTCCGGCCTGCCGGTGGTGGCGGGCCGGCAACGTGGCGTGCCCGACGTGGTCGGCGACGGCATCGGCGGGCGGCTGGTGCCGCCGGACGACCCGTCGGCACTGGCCGAAGCCGTGCGCGCGTTGCTCGACGACGACGGCGTACGCGCGCGCCTCGGCGCCGGCGCGGCCGCGCACGTGCGCGGCGAACGCGACCTGCCGGCGGCGGCGGCCAAGCTGGACATGGTGCTGCGGGGGCTGTCGTCATGACCCGCCTCGCGCTGCTGCGTCATGGCCGGACCGCGTGGAACGACGATGGGCGGCTGCAGGGCCGCACCGACGTGGCGCTGACCGAGGCCGGCAAGGCGCTGCTGCGCGCGGTGCGGGTGCCGGCCGCGTGGCGCGAGGCGGCGTGGTACGTGAGCCCGTTGCGGCGCTGCGTCGAGTCGGCCGACTGTCTGGGCATCGCGGCCACGGTCGAGGAACGGCTGATCGAGATGAGCTTCGGAACGTTCGAGGGCAAGACCCTGGCGCAGCTTCGCGACGACCCGGACCTGGACATGGCGGCGCTGGAGGACGGCGGGCTCGACTTCATGCCGCCGGGTGGCGAGAGCCCGCGCCAGGTGCAGGACCGGGTGCGCGGCTGGCTGGCCGAGATCGCCGGCGGCCCGGACATCGGCGCGCTGACCCACAAGGGCGTGATCCGCGCGCTCTACGCCGCCGCGCGCGACTGGCCGATGCTCGGCAAGCCGCCGGACAAGCTGCGCTGGGACCGGTTGCACGTGTTCGAGGTCGGCCCCGGCGGCGCGCTTGCCGTGCACGAGTTGAACGTCGCGATGGATCAGGCATGAGTGGACCAAGAGTCCTTTTCTGGGTGCAGCATTTGCTGGGCATCGGCCACGTGCGCCGCGCCGCGACGGTGGCCCGGGCGTTGGACGACGTCGGCTTGGACGTGGTGTTCGCCAGCGGCGGCTTTCCGGTGCCGGGGCTCGATCTCGGCGGCGGACGGCTGGCGCAACTGCCGCCGGTGCGCGCCACCGATCTCTACTTCAAGGAGCTGGTCGACGAACACGACCGGCCGATCGACGATGCCTGGCGCGACAACCGCCGCGACGCGCTGCTCGCGCTGCTGGCCGAGGTGCGGCCCGATGCGATCCTGACCGAGTTGTTCCCGTTCGGGCGGCGGCAGATGCGCTTCGAGCTGACGCCGTTCCTGGAGGCGGCGCGGGCGATGACGCCACGGCCGGTGATCTGCGCCTCGGTGCGCGATATCCTGGTGGCGCAGTCGAAGCCGGGCCGCAACGAGGAGATGGTGGAGCGGCTGGAGACCTACTACGACCACGCGCTGGTGCATGGCGACCCGGCCTTCATCGCCCTGGACCGGACCTTTCCGCACGCCGCCACGGTGGCCGGAAAACTGCACTACACCGGCTATGTCGTGGATGCGCGCGGCACCCGGCGCGGGGCCGGCCATGACGGCTGGGACGAGGTGCTGGTGTCCGCCGGCGGCGGCGCGGTCGGCGACAAGCTGCTGCGCACCGCCATGGCCGCGCGGGCGCTGACCGCGTATCGCGACCGGACCTGGCGGGTGCTGGCCGGCGTGAACGTGGCCGACGATGCGCTGGCCAGCCTGCGCGCCGAGGCGCCGGACGGCGTGATCGTGGAACTGTCGCGCGGCGACTTCCCCGATTTGCTGATGAACTGCGCGGTGTCGATCAGCCAGGCCGGCTACAACACCACCATGGAGGCGATCCGGGCCGGCTGCCGCATCGTCACGGTGCCCTATGCCGGCGGGCTTGAGACCGAGCAGACCTTGCGCGCCGAGGCGCTGGCCGAACACGGCGTCCTGCAGGTCGTTCCGGAAGCGGACCTGTCACCTGAAACATTGGCGGCAGCGGTCGACGCGGCCCGGCCTGCGGCGCGTTTCGACCTCGACACCGAGGGCGCGGCGACGGCGGCACGGCTGCTGGCGCAATGGATCGGCAGCAGATGAGTTCGTGGGACGATCTCGACCGGGAGCTCGATGCCTGGGGCGAGGCCGGGCGGGTCGCCAGCCTGTGGTGGCGCGACGACGACGCGCGCCGGCCGGGACCGCGGCTGAACCGGTTGATCGAGGTTGGCGACGGCCTGCCGCTGGCACTGGCGGCGGTGCCGGCCGAGGCCGAGGCGTCGCTGGCCGACCTGCCGGCCAATGTCAGCTTTCTGCCGCACGGCTGGCGACACGTGAACCTGGCGCCGGCAAGCGAGAAGAAGTGCGAATTCGGGCCGCACCGGCCGGCCTTCGACCGGCTGGCCGACGTGGCGCTGGGCTGGACCCGGCTGCGCCACCTGTTCGGCGAGCGGGCGCGGCCGATCTTCGTGCCGCCGTGGAACCGCATCGACCCGGCCTTCGTGGCACGCCTGGGCCATGCCGGGCTGACCGGCCTGTCGCGGTTCGGGCCGCGCAAGGCCATGCATCCGGCGCCCGGCCTGACCGAAATGAACTGCCACGTCGACATCATCGACTGGCGCGGCACCCGTGGCTTCGTCGGCGACGACGCGGCGCTGGCCCAGTTCATAGCCCATCTGGGTGCACGGCGGATCGGCGGCGCCCGGCAGGACGCGGCAACGTCAGTTGATGGGTCGGTCGACGCGGCCGAAGCGACCGGCCTGATGACACATCACGCGGTGCATGACGCCGAATGCTGGGAATTCCTGGGAAAACTGTGCCGAAACACCGCGAAACACGACGCCGCGCGCTGGTTATCGGCCGACGAGGCGGCTAGTCTGCCGCCGTGACGATACACCGATATCCACTGGGCGAGATCGGCGCCGATTATGCACGTGCCGCGGCCGGCCTGGCGATCACCGGCGGGCCGGCGCTGTTCGCCGATATTTTACCAGTGGTGGCGATTATCCTCGGCGCGCTGGCCTTGCTGTTCGCCGGCTACGGGCTGCGGACCTACTGGCGCCACCGGACGTCCGTGGAAGTGTCGGACGAGGCCTTGCACACGCACGGTCCGTTCGGCAAAACGGTGCCGTGGGCGGCGCTGGACGAGGTCCGGCTCCGCTATTTTTCGACGCGCCGCGACCGCGCCAAGGGATGGATGCAGCTCACCGTGAAGGGTCAGGAGGCCACCATACAGTTGGATTCGACGCTGGACGCGTTCGAGGACATCGCCCGCCGCGCGATCGAGGTCGCCCGGCAACGCGGTATCGAGCTCAACGAGGCGACCCGCAGCAATCTCGACGCCCTCGGGCTCGGCGAGCAGAAGGGCTAGCATGACGACGGTCCTGCGGGTTCGCGATCTCGCCGTCGAGTTCAACGTCGCCGAAGGCAAGGTGCGCGCGGTCGACGGCGTCTCGTTCTCGATTCCGGAAGGCAAGACCGTCGCCCTGGTCGGCGAGAGCGGCTCCGGCAAGACGGTGGTCAGCCAGACCATCATGCGCATCCTGCCGCGGCCGGCGGAGGTGGTCGGCGGCGAGGTGCTGTTCTTCGACCCCGACAAGCCCGGCAGCTTCGTCGACATCTGCCGCCTGGGCGTGAACTCCAGGGAGATGCGGGCGATTCGCGGCGGGCGGATCTCGATCATCTTCCAGGAGCCGATGACGTCGCTGTCGCCGCTGCACACGATCGGCAACCAGATCGCGGAAAGCCTGGAACTGCACCGCAACCAGACCGGCAAGGCGGCGCTGGAAATGGCCGCCGACATGCTGCGTATGGTCGGCTTCCCGGCGCCCAGCGAGGCGGTGCACAAGTACCCTTTCGAACTCAGCGGCGGCCTGCGGCAGCGGGCGATGATCGCCATGGCGCTGATCTGCCGCCCGGCGCTGCTGATCGCCGACGAGCCAACGACGGCGCTGGACGTCACCATCCAGGCGCAGATCCTGAAGTTGATGGGCGACCTGCAGTCCGAACTCGGCATGGCGATCTTGATGATCACCCACGACCTGGGCGTGGTCGCCAACGTCGCCGACGAGGTGGTGGTGATGTACCACGGCCGGGTCACCGAGCGGGGCAGCGTGCAGGACATCTACCGCGACCCGCAGCACCCCTACCTGAAGGCGCTGCTGCGCGCGGTGCCGCGCTTCGGCATGAAGCCGGGCGAGCGACTGGTGCCGCTGCGCGAGATCAAGGCCGAAGCCGACGGTCACCTGCGTGCCGAGGTGCGCCCGAAGCGCGCGGCGTCGACGGACGACGCGCCGCTGCTGCAGGTCAGCCACATGTCGAAGAGCTTCGCCACCCGCAAGCGCAGCCTGTTCGGCGGCAAGCCGGGCGGCCAGGTGCTGGCGGTCGACGACATCAGCTTCCAGATCAAGCCCGGCGAGTGCCTGGGCCTGGTCGGCGAGAGCGGCTGCGGCAAGACCACGACCTCGAAGATCATCCTGCGCGCGCTGGCGCCGGACAGCGGCCAGCTGACCTACAACGACAACGGCAAGATGGTCGACGTGCTGGCGCTGGAGGGCCAGGCGCTGTTCGATTTCCGGCGCAAGGTGCAGTTCATCTTCCAGGATCCGTTCTCGTCGCTGAACCCGCGGATGACGGTCTACGACATCATCGCCGAGCCGTTCGTGATCCACGATATCGGCGACCGGTCGGAACGCAGCGACCGGGTGCGCGAGCTGATGAACCTGGTCGGGCTCGACATCCGTTATCTGCGGCGCTATCCGCACAGCTTCTCCGGCGGGCAGCGCCAGCGCATCGGCATCGCCCGCGCGCTGGCGCTGCAACCGGAACTGCTGATCTGCGACGAGCCGGTCTCGGCACTGGACGTGTCGGTGCAGGCGCAGGTACTGAACCTGCTGAAGGATCTGCAGTCCGAGCTCGGCCTGACCTACCTGTTCATCTCGCACAACCTGGCCGTGGTGGACTACATGGCCGACCGGATCGCGGTAATGTGCGCCGGCCGGCTGGTCGAGACCGCGGCGCGGCAGGAACTGTTCGAGAACCCGATGCACCCCTACACGCGGGCGCTGCTGGCGGCGGTGCCGAAAGCCAATCCGGGCGCCCGGCTCGACCTCACCGCGCTGATGGAAGGCAAGGCATCGGACCCGACGGCGTGGCCGGCGCCGTACACGCTGGGCCACGGCGAGAAGGTCGGTATGGTCGACATCGGCAATGGACACTTTGTCCGCGCCGCCGCGGACGTTAGCCTGTCGCCGAGCAGCTAGAGAACAGGGCAACGAGGGGGGCCCGCCGGCGAGGACAACGCCGGGGGTAACTGACGGAGGCAAGGGATGAAGCGG
This sequence comes from Alphaproteobacteria bacterium, assembly GCA_040223615.1. Classification (GTDB taxonomy): domain Bacteria; phylum Pseudomonadota; class Alphaproteobacteria; genus JAVKFY01. Next base: position 29,132 of record JAVKFY010000034.1, read on the forward strand.
CATGCATGCGCGGTCGTGATGGCCGTGCTGATGGGATTCGGCGGGCCGGCCGCCGCCGTCGATCTGCTCGAGACCCCGCTATTCGCCGAGCAGGTGAAGGCCGGCGCGCTGCCGCCGGTGCACGAACGGGTGCCGGCCGAACCCTCGGTGGTGACGTTCGACGGCGATCTGAAGCCCGGCAAGCCGGGCGGCGAGCTGCGCACCCTGATCCCGCGCGCCAAGGACGTGCGGCTGATGATGGTGTACGGCTACGCGCGCCTGGTCGGCTATGACCGGCAATATAACATGGTGCCCGACATCGCGGCCTCGTTCACGGTCGAGGAAGGCCGCATCTTCACCTTCAAGCTGCGGCCCGGCCACAAATGGTCGGACGGCGCGCCGTTCACGGTCGACGACATCCGCTACTGGTGGGAGGACGTGGCCAACAACGACGAGCTGTCGCCGTCCGGCCCGCCGGTCGACCTGCTGGTCGACGGACAGCCGCCGGAGGTCGAGTTCGTCGACGAGGTCACGGTGCGCTTCACCTGGGCAAAGCCGAACCCGTTCTTCCTGCCGCGCATCGCCGGTGCCTCGCCGCTGCTGATCTACCGGCCGAAGCACTACCTGAAGGACTATCACGTCAAGTATGCCGACCCGGCGGCGCTGGAGGCGGCCCTGAAGGAGGCGCGGCGGCGCAACTGGGCCTCGCTGCACAACCGGCTCGACAACCTGTACCGATTCGACAACCCGGACCTGCCGACCTTGCAGCCGTGGGTGAACCGGACCAAGGCGCCGGCAACGCGCTTCATCGTCGAGCGCAACCCCTACTATCACCGGGTCGACGCGGCCGGGCACCAGCTGCCCTATATCGACCGGGTGATCCTGAACGTCGCCGACGGCAAGCTGATCCCGGCCAAGGCCGGCACCGGCGAGGCCGACCTGCAGGCGCGCAACCTGGCGTTCAACAATTACACCTTCCTGCGCGAGAACGAGGAGCAGGGCAACTTCAAGACCCGGCTGTGGCGCACCGCAAAGGGGGCGCATATCGCGCTCTACCCGAACCTCAACATCAACGATCCGGCGTGGCGCGAGCTGATGCGCGACGTGCGGTTCCGGCGCGCGCTGTCGATGGGCATCGACCGCGAGATCATCAACGAGACGCTGTATTTCGGATTGGCGCTGGAGGCCAACAACACGCTGCTGCCGGACAGCCCGCTGTACAACGAGGACTACCAGACGCGCTGGGCCGAGTACGACCCGGACGCGGCCGAGGCGCTGCTCGATGAGATCGGCCTCGATCAGCGCAACGACAACGACATCCGGCTGCTGCCCGACGGCCGGCCGCTGGAGATCATCGTCGAGACCGCCGGCGAATCGACCGAGCAGACCGACGTGCTGGAGCTGGTGCGCGAGGACTGGGAGCGGATCGGCATCAAGCTGTTCATCAAACCGTCGCAGCGCGAGGTGTTCCGCAACCGGGTCTTCGCCGGCGAGAGCCAGATGGCGGTGTGGTCGGGCTGGGAAAACGGCGTCGCCTCGCCGGAGATGAGCCCGTCGGAGCTGGCGCCGACCACACAGCAAGGCCTGCAGTGGCCGAAGTGGGGCCAGTTCTACGAAACCAAGGGCCACGCCGGCGAGCCGCCGGACATGCCCGAGGCGGAAGAGCTGATGGCGCTGAACCAGCGCTGGCTCGACGTCTCGAGTATCGAGGAGCGGCGGGCGATCTGGGAGCGCATGCTGGAGATCCATGCCGACAACGTCTTCGTCATCGGCATCATCGCCGGGGTGCAGCAACCGGTGGTGGTGAAGAACGATCTCGTTAACGTGCCGGTCGAAGGCGTCTATAACTGGGATCCGGGGGCGCAGTTCGGCATCTACCGGCCGGACATATTCTGGCTCGACCGCTGAACTCGCGGCCGCGGCACCGCCCATTAGGGCTTCCGAAACGTCGGCGCACGACAGTGCGGCAGGAACCGAGACGCTAGAGGCGAGATGTTCACCTACCTGGTGCACCGCGTGTTGATCATGATCCCGACACTGCTCGTGATCTCGATCATCACCTTCATCATCATCCAGGCGCCGCCGGGCGATTACCTGTCGAACCAGCTCGCCGAACTGAAGGCGCAGGGCGACACCGCGGCGCTGGAGAAGATCGAGTTCCTGCGCGCCGAGTACGGCCTGGACCGGCCGCTGCTGGAGCAGTACGCGGTCTGGCTCGGCATCTGGCCCGGCGCCAACGGCTTTTCCGGCATTCTGCAGGGCGATCTGGGCTGGTCGTTCGAGTTCCAGCGCCCGGTCAGCGACGTGGTCGGCGACCGGCTGCTGCTGTCCTTCGTGTTGAATTTCGCCACCGCGATCTTCGTCTACGCGGTGTCGTTCCCGATCGGCGTATACACCGCCGTGCGGCAATATTCCTTCGGCGACCACGCCTTCACGTTCCTAGGCTATCTCGGGCTGGCGACGCCGAACTTCCTGCTGGCGCTGATCATGCTGTTCCTGGCCAAGACCTGGTTCGGGGTCGAGATCGGCGGCCTGATGGACGAGAAGTATATCGGCGCCGAGTGGAGCCTGGAGAAGTTCGGCTCGGTGGTGCAGCACCTGATCATCCCGGTGATCGTGATCGGCACGTCGGGCACCGCTGGCATGATCCGCCGGCTGCGCGCCAACCTGCTGGACGAGTTGCAGAAACAGTATGTGGTGACGGCGCGGTCCAAGGGCCTGCGCTCGACCAAGCTGCTGATCAAGTATCCGCTGCGGATGGCGCTGAACCCGTTCATCGCCGACATCGGCAACCTGCTGCCGCAGCTGATCTCCGGTTCGGCGATCGTGGCGGTGGTGATGAGCCTGCCGACCTCGGGGCCGATGCTGGTGCACGCGCTGCAGAGCCAGGACCAGTATCTGGCCGGCTCGTTCCTGCTGTTCCTGTCGTTCCTGACCGTGGTCGGCATGTTCGTGTCCGACATCGCGCTGGCGATCCTCGACCCGCGCATCCGGCTGGGCGCGGAGGCGAGCCGATGACGACGCGCGGCGAGTCCGATATCGAGCACTGGGTCTCCGACGCGCCGTTCGATCCGCTGTCGGTCGAGCACCTGACGCCGGAGCAGGAACGCTTCTACATGGCCTCGCAGTGGCAGCTGATGTGGTGGAAGTTCCGCCGCCATCCGCTGGCCGTGGTCTCCGGCGCGTTCCTGCTGTTCATCTACATCGCGGCGATCTTCGCGGAGTGGTTCGCGCCCTACCCGCTGCACGAGCGCCATTCGCGCTACATCTACGCGCCGCCGCAGGGCATCCACCTGTTCCACGACGGATCCTTCGTCGGCCCCTTCACCTATGGCTACAAGGTGAAGAAGGACCTGAAGCTGCTGAAGCGGATCTACACGGTCGACGAGAGCCAGATCTATCCGATCCGGTTCTTCTGCCAGGGCGACGAGTACGACTTCTGGGGCATCACCGAGATGCGCTTCCACCTGTTCTGCCCGGGCGAGGCGGAGGTGAAGCGCAAGATGCGCGAGGGGCCGATGTTCCTCATGGGCACCGACCGGCTCGGGCGCGATATCTTCAGCCGCATCATCTACGGCGCGCGCATCTCGCTGACCGTCGGCCTGATCGGTATCGCCATCAGCTTCGTCATCGGCCTGACGCTGGGCGGGCTGGCCGGCTACTACGGCGGCTGGGTCGACAACGTGGTTCAGCGGCTGATCGAGATGATCCGCTCGTTCCCGGAACTGCCCTTGTGGATGGCGCTGTCCGCCGCCTTGCCGGTGACCTGGAGCCCGATCGCCGTGTTCGCCGGCATCACCGTGATCCTCGGCCTGCTGGACTGGCCCGGACTGGCCCGCGCGGTGCGCAGCAAGCTGTTGAGCCTGCGCGAGGAAGACTTCACCACCGCGGCGCGACTGATGGGGGCCTCGCCCAAACGGGTGATCGCGCGGCACCTGATTCCCAACTTCATGAGCCACATCATCGCCTCGCTGTCGCTGTCGATCCCGTCGATGATCCTGGGCGAGACGGCGCTGTCGTTCCTCGGCCTCGGGCTGCGGCCGCCGATCACCTCGTGGGGCGTGCTGCTGAACGAGGCGCAGAACATCAACGCGGTGGCGGTCTACCCCTGGCTGATCTTCCCGATGCTGCCGGTGGTGCTGGTGGTGCTGGCCTTCAACTTCCTCGGCGACGGCCTGCGCGACGCGGCCGACCCGTACAAGTAGTTCGCATCGGCCTTTGACTGCGATCAAGGCGCGCGGCCGCTGACCGTCGTCTGCTCTCCCGCAGCAGCCAACCTGCCGGAGAGCCAAGATGATCAAGGTGTGGATTCACAAGCCGGGCGGCCAGGCGCCGTTCCTGATGACGGAGATGACCGCCGACGAGTGCGCGACGCAGTTCGATCTCGGCACCGCTAAATATCTGCGCCCGCTGGACCCGTCGCAACCGCTGGCGCCGCCGCCGCTGGCCACCGACACCGATCCGGAGCTGGTGGTGTTCGAGGTGCTGGCCGACGAGGAAGGCGGTACCTACAAGCCCGGCTACTATGCCTCGGAGATGACCGCCGACGCGGTCCAGGTGCTGATCGGCGAGGAATAGCGCGGCACGGCTACTTCTTGGCGCCGGCGGTGGGCGTCTCGATGGCGCCCTGGTCGACCAGGTTCCAGGGCATGCCGTCGTTGCGGTAGAGCCGCTTGCCGAGACGCGGGTAGTCGCCGACGTCGTGCGCCAGCCGCTGGCCGGCGACGATGCAGCGCAGCGTCTCGTTGCCGGTGTTCTTCAGCGAATGCGGCAGGCCGCCGGCACGGTAGCCGAGAAAGTCGCCGGCCTTCACCTCGAACGCCTCGTCGCCGACATGGGCCGTCGCGGTGCCGGCCAGGATGTAGACGCACTCGTCCTCGAAGTGGTGGACGTGATGCTCGGTCGACTCGTGGCCAGGCTCGACCTCGATGATGTGAAAGCCGAGGCCGGTGAGCCCGGTCAGGTCGCCCAGCGACTTGTTCGCCCGCCGCGCGTTCGGGTTCAGGAAGTGAGCCTTCTTCAGGCCCTGCATCGCCGCGATCTCCTCGGCGGTGACGACGTATTTGTCTTCGCTCATCGCTACACGTCCAGCCGGAACACCTTGCCGTCGCGCACCAGCTTGCCGGCGGTCGGACCGGCGAAGTGGGTGCCGATCATCAGCAGGTTGTCGGCGTGTTTCTCGAACACGTCCCAGCGGCTCTTGCGGCCCTGGTCGGCGTCGGTGTCGACCGCCGAGGCCCAGTCCGGGTTGTGCAGCTGGCACGGGTGATGGATGAAGTCGCCAGTGATCAGCGCCGTCTCGCCCTTCGATTCGATCAGCACCGAGACGTGGCCCGGCGTGTGGCCCGGCGTCGGGATCAGCGCGATCTCGTCGCACAGCCGGTAGTCGGCGCCGACGGTCTCGGCCAGGCCGGCATCGAACACCGGCTGGATCGAGTCGCCCAGCACCTTCTTCTGCATCGACCGACCGTGCTCGGTCCAGTGCGCCAGCTCGGCCTCGCAAATCAGGTAGCGCGCATTGGGGAAGGTCGGCAGCCACTTGCCGTCGACCAGCCGGGTGTTCCAGCCGACATGGTCGAGATGCAGGTGGGTGCACATCACCGCGTCGAAGCCATCGGGGTCGAAGCCGGCGGCGGTCAGGTCGCGCAGGAAGCTGGACTGCTGCATGTGCCAGCCCCAGTGCTCCAGCCCGGCGCGGTCCTTGCCGTCGCCGACGCAGGTATCGACCATCACCCGGCGGTCCGGCGTTTCCACCACCAGCGCGTGGATCGAGCCTTTCAGCGTCCAGTCGTCGTGCACGAAGTGCGGATGCAGCCAGTCGATCCGGCGCAGCTCGTCCTTCGGCACGGCCGACAGCACATGCTCGATCGCCGCCGAGCCGTCGCCCTCGACGATGCGCGTGATCCGCACGTCGCCGACCTGCCAGGATAGGTTCGTCATGATCGCCTCGCTCCACATCCGCTGCGTTGGCCAAGTGTCGCGCATCGCCCGGCGCGGCGCCATACTGGCCCGATGAGCGCCTATCGCTGCTGCGACAAGATGGAGTGGAGCGCGGTCGCCGACTTCGGCCACACCGGCGGATTCGACTTCGACCTCGGGCGCTGCGCCGCCTGCGGGCGCTACCTGATGTCGATCGCCTATGCCGACGTGCCGACCGTGCACGTGCTGAGCGACGACGAGGCCGAACGGTTCCTGGCGCTGCGCGAGACCGGCGGCCTGAACGCGGCATTGCGCAAGTGGGCCGATTGACGAGAGCACCGACATGAACGACGCCAACACCTTTCGCGTGACCCTGCTGGGCACCGGCTCGCCACGGCCGAACCTGGTGCGCCACCAACCCGCCGCGCTGGTCGAGTGGGGCGAGACCGGGCACATGCTGGTCGATGCCGGCGACGGCGTGGTGTCGCAGATGCTGAAGGCCGGCGTGGCGCTGGAAACCATCCACAACGTCGCGCTGACGCACATGCACTGGGACCACATCCTCGGCTACCCGGCGTATGTCTGGGGCAGCTGGAGCGCCGGGCGGCAGCGGCTCACCGTCACCGGGCCATCGGGCACCCAGGCGATGCACCACCAGCTGGTCGAGGATTACTACCGCGAGCAGGCGGAGTGGGCCATCGACCTGGGCTATCCGCGCGCCGGCTTCGACAAGGTGTCGATCCGCGACGTCGAGCCAGGCTGGTCGGAGGAGGTCGACGGCTGTCTGGTCGAGGCCGGGCCGGTGTTCCACCCGCCGATGGACGCGCTGGCCTTCAGGTTCAGCTATCGCGGGCGCTCAATCGCGATCTCCGGCGACACCGCGAAGCACGATCCGTTCGCGCACTTCTGCAAGGACGTCGACGTCATGGTGGTCGACGCCTGCGCCGCGATCCCGCCGGGCGACATTCCGCCGGAACGCCGGCGCGTGTTTTCCCGCCTCGGCGAGTTCCACGCCACGCCGCAGGAATGCATCGACATGGCGGCGATGGCCAAGGCGAAGCGCGTGGTGCTGACCCACCACCTGCCCGGCGCCGCGCCGGCGTTCGACGCCTCGGCCTACGCCGGCGAGGTCATCGTCGGCGCGGACTTGCAGATTATCCAGGTGTAACGCCGCGCCGCTGGCGCTATGGTACTGACCACGCATCAAGCAGACATTGTTTGTGCCGGCGCAGGTTGGAGGTTGCCGCATGACTGACGCAGCCACCCCCCGGAGCACCGCCACCGGGACAGGGTCGGCCGGGTCGTCGGAGGCCATGTCGTCAGGCAAGAGCTGGCCGGCCTCGCGTATTCTCATACTGCTCGTGGCGACGGCCCTGCTTCCTGCGCTGCTGATCGCCGGTGTCTTGCTCTGGGACATCGCCATCATCGAGCGCGAGCGGCGGCAAGTCGAACTGCAGGACCGCGCCGCAACGATGATGCTGGCCGTCGACCAGCAGATTCTCGACTCGATCACGGTTCTGCAGGTGCTGGCGACGTCGAATTCGCTCGCGGAGACCGACTACGACGCGCTGCACGGCCGCCTGCAAAAAGCCCTGGCGGGACGCAACGCGCACATCCTGCTGCTCGATAGCAGTCTCAACCAGCTGATCAACACGCGCGTGCCGTATGGCCGGACGCTCGGCAAGACGTCGCACCCGGAATCAGCGATGGTCGCGGCGGAGCAACGCGGCCCCTACGTGTCGCCGGCGTTTCACGGCCGGGTCGCCGAGGTCCAGGTGTTCAACGTGGTGCTGCCGGTCTTCGAGGGCGACCAGGCCAGCCATTTCCTGATCCTGACCCGCAACACCAGCTGGCTGCGGCCATTCCTCGACCGCACCCATCTCCCTGGCGCCGGCGTCATGCTGATCGATCAGCATGATCAGATCGTCGCGACCGGCGGCGGCGTCGACCCGGCATGGGCCGACGACCTGCTTCACAAGATGCTCGATGGCGGCGAGCAAAGAAATGACGTGCGTACGCTCCAGGTCAGTTCCGGCGAGTACTTCAAGGCGGTTCTCATGCCCTCGTCGACCAGCGCCTGGCGGCTGCTCAAGTTCGTGCCCCAGCGCGACCTGGACGGCCCATTGCGCCGCTCGATGTGGTTGCTGGCCGGGTTCAGCCTGCTGATCGTGGCGTTGGCGGCCGCCGCCACGCTATGGGTGGCGCGGCTGCTGACGCGGCCGCTGCGGGCGCTGGCGCGCTCGGCACAGATGTCCGAGATGGGCGGGTCGCTGCCGCAGCGCAGCCGGGTGCTCGAGATCGACGTCACCGCAGCGGCGCTGGCCGAGGCCGCGGCGCAACGCGAGCGCCACGATGCCCACGTACAGGTGCTGATGCGCGAACTGGCGCACCGAATGCGCAATATGTTCACCGTCATCGAGGCGATTTTCCGGCAGGTGGCGATGCGGGCCGACACGCTGGACGAGTTCCAAGACAGCTTTAGCAGCCGGCTGCAAGGCATGGCGCGCTCGGTCGGCACCCTGGGCAGCCACGACTGGCGGGCGGCGTCGCTCACTGACCTGATACGCGCGCATCTCGATCAGTTCGCCGCCTGGGAGGGCGACCGGGTGCGCCTGCTTGGCGACGACATCAGCGTCAACCCGAAGGCGGTCGAGGCGATCGGTTTGGCGTTGCACGAACTTGCCACCAACAGCCTGAAATACGGCGTGCTCTCCGGCGCGGCCGGCACCGTCGATATCGAGTGGGGCCGCAGTGGCGCCGGCGGCGACACCTTCCGGTTCACGTGGCGCGAGCGCGGCGGTCCGCCGGTGACGGCGCCGTCGTCGAGCGGGTTCGGCAGCGTCATGCTGCGGCAGGTGGTCGGCCCTCAACTCAACGGCGAAAGCGACGTGAGCTATGCCACGGAGGGCGTGAGCTGGCACCTCGAATGCCCGTGGAGCGCGGTTACCGAGACCTGATGCGTTTCCCGCTTACGCGGAACCCGCTCTAGACCAGCAGCACCACCAGGTCCACCGGCGCGGCGACGCCGTCGACCGTGCTGGCCGGCCGGGTCTCGTGCGGGCTGGCGGCGCGGTAGCCCTGGCGTTCGGCGATGGCGAGGGTCTCTGCCGTGGTCAGCGCCTTGACCGCCTGGTCCTTGTTCGCCTTCTCCAGCTTGGCGGCAAGGTTCACCGCGTCGCCGATGACGGTGAACTCCAGCCGGTCGGCGTCGCCGATGGCGCCGAACACCACCTCGCCGGCGGCGACGGCGAAGTTCACCTGCAACGGTTCCTCGCCGCGCGCGACGAGGTCGGCCTGCCAGGCCTCGGCCGCCTGGCCCAGCGCCCGGACGGCGGCGAGCGCGTCGGCGGCGTAGGTGTCGGTGCGCACCGCGGCACCGAAGGTGGCGAGGATGCCGTCGCCCATGAACTTGTCGATCGAGCCGCCATGCGCCTGGATCACGCCGACCATGCGGCGCTCGTAGTCGGCCAGCAGGGTCATCAGCGCGTTCGGCTCGACCCGCTTGGACAGCGCGGTGAAGCCGCGGATGTCGGCCATCAGGATCGCCGACCTGCGCTTCTCGCCCTGGCCCGGCTGGATGCGGTGTTCGGCCTGGGTGATCTGGCGCGCGATCTCCGGCGCGAAGAAGCGCGACAGTTCGCTGGCCGCCGCGCCTTCCGCCACCGAACGCACCAGCAGGCCGCGCGCCCGCAAGATCGCCACCGCCAGGATCACCGTGGTCAGCAGGATGGTGATGACCTTGTCGAACTCGGCGCCCAGCAGCACCGCCGACGACGTCATGTAGGCGATGTAGTCGCGGGTGACGCCCATGTCCTGTTCGGCCGTCGCCATCGCGTAGTAGACCAGCACCAGCCAGCCGACCGCCGCCACCGCACCGGCCAGCATCACGTAGGCGGCGGAGAAGCGCAGGGCCCGCAGCGCGATGAAGATGAACACGTAGAGCAAGGTCGGGGCCTTCAGGTAGAAGGCGGCGGGCTGCATGTACTGCAGGTGGAACGACCAGATCAGGCCGAGCAGCAGCACCATGTCGAGCACCACCGAGCCCATCAGCAACCAGGCCGGCGCGATGCCGCGATAGGTCAGCCACAGGCGCATCGCGGTGATCGCGACATAGGCCGCGAGCGCCACCGGCACCGGGCCGAAGGCGAACCCGAAGGCCATGATCGTCTGACTGTCCTCGAAGGTCTTCGGCGCCGCCAGGTAGAGCGCGGTCCAGGTCAGGCCGACGACGAGCTGGGCCCAGCCGATGAGCTGCTCGCCGCGAAGCTGCTGCGCGGCGATGACCTGGCGCACGCGGGCCGGCAGCGCCGCCTCGTCGGCGGCGCCACTCAACCGCGCCAGAAGCCCCGGTGAATCGGCCATCCCAGCAATCTAGAACGCTACGGGTTCACGCGACAGACACGGGTTCGCGGACCGGGCGTGATTGGCGGCTTGCCCTTCTCGCTTCAAGTCGAGCCCGGGTTTGTCCCGGGCAGCTTCGGCGTCGGTGCGCATCGTGGTACCGGCGCGCAAGCGGACCGACGTGGCTGGCCGGAGCACGTCCGGCCATGACGGATGGGATTCAGGGCTTCAGCAACCACAGGCTCGCCGGCCGCGCGCCGTCGACCGCGGGCAAGGTCGCCGCCACCGACGCGGCGACCGCGTCGGCCATGCGCGTGGCGACATAGTGGCTGGCCCATAGCGGCCGCCAGTTGGCGAGGGTGAGCAAGGGCGCCACGCCCTGTTGCTCGTTGTAGCCGCGCCAGCCCCAATCGGCGGGGTAGTCGTCGGGCAGGAAGATGTCGTGCACATGCACCAGCACGCCGGCCGGCAGCGCCGGCAGCACCCGGTTCAGCAGCAGATCGACGTCGCTGCCCGGCACCAGGATGTGGCTGCTATCGATGAACAGCACGTCACCGGGTTGCAGCGCCGCGAACACCGCCGGGTCGGCGCCGTCGACGGTGGCGCGCACGATGTCGAGGTCCAGGCCCTCGATGCTGGCGCGCGGCGCCGGGTCGATCGCGGTGATGCGCGTCGCCTGGCCGCCGTCGGCGACGGCGCGGGCCAGGAAGCGGGTGGAGTGGCCGGAGCCAACCTCGACGATCCGTGCCGGTCCAGCCGTGCGCACCAGCGTGTAGGCGGCCAGCGCGTCCAGCGTCGGAAACCAGTCCTGATTCCAGCGCGGCGCCGGCGGCGCGTCCGGGCCGATTCGGGCGAGGTCGTCGGCAAAGCCGCCGGCAGCATCGAGCAGCGCGCGGAAATCGCCGGCCGCCACCTCCAACCGTGCCTCGACGGCGGGATAGGGTTCCAGGCTGCCCGGCTCGGGCAGGCCATCGGCGTAGCGGTAGGGGATGAAGACGCCTTCGCGGGCCTCGCCGCGCACCGTGCGCAGGCCCATCTCGGCGGCCTTCGGCGGCAAGCGCCAGCCGCCGCCAACTGCTGTCACGGGGTCAGCACCATGCCCTCGCGCGCGACCAGGGTGCCGGGACGGATCCTGTCGGCGGCCTCGGCGATCTCGTCCATCCGCGCGTCGGTGTGGTCGGGGTCGTGGTGGAAGATCACCGCGGTGCCGACGTTGGCGGCGTCGGCGACACGCAGACACTCCTCCCACGTCGAGTGGCCCCAGCCGATCTTGCCGGCGCGATGCTCTTCGTCGGTGTACATGCTGTCGTAGACCATCACATCGGCGTCGCGGCACAGCTCGACCACGTTCGGGTCGTGCCGGCCGAGCTCGTGCTCGGTGTCGGTGATGTAGCACAGCGAGCGACCGTCATAGTCGATGCGATAGCCGCTGGCACCGTTCGGGTGGTTCAGGGGCGCGGTGCGCACCGCGATGCCGTCGCCCAGGTCCAGCGTCGCGCCGGCCTTGAAATCGAGGAACTCGACATGGGCGGCGAACACCTCCGGCGGCACCGGGAACAGCGGCGCCATCATCAACTCGGTCAGCACCTGCTTCACGTTCAGGTCGGGCAGCAAGTGGCCGGCCCGAATCCGCACGGAATTGCCAGGGATGAACATCGGCACGAAGAACGGAATGCCGCAGATATGGTCGAAGTGGGTGTGGGTCAGCAGCAGGTCGGTGTCGAGCTTGCCGCCCTCGGCCATGATCTGGCGGCCGAGATAGCGGATGCCGGTGCCGGCATCGAGGATCAGCCGGCGCTTGCCGCAGCGCACCTCCAGGCACGAAGTGTTGCCGCCATACTTCGCCGTATCGGGGTCACTGGTGGCGATGGAGCCGCGCACACCCCAGAAGCGCACCGCCAGCGCGGCGCCGCTTCGACCGGCGGTCATGACATCCATCGGCTGCACCGAGGCTTTCATAAGCGGGATCATGCAACATAATCTCGGTATTTAGAAGCTTTATTACAAGGCCTGTCATATATCGGACCGATATAAGAGGCCGACGCATGGCAGTGCGGCGTCGCGACGCCTTCCCTCGCCGCCGCGCATCGCCGACAATGCCTGCAACAGTGAAAAGGGACGTTAATGCCATGGCGCTGGCCAATGAGTACGACCTGAGCGAGCCGTTCGAGTGGCCCGAAGGCGGGGTCACGAGGGTGCCGTATCGCGTGTTTACCGACCGGGAAATCTATGCGCTGGAGCACGAGCGCGTGTTCCGCGGGCCGATCTGGCATTTCCTCGCCCTGGAAATCGACATCGACAAGCCGGGCGACTGGAAGACCAGCTTCGTCGGCCAGATACCGGTGGTGACGACGCGCGGCCGCGACGGCCAGATCAACGCCTTCGTCAACCGTTGCGCGCACAAGGGCGCACTGGTCTGTCTGAAGGAGCGCGGCAACGGACCGACGCTGACCTGCGTCTACCACGCCTGGAGCTATGACCTGGAGGGCCGGCTGAAGGGCGTCGCCTTCCGCAACGGCATTCGCGGCAAGGGCGGCATGCCGGACGACTTCGACCCCGACAAGCTGCGCCTGGAGCCGCTGCGGGTCACCACCTTCTGCGGCCTGGTGTTCGGCACGTTCAGCGACGAGACGCCGCCGATCGAGGACTTCCTGGGCGACAAGGCGGCGCCGTTCATCCAGCGCAACCTGGGCAGGAAGCTGAAACTGCTCGGCTACCACACGCAGATGATCCACTCGAACTGGAAGCTCTACGCGGAGAACGTGCGCGACAGCTACCACGCCACCTTGCTGCACACCTTCTACACGTCGTTCCAGGTCAACCGGCTGGACATGGACGGCGGCATCGTGATGTCGGACGACGGCCGGCACTCGATCAGCTACGCCAAACGCGCCACGCTGGACGAGGCGGCGGAGTACAAGGACGCCGAGGTGCACTCGGCGAAGTACGAGTCGAAGCTCGAGGGCCCGGCCCTGCTCGGCGCCTGGGACGAATTCGACGACGGCATCACGCACTCGATCCAGACCGTATTCCCGACCCTGGCGATCCAGTTCACCTTGAACTCGCTGGCGGTGCGCCACTTCATTCCGCGCGGCGTCGACAAGACCGAGCTGATCTGGATGTACGTCGGCTACGAGGACGACACCGAGGAACAGACCCGGATGCGGACGCTGCAGGGCAACCTGACCGGCCCAGCCGGATTGGTGTCTTTGGAGGACGGTTGCATCAACGAGTTCGTGCAGCGCGGCGTCGCCGGCTCCGACGAGGTCACCTCGTTCCTGGAGATGGGCGGCCGCGAGGTCGGCAGCAGCGAAGGCAGCCGCGCGACCGAGACCGCGATCCGCGGCTTCTGGCAGGGCTACCGCGAGCTGATGGGATGGTGAGCGTCGAGCGGCGCGCCGCGATCGACGATTTCCTCGCCGACTACGCGCACGGTCTCGACGACGACGACGCCGAGGCCTGGCCGGACTTCTTCACCGCCAAGGGTGTCTACCAGATCCTGACCAAGGAAGAGCATGACGCGGGCCTGCCGCTCGGCATCTTCCTGGTCGAGGGCCACGGCATGATGCGCGACCGGGTGCGGGCGATGCGCGACGCCAACATCTTCGAGCCGCACCACTACTGCCACGTCGTCGGCCGGGCGCGGCTGCGCGAGGCCGACGACGGCGAGATCGCCGCGCGCTCCAACTTCGCCGTCTATCGCACCATGCAGGATGGCACGGCCGACCTGTTCGCTTCGGGCAAGTATCTCGATCGCATCGTCTTCGAGGGCGAGGCCCCGAAGTTCAAGCAACGCATCGCCGTCCTCGACTCACGCTGCATCGACGTGCTGCTGGTGATGCCGCTGTAGCCGGCGAGTCGCGGCGCCGGTCGTCGAACCGCGTCGGAACGACCGTCGGCGGCCAAGCATCATCGAAGACGTGGGATCAATGGCATACAAGATCGTCGCCCTGGCCGACGCCGCCTTCGCCATCCCGGCCTTGCGGGCCGCGTTCGCCGACGCCTGGGCGCCGTGGTACGGGCCAGGCGGCCAGGGCGACGCCGACCTCGACCTGAGATCGTGCATGAATACGGATCGCCTGCCCACGGCCGTGGCGGCGCTTGACGACGCCGGCGCGGTGCTGGGCACGGCCGCGCTCAAGCCGGAGTCGCTGGGCAGCGAACTCGGCTATGGCCCGTGGCTGGCGGCAGTACTGGTGCTGCCGCCCTATCGTCGCCGGGGGATCGGGTCGGCCCTGATCGCCGCGATCGAGGATCGGGGGCGGCAACTACAGTTCGACGCGATCTTCACCTCGACGGACACGGCCAATGCGCTCGTCGAGCGTCGCGGGTGGGTGTCGCTCGGCCGTCAGGTCGAGTCATTGCGGGGGCCGGTGATGCTGTACAGGTGCGATCTCGCCTAGGAGGCGGCGTCCGCTACGGCACCAGCCGGTACCCGCCCGGCTCGGTGACCAGCAGTTCGGCGTTGGACGGGTCGGCCTCGATCTTCTGGCGTAGGCGGTAGATGTGGGTTTCCAGGGTGTGGGTGGTGACGCTGGCGTTGTAGCCCCAGACCTCGTTCAGCAGCACGTCGCGGCTGACCGTGCGGTCGCCGGCGCGGAACAGGTACTTCAGGATCGAGGTCTCTTTCTCTGTCAGGCGGACCTTCTGGTTCTTCTCCTGGTCGAGCAGCAGCTTGCCGGACGGGCGGAAGCTGTACGGCCCGATGGCGAAGACCGCGTCCTCCGACTGTTCGTGCTGCCGGAGCTGCGCGCGGATCCGGGCCAGCAGCACTGACAGCTTGAACGGCTTGGCGACGTAGTCGTTGGCGCCGGACTCCAGGCCCAGGATGGTGTCGGAATCGGTGTCGGCGGCAGTCAGCATGAGGATCGGACACTTCACGCCGGTGCGGCGCAGCATCTTGCAGAGTTCGCGCCCGTCCATGTCGGGCAGGCCGACATCGAGCAGGATCAGGTCGTAGTGCTCGCCCTTGGCGGCCTCCAGCCCGGCGGCGCCGGTGGCGGCCTGCTCGGTGCCGAATTCGTCATGCAGCTCGAGCTGTTCGGCCAGCGCGGAGCGCAGCGCGTCGTCGTCGTCGACCAGCAGCAGCTTCTTGGCGCTCATCTATTCTCTCCTGGCGGTGCGGCGGGGCGCGGAACCGCCTAGATATAGTCGATGCAGACCCGCCAGCAAGCAACCCGCCCCTGTCGCGATCGATCAACATGTTGTCACGATGCGGTGTTGTCAGCCCGTCGCGGCTTCGCGTATCTGTGAGCCCACATGACTGACACGACCGCTGACGAGGTGCGCCAGCGCCGACGCGTTGATCGCGCCATAGCCGAACTGCGGCGCGGCGTGCCGGTCGTGCTGCGCGGCGCCGACGGCGCCTGCGTGATGCTGGCCGCCGAGACGGCGAGCCCGCCGGCCTATCTGGACTGTTGCCAAGCGCTGCCGGCCGCGCCGGTGCTGGCGCTGACGGCGCAGCGGGGCGCGGCGCTGCGCATCCGCCCGTCGGGACACGATCCGCTGCTGGTCGAGCTGCCGGACTGGCTCGACCTGGACACCGTACAGTCGCTGGCCGACGCCACCACTGATTTGGCAAACCCGTTACGCGGGCCGCTGGAGCGGCAAATGCGCGCGCCGACGGCCGCCGAGTTCGCCTCGATACAGCTTTCCAAGCACGCGCGCCTGCTGCCGGCGGCGATTCTGTGGCCTCTGGACGGCGAAATCGATGCATTCGCGGCGGAAAATGACCTGCTGACGGTCGAGAGCGACGCCGTGGCGACCTACGAACGGGTGCAAGCGGCGGCGTTGGTGCCCGTCGGGGCCGCGCCGGTGCCGCTCGCCGATGCCGTGAACAGCCGTATCGTCGCCTACCGACCGGCCGACGGCGGCATCGAGCACCTGGCCATCGTTATCGGCCAGATCCAGGCCAAGGCGCCGGTACTGGTCCGGCTGCATTCGGAATGTTTCACTGGCGACCTGCTGGGCTCGCTGAAATGCGATTGCGGCGAGCAGCTGCGCGGCGCGATCGCCGCGATCGAGGCGGCCGGCAGCGGTATCGTGCTGTACCTGGCGCAGGAGGGCCGGGGCATCGGCCTGATCAACAAGCTGCGCGCCTACCGGCTGCAGGCCGACGGGTTCGACACCGTCGACGCCAACCTGCGGCTGGGCTTCGAGGCCGACGAGCGGCTGTTCGAGCCGGCCGCGGCGATGCTGCGCCAGCTCGGCGTCGGCCAGGTCCGGCTGCTGACCAACAACCCGGACAAGGTGGCGGGCCTGGAAGCCTGCGGCATCGGCGTGGTGGAGCGGGTGGCGCACAGCTTCCCGTCCAACCCGCACAACGCCCACTACCTGGCGACCAAGCAGACGCGCAGCGGACATTTGTTCTAGCCCGGCAAGGCTTGCCGGGCGGAAACTGCCTCCGGTCGCGGTCGCGGGGCGAGAACCGGCGGAAATCCAGGCCTTTCGCGGTGGCGTGGCGGTTGCATCGGGTCAGCCGCCATGGCCATTCACGCAGTTCCGACGAATTTCGACACCACGGTCGCCAACGAGGCCGGCCGTCACGCCACGCCGGTCGCTTTGCCACCAGGGCAGGAGACCGACGAGCTGTACTGGGGCGAGGACGGGCTCAGCTTCGGCGACGTCATCGACGTGGTGAACCCGCTGCACCACCTGCCCGTCGTCGGCACCGCCTATCGCGAGATGACCGGCGACGAGATCGCGCCGGCGGCGAAGATCATCGGCGGCATGATCTTCGGCGGCCCGATCGGCATGGTGCTGGCGATCTTCAGCGCCATCTTCGAGGAAGCGACCGGCAAGGACATCGGCACCGCGGTGGCGGACATTTTCACCGACGACGGCGGCGAGGCTGGCAGCCAGCTCGCCGAGGCCGGGACCGCACCGAGCGACGCCCCGCAAGCCCAGGCACCCACCGTTGCCATGGCGACGGCCGAGCCGGTCGCCGCCGCGCCGGCACCTGCCGCGCTATCGGCAGCGGCAGGCGCTGCCGCCCTGCCCCAGCTCGCGCCGGCCGGCGCGGCACCGCAGCTCAGCCCGCAGGCGTTCGATGCGCTGGTGCGCTCGTTCAACGGCCCGATCAGCCGCACCGCCCCGGCGGCGGCCGCCGCGCCACCGCCGCCGCCTGCATCGCCAGCCCTCCGGCCCGGCGTCGCGGCCGGGGCGGGGATTCCCGCCCCGGCAATCGACAACGCGCTGCCGTCGCTGGTGCCGGTCGGCAAACCGCTGCCGTTGGTGAAACGGTCGGATTCCGCGGCGCCGGCGCATGACAATCGGCGCCAGGCCGCACTCGACCTGCACCAGCAGCTTCGTGCCTACGCCGAGGACAAGGGCGTGACCGTTGCGGCGCTGCCGACACGCTAGCGCCACCACCCTCGCCGCCGTAGATTGAGCGGCGATGAGCGACGACCTGATCGTTCGAGACGGCTACCTGCACCACGGCCCGCGGCGCTATCGTTGCGCCGTCGGATCCGGCGGCATCGTGCGCGACAAGCGCGAAGGCGACGGCGGCACGCCGGTGGGCCGATTTCCGCTGCGCTACCTGTACTACCGTCCGGACAGACTGGCCCTACCAGACACGGTACTACCCTGTCTGGCGCTGACTCCGGCCGACGGCTGGTGCGACCAGCCGGATGATCCCCGGTATAACCAGCCGGTCCACAAGGACTACCCGGCGCGGCAGGAGTCACTGTGGCGTGACGACCACCTGTACGACCTGATCGTGATCCTGGGACACAACGACCGGCCGGCCCGACCGGGACTCGGCAGCGCCATCTTCCTGCATGTCGCCAGCGACGACTACGGGCCCACCGCCGGTTACGTGGCGGTCTCGTCCGCTGATTTACTGGCCATACTCGCGTACTACCGCCCGGGCCAGCATCTCGTCGTCAGTCCGTAGGTCCGGCGTAGCTGGGGCGATCGCCGAAGATCGCGGTGCCGACCCGGACATGGGTGGCGCCGCAGGCGACGGCGATTTCATAGTCGGCGCTCATGCCCATCGACAGTTTCGCCAGACCGGTACTACTGCCGAGTTCGCGCAGCAGCGAGAAATGCAGTGAGGGTTCGTCGTCGACCGGCGGTATGCACATCAGGCCGACCACCGGTAGGGCCAGCTCGTCACGGCAGTAGTGCACAAACGTTTCGGTCTCGGCCGGCGGTATGCCCGCTTTCTGGGCCTCCTCGCCGGTGTTGACCTGAACGAAACACTGCATCGCCTTCCCCTGTGCCTTGATTTCGCGGGCGATGCGGTCGGCGATGCGCTGGCGGTCGATGGTCTCGATCACGTCGAACAGCTCGACCGCGCGGTGCACCTTGTTGGATTGCAGCGGGCCGACCAGGTGCAAGGTGAGGTCGGCGAACTCGTCGCGCAGCGCCGGCCATTTGCCCTCCGCCTCCTGCACGCGGTTCTCGCCGAAGGTGCGGTGGCCGGCCAGGATCGCCGGCCGGATGCGTTCGGGCCCATGCACCTTGGAGATCGCCACCAGGGTCACGTCCCGTGGCGGCCGGTTGGCGGCGCGGCAGGCATCGGCGATATGGCCCTGCACGGTCGCCAGGTTGCTTGGCACGTCCACGGTTTCTGTCACAATCGCGGCGTCGCTCATGTCGCATTCCCTCGGAGCGCTGGTGTCCCACACGTTAACAGCCGCCGCGTGGCGCCTCAATCGCGGTCGCGGCCAGCGCCGCCGCGGCCTTCCGGCGCTGTGGCTGCTGACCGACGAGGACCGCCTGCCCGACCCGGTGCCGGTCCTGGCCGCGCTCGGCCGCGCGCAAGGCGGCCTGATCCTGCGCTATCGCGATCCGGCGGCGCATGCGGGAGACGTCGCGCGCATCCGGCGCCATGCCAGGATTGTTTCGGTGCCGGTCCTGTTGTCTGGCCCGTTGCGGCTGGCGCGGCGATATGGGCTGGCCGGCGCGCACTACGCGCAAGCCCGGGCAGTGGCGACGCCGGGGCGGCCGCGGCGTGGCCTGTGGCTGACCTGCGCCGCGCATGACGGCCGGGCGCTGGCGCACGCAGCGCGGATCGGCGCCGACGCCGCCGTCGTGGCGCCGATATTCGCGACCGCCAGCCATCCCGGCGCCCGCACGATGGGCGCGTTGCGGCTGGCGCGGCTGGTTCAGGCCACCAAAGTGCCGATCATCGCGCTGGGCGGCATCGATTCGGCGTCGATAGGCCGATTGCCGCCGGGTTTGAGCGGAATCGCGGCGATCGGGGCGCTGGAACGCGAGCTCAGTCGGCGATCCGGGCGTTGAAGGCGATGCAGATGCGCTCGCCGGGGCCCTTGAACGGCATCACGGCGTGTTCGTAGTAGCTCGGGAACACGATCAGGTCTCCCGGCAGCGGGTTCAGCGGGTGCGCGGAGACCTGGTTCGGCAGTCGCATCGAGTTGGCGCGCGGGCGCGGGTCGGTGAAGGCGATGCAGCCCATCGGCTGACCCGGCTTCACGTCGCGCAGCTGATCCGGTACGGATACGTAATAGACCCCGGATATGTTGGCGTCCGGGTGCATATGCTGCTGGTTCATGTCGCCCTGGCGCATGACGATGCCCCAGCCCCAGAATTTCAGGCCGACATTGTCCGGCGGGCGGGTGCACTCGGCGGCCAGCAGCGGCTTCATGTAGGCCACGATTGCCTCGGTGATCAGGCCGCGCAGGTCCTTGATCGCCGGATCGGTACTGTTCAGCAGCTTGGTGTCGGAGTGAAAGCCGCCGATGTTGGAGGTGTCCTGGATCTTGTTGCGGGCCTTGCGTTCCATGTCCAGGAGCAGCCGGCGCAGGCCCTTGTTCATGTCGCCGCGGTCGCGATAGCGCCGGCGCAGCAGATGCGTCGGGAAATGCGTGAGCAGTTCCTCGTCGAAAGCGGCTTGAGGCTCAGCCATGGCGGCCCAGCAGCGCCCGGCCGGCGTCCGACACGCGCACGTCGCGGCCGGCGAACTCGACCAGACCGCCGTCGACCGCGTCCTCCCAAACCGGCATGCGCGGACACGAGGTCCGCCACGCCTCCATCACCTGCGCGTAGGTGCGTGGCCGTTCGTCGACCCAGGCCAGGAATTGCAGGGTCAGATGCCCGGTCGGAGTGTCCAAATCGGTCGCCATGGCCGAACTATGCGACGCGCACGGGAGCCGATCAAGGCAGGTGCGTTGCACGGTCGCAGGCCGCGAAATAAGGTGCCGCATGGAAGCGAGCGAGCCGGTTTCCCGATGCGCCTGAACCTTGGATGCGGCGGCGATAAGCGTGAGGGATGGGTCAACGTCGACAAGTACGACGCCGCGACGCCGGACCAGGTGGTCGACCTGGAGCGGTTCCCGTGGCCGTGGGACGACGACGCGGCCGACCAGGTGCTGCTGAAGCACGTGCTGGAGCACCTGGGCCGCGACCCGGACACGTATCTCAACATCTTCAAGGAGCTGTGGCGGGTGTGCCGGGCCGGCGCGGAGGTCGAGATCGTGGTGCCGCATCCGCGCCACGACAGCTTCCTCAATGACCCGACGCACGTGCGGGCGGTGACGCCGGAGGGATTGCAGATGTTCTCGCGCGCCGAGAACCGCAAGTGGCGGCGCGAGAAGCTGGCCAACACGCCGCTGGGGCTCTACATCGACGTCGATTTCGACGTGGCCAAGGTCGACATGACGCCGGCGGAGCCGTGGCGCACGCAGTTCCGCAAGGGCAAGCTGAAGCCGGCGGAGCTGAACGAGGCGATGCGGCGCTTCAACAACGTGATCCTGGAGACGACCGTGATCCTCAAGGTCGTCAAGCCGCTGCGCTGATGGCCAGGGCGAAACGGCAGGCGCCAACCGATCGTCCCGGGCTGACCCGGCCGCTGCTGGAATTTCGTGCCCTCGCCGATTTCAGCTTCGGGCAGAACAATGTCGCAGGCGAAGGCCGCCAGGCCGGGATCGCGGGCGAACGCTATTTCACCTCGCTGACGCCGTTCGCCAACCAGGCGGTGCTGGCCAATCCGCGCCAGTTCAAGGTGGTGAACACGGCGGCCCGGCTGCCCTGCCTGCCGCGGGCGCGCTGGGGCGACGATGCCTTTCGCGGCAAGCGGGTGCTGTTCTATCTGCCGACCGACGCGCTGGGCGAGAATGTCGCCATGCTCGCCTTCCTGCATGCCTTCGTGGCACAGCGCGGCGCGGCGGCGGTCGGCGTGTTCTGCGCGGCGTCGTCCGCCGACATCTACCGCACCTCGGACCTACCCGAGGTCTACACGCTGTGGATCGGGCGGCGCGATCTGAAGCGCTGGGACACCATCGTCGACCTGAACCAGCTCGAAGGCCGGCGCGAGATCGAGTTCTGGCCGGTCGACATGGAGATCGGGCTGCTCGATGCCTTCGGGCTGGCGCCGAGCGAGCGTTACCCCAGCGCGGCGCGGCCGATCGGCAAGGCGAAGGGCGCACTGAAGATCGGGGTGCTGCCGCTGGCGACGTCGCCGTTGCGCACCCTACCGCCGGCGACGATCGTGGCGTTGACGCAGGCCCTGGGTGACTTCGGCGAGGTCCATCTGTGCCTCAACCGGCTGCAGCACCAGGGCGTGCTCTACGCCAGCACGGTGGCCGGCAAGCTCGATGCGGCGGTAAAGGTGACGCCGGGATTCCATTCGATCGCCGAACTGCTGCGCGCGATCGACGGGTTCGACTATGTGGTGCTGGCCGATTCGGGACCGGCGCACATGACCAAGCTGTTCGCGGTGCCGGGCGTGGCGATCTACACCTCGGCGCCGGGCGGCGTGTTGCAGGGCCGGTTCGAGAACCTGGCGCGCTGGCAGGTGCCGTTCGACGGGCCGCATTGCCGCGCGCCGTGTGGGCTGGCCAAGGTGCGGCAGACCGCCGACGGACGGATCGGCTGCATGGGGTCGCTCGGCGTGCCGGTCGAGGACCTGCCAAGCGCCGGCGGGGGCGCCGATCCGGACGCGGTGGCGCGGCTGATGCGCGAGCCGGTGCCGTGCGTCGCCGAGGTCGCGGCCGACCCGCGGCCGATGGTTGATTTCGTGATCGCCGACCTGGAGTCGCGGCTCTAGAAGCTGACGGCGGTACCGAGCAGCAGGATGGTGTGTTCGCCGTCTGGGGTGTGCGGCAGGGCGCCGGCGCGGCCGGAGCGGTAGTCGTAATGCTGCAGGCCGCCGACGACCAGGACGCCAGGCCCGAGTTCGTAGGTCACGGCCAGCGAATAATATTCGCCCTCATCATCGTCGAAGCCGGCGAAGGTCAGCACCGAACCCTGCTCCTGTTCCAGGTACTGATAGGCGATACCGAACTGCCACGGGCCGGTGGTGTAGCTGCCCGAGACCTCGTACTCGTCGCGATCGCGGCTCGGCACGCCGCCGACATTGGTCTGGCGCAGGAACGAGCCGCCGATGCCGAAACCCTGGTAGGTGAGCTGGATGCCGCCGCCCCAGGCACTGCCGTCGTCGGCGCCGACCGGCTCGGCGTCGGCGGTGGTGTAGCTGCCGAACAGGGCGAGGCCAAAGGCGCCGATGTCGCGCAGGTAGTTGCCGGCGACGGTCACGACCTGGGACTGGCCAGCGTTGCTGTCCAGGTTCAGGGCCGTGCCGGATTCCTCCATCGGGCCGGCGCTCGGGTCCGGGGTCAGGCCGATGGTGAGCTTGTCGTCGGGGGTGTAGGCGGCGCCAAGCTGCAGCCCGGCCCAGCGCGGCGTGTAGTAGGCGACCTTGTCGGTGGTGAAATCGAGCCGGTAGTTGTAGGTCGCGAAGTAGCCGCCGCCACCGCCCCAGGGCTGGCCCGGGATGTGCTGCATGGCGGCGAAGTTGCCGTGGCCGGGAATGATATGGCCGGTGCCGCCGTAGAACATGGTGACGCCGGGGCCCCAGGTGGAGCCGAGTTCGACGCGGCCGAAACCGCCGGTGAAGAAGATGTAGCTGTTGTCGATCTGGTCGGGCGAGGTCTCCGCCTCCAGCTCGACCCGCACGCCGACCCGGATGCCGTTGTCCAGCGTGGTCTGACCGCGGAACCGCACTTCGCCCTCGCGCGCCACGCCGTGTTCGCGGAAGCCGTCGCCGATGTGCATGCCGGTGGTGGAGCCGGCATCGGCGCCGTCATCGAGGTCGGCACCAACGATGAAGAAGCGGTAGTTGCCGGACAGGCCCAGTTCGATCTTGTCGGCGGCGCGCGCCTGGGCGGCGATCAACACCAGCGCCAGGGCGGTGCCGGCCATCCATTTGCGATGCATCAGATCAAACTCCACCGACGCGCGACGTGAGCCGGCATTATGCCCTCAACGGCATGGCAACCGAAACCCATTGCCGCTTCCGCGCAAAGCCCGTCCTGCAGACAAAGCAAGAGGGCGCGGCTTGCGCCGCGCCCTCCGCATTCTTGGCCTTTGGATAAGCGTGCTCAGAAGCTGAGCGCGGTACCCAGGACGAAGATGTAGTGATCGCCATCGGCCGTGGTCTGCGCACCACCCGGGCCGGTGCCCGCGTCGTGCTGGTAGTACTGCAGGCCACCGACGAGCAGGACGCCCGGGCCGAGAGCATACGTACCACCGACCGAGACGTACTCAGCCTCGTTGTCGTCGACGTCGGCCGCGCCGGAGTCGACTTCAAGATTCTGGTACGCGATACCGAAGTTCCACGGACCAGTCGAGTAGCTGGCACCGATGCTGTACTCGGCGCGATCGATGTCGTTCAGGACGGCAACGCCGGTGGCCGAGGCGCCGAGCGCCGCAACCGGACCGACCGCGCCGAACGCAGCCGCGCCCGCGCCCTGCACCGTGCCGAGCACGCCAGCGTGCTCGATGTGCAGGTAGGAACCACCGATCTTGAAGCCCATGTAGCCGAACTGGGCACCGAGGTTCCAGGACTTCGGATCGTCCGCGCCCGACGCTTCGTGGTCGGAGTCGCTGTACGAACCGTAGAGCGCGACGTCAACGTTGGAGAACTTGTTGACGTAGTTGGCGCCGATGGTGAACACCTCGGACGGGCCCGCACCCGGGGTCGTCGGGGTCGAGCTGTCCGGGTTGAGGCCGGCACCGGACTCTTCAACACCACCGATGGCGGCCTTGTTGTCCGGCGTGTACGACAGACCGACCTGGAAGCCGGCGAAGCGCGGCGAGTAGTAAACGATCTTGTCGTTCACGCCGTCGAGACGCCAGTTGTACGACGCAAAGTACGAGCCACCGCCGAAGTACGGCGCCTGCGGCACGTGAACCTGCGACGCGAAGTTACCCAGGCCCGGCAGCACGTGACCGGTGCTGGTGCCGTAGCTCATGATAACGCCCGGACCCCACATCGAGCCCATCTCGACCCGGCCGAAGCCGCCGTCGAAGTAGATGTAGCTGTTATCGATCTGGTCGCCCGAAGTTTCCGCTTCCAGCTCGACCCGGACGCCGACCTTGATGCCGTTGTCCAGGGTCGTCTGACCACGGAAGTGAACTTCGCCCTCGCGGCCGACACCGTGCTCACGGAACCCGTTGCCAAGCTCGAAGCCGGTCGGCGAATTCACATCCGCGCCGTCATCGAGATCGCCAACGACGCCGTAGAAACGGTAGAAACCGCTCAGACCGAGGCTGATCTTGTCGGCGGCTTCCGCGAGTGCCGGGAGCAGGCCCAGCGCGGCGAGAGCCGTCGTTCCCAGAAGTACTTTCTTCATGTGCGTAACGCTCCTCTCCGATAGCCGGCGACGGGCAATGGCTCGCGCCTCGACTGACCGTAGGGCCCTTTTTTACGCCGGCCGGGTTTCCGGAGCAACCGAAGCAAGACCGAAATGTGTTGAAAATCACGCGCTGTTGCATTCGAGTCACAGGTGGAGGTCGGGCACCTGCGAATGGCGACTAGCGGCATGTCGGCACGGCGCCTCGACAGTGTTGTCGGTTCGGGTGGTTTGCTATAGAAGCGCGGTCTGGGCTGGCGTAGGCCTCAAAGGCGGATTTCAGGCAGATGGGCGCGACAAGTGGCACCGGTTTCGGGCAGTGGCGGCGAGCGGCCGCGGTCGCGGCCGTGCTCGTCGCGATCGGCCTCGCGGGCTGCGAAGGTACCGATATTCAACCGGCGGATCGGCCCGAGGTGAGTCAGGGCGACGCATACAAGGCGAACCGGCAGGGGACCGAGGGCTCGATCTTCGGACCCGGCGGGATCAATCTCTTCGGCGGCAACGATAGCGCGCCGGTGGCCAGCGGCGGCATCGGCGTCAACAGCTTTCTGTGGCGCGCGTCGCTGGACACGCTGTCGTTCATGCCGCTGAGTTCGGCCGATCCGTTCGGTGGCGTCATCATCACCGACTGGTATTCGCCGCCGGAGACTCCCGCGGAGCGCTTCAAGATGACGGTCTACATCCTTGACAGGTCGCTCCGCGCCGATGGCCTCAAGGTAGCGGTGTTCCGGCAGCAGCGGCCCGGCGGCGGCGACTGGACCGACGCCGGCGTGGCACCGGAGACCGTCGCCGAACTGGAGAACGCGATCCTGACCCGGGCCCGGCAGCTGCGTATCAGCACGCTGGCCGAGTAGCCAGGGGCCAAACAACCGGCCGGCGGCCGGCCTTGACAGACGAGCAACCCGTGATGAGCGAACCTGCGTCGCGCTACAACGCCAAGGAAAGCGAGGCGAAATGGCAGGCGGTCTGGGCCGATCGGCGATCTTTCGCCGCCGGCGAGGACTTCGACCGGCCGAAGTATTATGTTTTGGAAATGTTCCCGTATCCGTCGGGGCGTATCCACATGGGCCACGTGCGCAACTACACCATGGGCGACCTGGTGGCGCGCTACAAACGCGCGCGCGGCTTCAACGTGCTGCACCCGATGGGCTGGGACGCGTTCGGCCTGCCGGCGGAGAACGCGGCGCTGGAGAACAAGGTCCACCCGGCGAAATGGACCTACGAGAACATCGCGAACATGAAGGCGCAGCTGCAGTCGATGGGACTGTCGCTGGAATGGGAGCGCGAGTTCGCCACCTGCGACGCATCTTATTATAGGCACCAGCAGGCGATCTTCCTGGACTTCCTGGAGGCCGGGCTGGCCTACCGGCGCGAGAGCTGGGTGAACTGGGATCCGAGCGAGCATACCGTGCTGGCCAACGAGCAGGTGATCGACGGCCGCGGCTGGCGGTCCGGCGAGCCGGTCGAGCGGCGCAAGCTGTCGCAGTGGTTCTTTCGCATCACCGCCTATGCCGAGGAATTGCTGCAGGCGCTGGGCGATCTGGAACGCTGGCCGGAGAAAGTCCGGTTGATGCAGGCGAACTGGATCGGCCGTTCGGAAGGCTGCCGCCTGGCCTTCGAGCTGGAGGGGCGCGACGACCAGGTCGTGGTGTTCACCACGCGTCATGACACCATCTTCGGCGCCAGCTTCCTGGCGCTGTCGGCAGACCATCCGCTGGCCGCCGATCTGGCGGCGAAAGACCCGAAACTGGCCGCCTTCGTCGAGCAGTGCCGCAAGACCGGGACTTCCGAGGAGGCGATGGAGCGGGCGGAGAAGCTGGGCTACGACACCGGCCTGCGCGCCAGGCATCCGTTCGACCCGGGCAAGACCGTGCCGGTCTACGTCGCCAACTTCGTGCTGATGGAGTACGGCACCGGGGCGATCTTCGGCTGTCCGGCGCACGACCAGCGCGACCTGGACTTCGCCCGCAAGTACGACTTGCCGGTACTACCGGTGGTTGTACCGGCGGACGCCGACCCGGCGACCTTCGAGGTTGGCGAGGAGGCCTATGTCGGGCCGGGCAAGCTGGCCAATTCCGCCTTCCTGGACGGCATGACGGTGGCGCAGGGCAAGCAGGAAATCGCCGACCGGGTCGAGGCCGAGAAGCGCGGCAACCGCGAAGTGAATTTCCGGCTGCGCGACTGGGGCGTGTCGCGGCAGCGCTACTGGGGCTGCCCGATCCCGGTGGTGCACTGCGAGGCCTGCGGCGTGGTGCCGGTGAAGCGCGAAGACCTACCGGTGAAGCTGCCCGACGACGTCGAGTTCGATCGGCCGGGCAATCCGCTGGACCGGCATCCGACCTGGCGCGACGTGCCGTGTCCGGCATGCGGCAAGCCGGCCAAGCGCGAGACCGATACCTTCGACACCTTCGTCGATTCGGCCTGGTATTTCTCGCGCTTCTGCTCGCCGCGGAGCGACAAGGTGGTGGATCGCGACGCGGTCGACTACTGGATGCCGGTCGATCAGTATATCGGCGGTGTCGAGCACGCCATCCTGCACCTGCTCTATGCGCGCTTCTTCACCCGGGCGATGCAGCAGTGCGGTTATGTCGGCGTGGCCGAGCCGTTCGCCGGGCTGTTCACCCAAGGCATGGTCTGTCACGTCACCTATCGCGACGACGCGGGCAACTGGCTGCTGCCCGCCGAGGTCGAGCGCACCGAAGACGGCGCCCTGGTGCATGGGCCGAGCGGACGGCGGGTGACGACAGGCCGGTCGGAGAAGATGTCGAAGTCGCGCAAGAACGTGATCGACCCTGAGGACATCATCGACCGCTACGGCGCCGATACCGCGCGCTGGTTCATGCTGTCGGATAGCCCGCCGGAGCGCGACCTGGAGTGGACCGAATCCGGCGCGGAGGGCGCGTGGCGCTTCATTCAGCGCATCTGGCGCCTGTTCGCGGCCGACCCGGGCCGTTTGCGGCCAAGCTACGGCGCGATGCCGGCGTTCGGCGACAGCGCGCTGGCGCTGCGCCGTGCCACGCACATCGCGATCCAGTCGGTGACCGCCGACATCGAGGGCTTCCGGTTCAATGTCGCCGTCGCGCACATCTACGAGCTGGTGAACGCCATTCATGCGTTCAAGCCGACCGGCGAAGCCGGCGATCAGTGGGCTTTGGGCGAGGCGCTGCGGGTTCTTGTTCGCTTGATCGAACCGGCGATGCCGCATTTCGCGGAGGAGATGTGGGCGCTGGCCGGCAACGACGGACTGGTCTGCCAACAGCCGTGGCCGGCCGCCGATGCGGCACTGCTGGTCGAGGACACCGCGACGATCGCAGTGCAGGTCAACGGCAAGCTACGCGCCACCCTGGAACTGGCCCGCGATCTCGCCGAAGACGACGCCCGTGCCGCCGCGCTGGCCGACGAGCGGGTGCAGCGCAGCCTGGATGGCAAGTCGGTGCGCAAGGTGATCGTCGTGCCGAATCGGATTGTGAACATCGTTGCCTAAGGCGCTGGCCGGAATCGGTTTCGCGCTGGCACTGCTACTATTGGCGGGCTGCGGCTTCGAGCCTCTGCACGGCCGTGGCGCGCCAGGCCAAGCCAGCACGTCGGGCCGGCTGGCGCAGGTTCAGATCCCGGCGATCGGCGATCGCGTCGGCCAGCTCGTGCGCAATCGGCTGCTGGACTACTTCGAGCCGCCCGCAGGCAACGTGCCGGCGGTCTACCGGCTCGACGTCGACGTGACCGAGCGCAAGGAAGGGCTGGCGATCCAGGACGACCAGACGGTCACGCGATACAACCTCCGGTTGAATGCGAAATACCGGTTGGTGCGGATACGCACCGGCGCCGTGCTGCTGAACGGGGCGACCAATACGATCTCCGCCTACAACGTTATTCGTTCCGACTATGCCAACCTGATCGCCGAGCGCGATGCGCGGGCCCGCGCGGCGCAGGAGATCGGCGACGCCGTCGGCCTGCGTGTCGCGGTGTTCCTGCAACCGCGGGACCGCAAGTCGTGAAATTGCAGCCGCGCCAGCTTGCCGGCTTCCTGCGCGAGCCGCCGGCCGCGACCCGCGTCGCCTTGATCTTCGGGCCGGACCGGGGACTGGTCAGCGAGCGGGCGGCGGCGCTGGTCCGCGTGGTGGCGCAGGATCCGCAGGATCCGTTCCGGGTGGTCACGCTGCTGCCCGCCGACCTGAAGGAGGTGTCGAGCCGGCTCGCCGATGAGTATGCGGCGCTGTCGTTCGGCGGTGGACGTCGCGCGGTGCGGCTGCGCGACGCCGGCAACGGCGAGGCCGGGGCCGTGGAGACGGTTCTGGAGCTCGACGTCGACGGCGACGCCCTGGTGATCGTCGAGGCCGGGGAGCTCGGCCCGCGCGACCGCCTGCGTGTGCTATGTGAGAAGCATCCCGCCGCCGCCACCATCGCCTGCTTTGCCGATGCCGACAGCACGCTGGAAGCGTTGATCCAGCACAGCCTGCGCGAGGCCGGCCTGGCCATCGATCCGGACGCGCTGGCCGAACTGGTCGGGCGGATCGGTGCCGATCGCCAGGTCAGTCGGCGCGAACTGGAGAAGCTCGCCCTCTACAAGGCCGGGTACGGCGACACCGTGGGGCTGGCCGACGTCGAGGCGGTGATCGGCGACGGCTCGCCATTGGCGCTGGACGAC
Organism: Alphaproteobacteria bacterium; assembly: GCA_040223615.1. GTDB lineage: Bacteria > Pseudomonadota > Alphaproteobacteria > JAVKFY01. The sequence continues at coordinate 58,616 of JAVKFY010000034.1, forward strand.
CTGATCGGCGCCGCGGCGGAGGGCGACCTGGGGCGGGTGGATCGAGTCTATCGACGCTGCCTCGACATGGGCCAGTCGCCGGTCGGGATCCTGCGCGGGTTGATGCGCCATCTGCAGCGGCTGCACCTGGTCGCGGCCCGGGTCGGGCAGGGGGCGCGGCCGGAGGACGCGATGAAGTCGCTGCGCCCGCCGGTCTTCGGGCCGAACCAGGCTCGCTTCCGGCGTCAGCTCGGTCTGTGGGATGCCGGCCGCCTGGCCGGTGCGCTGCAACGGGTCTGGGACGCGGAACTCGCCTGCAAGACCACCGGCAGCCCGGCCGCCGCGCTGACCAGCCGCTGCCTGATGCAGATCGCCCAGGCCGCGCGGCACCGGGGCTGAGGTCGGCGGCGGAAACCGACTTGCTGGCTTTAGCTGGGCCGTGACTGCATCAGACGGCGGCACAGGTCGTCGAGTTGTTCCAACGAGGTGTAGCCGATACGGACCTCGCCCGATTCATCCTCGCGGAAGCTGATCTGCACCGGCAGGCCGAGCTTGGTCGACAGTTCCTGTTCTAGGGCCCGTGAGTCGGCGGCGAACTGGCTTTCCGGCGCGGCTGGCAGTTTGGCGCGCGCGGTCTTGCCGCCGGTGTCCTTCGACAGCTTTTCCGCCTGACGCACAGACAGGCCGCGCTTGACGATGGTTTCGGCCAGGCTCTCCGGCGCCGCGGCCCCGATCAGGGTGCGGGCGTGCCCGGCCGATAGCTGGCCGTCGCGCACCATGGTTTGCACGCCGTCCGGCAGGCCAAGCAGGCGCATGGCGTTGGCGACGTGGCTGCGGCTCTTGCCGACCAGCTTGGACAGCGCTTCCTGGGTATGGCCGAAGTCGTCGATCAGGTGCTTGTAGCCCTCCGCCTCCTCGATCGCGTTCAGGTCCTGGCGCTGAACGTTCTCGACAATGGCGATTTCCAGGCTTTCGGAGTCGGTCAGTTCCTTGACGATCACCGGGACGCGGTGGAGTTGCGCGGCCTGGGCGGCGCGCCAGCGGCGCTCGCCGGCGACGATCTCGTAGTGGTCCGGATCCTCGGCCTTGCGGCGCACCACGATCGGCTGCAACACGCCCTTCTCGCGCACCGAGTTGGTCAGGTTTTCGAGTTCTTCCGGGTCGAAGTGACGGCGTGGCTGAAACCGGTTCGGCTCCAGCGAGTCTGTCGGCACGTCGCGGCCGTGGCGCACACGCTCCAGGTTGACGTAGTCCTCGTTGCCGCCGTCCAGCAGGGCCGACAGGCCGCGGCCAAGGCCGCGACCCGAACCGCTTCTCGGGGTGTCGCTCATCATGCCGCCCTTAATTCCTTCTCGCGCCGAAGCACTTCGCCGGCCAGGCGCATGTACGCCCTCGAGCCCGCGCAGCGATGATCATAGAGCATCGCCGGCTTGCCGTGCGAGGGGGCTTCGGAGATCCGCACGTTGCGCGGGATCACGGTTTCATAGACCTTGGTGCCGAGGAAAGCGCGCACGTCGGCGGCGACCTGGCCCGACAGGTTGTTGCGGGCGTCGTACATGGTCAGCACCACGCCCATGATCTCCAGGTGCGGATTGTGGCTGTCTCGAACGCGCTCGATGGTGTTCAACAGCTGGCTTAGACCTTCCAGCGCGAAGAACTCGCACTGCAGCGGCACCAGGACCTCGTCGGCTGCTGTCAAGGCGTTCACGGTCAGCAGGTTCAGCGACGGCGGGCAGTCGATCAGCACATAATCATAGCGCGCGAGTTGCCCCGCCAGGGCCAGGCGCAAGCGGGCCTGGCGTTGCGGCATGTCGATCAGCTCGATCTCGGCGCCGGACAGATCGACGGTCGCCGGCACGATGTCGAGCCCGGGGATGTTGGTGGCCTGCGCCGCCTGATCGATGCCGGCGTGGCCGATCAGCACGTCATAGGAGGTCAGCTCGCGCTGGTCGCGGCCGATGCCGAGGCCGGTCGAGGCGTTGCCTTGCGGGTCGAGGTCGAGGATCAGCACCCGCAGCCCGACGGCGGCGAGCCCGGTGGCGAGATTGATCGTCGTGGTGGTCTTGCCGACGCCGCCTTTCTGGTTGGCGAGCGCAATGACCTTGGCCATCGGCGGCGGGGTCGGCGTGAAGTTCGGCTCATTCATCGTCGCTGTACTTGGGTCAATTGCAGAATCACGCCGCGGGGGTCGGTGCGGGAAGGCCGGCGTTCGACCTGCAGTTTCCAAGATGTAGTGGCCTGGGTCAATTCCTCTTCGATATCTTGCCCTTTGAGGAGGAGGTAGCGCGTTTTTTTTGCCACAAGGTGTTGAGTCTGGTCGAGCAGGCGCGGCAGGGGCGCGAAGGCGCGCGCGGTAATCACACCAGCCTCAATCTGGAGGTTTTCGACCCGGTCTGCGACGATATCGGCATCCGTTTCGGTGATGCGCGCCGCTTCACGCAGAAACGCGGCCTTTCGTTTGTCGCTTTCGACCAGGGTGATGTCGCCGGCCCCCATGATCGCCAGCACGAGACCGGGAAAGCCGGCACCGCTGCCGACATCGACGATTCGGGCGTTCGGGGGGATCAGCGCGGCCAGTTGCGCCGAGTCGAGGAAGTGGCGTTGCCAGAGGTCCGGGAGAGTCGGTTTCGCGACTAAGTTGATCTTCCGAGTCCATCGAATCAGGAGATCGGCGTAAGCCACCAGCCGGTCTCGTGTTTCACGTGAAACACCGGTGGCAGCCTGAAACTCGGCCGGGCCCGCCTCAGGCGACCGCTTGTCGCGCGCCACGTCGTATGTGCACCAGGACAGCGGTCAGCGCCGCCGGGGTCACCCCAGGTATCCGTGCGGCGGCCCCTAGCGTCGCCGGGCGATGCAGCGTCAGTTTCTCGCGCATCTCCCGCGACAGCGCGCCGATCTCGTCGTAAACGAGACCCTCGGGGATCGACAGCGCCTCGTCTCGCCTGAAAGCGGCCACATCCGCGTCCTGGCGATCGACATAGGTGGCATAGCGTGCCTCGATTTCGATTTGCTCGACGGTCTTCGGATCATCTGGCAGGTCCGGGCGGATGGGCCGCAGGCGCGCCATGTCGACGCCGGGCAGGGCCAACATGTCGTAGGCGCTGCGCCTGGTGCCGTCCTGCTTGACGTCGACGCCGGCCTTTGCCCAGGCGCTGGTCGTCAACGTCCAGCCGCGCAACATGTTGCGGGCGTGGTCGAGCGAATGCAGCTTGGCGCCGAATTGTTTGGCGCGATCCGAACCGACGCAGCCGATCTCGAGTCCACGCGGCGTCAGGCGCTGATCGGCGTTGTCGGCGCGCAGACGGAGTCGATATTCGGCGCGCGAGGTGAACATCCGGTAGGGTTCGGACGTTCCCCTGGTAATGAGGTCGTCGATCAGGACACCGACATAGCCCTCGGCGCGATCCACCGTGAACGTTCGATCGCCCGCGCAGCTCAGCGCCGCGTTCAGGCCGGCGATCAGCCCCTGGGCCGCAGCTTCTTCATAACCGGTGGTGCCGTTGACCTGGCCGGCCAGGAATAGGCCTGGGAGTTGATCCAACTCGAGAATCGGTGTGAGCTGGCGCGGATCGACGTAGTCGTATTCGATGGCGTAGCCCGGCCGCACAATCCGCGCGTGTTCCAGGCCCGGGATGGTCTTCAGTAGTTCCGCCTGCACCTCGGCCGGTAACGCGGTTGATATCCCGTTGGGATAGACGGTGAGGTCGTCCAGACCTTCCGGCTCCAGGAAGATCTGGTGGCTGTCCTTGTCGGCGAATCGGACCACCTTATCCTCGATCGAGGGACAGTAGCGCGGCCCCGTGCTTTCGATCTGTCCGGAATACATCGGCGAACGCCGCAGGTTGGTCCGGATCAGTTCATGACCGGCCGGCGTTGTCCTGGTGATGTGGCAATAGACCTGCGCCGCGGTAAGCCTCGTGGTCATCGTCGAAAAGGGCTCCGCCGGGTCATCGCCCGCCTGCGGGTCGAGTCCGGCCCAGTCAATGGTACGTCCGTCCAGCCGCGGCGGCGTACCGGTCTTCAGCCGCCCGAGTCTGAGTCCGAGTGTATCGAGTCTTGTCGCCAGCGCGACGGCCGGTGCGTCACCGACCCGACCCGCGGCCCAGGTCTTCTCGCCAAGATGAATCAAGCCGCGCAGGAAGGTGCCGGTCGTCAGCACCACCGCCCCGGCGCGCAGGATCTCGCCGCGATCGGTCACGACCCCGACGGCTCGGCCGCGCTCGACCACAAGATCGTCGACCGCCGCCGCCTTGAGGGTCAGGTTCGGTTGCGCGCGCAGCGCAGCTAGCATGGCCTGGCGATAGCGTTTGCGGTCGGCCTGGGCGCGGGGGCCGCGGACGGCAGGGCCCTTGCGTCGGTTGAGCACGCGGAACTGAATGCCGGCCTCGTCGGCGATCCGGCCCATCAGCCCATCGAGCGCGTCGATCTCGCGCACCAGGTGTCCCTTACCCAGGCCGCCGATCGCCGGATTGCAGGACATCGCGCCGATGGTCTCGATCTTGTGGGTCACGAGGCAGGTGCGGGCGCCCAGGCGCGCCGCCGCGGCCGCCGCTTCGCAGCCGGCGTGACCGCCGCCGATGACGATGACGTCAAAGCCTCGCATGGCACTTGATCTCATGGGCGCGACCGGGAGTCAAAGACTTAGCGACTCTGTTTCACGTGAAACACGGAGTCGGTCACTTGCCGATGCAGAATTCGGCGAAGATGCGGTCGAGCACGTCCTCGACGTCCACGACGCCAGTGATCCGGCCAAGGGCCCGCGCTGCGAGCCGGAGCTCGGCGGCGATCAATTCCGGCTCGGTCCGGTCGAGAGCCGCTGCCAGGCGGTCGCGGCAATCCGCCAGCGCCGCGCGGTGGCGCTCCCGGGTCGGCCCACCCGACCCGATCTGACCGAAGCGCTCGGCCACGGCGGCGGTCAGCGCTGCCAGCACCGCCTCGACGCCGGCGCCAGTCTTCAACGACAAGGGCAGGGCCGGATGCCCCGCGATCTCCGCCGGCGGTGGTCCGGCGAGCCTATCGGTCTTGTTGAGCAAGAGCAGGGTGTCGGAATCGGGCGCTGCCGCCAGAGGAAGGTCGGGGGCGGTCATCAGCAGCTTCAGGTCGGCATCCTCGGCTCGGGCCAATGCGCGTCGCACGCCCTCACGCTCGATGTCGTCCGCGCTCTCGCGCAGGCCGGCGGTGTCGACCACGGTGACCGGGTAGCCGGCAAGGTCGAGATGGACCTCGATCAGATCACGGGTGGTGCCGGCGGTGGCGGAAACGATCGCCGCCTCGCGCCTGGCCAGGGCGTTGAGCAGGGTCGACTTGCCGACGTTCGGCGGCCCTAGAATGACGACGTGGATGCCGGACCGCAGCCGCTCGCCGCGCCGCGCATCAGATAGATGTGAGTCTATATCTTGTAGGAGTCCGCCGATGGCACGCTGTCCCTCGCGGTCCAGTCCTTGTGGCAGATCCTCGTCGGCGAAGTCGATGGCGGCCTCGACACGGGCCAGGGCGTTGATCAGCGCCGACCGCCAGCCCTCAACCTGGGCGGCGAAGGCACCGCCAAGCTGACGCAAGGCCTGGCGCCGCTGCATCTCGGTCTCGGCGGCGACCAGGTCGGCCAAGCCTTCGGCGGCGGTGAGGTCGAGCTTGCCGTTGACGAAGGCGCGGCGGCTGAACTCGCCGGGTTCGGCCGGGCGCAGGCCGGGCAGGGCAGCCAGCGCATCCAGCAGCGCCGCCTGCGCCGCGCGACCGCCGTGGCCGTGGAACTCGGCCATGTCCTCGCCGGTGAACGACGCCGGCGCCGGAAACCACAGCACCAGGCCATGGTCAAGAGTCTCGCCACCGGCAGATTGAAACGTTCGCAGGCTGGCGAGTCTGGCCGGCGGGGCTTGCGACCGGGTCATGGCCGCGACGGCCGCGCCGGCGTCCGGCCCGGATACCCGGATCACCGAGATCGCGCCGGTGCCGGTCGCGGCCGCGAAGATCGTGTCCAAGCCAGCCCGCCTCTGGTCAGCCCTTGGGCTTGTCGCCGGCGGCGGCCGCACCCATCGCACCGGCCCAGAATTTTTGCATCGCCTCCAGGCTCTGCGCGCCAACCTGCCCGGCCGCCTCGAGTCCCTGGGGCATCCAGGCCTTCAGCAGCGCCTCGGCGTCGGTGCTGTCGATCGCTGCCTTCATGCGCTCCTGCATCGCCGCGACCACGGTGTCGTGCACCGGGGTCAGATCAGGCAGGCCAAAAAAACTCCGGGCCTCCTGTGGCGTGCAGTCGATATCCACCTTAATCTTCATCGGAACGGCTCCAGAACAATTGCATGACACGTAACCAGCTCGACGGCGAGACCAGCCCCTACCTGCTGCAGCACCGGGACAACCCGGTGCATTGGCGGCCCTGGGGCCCGGCGGCGTTCGCCGACGCGGCGGCCTCCGACCGGCCGATCCTGCTCTCGATCGGCTATGCCGCGTGCCACTGGTGCCACGTCATGGCGCATGAGAGCTTCGAGGACGCGGCCATCGCGGGCTTGATGAATGAGCTGTTCGTCAACGTCAAGGTCGACCGCGAGGAACGCCCCGACGTCGACGCGATCTACATGAACGCGCTGGGCCTGATGGGGCAGCCCGGCGGCTGGCCGCTGACCATGTTTCTGACCCCGAAGGGCGAGCCGTTCTGGGGCGGCACCTATTTTCCGCCGGAGGCGCGCTACGGCCGGCCTGGCTTCCCCGACATCCTGCGGCGCGTCGCCGAGATCTACCGCGACCAGCCGGAGACCATCGCCAAGAACACCACCGCGCTGACCGAGGCGCTGGGCCGCATGGCCCGGCCCGACCCGGAGGCGCCGAGCGACGTGCAACTGCACGCCGGCGTGCTGGACCAGGCGGCGGCGAAGCTGGCCGAGATCACCGACCCAGCGACCGGCGGCATCGGCGGGGCGCCGAAATTCCCGCAGGCCTATGCCCTGGAAACCATGTGGCGGGCCTGGCTGCGCAACGGCGACGAGGGCTGCCGCGACGCGGTGCTGCTCACGCTGACGCACATGTCCCAGGGCGGCATCTACGATCATCTCGGCGGCGGCTTCGCGCGCTATGCCACCGACGACAAATGGCTGGTGCCGCATTTCGAGAAGATGCTGTACGACAATGCCCAGCTGCTCTCGGTGCTGACGCTGGTCTGGCAGTCGACCGGCGAGGCGCTGTTCGCACAGCGGGCGCGCGAGACCGTCGAATGGACCTTGCGCGAGATGATCGCGCCGGACGGCGGCTTCGCGGCGACGCTGGACGCCGACTCGGAGGGCGTGGAAGGCAAGTTCTACGTCTGGGGCGAGCTGGAGGTGAACCGGGTGCTCGATCCCGACGCGGCGCTGTTCAAGCAGGTCTACGACGTGTCGCCGGGCGGCAACTGGGAGGGTGCCAACATCCTGAACCGGTCGGCCCACCTCGAGCTGCTCGACGGCGATACCGAGGCGAAGCTGGCGGTCGCCCGGCGCAAGCTTTTCGAGGCGCGCGAGCCCCGTGTCCGGCCGGGCTGGGACGACAAGCTGCTGGCCGACTGGAACGGGCTGATGATCGCGGCGATGGCCGAGGCCGGGCTGGCGTTCGGCGAGCCGGACTGGATCGCGCAGGCGCGGGGCGCGTTCGACGTGGTGATCGACAAGCTGGAGCGTGACGGCCGGCTGCTGCACAGCTACCGGGCCGGCAAGGCGCAGCATCGCGGCATGCTGGACGACTACGCCAACATGGCGCGCGGGGCGCTGGCGCTGTACGAGATCACCGGTGCCGACGACGCGCTTGCAGCCGCGCAACGCTGGGTGGCGGTGCTGGACGCGCGGTTCTGGGACGAAGCGGCGGGCGGTTACTTCGTCGCCGATGCCGAGGCGACCGACCTGATCGCGCGCCAGCGGCACTGCAACGACAACGCGATCCCGGCCGGCAACGGCACGATGACCGGGGTGCTGACCCGGCTGTGGTACCTGACCGGGGAGGCGGCCTATCGCGAGCGCGCCGACGCGCTGTTTGCCGCCTTCGCGCCCGATCTGGGGCGGAATTTCATCCCGATGACCACCTATCTCAATGGCTTCGACCTGATGGTCGGCGCGGTGCAGGTGGTGCTGGTCGGCGACGACGGTACGCTGATGCGAGCGGTGGGGCAGGCGGCACAGCCGAACCGGGTGCTGCAATCGATCGCCGCCAATGCCGACCTGCCCGCCGGCCATCCGGCGGCCGGCAAGGGCCAGGTGGATGGCAACCCGACAGCCTATGTCTGCGTCGGCACGCAATGCTCGCTGCCGCTGACCGATGCCGGCGAACTGACGGAGATGGTCCGCAACCCGGAGGGTCTGAGCTGATGCCGCAACTGTCGATGGCGAGCCCGGTCGGCGATATCACGGTTTCGGAGGAGGACGGCCGCATCGTCTCGGTCGACTGGGGCTGGAGCCGCGACCAGGACGAGACGCCCGTGCTGCTCGAGGCGCGCGACCAGCTCGAAGCCTATTTCGACGGCACGCTGGAACGCTTCGACCTGCCGCTCGATCCGGCCGGCAGCGCCTTCCAGCACGCGGTGTGGCGCGAGATGCTGGCGATTCCGCTTGGCGAGACCCGCACCTACGGCCAGCTCGAAGCCAAGGTCGGCGGCACCGCGCGGTCGGTCGGCAGCGCCTGTGGCGCCAACCCGATCCCGATCATCATACCCTGCCATCGGGTGGTCGCGGCCAACGGGCTGGGCGGCTTCTCGGCCGACGGCGGCGTCGCGACCAAGACCGCGCTGCTGCGCCTGGAGGGCGCTCTGCCGCCGACGCTTTTCGATTCCGTGGCCGCCGGCTAGAGTCGGCGCAACGCGAAACCAGCAGGGAGGCACGGTCATGGCCGGCCAGGATATCGAAATCAAAGGCGTGGACGGGGCCTTCGGCGGCTACCTCGCGACGCCGGCGTCGGGCAGCGGCCCCGGCCTGGTGGTGATCCAGGAGATATTCGGCGTCAACCAGGTGATGCGGCAGATCACCGAAATGTACGCCGACGCCGGCTACGTGGCGCTGTGCCCGGACCTGTTCTGGCGGCAGCAGCCCGGCATCCAGATCACCGACCAGTCGAAAGAGGAGTGGGATCAGGCCTTCGCGCTCTACCAGGGCTTCGACGTCGACAAGGGCATCGCCGATATCGACGCGACCATCACCACCTTGCGCAACATGGACGGATGCACCGGCAAGGTCGGATCGACCGGCTACTGCCTGGGCGGCCTGCTGGCCTATCTCACCGCGTGCCGCACCAGCGCGGAGGCCAGCGTCGGCTACTACGGCGTCGGCATCGAGGGCAGGCTTGGCGAGGCGCAGAACATGAACGGCTTCTGCATGCTGCACATTGCCGAGGAGGACGGCTTCTGTCCGAAGGAGGCGCAGGCGCAGATCCGCGACGACTTCGACAAGAGCCTGAAAGTCACGGTCCACACCTATCCGGGCATGGACCACGCCTTCTGCCGCTACGGCGGCGAGCATTTCGACCAGGAGAACTGCGACCTGGCCAACCGCCGGACGCTGGACTTCTTCAAGCAACACCTGGGTTGAGGGACCCGATCTGAGGAGGAACGCGCGGCCGGCTGGGCGCGCGGGGGAGAACGCATGAAAGTCAAAGCCATTCAGTTCAAGCGCACCGGCGGGCCGTCGGTGCTGGAATATGTCGACGTCGAGGTCGGCAAGCCGAAGGCCGGCGAGGCGCTGGTGCGGCACACCGCCATCGGGCTCAACTACATCGAGACCTACCACCGCTCGGGCCTGTACCCGCTGCCACTGCCGAGCCCACTGGGCGGCGAGGCGGCCGGCGTGGTCGAGGCGGTCGGGCGCGGCGTCAAGCACGTGAAGCCGGGCGACCGGGTGGCCTATGCCGGCGGCGCGCTGGGCGCCTATTCGGAGGCCCGCGTTATGGGCGCCGACAAGCTGGTCAAGCTGCCGGCGAAGATCACCGACGAGCAGGGCGCGGCGATGATGCTCAAGGGCATGACCACCGAATACCTGCTGTGCCGCACCTTCCCGGTGAAGAAGGGCATGCCGGTGCTGTTCCACGCCGCGGCAGGCGGCGTCGGCCTGATCGCCGGGCAGTGGCTGAAGGCGATCGGCGCGATCGGCATCGGCACCGCCGGCGGCGCCGCCAAGTGCAAGCTGGCCAAGGCGCACGGCTTCACCCACGTGATCGACTACAACAAGAAGGACTTCGTGAAGGAGGTCCGCCGGCTGACCAAGGGCGAGGGCGTCCCGGTGGTGTTCGACTCGGTCGGCAAGGACACCTGGGACGGTTCGCTGGATTGCCTGGCGCGACGCGGCATGCTGGTGTCGTTCGGCAACGCTTCGGGCGCGGTGGCGCCGTTCGCGCCCGGCATTCTGGCCGGCAAGGGCTCGCTCTACCTGTCGCGGCCGTCGCTGGTCGACTACACCGCCACGCGCAAGGACCTGGAGCTGTCGGCCGGCCGGCTGTTCCGCATGGTCACCTCGGGCAAGGTGAAGCTGGAGATCAACCAGCGCTTCGCCCTGAAGGACGCCGCCAAGGCCCACCGCGCCCTGGAAGGCCGCAAGACCACTGGCTCGACGGTGCTGATCCCGTAGGGCATGGTCCAAACGTCTGGTTACGAACGGCGGCCGCGATCTCGCGACCGCCGTTTTCGTTGCACATCGAGCGCCTCGCCGGAGATGGCCGGGCCAAGCCTGGCCATCTCAAGGCGGACCCTTCAAACGCGGGCCCGCGCCAGCTTCGCGCCTTCGACCATGATGGTGAGCTTTTCGACCGCGCGTTCCGGCGACATCATCACCAGGCCGCAATCGGGCGCCGCCTGGATCTTCTCCGGACCCAGCACCTCGGCGGCGGCGAGCAGGCGGCGGGCGACGTGCTCGGCAGTCTCCTCGGTCTCGTCGCTGTTGAAGACGCAGCCGAACAGCACGGTCTTCGACGGACACTTGCTCAGCACCTTGGGGTCGAGGCCCGGTCCCTCGAACTCCAACGCGAGCTGGTCGACCTTGGAGCCCTCCAGCATGGCGATCAGGTCCGGATAGGTGTCGCGCACCGGGCGCGGCTTGCCGGGCTGCGGGTAGCCGTAGCAGATGTGCACGCAGGTCGTGGCCCTGAGCCCCGCCACGCAGCGGTCCAGCGCCTCGATGCCATACGCCTCGGTGCGCTCGGGATAGCGCGAGAACACCGGCTCGTCGAACTGGATCACGGCCGGCCCGAGCGCATCGAGCAGCCGGGCCTCCTTGTTGATCGCGTCGGCCCAGGCGAAGGCCATCGCCTTGTCGTCCTGGTAGTAGACGTCGGCGGTGGAGTCGCAGACCGTCATCGGGCCGGGCAGCGTCACCCGCACGGGATGGTCGGTCTCGGCCATCAGAAACTTCAGGTCGTCGACCAGGATCGGGCCCTTGTGCTCGATCGGGCCGATGCAGCGGCCGACGCGGGCGGTGGTGCGGCCGGCGCGGATGGTGCGGGTCTCGAACTCGTTGTAATCGAAGCCGCCCATCGCCGCGGTGACGTGGATGACGTAGTTCTTCCGGCGCTGCTCGCCGTCGGCGACGATGTCGATGCCGGCGCGTTCCTGCTCGCGGATCGAGATGCGGGTGACGTCGTCCTGGGCGCCATGCAGGTGCGCACCGTCAAGGCTCCAGCGCCCGGCCTCGGCGAACAGGTCAAGGAAACCGTCCTCCAGCCGCGTCGGCGTGAACAGCCACGGCCGCTTCGGCATCGAGCCGATGACGGTGGTGACGAACGGTCCGCCGGTGGTCGCTGGGTCGCTCAACGTGACATCCTCCCCGGTCGACTCTATGCCGCCGGGATCGAGACGTCAGGTATTCATCGAGTCGAAGAAGTCCTTGTTCGACTTGGTGCCCTTGAGCTTCTCGAGCAGGAACTCCATCGCGTCGGTCACGCCCATCGGCGTCAGGATGCGGCGCAACACCCACATCTTCGACAGCGAGCCCTTGTCGACCAGCAGCTCCTCCTTGCGGGTGCCGGACTTGGTGATGTCCATGGCCGGCCAGGTGCGCTTGTCGGAGAGCTTGCGGTCGAGGATGATCTCGGAGTTACCGGTGCCCTTGAATTCCTCGAAGATCACTTCGTCCATGCGGCTGCCGGTATCGATCAGGGCGGTGGCGATGATGGTCATCGAGCCGCCCTCCTCGATGTTGCGGGCAGCGCCAAAGAAGCGCTTCGGGCGTTGCAGCGCGTTGGCGTCGACACCGCCGGTGAGCACCTTGCCGGAGCTCGGCACCACGGTGTTGTAGGCGCGCGCCAGGCGGGTGATTGAATCCAGCAGGATGACCACGTCGCGCTTGTGCTCGACCAGGCGCTTGGCCTTCTCGATCACCATCTCGGCGACCTGGACGTGGCGCACGGCCGGCTCGTCAAAGGTCGAGCTGATGACCTCGCCGTTCACCGAGCGCTGCATGTCGGTGACCTCCTCCGGCCGCTCGTCGATCAGCAGCACGATCAGGTAGACCTCCGGGTGGTTGTCGGAGATCGCGTGCGCGATGTTCTGCAGCAGCATGGTCTTGCCGGTGCGCGGCGGCGCGACGATCAGGCCGCGCTGGCCCTTGCCAAGCGGCGCCACCAGGTCGATCACGCGGGCGGAATTGTCCTTGCGGGTGCCCTTGGTCGACTCCAGCACCAGCCGCTCTTCCGGATACAGCGGGGTCAGGTTGTCGAAGTGCACCTTGTGGCGCACCGCCTCGGGATCCTCGAAGTTGATCGTCGAGACCTTGAGCAGCGCGAAGTAGCGCTCGCCTTCCTTCGGGGCACGGATCTGGCCGTCGATGGTGTCGCCGGTGCGCAGGCCGAAGCGGCGGATCTGGCTCGGGCTGACGTAGATGTCGTCCGGCCCCGGCAGGTAGTTGCTTTCCGGCGCGCGCAGGAAGCCGAAGCCGTCCTGCAGCACCTCCAGCACGCCGGCGCCAGTGATTTCCTCGTCGCGTTCGGCCAGTTCCTTGAGGATGGCGAACATCATGTCCTGACGCCGCAGCGAGCTGGCGTTCTCGACCTCCAGCTCTTCCGCGTAGGAGAGCAGGTCGGTCGGGGACTTGTCCTTGAGTTCTTGGAGATTCATTGGGGGTGCCCGTATGTGATGCCTTGGCAGCACACGTGATTGTCGGTTTGTGACGTTGGACGCCGTCTACACGGCGCGGGACTGATAAGGTCTTGTGGAGGTCGGGGTTCTCGGCGCCGGGCGGCGCGGCTTCGCCCAATAGCTCGTCCGCCGTTAAGATAGGGCTTCCACGACGCAAAGCAAGCCCTTTATCCCCCGCGCGCAACGATGTGAACGTCGTTTGGAAGGTCGCATGTTCCGCCGGCGCCGGGCCGCTCCCCGGCAGCGGGAATCATTCTAGAACGGCTTGGCGACCGCCAGCACGACGATGGCGATCATAAGCACCGCCGGCGCCTCGTTCATGATCCGGTAGAAGCGCGGCGAGCGGGTGTTGCGATCCTCGGCGAAGGCCCGCGCCCAGGCGGCGCAGCCGCCGTGCAGCGCCGTCATGATCAGCACCAGCAGCAGCTTCACGTGGATCCAGATGTCATGCGCGAAATCGATCCGTTCGCCGGACAGCAGCATGGTCAGGCCGAACAACCAGGCGGCGACCATCGCCGGGGTCATGATCGCCCGCAGCAACCGGCGCTCCATGACCTTGAAGGTCTCCGACATCTTGGAGCCCGGCTCGGCCTCGCAATGGTAGACGAACAGCCGCGGCAGGTAGAGCAACGCCGCCATCCAGGCGATCACCGAGATGACGTGTGCCGCCTTGACCCAGGTGTACCAGTCGACATCCGTCATTTTTGTTTCTCTGGTGTAACTGGCGTCACTGCGCGCTTGAACGTCGGCAAGGCAGGCCCCACTTCGATTATCAAATAATCGTTAACCATGGGGGACGACATGGCTGCGAAACACTGGATCGACGACACCCACTATCGCGTCAACGATGACGATGGCAAGACGTCGTACGTCTATCAGGTGAAGGGCTTGTTCGGCCGGTCGGCGCTGGTCGGCATCATCGAGCACAATCCGGACGGTTCCAGTGTCGCCTACCGGGCGGCGGACGATGTCGATGCCATGTTCAAGGGCCGCCGCGGCCAGCCGTGCGCGATGCGCGAGCTGCTCAACGCGGCGTGAGCGGGTCGGCCATCGCGCATCGCCCGAACGCGCCCGGGCAGACGCGGGCGCAACCCGGGCCGGCGGTGGTATCCTCGGTCCAGGACAGTGCGTCGCGCACCAGACCGGCGAGCCCGGCGATGAAATCCGGGTGCGTCGCGACCGCCGGCACCCGCCGATAGGCCGGCACGCCGGCCTTCTCCGACAGCTCCCGATATTCGATGTCGAGTTCGACCAGCGTCTCGGAATGCTCCGACACGAATGCGATCGGCAGCACCACCAACGCCACGCCATCGCGCCCGGCGCGTTCGATCTCCGACTCGGTGGACGGTCCAATCCATTCCAGCGGTCCGACGCGACTCTGGTAGCAGACCACCCAGTCGGCCGGCGGCGTTGCCATGCCGGCAACGATCGCATCGGCCGTGCGTTCCACCGCCCATTGGTAGGGATCGCCGCTTTCGATCACCTTTTTCGGCAGTCCGTGGGCCGAAAACAACACGCGATAGGGCTGATCGGCCGCTAACTCACCGAGTTTATCATTCAACAGCTGAATCTGCGCCGAAATCAGCCCGGTTTCATCCGGATAGCAGCAAATCGCCCTGGTTTTCGCCTGGAAGCCCACTTGTTCCGCCTCTCGGCGCCAATCTTTGAGCGACGAGCCGGTCGTGGTGGTCGAGAATTGCGGGTAGAGCGGCAGCAACAGCACCTCGTCGGGCCGCCATTGCGCGACCTCGCGCACGGTTTCGCCCGCGAACGGGTTCCAGTAGCGCATCGCGACGAAACACCGGACTTCGCCGATGTCCTCGCACGCCGTTTGCAGAGCCTCGGCCTGCGCCTCGGTGAGCGGCAGCAGCGGCGAGCGACCGCCGATATTGGCGTAGATCTCGCGCGCGACCGGCGCCCGGCGGGTCGAGATCAGCTTGGCCAGCAGCCAGCGCGCCGGTTGCGGTAAGCCGATGATCGCCGGATCGTTGAACAGGTTGAACAGAAACGGTTTGACCGCCTCGGGGCGGTCCGGACCGCCGAGGTTGAACAGCACGACGGCGATACGGCCCATCAGAGCGGCTCGCGCAACAGCTCGCTCAAGGCCGCGACGTGCTCTGGCGGTGTCGGCGGCACGAACCCGTGGCCAAGGTTGAAGATGAACGGCCCGCCGGCCAGCGTTGCGCGGATCTCGCGCGCCGCAGCCAGCATCGGCTCGCCGCCGGCGACCACGAGCTGCGGGTCGAGATTGCCCTGCACAGCGCAGATCGGTTGCAGGTTTGCCGCCGCCCAGGCCGGCGGCACCGTCGAATCCAGCCCGATGGCATCGACGCCGGTCGCCTTGGCATAGTCGACCAGATGCAGGCCAGCCAGCCGGGGAAAGCCGATCAGCGGCAGGTCCGGGTGGCTCTGGCGCAAGGCGCCGACGATGCGCGTGGTCGGCTCGGTCACCCACTTGGCGAACTCGCCGGCCGGCAACGCCCCGGCCCAGGTATCGAACAGCTGCAGCGCCTCGGCGCCGGCGTCGGCCTGGGCGCGCAGATACTCGATGGTCGCGGTCTCCAGCACGCCGATCAGCCGGCCGAAGCCCGCCGGGTCGCTGAACGCCCAGCGCTTGGTATTGGCGTGATCCGGACTGCCGCCACCCTCCACCACGTAGGTCGCCACGGTCCACGGGCTGCCGGCAAAGCCGATCAGTGCGGTCTCGGCCGGAAGCGCCGCCTTGACCCCTCTGACGGTCTCGTAGACCGGTGCCAGGTGCCGGTGCAGCTTGTCGATGTCGAGCGCCGGGATCGCGTCGGCCGTACGGATCGGCTCCAGCAGCGGCCCCCTGCCCTCCTCGTAGCGCAACGGCTGGCCCAGCGCGTCGGGGATCAGCAGGATGTCGGCGAAGATGATCGCCGCGTCCATGGCGTAGCGCCGGATCGGCTGCAGGGTCACTTCCACGGCGAGTTCCGGCGTGTAGCAGAAGCGCAGGAAGTCGCCTGCCGTCTTCCGCACCTCGCGGTATTCCGGCAGGTAGCGGCCGGCCTGACGCATGAACCAGAACGGCGGGCGATCAACCGGCTGGCCGCGAAGGGCCCTGAGGAAGCGCTTTTCGGTACTCATCTGGAAAGCTATCTGGTCCGCCAACTCTTAGAGAAAAGATAGATAGAAGAGTCTGTAGTGGTTGATTGGTCTTGTGGGTTCAGGGGATAGCACGTTATCCCCGGCCGACGAACGATCCGCGCGCAGATGTCGCGGGTCGGTGCCGCGCTGGGGATAACAACAGGTGCCGGTAAGGATCGCCGTTCCGATCCGGTCGCTTGCCGGTCGGGCCGGATTGGCCGAGCCTGTTGGCGGTGGCACGGTTGTTCACGGATGTGGCGGGGGCGGTGGTGGATAACGGCATGGTGATCGGGACGGGTCCGAATCGACCTCGTTTGGCGTGTTGTACCCAGCCTGGCGAGGGGGTCGGCTTGTCCCCGGCTGGATACAGCACTTTTCCCGCCGCGATTGGGGATAACCGATGACCGCGTTTCACCTGCACCTGGTGTCGGATGCGACCGGCGAGACGGTGAACTGGGTCGCCAAAGCGGCGCTGGTGCAGTTCGAGACCGCCGAGCCGACCTATCACGTCTGGACCATGGTGCGCAGTCGGGCACAGCTGCAGCGGGTGCTCGACTCGCTGGAGCAGGTCGGCGGCTTCGTGCTGTTCACCATGGTCGACCATCGGTTGCGCGAGATGCTGCAACAGGGCTGCCGGCGGCTGCAGATCCCGTGCGTGCCGGTGCTCGATCCCGTCATCGCGGCGCTGGCCAGCTTCCTGGGTTCGGAAAGCCGCGAGCAGCCCGGCCGGCAGCACGCCATGGATGCCGACTATTTCGACCGCATCGATGCCGTGCAGTTCTCCATGGCGCACGATGACGGTCAGGGTGCGGAGAGCCTGGAAGGCGCCGATGTGGTGCTGATCGGCGTGTCGCGGACCTCGAAGACGCCGACCTGCATCTACCTGGCGCAGCGCGGCATCAAGGCGGCGAACGTGCCGATCGTGCCCGGGGTGTCCGATCTCAGCCACCTGGCGGCGCTGCAACGGCCGATGGTGATCGGCCTGACCGCCAGCCCGACGCGGCTGGTGCAGATCCGCCGCAATCGACTGCTGGCGCTGAACCAGACCACGCAGACCGAATATGCCGACGCCAACGCGGTGGAGGAGGAGGTGGTGTACGCGCGCCGGCTGTTCGCGCAGCACGGCTGGCCGATGATCGACGTCTCGCGCCGCTCCATCGAGGAGACCGCGGCGGCAATCCTGGAACTCTACAATCGCAAGGTCGCGGGCGAGAGCGAGACCTGAACCGGCTAGGGCTTGGCGGTGCGACGCTCGGACCAGGCGTAGGGCAGCGGTGGTCCCGCAGTCGGCTCCACCGGCAGCAACTCCTGGCCGACGATCTCCAGCCATGGTGCTGTGATGTCGCTGTCGCGGTTGCGCTGGCTCTGCGGCAGCGCCTCGGGGGTGCGGCGCAGGCGCAGCCGCAACAGGCCGGCATCGCTGGCCATGGCGCCGCCGGGCAGCAGGTAGTCGGCCGGGTCGGCCTCGCCCAGCGCGGCGCGCAGCCGGTCGTCGGCCTCGACCAGCAGCATCTGGGTGATCTCGTCGGTTTCGTCCAGCACGGTCAGCCGGCCGCTCTCCTGGCTGGCGACGAACACGGTGAAGCGCGCCTCATGCTGGCGCAGCAACTGCGCGGCCATCGCGGCGGCCGCCTGACGACCCGAGGCATGGGCCGGAAAGCCGTGATATTCGAAGAACTTGGCCTCCAGCGCCTCGACATAGTCCTCGCCTCGCTCGAACAGCGAACGTTGCAGGTAGCCAAGCTGTCGGCCGAGGTCGCGGATCGCGTTGTCGGTGATGCGCTCGACCTTGACGTGCAGGTGGGTGAGCTCGGCCGGCAGCGCCGCGCCGCTCTCATCCGGCGGCCGTTCGACCAGCAGCGCGTAGTCCAGCGGCAGCAGCTGGGTCAGCAGCCGGGGCGCGGCGTCGGATTCGAGGCGGTTGTCGGTGGTCCGGTACTCGCTCATGTCGGCGTCCGGCAGCAGCCGGCGGATGTTGCGCCAGATCGCGCGGTTCGAGCTGCGCAGCCGGAAATGCTTGCGGATCGGCGGCGGCAGGCTGCCATCGACGCAGATCATCAGCGCGGTATTGCGGTTCGGCTCCTCCGCGGCGACCGGGATACTACCGGGATAGGCGGTTTCCGGCGCCGGGAAACGGTACGGTTGGCCGGCGGCGCGAAACCGGGCCAGCGTGCCGACCAGGCAGTGCGCGACCAGCAGATCGGCGATCCGGGCGAGGTCACGGCTGAAGCCGCCGACCGGCTCGGCCGAACTCACCAGTGTCAGATTGCCACGCCCTGCCATATGATCTATCTGGTTCGCGCCACGGGAATGTCATCCGGAATTCGCCAATGACCGGAGACGGCTGTGCAGCGCGCCTTAGATCATGGCTTAGCTCTAGTAGATAACTGAATGATATTACTGAATTGTGACTGCCTGGGTCAAATCGCGTCATGAACCGCGAGTCACTCCCGCCGCTGCTGCTGGCGTCGCAGAGCCCGGCGCGGCGGCGCCTGCTCGGCGCCGCGGGGCTGCGCTTCGACGCGGTGGACTCCGGCCTCGATGAAGCACGCATGAAGCGCGCGTTGCAGGCCGAGCAGCCGACGCCCGGCGACATGGCGCGGGCGCTGGCCGAGATGAAGGCGGTGAAGGTCTCCAAGACGCATCCCGAGGCATTGGTGGTCGGCGCAGACCAGGTCCTGGCCTGCGATGCGGTGCTGTACGACAAGCCGGCCGACCTCGATCAGGCGCGTCAGGCGCTCAAGGGTTTGCGCGGGCGCGACCATGTGCTGGTTTCGGCGGTCGCAGTGGCGGCGAACGGTGCCGCGATCTGGCATCATGTCGACCAGGCGACATTGCGCATGCGTCGCTTGTCCGACGCGGCGCTGGAGGACTACATGGCGGCGGAGGGCGTCGGCGTGCTGGAATCGGTCGGGGCCTATCGGCTGGAAGGGCTGGGGGCCCAGTTGTTCGAGCGGGTCGACGGCGACTATTTCACCGTACTCGGTCTGCCGCTGCTGGCGCTGCTCGCCTACCTGCGCGGCCACGGCTACGGGCTGGTCGGGTGAACGGCCGATGATCACCGGCGCGGCGACGAAATCCGGCATTGTCGGCTGGCCGGTGGAACATTCGCGCTCGCCACGACTGCATGGCTGGTGGCTGCAGCTTTACGGCGTCGACGGGGTCTACGTTCCGCTTCCTGTGCAACCGGCGGATCTGGAAACCGCAATCCGGGCGCTGCCGAAACTTGGCTTCGCCGGCTGCAACGTCACGTTGCCGCACAAACAGGCAATGTTGCGGGTCGTGGACGAGATCGATCCGGTCGCAGAACGGATTGGCGCGATCAACACCGTCGTGGTCGGGCCGGACGGCCGGCTCACCGGTTCCAACACCGACGCTTTCGGCTTCATCGAGGCGCTGCGCGAGGCGGCGCCGAACTGGCGGCCGACCGGCCCTTGCGTGGTGCTGGGCGCCGGTGGCGCGGCGCGCGCGGTGGTGGTCGCGCTACTCGATGCCGGCGCCAGCGAACTGCGGTTGCTGAACCGGACCCGCGCGAAGGCCGAGGCGCTGGCAGCGCTCGACCCGCGCGTGGCCGTGATCGACTGGCGCGAACGTGCCGCGGCGCTGGCCGACGCGGCGCTGCTGGTCAACACCACCTCGCTCGGCATGATCGGCAACGACGAACTGGACCTGACGCTGGACGACCTGCCGAGCACGGCGCTGGTCAATGACATCGTCTACACCCCGCTCTACACCTCGTTGCTGGACCGGGCGATGGCGCGCGGCAACCGTATCGTCGACGGACTCGGCATGCTGCTGCACCAGGCGCGGCCCGGCTTCGCCGCCTGGTTCGGCGTGCAGCCGGCGGTCAGCGCCGACCAGCGCCACTACGTGCTGGAACAGGACTGAGCGCGGTGTTCGTGCTCGGGATGACCGGCTCCATCGGCATGGGCAAGTCGGAGACCGCGAAGATGTTCCGGCGACTCGGCGTGCCGGTCTACGACGCCGATGCCGAGGTCCACAAGCTGATGGCGCGCGGCGGCGAGGCGGTGAGCGCGGTCGAGGCCGCCTTCCCCGGCGTGGTCGTGGACGGCGCCGTCGACCGTCAGAAGCTGGGGCCGATGGTGTTCGGCAAGCCGGCCGAATTGCGCAAGCTGGAGGCGATCCTGCACCCGCGCGTCGGCCGCAAGCAGCGGCAGTTCCTGGCGCGGCACGCCGCGACGGGAACCCGGCTGGTGGTGCTCGACATCCCGCTGCTGTTCGAGGGCAACGGCGAGGCGCGCTGCGATGCCACCGCCTGCGTCTCGGCGCCGGCGTCGGTGCAGCGCTGGCGGGTCATGCGCCGGCCGGGCATGACCGAACGGAAATTCGCCGACATCCTGGCCCGCCAGGTGCCGGACCGGATCAAGCGCGAACGCTGCGACTTTCTGATCCCGACCGGGTTGGGGCGCGCGGAAAGCTTTCGGCATGTGCGCCGAATCACCGCACAATGCCGCAAGCGACAGGGTCACGTGTGGCCGCCGAAACGGCGCCCGCGGCCCCGACCCCCCGGCCATCCCAGCAGGCGACCGATCCATGCGCGAAATCGTCTTCGACACTGAGACCACCGGCCTCGATCCCAAGGCCGGCCACCGCCTGGTCGAGATCGGCTGCGTCGAGCTGTTCAACCGGATGCCGACCGGCGAGACCTTCCACCACTACGTGAACCCGGAACGCTCGATGCCGGAGGACGCTTTCCGCATCCACGGCATCGGCGACGACATGCTGGCCGACAAGCCGAAATTCGCCGCCGTCGCGCCGGCCTTCGTCGATTTCATCGGCGACGCGCCGCTGGTCGCGCACAACGCCAGTTTCGACATGAACTTCATCAATGCCGAGCTGACCATCGCCGGTCTGGCGCCGATCCCGGTCGACCGCGCCGTCGACACGGTGGCCATCGCCCGACGCAAGTTCCCCGGCTCGCCGGCCAGCCTGGACGCGCTGGCCAAGCGGTTCGACATCGACCTGTCGGCGCGCGACAAGCACGGCGCGTTGCTCGATGCCTCGATCCTGGCGGCGGTTTACCTGGAGCTGATGGGTGGGCGCGAGCCCGGCCTGCACCTGGCGGCCGACGGCGGCCGGCGCGTCGATCATCAGGCGATCGCCGCCGCGGCCGTGCCGCGCGAGGCCCGCGCGCCACGCCCGCACGCGCCCAGCGCTGCCGAACTCGCGGCACACGCGATGTTCCTCGACAATGCGGTGAAGGATCCGATCTGGCGGCGCTAAGCACCATTGGCGAGATGCCCGGGTCGAGCCCGCGGGTGCCCGGTTAAGCTTGCGGTGGTTGTCTGTTTCCTGGTGCCGCTCAGGCGGTTGCGCCGCTTCGGGCGGCACCCGACAGAAGAACTGCAACCGATTGGTCCAGTTTCTGGACGTGGATGGGTGGGCGTAGGGCCGGAAGGACTTAACCGGACAGCCGTGGGCTTTGACCTGGGCATCTCCGACGGGATGACGATGGCGGACCTGAAAATCAACCGGGTGAGCCACGCAATTCCCACCTCCAGCCATTCACGCTAGAACACTGCCCATGCGCGCCGTCGTCTGTCGTCAATTCACCACCTATCACGATCTGAAGCTGGAGCAGGTTCCCGAGCCGGACCTGGGCCCAGGTGCCGTGTTGATCGATGTCAAGGCGGCCGGCGTCAGCTTCGCCACCAGCCTGGTGGTGTCCGGGCGCTATCAGCGCAAGCCGCCGCTGCCGTTCTCGCCCGGTACCGAGATCGCCGGCGTGGTGCTGGAGGTGGCGCCCGACGTGACCCGCTTTCGACCCGGCGATCGAGTCTATGCCCACCTGGACTGGGGCGGTCACGCGCAGCAGGTGGTGGCGCGCGCCATCGCCGTGCAGCCGCTGCCCGACGCGCTGAGTTTCGCCGCCGGGACCGCCTTGCCCGCCTCCTACGGCACTGCGCTGGGCGCGCTGACCTGGGCCACCGAACTGAAGCCCGGCGAGACCCTGCTGGTGCACGCCGCTGCCGGGGCGCTGGGCTCGGCCTGCGTTCAGGTCGGCCGCGCGCTGGGCGCCCGGGTGATCGGCACTGCCGGCGATCCGGCGAAACGCGCGCTGGCCAGCCGGGCCGGCTGCGACGCGGTGGTCGACTATGGCGAAGACGACTGGCCGCGACAGGTGAAAGACCTGACCGACGGGCGCGGCGTCGACGTGGTCGCCGATCCGGTCGGCGGCAAGGTCGCCGAGCTCAGCCTGCGGGCGCTGGCGCAACACGGCCGGCTGTTGACGCTGGGCTACACGTCGGGCGCGATCCCGGCGCTGCCCGCCAACCTGCTGCTGGTGAAGAACCTGTCGGCGATCGGCTTCAACTACGGCACCTACCTGGGCTGGAGCCCGAACGACGAACGGGTGAAGCACGCGCCGGCGGTCGCCGCACTGCATCGACGCCTCCACGCGTGGGCCGAGGCCGGGCTGGTGCGGCCGTTCGTGTCGCACCGCTTCCCCCTGGCGCAGTTCACCGAGGCGCTGGAGACGGTGCTGGGGCGGCGCGCGCTCGGCAAGGTGGTGCTTGACATGGCGCTGGCCGACGATGCCGCGCCGGTGATCGACGGGACGGCGGCATGAACGACGCGAAGGAATTCTGGGCGCTGGTCGTCGATGTCTGGAACACCGGCATCTTTGGCGTCGACGTCGGCCAGGTGCTGCTGGCGCTGGGCGTCTTCATCGTGTTCCTGGTGCTGCGCCGGTTGTTCTCGACGGTGGTGATCGCCATCCTTCACACCGCGACCAGGCGCACCCGCAACGAGGTCGACGACAAGCTGCTGGAGGCGCTGCGCTCGCCGCTGCGCTTCGTCTTCGTGGTCGCCGGGTTCTACGCCGCGACGCGGGTGGCGCCGTTCCCGGAAGCGGTCGACGCGGTGTTCACCAAGATCACCCGCTCGCTGATCGCCTTCACCATCTTCTGGTCGCTCTACCGCGCGGTGGAGCCGCTGTCGTTCCTGTTCGACCGGGCGGTCGGGCTGTTCGGGCAGCAGGGCTTGCGCGACTCGATCCGCGGCTTCTTCACCAAGGTGGTGAAGTTCGCCATCGTCGCCATCGGCGTCGCCGCGATCCTGGAGGAATGGGACTTCAACGTCGGCGCGGTGCTGGGCGGCCTGGGGCTGATCGGCATGGCGGTGGCGTTCGGGGCGCAGAACCTGATCGCCAACCTGTTCGCCGGCCTGTCGATCTTCGTGGAGCACATCTTCGAGGACGGCGACTGGATCCGCAGCCCCGATGTCGAAGGCACGGTGGAGAGCATCGGGTTCCGCACCACCAAGGTCCGGCGCTTCGACAAGGCGCTGACCACGATCCCGAACGTGAAGCTGTCGGAACAAGCGGTGGTGAATTTCAGCCGCATGACCAACCGGCGAATCTACTGGTTGATCGGCCTGGAATACCGATCGAGCGCCGAGCAGCTGCAGCAGGTGGTGAGCGGTATCCGCGACTACGTGATGACCGACGAGGCCTTCGAGACCGCGCCGAGCCGGGCCACGACGATGGTGCACGTCGACTCGTTCAACGCGTCGAGCATCGACATCATGCTGTACTGCTTCACCAAGACCACGAGCTGGACCGAGTGGATGGCGGTGAAGGAGACCCTGGCGCTTGAGGTCAAGCGCATCGTCGAGGAGGCCGACGCCAGCTTCGCCTTCCCATCGCAGTCGCTCTACGTCGAGACCCTGCCGTTCGGCAAGCCGGAGCCGTTCCCGTCGGAAGCCGCCTCGGACGCGACCACGCCGGAGACGGAACCCACGTCCTCGCCGGCCAAGGTCGCCACCGACGCCGGTCCGGACGAGGGCGGCAATGACAGCGAAAGTTAAAGCCGCTTCACGCGGACTGGATCGCGCGTTCGTCGCTCCGAGTTGGACGCCGCTTCAGCGTTCTTTCTTCACCAGCAGCTTGGCCGGGCGGCGCTCCTGTGCCACGTCGAACAGCGAGAAGGTGCGCTTCACGTAGTTGGTGACCGCGGCCATGCCCTCGAAATACTCGCGCAGCTCGTCGGTGACCTCGGCCTCGACCATGCGGATCTGGCGGGTCGGGTCCTCCAGCTCGAAGCGGCAGTAGAACCACGGCTCGCCGCGGCGCAGGATCAGGTCCTTGGAGGTGTCGTGCCACTCGAAGGCCCACATCATCTGTCGCGGCCAGATATGGATCGGCAGCCGGCCGCCGATCAGCACGCCGGGCAGCGGCGGATCGCGATAGGCCAGATAGGGCGGTAGCTGGTTCATCCACACCGGCTCGTCGGCCAGGAAGGTGTAGGGCGTGATGATCTGGATCACCGGCCGGTCGGGATGGCGCCACTCGGCGCGCGCGACGATGGCGGTCATCTCGCGCAGGTGGCGGTTGCGGATCGCCGATTGCTGGCCGGCGGCGTTGACCAGCTGCGGCGCGCCCTGCTCGTCGTACTTGAAGCGCAGATGCACGTCGAGCGGGCACGGCACCTCGTAGGTCCGGGCCTCGAAATCGATCACCGCCGGGCACATCTGCACTGACTTGGCGTGCTGCGCCGGAGGGTCGTTGCGCTGGAACTGGCGCGGCGCGTCCCAGATGAAGCCGGCCTTCTGGGTCTGCAGCAGCCAGCCGACCTCGACCACGCGGCGGCGCTCGGCGGCCACTTCCGCCTTCGGCTTCGACTTGAAGCGGTCGAACAGGCCGGTCATCGCCAGCCCCGGGCGCACGCCGAGAGCGGGCCGCCGGTCAGCAGCCAGTGGCGGCGAAAACGGCCGCCGCGCGATGGCGGGCGCGGGAATAGCGCCTCGAAGTCGGCCACCACGCGGGCCAGCTCGGCCGCGGCGGCGCCGCGCGGCTGGCGGCGTATTGGCGCCGGCACCATCGACAGGTCGAACCCGAGACGGTCGAGCAGCGCGAAGAAGCCGCTGACGGCGCCCCTGATCCTGCCGCGACGGGCCAGCCGGGTCAGCGTCAGCCAGTCGATCTCGTCGCCGGCGCGGCGCAGGATCGCGGCAGCGTCGATCACCTGCGGCAGCGACCCGGCCCCGAACCCGTTCGCCGCGGCCCGCGCTGCCGCCAGCAGCAACGCATGGGTCGGCGCGGCGATGCGGATGCGGACCTCGTCGACCGTGGCCGGCCGGCTCTCGGCGAACAGCATGTCGGGATTGAGCGCGCGGGCCAGCGGCCACGGCGCGGCCTGGGTGACGATGGCCAGGCGCAGGCTGCCATCCGGCGCCAGCGCGACATCGGCGCCGACGTCCAGCCCGTGTCGGCGCAACACCCCGGCCAGGCGGGCGCGGTCGCGCCGGCGGACCAGCAGCTCGGCGTGCTCGATCGGCTGGACGTCGGGGTCGTCGGCATAGGCGGCGGCGTTGCCGAGCGCGCCGAGGCACAGCACCTCCACGCCCTCGCGCAGCAGGCGCGCGGCCCAGGTCTGTGCGCCCTGGCGCGCGAACTGGTTGAACAGGCGGCTGCGGTGCGCGGTGCCGGCGTCGATCGCCGATGCCGCGGAATGGCCGCCGACGGCGGCGGCGAAGGCCGGCGAGGTCAGCTCGGCGAGACGGCGCACCCGGTCCGGGTCGAGCGCCAGGCGTCGCGATGGCGGCCGCAGCCCGGTACGCCACGGCCAGCCGTGGTCGGTCGCCAGCGGCGGCTGGCCGACACCGCGCCGATGCCCGCGTCCGGCGCGCGGCTCGATCTCGTCCTGGGGTCGGTCTCCCGGCACCCGCATGCTGGCGTCTCTCCATGTCGAAGCGCGGCCGGCGTGATAGGCTGCCGCCATGATGGTCGGCAACTTTACCCGCGCGGCACTTGTTTTCGCCAGCCTGTGGCTCGTGACAAGTGCGTCGCCAGGGGAGACGCGGGCGCAGGACCGCGCGGATGCGGTGCTGCAGGGCCTGCTGGTCGAGGCCGACGCCGGGCTGGAGCGCTACCTTTTCCAGGCGCCGGCGAGTCCGGGAGCGATCGCGGAACGGGTCGAGCTGCTGATCCAGCGGCTGGCGGCGCTGCGGCCGGCGCCGGACCCGCAGGTCGCGCGCCGGGTGGCCGAGACCGCCGCCCGTGCCGGCCGCGCCGCGCTGCGGGCGCGCCCGGTGTTGCCGGTGCCGGCCGATGTCGCATTGCCAGAGGGCGCGTTGCGCTTCGAGCGCGATCTCGACCAGGCGGAGGGCTTGCGCCTGCCGCTGCCGGCCGGCGACTGGCGGGTGCTGGTGTTCGCCAAGACACCCTTCGGGCGCGAAGTGGCGGTGAATGGCCGGCGTCAGCCGGTGGCGCCCGGCGCCGGCGTGCTGGTCCTGGAAGGCCGGGCCGATGACGACGGCTTCACCATTGCGTTTCTCGCGCCGCTCGACCTCGACCGGGTGATCGCCGAACCGGCCGGTGGGCCATCGCTGCTCGGCGACGTCCTGCCGATCCCGGCGCAGACCGATGCGGCGCAAACCCGCATCGATGCCGCGCTGGCTCGCGCGGTCCCGCGGCAGGTCGGCATGGCGCCGGCCGGCTGGCAGTTCATCGGCTGCGTCGCGATCCCGATCGAGACCGCTAGCCGATAGGCGGGCGAGAATCCCTGCCCCGGCTCCTGCCGGGGTGACGGCATGTGCTAAGCCTTCAGCAGTTCCTCGGCGATGATGAGCTGGCGGACTTCCTGCGTGCCGGCGCCGATGGCCAGGAGCTTGGCGCCGCGGTAGAGGCGGTTGACCTCCATCTCGCGCATGAAGCCGGCGCCGCCGAAGATCTGAACCGCGTCGTCGACCACCCGGCTGCATACGTCCGACGCATACCAGAGCGCCGCCGCCGTGAGCTTGTGGATCTCGCCGCGGCCGCCGGCGCCGACCTCTAGATCGTCGCAGGCGGCGAGCGCGCGGTAGGTGAAGGTTCGCGAGGCCTCGGTCTCGGCATACATGCGGGCAAGCTTGGACTGCACCATCTGGAAGCTGCCGATCGGCTGGCCGAACTGCTGGCGTTCCCTGGCGTAGTCGACGGCGAGCTCCAGCGCGCGGTCGGCCATGCCGACGCACAGCGGCGCGATGTAGGCGCGCTCCAGGTCGAGCCCGCTCATCACCACCGCGACGCCGGTATTCTCCTCGCCGATGCGGTTGGCGGCCGGCACGCGAGCGTCGTCGAACACCAGCTCGGCCGTCGTGCTGCCGCGAAAGCCCATCTTGTCGAGCTTCTGCGCCACCTTGAAGCCGGGCGTGTCCTTCTCGACGACGAAGGCGGAAATGCCCTTGGCGCCCTGGTCCAGGGCGGTCTTGGCGTAGACCAGCAGGATATCGGCCTCGGGCCCGTTGGTGATGTAGAGCTTGGTGCCGTTCAGCACGTAGTCGTCGCCGTCGCGCCGCGCGGTGGTGCGCATGCCGCCCAGCGCGTCCGAGCCCGCGCCCGGCTCGGTCAGCGCCAGCGCGCCCAGGGCGGTGCCGTTGCACAGGGTGGGCACCCAGCGGCGGCGCTGTTCCTCCGAGCCGTTGCGGTAGATGTTGTTGAGGCAGAGGTTGTCGTGCGCGGCCCAGCTCAGCGCGAAGCTGTGGTTCGCGCGCGCCATGGTCTCGTGCAGCAGGCCGGCGGTGACCATGTCCAGGCCCTGACCACCATAGTCGGGATCGACGGTCAGGCCGAGGTAGCCCATCTGCGCGATGCGGGGCCAGACCTCGGCCGGCCACCACTCCTCGTCGTCCATCTTCTGGGACAGCGGCGCCAGCGTGTCCATGAAGTAGCGCTCGGCGGCGTCGCGCAGCGCCACCTGCTCGTCATTCAGCTCGAAACTCACCGGCTTCGTTTCCTCCGTGGTCGTGCGGGTACTGTAGGGCGCGAGCGGCCATATCGCACCCGTGACATTGCGCGCCGGCCCCGTAAGCTGGCGACGATGGACTACGTCGACAGCTACTACCGCCGCACCGTATCGGCCGGCGGCGAACGCCCTGCCCTCGGTGAAAGAATCGAGGTCGAGACGTGCGTGGTCGGCGGCGGGCTGGCCGGGTTGACCACGGCGCTGCTGCTGGCGCGGCGCGGTCGGTCGGTGGCACTGCTGGAGGCGCGGCGGGTCGGCTGGGGCGCGTCCGGGCGCAATGGCGGCTTCGTGTCGGCCGGCGGTTTCGCGCGCGACGCCGAGACGCTGGCGGCTGAGGTCGGCGCCGATGCGGCCAGGGCGCTGCATGCGCTGTCGCGCGATGGCTGGCGCTTCGTGAAGGACACCATCGCGCAGAACGGTATCGCCTGCGACGTCGTCCCCGGCGGGCTGTATCCGTCCTGCTTCAACGATCCCGACGCCACGCGCGCCCGGCGCGACAAGCTGGCCACCCTGGTCGGCCGCCAGGTCGAATACGTGCCGCGCGAGCGGATGGCGGAGATGGTGTCGTCGCCGCGCTACCACGATGGGCTGTACGACCCGGAGATGTTTCACTTCCACCCGCTGAATTACACGCGCGGCGTGGCCGATCTGGCCGAGGCGGCCGGCGTGCGATTGTTCGAGGCGAGCCCGGCGCGGACACTCGATCGCCAAGGTGCAGGCTGGCGGGTGACCACCGACGATGGGGCGGTCGACGCCCAGCACGTGGTGCTGGCGCTCGGCGGCTATCAGAGCGGGCTGCACCCGGCGACCGAGCGCGGCGTATTGCCGATCGCCACCTACGTGATGCTGACCGAGCCGATGGGCGACAACAAGCTGCGCTCCGCGATCCGGGTGCCCTACGCGATTGCCGACGACCGCTTCGCCACCGACTACTACCGGCCGCTGCCTGACGGACGTATCCTCTGGGGTGGCCGGGTCAGCGCGCGCCAGGGCCGGCCGGCCGGGCTGGCGCGGACCATGCGGCGCGACATGGTGAAGGTCTATCCGCAGCTCGCCGACGTGAAGGCCGACATCGCCTGGATGGGCACGATGAGCTACGCCCGCCACCGCATGCCGCAGATCGGCGCCAGCGAGCCGGGCCTGTGGCACGCGATCGGCTTCGGCGGGCGCGGCATGAACACCACCGCGATGGCCGGCCAGGTGCTGGCCGCCGCGATCGCCGACGACGACGACACCTACAGGCGCTTCGAGCGCTTCGGCACGCCGTGGGTCGGTGGCGGCCTGGGCTTGCTGGCGGCGCAGGCGACCTACTGGAGGATGCAGGCCAGCGACGCCTGGCGGGCCTGGCGCCGCAACCGCTAGCCGGGGTTGCGGGCCCGGACGTAGTGCTGGCGCGACGGGATGCGCACGCGGCCGTCGCTGACGAAGGCGGCGAATGCGGTGGCGATGCCCTCGCGGATCGCGGCGATGTCGGCGGCGCTGGCGTCCTTCTCCTGGATCACCCGCGCGGCCGGGCCCATCTCGACGTTGAACGCGGCCTGGGCCTCCGGCGTCGCGGCGCCGATCATGTGCGGCCGGCCGTCGTGGATCTCGATGTCGGCGAAGCCGGCGTCGCGCAGGATGGCGCGCACCAGGTCAGGGTCGCTGAACGCGAACGGTCCCGGCGCGCCGGGCGGCGGCGGCTCCACCGGGCCGAGCCTCGCGACCGCGACCTGCTGCTGGATGGTGAAGAACGGATTGTCGGCCGGCGGCGCCCAGCAGGCGAAGGCGAGCCGGCCGTCGGGCCGCAGGGCGCGGCGCAGGTTGGCGAAGGCGGCGACGGAATCGGCGAAGAACATCACGCCGAAGCGCGAGATGACGAGGTCGTGCGCGCCGGCCTCGAAGGCATGCGTCTGCGCGTCGGCCTCGACGATCTCGACATGCGCGTGCCCGGCTTCGGCGATACGTCGCCGGGCCAGATCGAGCATCGGGGCGGAGACGTCGCAGCCCAGCACCCGGCCCGTTGGCCCGGTGCGCGGGGCCAGTTCCAGCAACGTGGCGCCGGTGCCGCAGCCGACGTCGATCACGCGTTCGCCGGCCCCAACCGCGGCATGTCGCATCAGCAGCGCGGCGACTTCCGACAGCGAGGTGTCCATGCCGGCCTGGTGTCGGACCCACTTCGCGCCCGCGTCGCTGCTCCAATATGCGGCTTGCATGTCGTTGGGTGCGGCGTCGGTGCTGGTCATGACGGGTTCCTGACGGTGAGAACTGGATGTAGGGCGCCGTTCGCGCATGTGGTAGGATTTCAACACCATGAAAGCCGGATGGCTTATCGGTTTGGCCACCGCGGTGCTGATCGGCGCCGGCGGGAGCGCTCGGGCCGACAAGCATGGCGGCGGACGCATCACCGCCGACGATTTCCTCTCGCTCTGCCAGGCCAACGCACCCGGACCGCGCGACGCCTGCGGCACGATGCTGGAGGGGTTCCTCAGCGTCTACGTGCTGCTCGGCAGCAAGGACGACACCATGCGGGTGATCTGTCCGCCGCGCCAGTTGCCACGCGACCAGGCCCGCTACGTGTTCATCGGCTGGGCCGAGAAGCGCAATGACCTCGCCGGGATGGACGTGGCGACGGGCATCAACCTGGCGCTTCGCGAAACCTTCCCCTGCGCGCCGCCGATCAAGGTGAAGTAGCGACGTCGCGGGCCGTGGCGTGGCACGGTCGCTAGAGCAGGCCATGCTTGCGCAGGCGATGGCGGAGCTGGTCGTAGCTGAGGCCGAGGCGGCGGGCTGCCTCGCGCTGGTTGTGACGGGCTTCGCGCATGGCGCGCTCGACCAGATCCTTCTCGAAATCGTTCACCGCCGCGGTCAAGTCGGCCGGCAAGGCGTTGTCCTCGGCGGCGTCGGCTGACGGCGCGCCAGGCCGGTAGGGCGAGTCGAAGGGGTCGAGCACCAAGTCGTCGACGGTGTCATCCGGCTCGGCGCGGTAGACGGCACGTTCCACGACGTTTTTCAGTTCGCGCACGTTGCCCGGCCAGTCATGGCCGGCGAGCTCGGCCTGCGCCCGCTCGCTGAAGCCGGGGAAACCCTCGCGGCCCAAGGTCAGCGCGAAATCGCGGGCGAACCGGCTCGCCAACAGCGGCACGTCGTCCGGGCGCGCACGCAGCGGCGGCACGGTCAGCACGTCGAAGGCCAGCCGATCCAGCAGGTCGTGCCGGAACCGGCCGGATTCCGCCGCGGCCGGCAAGTCGATGTTGGTGGCGGCGATCAGGCGCACGTCGACACGGATCGTGGCGTCGCCGCCCAGGCGCTCGAACTCGCCATACTCGATCACCCGCAACAGTTTCTCCTGCACCGGCTGGCTGGCGTTGGCGACCTCATCCAGGAAGAAGGTGCCGCCGTCGGCGAGTTCGAAGCGGCCGACGCGGCGTCGCGTGGCGCCGGTGAAGGCGCCGGCCTCGTGCCCGAACAGCTCGCCCTCGACCAGGGTTTCCGGCAGCGCGGCGCAGTTCAGCTTCCAGAACGGGCCGTCCCAGCGCCGCGACAGCAGGTGCAGGCGGGCGGCGATCAGCTCCTTGCCGGTGCCGCGCTCGCCGATCACCAGCACCGGCCGGTCCAGCGGCGCCAGACGGGAGACCTGCTCCAGCAACGCCAGGAAGGGCGGGGATTCGCCGATCAACGCCGGCAGGTCGGTCATGTTAGCCATATTCACCAGTAAATAGTGGAAAATCCGCTAAGTTTCAATCCCACGCCAGGCGACTGTCAATGAAATCAACAGGTTAGGGCTGGCACGGTGCTTGCGATAGGGAGGGCGAGAGTTTTCTTGAGCTAGGAGACAACACCATGAGCATCTTCTCGCGCCTGGCCGACATCGTGAACGCGAATATCAATTCGCTGCTCGATCGCGCCGAGGATCCGGAGAAGACCATCCGCCTGATGATCCAGGAGATGGAGGACACCCTGGTCGACGCCCGCGCCACCGCGGCGCGCACCATCGCCGACCGCAAGGAAATCGAGCGCCGGCTGGCCCGCCTGGGCGAGGCCGAGACGGAGTGGCAGCGCAAGGCCGAGCTGGCCCTGAACAAGGGGCGCGAGGACCTGGCCAAGGCCGCCCTGACCGAGAAGCAGCGCATCGCGCAGTCGGTCGAGGCGCTGGGCGAGGAGCTGGGTCAGCTCGTCGGCCTGCTGGACCGGCACAGCGACGACATCGCCAAGCTGGAAAAGAAGCTGGTCGAGGTGAAGGCCAAGCAGAAGTCAATCCAGGCCCGCGCCGACAGCGCCGTTTCGCGCCTGCAGGTGCGCCAGCGGACCTACGACGGCCGGGTGCAGGACGCGATGAACCGTTTCGAACGCATGGAGCGGAGGGTCGACAATGCCGAGGCCGAGGTGGAGGCGTTCGATCTGGGACGCGGTCGCGACCTGGCTGAGGAGATCGCCGATCTGGAGACCGATCAGGCGGTGGAGGCCGAGCTGGCGGCCCTGAAGGAACGCATGAAGGGCAACGCGGCGGGCGAGACCTGATTTCGCGGCGCCGGCCCGCTCCCCCGCCTGGCCACCGAATAGGATACGGGCGTTGGATGGGAGAGCGGACCGGTGCAGACCGAGCGACCCGACCGGGTCGCTTTGAAAGGAGCTGAACCATGGGCTGGATCTTCGCGGTACCGCTGATCGTGTTTCTGACGCTGGTCGCGCCGCTGTGGATCATCTTCCACTACATCACCAAGTGGAGAACCTCGAAGAGCCTGAGCCAGGAGGACGAAGCGCTGCTCGCCGAACTGTGGGCCAGCGCGGAGAAGATGGAGGATCGGATCAACACGCTGGAGCGCATCCTGGACGCCGAGGCCCCCGACTGGAGGAACCGGACATGAGCCGTCACGACGATATTTTCGCCCCTGCCCGCCCGAGCCGGGCGCGGCTGTACCGCAACCCCGATCGCGGCATTATCCTGGGCGTGTGCGCCGGCGTGGCCGACTATTTCGGAATCTCGCTGACCCTCGTGCGGGTGGTGATGGCGCTGGGCCTGGTGTTCTTCTCGGTGCCGACCTTGCTGGGCTATCTGGGCACCGCCTGGCTGCTGCCGGCGCAGCCGCGCGACCTGTACCGTGATGCCGCCGACGCCGCCTTCTGGCGTCAGGCCCGGATCCGGCCGATCGAGACCGTCGGCGCGCTGCGCCACAAGTTCCGCGAGCTGGAACGCAAGCTGCGCGCCGTGGAGGCACACGCCACCAGCCGCGCCTTCGACCTCGGCCGCGAAATCGACAGCCTGAAGGGCTGAATCCGGGTCGGGCGGTTGACCGGCAACGGCCATACCGCCCACCTGCATCGCAACCTCGACCTTGCCCAACAAAGCCGGAAACCCACCGCCATGGCTGCAACCACCTGACCAATGCTAAGGTGGTTGCAACAATAATCTCGGGGCGTGGGTGGTGACCGATCTGACGACGAGAGGCAGGGGCTCGCCAACTCCAAGGCGAGCCGTGGCATGACCGCGGCAACAACCGTCATTCTCGAATCTCTCGGTCAGAACGGGGTGAGCTTCGCGACCGCCACGCCGGTGCTACACGGCGGTGGGATTGCGCCGCTTGGCGACGCGAACGGCGACGGTATTGACGATTTCCTGGTCGGATTCCACGACGTCTACCTGGTGTTTGGCACCCGCGGGGTATTCACCACCGACCTCGACCTGCTTGGCGATGGCGGTCTTCAGATCACCACACAGCAGGACGCCGACTTCCTCGGCTTCAGCAGCGGCAGCATCGGCGACTTCAACGGCGACGGTATCGAAGACTTCGGCATTGGCCGGCCCTACAGCTCAGCCAATGCACAGGGCGCCGCCGACCTCGTGTTCGGCCAGGCCGGTCGCGCCGACGATATCGCCCTCGATTCCGCCTCCGATGCCGGCGTCACGATCGTCGGGCAGAACGCGACCGATCTTAGTGGCACCACGGTTCTCGGTCCCGGCGACTTCAACGGCGACGGCTTCGACGATGTCTTCGTCTACACCTACCTCAGGAACCAGACGGACGATCCCGTCGGCGGCATCAACGTCGTCTTCGGCACCGCGGCCGCGACGCCGACGCTGGGCCGCATCTTCGGTGTTCCGGGCAACGTCCTGGGATTCGATTTCGGCGGTGGCGACATCAACAATGACGGCCTCGCCGATCTTGTCCTGAGCATGGACAATAACCTCGCGCACATCGTGCTGGGCGGCCAGGTCGACCTGGCCAATGACCTCGGCATCACCCAGCTCGGCGCGGCGAAGGTCACCTTCAGCGGTCCCACCGGATTCGGGCAACGCGCCGCGTCGCCGGTGAGCGTGTCGTTGGCCGGCCCGCCGATGGCATCGATACCTGCACCTTCGACGTCAACCAAGGGACGGATGTCATCACGGACTTCGCCGACGGCACCGACCTTCTCAACTTCAGTCATGCGCTGGACGAACTCACGATCATCGACGGTCCCAACGGCGCCGTCGTCACCATCGTCGGTGATCCGGGACCGCTGCCGACAACCGTCACCCTGACGGGCATCGCCGCCAATCAACTCACCGGCGCCGACTTCATCGTGCCCTGAACCGGGTGTGGTCGCCTCGCCCTGCGCGTCGTGTTGGGTTTGGCGGCAGTGCCGATCCCGATACGCTGGACGCGGACGACTTCGGTCTGGCCTAGAGCGGCTGCGGGTCGGCCAGCGACAGGGTGCGGCGGATTTCCTCGGTGCGGAAGCCGAGCGCCATCGGGCGGCGAACGCCGGGCAGCACGGCGACGTCGTAGAGCTCCTCGATCAGGCCCTCCGCGCGCAACCAGTCCGATGCGTCGCCGGTCGCCAGGTTGATCATCTGCAATCCGCTCCTGGCCTCGGCGCCCTTGGCGGCCAGCGCGCCGTCCAGTGCCAGCCCCTGGAAGGTCTTGTTCTGGCGCGGCCGCGACAGGCCGACCACGGCATAGTCGCCGGCGAACGCCAGTCCGCGCAGGTAGCCGGGGCAGAAGGCGATCTCCTCGAACTTGCCGGCCTCCAGGTCGGCGTAGCCGAACCGCCCGGTGCCCGAGTCATGCAGGTACAACCGGCCGCGATAGAGCCGGGGCGAGTGCGGCATCGACAGGCCGTCGAGCACCACGTCGCCGGTCTTCACGTCGATCACCACGCCGCCGCCGCTGCGGTGTTCACGCCAGCCGTCGGCGACGTCGCTGGTCGCCACCGCGGTGACGTAGGCCGGCTTGCCGTCCTCGCCCATGGCCAGGCCGTTGAGGTGACAGCGGTCCTCAGCCGCCAGACGGCTGATGAACGGCGGCTGCCACAGCGGTACGAAGCTGTGCGTCTCGGACGTCGTCGCCAGGCAGGAAAAGAGTGTGTTGACGAAGACCGGCCGGCCGAGATGGTCGGGCGCGATGTCGTGCACGTCGATGTCGCCGGTGACGTGGCCGACCTGCGGCACGTACAGCCGGTCATAGCCGTTGTGCGCGCCGCCGGCGGGGATCGCGTTCTCGAAGCGCCAGAACTGGTACAGCGACGACAGGTACAGGGTCTGGCCGTTCGACCACATGCCCATCGAGCGTTCGAAGGTGCGCTCGAAGATCGACATCTGGCCTTCCGGATTCAGCCCGATGAAGAAGATCTTGCCGACATTGTAGGTGGTGAAGGCGAGCGAACATTGCTGGCCGGCGAGCCAGCCGGTGAAGTTGCGCGAGCCGACGAACTCGAAGCCCTGCTGCGGCGGGGCCGGGTTCTCGGATGGTTGTGGAGGCTGCTGTCCGGGCTGGTCATTCATGGCGGCATGATAGGCGCCGTTCTACCCGCTCCACAACGGCAGCGAGGCACCGGCGGACAGCGCGCACAGGCCGAGCGCGAGGCGGCGGTAGAAGACCTCGCCGGCGAAGCGGAAGCCGCGCGCGCCGAGGAAGATCGCCAGCACGTAGATCGGCGCCAACGCGACGGCCATGCCGACGCGCTCGGGCGTGAACAGGCCCTGGGTGGTGAAGGCCAGCGCGGTGTTGACGGCGTTGAGGAAGAAGAAGGTGATGATGTTGGCGCGCACGATCGCCGCCGCGCCGCCGCCGCCGAGCCAGAACAGGATCACCGGCGGGCCGCCGAGCGAGGCCAGCCCGCTGGTCAGACCCGAGGCGTTGCCGATGGCGAAGGTGCCGAACGGGCCGGGCGCGCGGGCGTAGCGCCAGCCGGTGGCCATGGCGGCGACGCTGGCCAGGATCAGCAGCGAGATCGCCCAGCGCACCGGCGTCGGATCGGCGTGCAGCAGCAGCCAGGCGCCGAGCGGCACGGTGGCGGCGGCGCCGGCGAAGATCAGCAGCACCGGGCGCCACTGGCATTGCTTCATCGCGCGGAACGCCAGCGGCGCGGTGATCGGCGTATCGACCAGGAACATCACCGCCACCGCCAGCGGCGGGCTGTACAGCGCGCTGGCCACCGGCACGAAGATCATCGCCCCGCCGAAGCCGGAGAAGCCGCGCACCAGGCCAGCCATCAAGAACGCCGCCGCCGTCAGCCACAGGCGAGGCTCGTTCAGGTCGGGCAGGATCAGGGCAGCTGGCCCTGCATCAAGGCGGGCAAGTCACCCGACATGGCCGAGGCACGGCGTTCGAAGAACGTCTTCGCCGGCGCGATGCGGTTGACCAGGCCGAGGCCGAGGTCGCGGGCGAGGCGCACCGGCGCGATGTCGTTGGAGAACAGCTTGTTCAGACCGTCGGTCATCACCAGCATGGTCAGCGCGTCCCAGCGCCGTGCCCGCAGATAGCCGCGCAGCATCTGGTCGGCGCCGATGTCGAGGCCGAGACGGGCGGCCGCCGTCATCTCCTCGACCAGCCAGGCGGCGTCGCGCAGGCCGAGGTTGAGCCCCTGCCCGGCGAGCGGATGCATCGCGTGCGCCGCGTCGCCGACCAGCGCCAGGCGCGGGCCGACATAGGTCTCGGCATTGTGCAGCGCCAGCGGGTAGGTCCAGCGCCGGCTCGCCAGCCTGATCCGGCCGAGATGGTCGCCGGCGCGCGCCTGCACCTCGGCCTCGAAGGCCGGCGTGTCGAGCGCCGCGATCGCCGGCGCCGTGGCTTCGCGTTCGGTCCACACCATGGAGGAACGGTTGTCGCGCATCGGCAGCAGCGCGAAGGGGCCGGAGGGCTGGAAGTGTTCCTTGGCGACGCCGTGGTGCGGCAGCTCGTGCGACAGCGTGGCGACGATGGCGGTCTGCGGGTAGCGCCAGGCGATGGACTTGATGCCGGCGGCCTGGCGCAGCGCCGAGCCGCGCCCGTCGGCGGCGGCGACCAGCGAGGCACGGATCGTGCGGCCGTCCGACAGGCGTAGCTCGCCATGGCCGGGATGGGCGGTCCAGGCCTCCACCGCCAGCGGCGCCAGCCAGGTCAGGCCATCGACGTCAGCGAGTCCGTCCAGCAGGGCGCGGCGCAGGTAGGTGTTCTCGATCATGAAGCCGAATGGCCGCTCGCCGACCTCGGTATGGTCGAAATGCAGGTAGAGCGGCGAGGCGCCATCGGCGACGCGGATGTCGAGGATCGGTTCGGCGTGCGGTGCCAGCGCCGGCCACAGGTGAAGCGCGTCGAGCATCGCGTGGCTGCCATAAGCCAGCGAGGTGACGCGGCCGTCGAAGTCGGCGTCGCGGTGCGTCGCCGGGTCGTCGCGGTCGACCACCACCACGTCGAAGCCGACCCGCGCGGCGGCGCGCGCCAGCGCCAGCCCGATCAGGCCGCCGCCGACGATGGCGAGGTCGCAGCGCAAAGTGTCGCTCATGGCGCCAACATCGGCCCGGCGCGTGGGCTTGTCCAGAACCGCGTCAGGCGGCCGGGGCGGGCCGCAGCAGCCGGGCCAGCATGGCGCGTTGCAGGCCGGCGCGGCCGGGGACGCCGAGGCGGCGGTAGATCGCTGCGGCGTGGCGCTTGGCGGTCTCCGGCGACATCTCGAGGATCGCGGCGATCTCCGTGTTCGACTTGCCCTGGAGCAGCCAGGCGCAGACCTCGGCCTGGCGCTGGGTCAGGCCGAGCGCGCGGTACAGGCGATACTGCCGGTCCATGTCGCTGGCGTCGGTCAGCGCGCCGATGGTTTCGCGCAGCCACAACGCCTCGTAGGCAAATCGGAAACCGCGCTGCAGCCGGGCGGCGGCGTGCCGGTCGCGCTCGGAGAAGCCGCCGCGATGCCGGTTGATGGCGACCGCCGCGTAGCCGTCGAGATGGCCGCCGACGTGCAGCGCGAGCTGGTCGTTCATGTCGAGGTGTTTGTAGAACTCCTGGTACAGCTCGCGCTCGCGGAACGCTCCCAGGTCGACGAAGTCGCTGATCGCCTTCGGCGCGCCGCGCGGCTGTTCCAGGAAGTAGTTCACCACCGGGTGCTGGGCCAGGAACCAGTGGTCGAGGGCCTCGTGGCGCGCCGCCACCAGTTCGGCGACGGCATCGTCGCTGACCCGCACCAGCATGCGACGGTTGACGGTGTCGACCTCGTTGTAGCCGGCGTGCTCGCACGGGATCACCTGGCGGGTGACGTCGAGCACGGTCGCCGCCAGCGTGTTCAGGTCGCCGGCGTCAAACAGCCGTTCCAGCGCCTCCAGCACCAGGCGCTCGTCTCGTTCGCCCAAAACCCCCACTGGTCTACGCCGCTTGCCGTTCAATCCGCGCGATGCATCGAGGTTATGGCACCTAGCATAACCCGATCGGGTCGACCGAGCGACCGGCGGCAGTCGGCGGCGTGCCCCGAACGGGGCATTGGCGCCAGCCCGGCGGCCATTTTACCGTAACTAACCTTCCCCTTCTTTGGTGGAGGAAGTGTGGCCCTGGCGGCGGCCGGTGGCCCGGATGGGTCATGAGTGAACTGGACGACATGACGGCGGCGGTCGACGCGATCTACGCCGCTTCCGTCGGTCAGACGGGCTGGCACGAGGCGCTGGATGCGATCCTGCGCGCGACCGACCACACGCATGCCTCGGTCTATGCCAGCAACCGGCTGGTGCGGCAGGCCGCGACCGAGACGTATCGGCTGCCGGTGACCGGCTACTGGCACAATCACGACCCGGCGATCCAGCAGGCCTACGAGACCGAGTTCTTCAGGGACGACCCGAACCGGCACTACCGGCTGCGTCATCCGCGGGCGCGGATCATGAGCGAGCCGATGTACGGCGACGACCGCACCCTTGACCGCAACGCCTTCTACGCCTGGGCCGAGAAGGTCGCCGACCTGCGCTACTTCCTGTACGGCCAGACCGACCCCGACGCGCAGATCGGCGCGGTGGTCAGCCTGCATCGGTCGCGCCGGCAAGGTCCGGCCACGGCGGATGAAATCGCAAGGTACCGGCCGCTGCTGGCGCACATTCAGCGCGCGGCGGAGATCGAGCACCACATGGCCGGGGCGCTAGCGCTGGGCTTCGGCTCGCTCGATCTGCTGGAGGCGAATCCGACCGGCATCGTGCTGCTGGACGGCCTCGGCCTGGTGATCGTCGCCAACCGCGCCGCCCGCGACATCGCGGCGACCGGCGATGCCCTGACGCTCGACGATACGGTGACGGCGCTGCGCCGGCCCGACGATGCCCGCCTGCAACGGTTGATCGGCGACGCCCTGGAAATTTCGGCGGGAAGCTGGCGCGAGGCCGGCGGCAGCCTGCGGCTGGCCCGGCGCAGCGGCCGGCGCGGCTATGTCGTCACCGTGGCGCCGGTGTCGCGGCGCGAGAGCATCCTGTCGAACCTGATGCCGGCGGCCAGCCTGCTGATCACCGATCCGGAGGCCGATGCCGCGCCGGCGGCGACGGCGGTGCTGCGCGACGCCTATGGCCTGACGGCGATGGAATCCCGCCTGGTCGAGCGGCTGATGGCCGGCGACAGTCCGACCGAGGCGGCGGTGGCGCTGGGCATCCAGGCAACCACCGCGCGCACCCACCTGTCCGCGGTGTTCCGCAAGACCGAGACCGGGCGCCAGCAGGACCTGGTCCGGCTGGTGGCGACGCTGCCGTGGTGGGCGAAATGACCGGGGGAGTCGTGCCGGTTAACAGCACCGGCCGCGCCGGACCTCGGGCGGGCTGCGGCAAGTCCATGACAGATAAGGATTTTCCCCCACGACTCCTTCAAATGAACGAGTCGTGACACCTGACAACAGCGCTGCGAGAACGCGGCTTGTCGCAGTAATGCATTGAAAATACACGACCTTTTGCGCTGGCACGGTTCCTGCTCTTATTGACCTGACGGGGTGACGGCTCTGGGCCGCCGCTCGATTGGCGCAACAAGATGGGACTTCCAGTCATGAAGGTACGTTACGCAGTCGCGGGCCTGTTTGCCCTGGCCATCGCCCCGGCGGCGCAGGCCACGCAAGTCGCCGGTATCCAGCTCAATTCGGGCACATTCATTGCCGACAACGGCAACAACGCCTCGGTCAGCTATCCCGGCCCGGCGATCGATCCGCATCGCGAAGGTGTCTCGACCATCGACAGCGTCAACGGCACGGTGCACGTGTCCGGCCAGTCGCATCCCGTTGCAACCGGCGCCGAGGACGCGATTCGTGTCTTCACCGAGATCACCACGCAGCTCATCTATACCGGCTTGCCGGCCACCTTGACGTTCTTCGCCGTCCTCGACGGCGAGCTGTTTTCCGATGGCGGGGGCTTCTCAAACGTTGACGCAGACCTCAGCACCCTCAACGACATCGTCGGCAGTCCGGCCGACAGCTATGCCGCGCAGACCCCGCCGGGCGGCGGCACCGTCTTCGTCGACGAGGTGCTGCAGATTTCCTTCGACGTGCTGGACGGCCAGACGTTCCGGGTGTTCTCGTCGCTTTCCGTACGGCCGGACGCGTCCTGCAGCCTGGCACTTGAAACGTGCTTCGTGGCGACCGCTGACTTCGCCAACTCGATGACGTTGTTCGTCGACGGCGTGCCGGATGGTGGCCTGCTGACCAACACCAACCCCGACGAGAACTTCATCTACCAGACCCGGATCGACGACGACGGCGGCAGCACCGACGCGTCGGAACCGGCGATGCTGGGCCTGCTGGGGCTGGGCCTGCTCGGCCTGGCGATCGGCCGGCGCCGCGGCTGATCGCTGTGGTGGCGGCGGTCCCGATTGCCGCCGCCACCCGGCACGCCTAATCTCTCGGCCATGACTGATTGGCACGAGATGACCGCGCTGGCACTTGGTGCCGGTGTCGCCGCCGGCAAGATCGATCCGGTCGAGCTGGCCGACCATTTCCTGGAACGCATCGCGACGCACGACGCGGATCGGCGGGTTTACATCCTGCCGACGCCGGACCGTGCGCGGGCCGAAGCCGCGGCGGCGCGGGCGCGGCAGCAGGCGGGCCAGCGGCTCGGGCCGCTCGACGGCGTGCCGATGTCGTGGAAGGACCTGTTCGACACCGCCGGCATCACAACCACCTTCGGCTCGGCACTGTTTCGCGAGCGGGTGCCGGCGCACGACGCGCGGGTGCTGGCGCGGGCGACGGCCGCCGGCATGGTCTGTCTCGGCAAGACCACCCTATCCGAGCTCGCCTATTCCGGCCTCGGCATCAACCCGACCTTCGGCACTCCGGCGAACGCCGCCGACCCGGACATCGAGCGCGTGCCCGGCGGCTCGTCGTCGGGCGCCGGCGTGTCGGTGGCGGGCGGGCTGGCGCCGGCCGGCATCGGCTCCGACACCGGCGGCTCGGTACGCATCCCCGCCGCGTGGAACGGGCTGGTCGGGCTGAAGACCACTATCGGCCGGCTGCCGCTGGATGGCGCCATGCCGCTGTCGCTCAGCTACGACACCGCCGGACCGCTGACGCTGGACGTGGCCGACGCGGCGGCGGTGTTCGCGGTGCTGGACGAGAGCCGCATGGCCGACCTCAAGGGCGCGAGCATCAAGGGCGCGCGGCTGCTGGTGCCGACCACCATCGTCTTCGACGGGCTGGACGACACCGTCGCCGGCGCGATCGGCGCGGCGCTGGAGAAACTGGCGCAAGCCGGCGCGGTGCTGGAACGGCTGCCGGTGCCGGAATTCACCGAGGCCTACGACGCGGTCGCCGAATACGGCAACGTGATCACCTCGGAGGGCTACGCGCTGTGGCGCGACGAGGTGGCGCGCGGCGGCAACCAGGTCTTCGGCCCGATCCGCGAACGGCTGCAGATGGCGGAGCAGATGACCGCCTATCAGGCCGAGAAGGCACACATGGTGCTGGGCGATATCGCCCGGCGGTTCCAGGCACGCTACGCCGGCTACCAGGCGGTGGTGATGCCGACCGTGCCGATCGTGGCGCCGGCGATTCAGCCCCTGCTGGACGACCGCGCCGCGTTCGACGCCGCCAACGTGATGAGCGCGCGCAACACCCGCTTCGGCAATCTGATGGCCGGCTGCGGCCTGACCATCCCGTGTCAGCGCGACGGCGAGCTGCCGGTCGGCCTGTGCTTCATGGCCGCGCCGAACACCGAGGGCGCGCTGCTGCGCCTGGGCAAGGCGGTGGAGGCGGCTCTCCAAGTATAACAACGTCGTCATGTCGGGCTTGACCCGGCATCAACGGCTTGCAGCGTTCGTGTGGCTGGCCGTAGATCCTGGGTCGCGCTGCGCGTGCCCGGGACGACGGGTACATATTACCGCATTGCCTCGACGAACCGGCGCATGGCGTCGATCTGCTTGTCGAGCGGGCCGATGTCCTGGCCGGAGCAGTAGAAGCCGACGTGGGTGATGCTGTGTTCGGCCCAGGCGTCGGCGGCGCGGCGCCAGTCGTCGGGGCCGCCCTTGCCGGCGCGGACCCAGACCTCGATGCCGAACTGGAACGGGTTGCGGCCCTCGTCGCGTAGATACTGACGCAGTTGCTTGAGCTGGCCGAGGCGTTCCTCGCTCGGCCCGCCGAGCGGTATCCAGCCCTGGCCGTACTTCGCGGCGCGGCGCAGCGCGGCATCGGCCGAGCCGCCGAACCAGACCGGGATCGGCCGCTGGATCGGCGGCGGGTTGATGCCGGATGCGGTGACGGTGTGGAAGTCGCCCTCGAAGGTGACGCTGCGCTCGGTCCACAGCCGGTTCATCAGCTCGACCTGCTCGGCCTGGCGCCGGCCGCGTGTCGCCCAGACCTCGCCCAGCGCCTCGTATTCCAGCGGGTTCCAGCCGACGCCGACGCCGAGGCGCAGCCTGCCGCCGGTGAGGATGTCG
Organism: Alphaproteobacteria bacterium; assembly: GCA_040223615.1. GTDB lineage: Bacteria > Pseudomonadota > Alphaproteobacteria > JAVKFY01. The sequence continues at coordinate 101,605 of JAVKFY010000034.1, forward strand.
AGCTGCGCGGCCTGCTTGGCGACCAGCGCGGTCTGCCGCTGCGGCAGGATCAGCACGCCGGTGGCGATCTCCAGCCCGTCGGCGAAGGCGGCCAGGTAGGACGCGGTGACGAACATCTCGTGGAAGGCGTCGTCGATGGTGTAAATCGGCGTGAAGCCGGGCAGCGCGTCGGCCTCGGCGGTGACCACGTGGTCGGGCACCTCGATGAAATCGAACCCCAGCTCCTTGGTCGCCTGCGCCCAGTCGCGGATGGCATGGCGGTCGACGGCGATGTCGCGGGTCGGAAAGACGGCGCCGAGCTTCACGTCCATACGAGTCTCCTCAGACGGCGATGCGGCCCAGCCAGTCGGCATCGAGATGGCCGGCGCGGTGCCGCGTCCGCCTTTCCAACGCTTCGGCGGCGGCTTGGTTCTGTCCGGCGCGCAGATAGCCGATGATTACGGTGTCCTCGATCACGTCGCGTTGCGCGTGACTGCCGCCGATCCGCGCCAACTCGGACAGTGCCGGTTCCAGGATCGCCACCGCCCGGTCGGGCTCGCCGGCGTCGAAGGCGGCAAGCCCGCGGCACAACGCCGGCACCACCGGTCCGGCGGCCAGCTTGCCGGCGGCGACCAGGGCATCGATCTCGGCGATTCGCGCGGCAACGTCGGCGCCGGCGGCCGCCGCCGCCATGGTCGCGTGCACGTCGGCGAAGGGCAGGCCGGCATGCGGGAAGGCATTCCCTGCCAGCGCGGCGACCGGCCCCCAGGCCGCCGTGTCGACGGTCTGGCCATAGGCGGCGAGGCGCCAGAGCAGCGAGGCGGCGTCGGCCAGGGTGAACAACGGTGGCGAGGTGGCGACGTCCGGGCGGATTGCGTCGTCGTATAGCGCCAGCGCCGCGTCGACGTCGCCCAGTTGCAGCGCGAACAGCGCGGTGTGCCAGGTCAGGTGGCAGTGCAACTGGCTGTCGCGGTCGTAGTCGGGCAGCCAGGCGGCGACGAAATCGCGGCCGGCCGCGGCCTCGCCGGCCTCGTAGTAGGCGTGCGCGCGGGCATGCGCGGCGTGGGCGTTGCGCGGGTTCAGCTCCAGCGCCCTGTCGAGCAGCGGCGCGCCTTTTGCCGGATCGAAGGTCTCGGCGTAGGACCAGCCGAGATAGGTCAGGAACCACCAGTCCTCGTCCCAGCCGTGCGCGACGCTTTCCAGCAGGTCGCGCTGCGCCTCGTGGTGGTCGACCCGGCCGGAAAATCCCAGCAGGCCGTAGACGCCGAGTGCCAGCGACAATGGCAACGCGTCGCGCGGGAAGTCGCGCGCGTGGCGGGCGACCTGCGCCATGGCGTCGCCGGCCCTGCCCTCCACCGCGAGCGCGATGGCCTCCACGTGGCCCTGCTCGCGCTCGCCCCTCGCTTGCTTGCGGGCGATGCCGGCGTGCTCGCGCGCCACCGCGGGCTGCGCGTACATCTGCGCCAGCCGTGCCCGCGCGGCGTGCGCCAGCGCGAAGTCGGGCGCCTCGGCCAACGCCGCGTCGAGCCGCTCCGCCGCCCCGGCGTTGGCCGACAGCAGCAGGTCGAGACCTTCGGTGTAGAGCGCGACTGCCGCCGGCTGGTCGCAGTTCACCGGCAAGCCGAAGCGATCCTGGGCCATCAGCCCTGTTCCGATTCCAGGAAGTAGAGCCGCTTGGTGCCGAAGCCCTTGATCTCGTACTCGCCGCGGTCGATCAGCATGAAGTCGTCCTTCAGCAGCGTGTAGGTGTCGTCGCACACGGTGATCTGGCGCGGTTCGGAGAGCTGCTCCATGCGCGCGGCCAGGTTCACCGCCGGGCCGAAGATGTCGTAGACATACTTGTTGATGCCGACGATGGAGCCGATCAGCGGGCCGGTGTTGATGCCGATGCGGCACAGCCACGGCTCCGGCAGCGCGGCGTTGCGGCGGTCGAGATAGCGGCGCATGCGCAGCGCCACCTTGGCGATGTTGGCGGCGTGGTCGGGATTCGCCTCCGGCATGCCGGCGACCGCCATGTAGGCGTCGCCGATGGTCTTGATCCGCTCGCAGTCGAACATCTCCACGATGCGGTCGAAGGCGGAGAAGATGTCGTTCAGCTCGGCGATCAGCGGGCCGGGATCGCGCGACACCGTCATGTCGGTGAAGTCGACGAAGTCAAGCATCAGCACGGTGGCCTGCTCGAAACGCTGCGGCGTGGTGGTGCCGTAGTCCTTCATCTCCTCGTAGACCGACTTCGGCATGATGTTGAGCAGCAGCTTCTCGACCCGGTCCTTTTCCTTCTGCAGCTCGCGCGTGTTGCGCTCGGCCAGCTTGGAGTAGGACTCCAGCATGTACTCCGCCTCCTTCTGCTTCGAGATGGAGGCGCACTCGACCAGGATGTCGGACGGCCCGCCGTCGACCAGCGGGCGGAATTCCAGCTTCACCGGGACCGGGCGACCGCCGGCCTTGGCCTCGGTCTCGAAGCTGAACGGCCGGCCGCGCTCCATGCGCTCGCCGAGACGGTCGAGCGGCAGGCCGGGCACGCGGCTGGCCAGCGTCTCGTCGTCCTCGCCGGTGCCGGGAAACCACTGGAAGAACTTGGCGTTCTCGTAGGCCACGGTCCAGGCGCCGGGCCGCACCACGGCGATCGCCAGGTTCAGCTTGGCCAGCAGGTGGCGGGTGGTCTCCGCGTCGAGCGGCAGGTCGTCGTCGGGCGCGGGCGCGTGTTCGGCGGCGGACATCGCGGGCTCCGGGTCAGGTCGAGACGACGTAGGAACTGCGCGCCGCGACCTGATTCATGATCGCGCGCACGTCCTCGTCCTCGACGCCGTGATCCTCCAGCGCTTCCTGCAGCACCATCGCGGTCTCCTCGAAGGCGGCCTGGTTGATCCGGTGCGGCGCGTGCACGCGCTGTAGCTGTTCGTTGGTGTAGCTGGCCGGGCCGCCCATCACCTGGGCGATGAACTTGGTCTGATGATCGATCAGGTTGCGCATGTCGACGCCCTCGAAATAGCCGGCCAGTTGCGGCGACTCGAGCAGGCGGTCGTAGAAGGTCGAGACGATGCGGCTGACGCTGGCGAAGCCGCCGTACTTCTCGAACATGCTCGCCATGACGATCCCCCGATTCGGTGTCTTGCGTGGTGAGCCCTGCCCTTCGATAGCGAACCGGGGCGCAAAATGCCAGGGGGGAAGTGTTTCAGGCGGCGTCGAGCCGGGACCGGGCCGCGGCCAGGCCGGCGTGCAGCAGGCGCGCCGCCTCCTCGGCGGACCAGTCGATCGCGCCACCGTCGCGCGCCGCCCGCTCCACCTCGGCCATCGCCTGGCTCAGGCCGGCCAGGCCCAAGCTGCCGGCGGCCGACTTCAGGGCATGCGCATCGCGGCCGAGATCGAGCGCCTTGTTGCCGGCCGCGATCATCCGGTCGAGCCGGTCGCGGGCGTCCGCGGCAAGCTGTTCCAGCGCCACCAGCACGCCATCGTCGCCGATCGCCTCGCGCAGGTCGTCCAGGCGGGCGGTGTCGAGGGTGTCGTCTTCGGCCGGCGCGGGCGGCTCTGGCGCCGCACCCGGCGCGGCGGCGCCGAAACGCGCCAGCGCCGACGCCAGCGCCGCGACGTCCATCGGCTTGGCCAGGAAATCGTCCATGCCGGCTTCGGTACAGGCCAGCCGGATTTCGGCGGTCAGCGCGGCGGTCAGCGCCAGGATCGGCAACTGGCCGGCCGGTGGCGGCAAAGCGCGGATATGCCGGGTCGCCTCCAGGCCGTCCATCTCGGGCATCTGCACGTCCATCAGCACGACGTCGTAGGGCAGCCGGCCCACCGCCTGCACCGCCTCGTAGCCGTCGCCGACAACGTCGGCGTTGTGGCCGAAGCTGCGCAACAGACGGCGGATCACCTCCTGGTTGACCCGGTTGTCCTCGGCGACCAGGACGCGCAATGCCTTTTGCCGGGCCTGGCTGGTGCCGGTCGGCATGGCGGGTTCCTCGACCTCGAGTCCGGCGGCCTCGCACAGCAGCCGGTGCAGTCGCGCCGGCGTCAGCGGCTTGGCGGTGCTCAACCCGTTCGGCCGGTCGATGGCGCAGCCGGCATTGGCGTCATCGGGCCCGACAGACGGACAGTCGGCCAGCACCAGGTCGACATCGGCCGGCGCGGTCGGCGCCGCGTCGGCCTCCGCGACCGCGCAGTGCCAGTGTTCGAGCTGACGGCGGAGCCATTGCCGGTAGCGCGGCTGGGGATGGGCGATCAGGACGCGGGCTGGCGGCGGCGGTGGCGGCGCGGCCTTGGCCTCGCGCGGCGCCGCGAACGGGATCTCGAACCAGAAGCGGCTGCCCTCGTCGACGACGCTGTCGACGCCGATGCGGCCGCCCATCAGTTCGGCCAGACGCTTGCAGATTGCCAGCCCCAGGCCGGTGCCGCCGTGCCGGCGCGCGTCGGCGGCGCTGATCTGGCTGAACTCCTTGAACAGGCGGTCGAGCTTGTCGGCGGGGATGCCGGCGCCGGTGTCGACAACGTCGACGCGCAAGTGCGTCGTGTTGCCGGCCGTCGTGGCGGTGCAAGAGACGTCGATGCCGACCAGGCCGGTCCTGGTGAACTTCAAGGCGTTGCCGATCAGGTTCATCAGGATCTGGCGCAACCGGCCGAAATCGCCGCGTAGCCGGGCCGGCACCGCCGGGTCGATCACGCAGGCCAATTCCAGGTCCTTCTCCAGCACTTTCGGCGCCAGCAGGTCGATCACCTGCCCGACCACGCGGGCGGGCTCGAAGTCGACGTCCTCCAGCGGCATCTGCCCGGCCTCGATCTTGGAGAAGTCGAGCAGGTCGTTGATGATCGTCAGCAGCGCGTCGCCGGAGTCGCGCACCGTGGTCACCATGGTGCGCTGGTCGGCATCGAGCCTGGTGTCGAGCAGCAGGCCGGCCATGCCGATGACGCCGTTCATTGGCGTGCGGATCTCGTGGCTCATCATCGCCAGGAACTGGCTTTTCATCCGGTCGCCGCGCTCGGCGGCCTCCTTGGCGGCGGCCAGGTCGGCCAGCGTCGCCTGCAGCTCGGCGGTGCGATCCTCGACGGCGTGCTCCAGGTTGTCGCGGGCCCACTCGACCTCGCGCCGCGCCTCGACCTGTTCGGTGATGTCGGCGGCGTGGATGTTCACATAGCCGGCGTCGGGGATCGGCGTCAGGTACAGCGCCAGGTGGGTGCTGCCGTCCTCCAGGTGCAAGGTGGCCGGCCGGCGCTGGCGGTGGCAGGTGGCGACAGCCGGTTGCAGGTTGGCGGACAGGCGCCGCCACTGGCCATCAGCCCACAGGCCCGCCGCACGGTAGGCCGCCTTGTTGGCGTAGATTGCGGCGCCATCCGGCGCCACCCGCAGGACCGGTGCCGGATTCTCGTTCAGCAGCCGGGCGAGCGCGGTGGCGCTGGCCTGGGCCCGGTCGAGTTCGCGGCGCAATACGGTTGCCTGGCGCGCGCGGCGCCGGCCGGCCTCGGCAAGGTCGCCGATCTCGCCGGATGGAACGACGCCGGAATCGTCGACGGTGGCGTCCGTGGCGGCGGTGACCAGGGCGGCGGCGCGACGTGCCGGTGCCTGCACCGCGACCAGCAGGAAGCCGGCGCCGGCGAGCCACACGATCAGGCCGGGCACCACCGCGTGGGCCGCCGCGCTTCCTGCGACGAGGTACAGGGCCGACAGGCAGAGGCCGAGCGTGGCGCCGCCGACTCCCAGCCAGCGCCACAGCAGCGGTGAGCGCAAGGCGGCGGACCGGCTTGGCGTGGATCGGTCGTGATACGCGGCGGACAACAACGCAGACAGCCTCGGGTTACGCGCCCCGAAGCTGACCGAAAACAACCTAAAGTTGTATTAAGGGCGGCAGGTTGCCGCGTCGCGGGTCTGCCGGTCGATGCCGATGGCGGCGGCATGGCGCACCCGCGGGTCGCCGTCGCCGGTGCGCGGATACAGGAACAGGTGCAGCACGCAATCGTCGAAGCGATAGGCCAGGACCAGCGCCTGACCGTCGCGCCGGCGCATCGCCGGATCGCCGAAATGGCGCCGCAACGCGGTCTGATCCAGGCCGTCGAGGGCCCGGCCGGCCTGCGGCGACGGCTGGCCGGGCGACACGTGCGCCAGCATCGTTCCGGTACCGTTCTGGTCCCCGGGATCGGCTGCTTGGGTCGACACGGCGGCTGGCGCCACCGACGTCCGATCGGCCGGCGCCGTCGCCTGGCAGCCGGCCAGTGCGGCGGCCGCCAGGGTCAGCGCCAGGGTCGGCGATCTCACTCGGCGGCAGCCACCGGCTGCGCTGCCGGCGCGGTTTTCTCCAGCTCTTCCATGGTGCCGGAGATCACGCCGCCGCTTTCCACTTCCATCTTGGCGTAGCGCAGGCTGCCGACCACCCTGCCGGTGCCGCGGATGGTGATCTTGCCGTGCACTACGAGGTCGCCCTCGAAGCAGCCGCCGACGATCGCATCCTCGATGTCGGCATCGCCCTTGAAGGTGCCACTTTCGGCAACCTCGATGATGCGGGCGTTCTTCAGGCTGGCTTCAACGCGGCCCTCGACCAGCAAATGCTCGCAGGCGCTGATCTCGCCGTTCAGCACGATGCCCTGGCCGACGGTGAGCTTGCGCTCCGGCTCCGCCTTCGGGGCAGCCTGGGCGGTGGCGCCCAGCGGCGTGCTGGTCGGGCCGCTGCCCGGGATGGTCGGCACCCGGCGGGCGACCTCCGGCCGGAAAGCACCGGCTTCGGGCGTTCTGTCGGCGGGATTGTTGGCCATGCGCTGCCTTTCGATTCCAGTGGGCCTGGAGATTGCCGGCCGGCTCACTGCCGGCTCGGCCTCCGTGGCCGGTTCCTTCTTGTCGTCCTTCTTGCGCGAGAACATTACGGGCTCCCTCGCTGCGCGTCATCCGGTTCCGCCGGAGCCCCCGTCCGGCGTCGGGTCGTCAGTCGGCCTAGGCGACGCCGTGGCGCCGCTGGGCCTGCTTGAACACGTGCACCATCATCGCGGTGGCGAACACAGGCGCCACCAGGTTGATGACCGGCACGGTGAGCAGGAATGCAATCACGACACCGGTTAAGAAAACCGTTAACCCTGTTCGCCGCCGCAGCCTGGAGGCCTCGGAAGGCGTCATGTGTCTGATACTTACCAGCTCAAAGTACTCTCGACTCAGAAGATAACCGTTCAAGGCATAGAAAACAAAGAGATTGAGCCCGGGCACCAAATAAAGCGGCAAGCACAGGATGTTCAGCACCACGACCACCAGCACGAGCCGCAAACTTTGCAGCAGCGCCTGCATCAGCGGTACGTCGCGACCCGGTGAATCGGCCGGGTAGTAGCGATTCTCCACCGCCTCGGCGATCGAATCGAGGAAGAAACACACGAAAAATGTGGCAATAGAGGGAAACAGCACGAAGAGCGCGATCAGCACCACGCCGATGCCGGCGGCCTCGACCAGCCAGTTCAGCCAGCCCCAGTCGAACACCGTGAGCATCGGCAGCACGAGGTAGTTGGCCAGCGCGATGACGCCGATGAACACCACCAGCGTCAGGCCGATCGACAGCCAGAGGACATGGCGGAAGGCCTTTTCCGGCATTTGCGCCAGGGCCTTGGAGAAGGCGGAAAGCATGACCGCAACATGGCGACACGAAAGTGGCGCGTCCAGGGCAAAGCTTTGTCGCGGCCGCGGCAATCGCGGATACTCGGTTCCAGATCAGGGAGACTTCAGATGCTGAAATTCTATTTCAACGGCTCGCCGAACCCGACCAAGGTGGCGCTGTTCCTGGAGGAGAGCGGGCTGGACTACGAGGCGGTGCCGATCGACGCGCGGCGCGGGCAGCAGTTCGACCCGGACTATGTGGCGCTAAATCCGAACGCGAAGGTGCCGGCAGTCGATGACGACGGCACCGTGGTGTTCGATTCCAACGGCATCCTGCTGTACCTGGCGGAGAAGACTGGCCAGTTCCTGCCGCCGGCCAGCCAGCGTGGCGAGCTGATCTCCTGGCTGATGTTCGTCGCCACCGGGATCGGGCCGTATTTCGGCCAGGCCGTGCACTTTCGCAACTTCGTGCCCGAGGACCGCGACGGTAGCTACGGCAATGAGCGCTATCAGTTCGAGGCCGCGCGCCACTACGGCATCGCCGACGCCCGCCTCGCCAAGCAGCAATGGATGGTCGGCGACACCTATTCCATCGTCGACATGGCGTTGTGGGGCTGGGCGCGGATGATGCCGATGGTGATGGGCGACGAACACTGGGCCGAATTTCCCAACGTGAAGCGCCTGGTCGACGACATCTCGGCCCGGCCCGCCGCCGAACGCGCGGTGGCGCTGAAGGACAAGTTCGATTTCAAGGCGAACTGGGACAACGACGCGCGGCGCCACATGTTCAAGCACATGAACATCGCGGCCGGATGACCTCCGCCAGGGTCGCCGTCGTCACCGGCGCGGCACGCGGCATCGGGCTGGCGACGGCGCGCGCCTTCCTGGCCGAGGGCTGGCGCGTCGCCGGCTTCGACATCGACGGCGACACGCTGGCCAAAACCGAGGCCGGGCTGGCGGCGCCGGACGATTTCCTGGCCATCGTCGGCGACGTCGCCGAACCGCACCAAGTGGGGCGGCTCGCGGAGGCCGTGTGCGAACGCTTCGGGCGCTGCGACGCGCTGGTCAACAATGCCGGCACGGCGGTGTTCAAGCCGCTGTTGGATACCTCGTTCGAGGAGTGGTCGCGGGTGCTGGCCGTGAACCTGAGCGGGCCGTTCCTGACCGTGCAGGCCTTCGCCGCGATGCTGACCGACGCCGAGGGGGCGGCGGTGGTGAACATCGGATCGATCTCGGGCCTGCGCGCCAGCACGCTGCGCGTCGCCTACGGCACCTCCAAGGCGGCGATTTCGCACCTGACCAAGCAACAGGCCGCGGAGTTGGCGCAGTACGGCATCCGGGTCAACGCGGTGGCGCCCGGCCCGGTCGACACGGCGATGGCCAAGGAAGTGCACACGCCGGACATCCGCGCCGACTACCACGACGCGATCCCGCTGAACCGCTATGGCCTGGAAGAGGAACTGGCCCAGGCGATCCTGTTCCTGTGCGGTCCGAACGCCAGCTATATCACCGGCCAGACGCTCGCCGTCGACGGCGGCTTCGACGCCACCGGCATCGGCCTCCCGTCGCTGCGCCGGCAAAACGACCGCGGCTAGCCGTACCCGCTCTCACAACGCCGTCGGTGATCTATAGTTCTTGAAAACTAACCACGGCGCGTTGGGCGCGCGTCGATGAACCCTCGGTCTGGGTTCGCAACAGGGGTAGGCGATGACGACGATTGACCTTGCCAGTCTCGGTACGGCCGGCATTCAGATCAATGCGATCCAGGCGGGCGACAATCTCGGTGTCGGGCCGCGAGGCCTGACCGGCGACCTGAACGGCGACGGCATCGACGACCTGATCCTGCCGGCGGCGGAATACGGCACCGAGGCCGGCGCGGTGTTCGTGATCTTCGGCGCCGCGAGCGGCCTGCCGACCGACCTCGCCAGCCTCGGCGATGGCGGGTTCAAGATCAAGGCGGTGGCGGACTACGACCGGGCCGGGCGCGACAGCGCCATCGTCGGCGACGTCAACAATGATGGCGTGGACGACCTGTTCATCGGCAGCCGCGGCGCCAACACCAATGCCGGCGAGAGCTACCTGATCCTCGGCGGCACCGACCTTGGCACCGACGTCGCCCTGGGCAGCCTCGGCGATGCCGGCACAGTGATCTCCGGCGCGGCCGACAACGATCGTGCCGGCGCGGTCGACAGTGCCGGCGACTTCAACAACGACGGCATAAACGATCTGTTGATCGGTGCCTTCGGCAACGATGACGCTGGCGCCGACTTCGGCCGCGTCTACGTCGTGTTCGGTACCGCCGCCGGCCTGGGCAACACGCTGGACCTCGCCTCGCTCGGCGATGCCGGCATGACCATCGACGGCAGCGCCAGCAACCGCATCGGCGCCGGGCTGGCCGGCGGTGGCGACCTCAACGGCGATGGCATCGATGATATCCTGCTGATCACCGGCAACAACAGCGTCAAGGCGATCCTCGGCGGCAGCACCAATGTCGACATCGACAATCTCGGCGATAGCGGCTTAACCGTCGTCGACGACGCCGGCACGCCGATCAACGCCTATGCCTACATCTCCTTCGCCGGCGACGTGAACGGCGATGGCTTCGATGACTTCATCGTCGGCGACCCCTATGCCGACAATGGCGGCACCGACCGCGGCACGATCTTCGTGATCTGGGGCTCGGCGAGCCCGACCGACATCGACCTCAACAACCTGGGCGATGCCGGCATCCGCATCACCGGCGAGATCGACCAGGACCGGATCGGCGCCTTCGGCCTAGCTGGCCTGAACGGTGACTTCAACGGCGATGGCTTCGCCGACATCGCCTTCGGCACCGCCAACGACCGCGCCTACATCGTCTTCGGCGGCGCCAGCCTGCCGTCCGCCCTCAACCTCTCGACCTTGAGCGACGCGCAGGGCATCAAGTTCCAGGACTCGGTCTTCAACCTCAGTTTCTCCGCCGGCGGTATCGGCGACGTGAACGGCGACGGCCTGGTCGATGCCCTGATCGGGCAGTCGGCGGACGGCGCCGACATGGGCGCCGCCTTCATCATCTACGGCGCCTTCTCCGCCAGCGGCACGGCGGGCGACGACACGCTGACCGGCGCGGCGCTGGACGATTCGATCGACGGCGGCGCCGGCGACGACACCATCTCCGGCAATGGCGGCAACGACACGCTGCTCGGCAGTGACGGCGCCGACATGCTGTCGGGCGATGCCGGCCCCGACAGCCTCGGCGGCGGCAGCGGTGGCGACACGCTCAACGGCGGCGATGGCGGCGACAGTCTCGACGGCGGCGCGGGCGGCGACCTGCTGATCGGCGGCGCCGATACCGGCAACGACACCATCGGCGGTGGCGACGGCGCCGACACCGGCTTCGGCCAGGCCGGCGACGACAGCCTCATGGGCGGCAACGGTGGCGACGACCTGAAGGGCAATCTCGGCGACGACACGGTGATCGGCGAGGCCGGCGACGACACGCTGCGCGGCCAGGTCGGCACCGACATGGTCGACGGCGGCAGTGACAATGACCTGCTGTTCGGCGGCGGCGGCGATGACAGCGTCGAGGGCGGCATCGGCGCGGATGTGGTGAACGGCAATTCCGGTGCCGACACGGTCAACGGCGGCGACGGCGACGACACCGTGCGCGGCCAGGGCGGCAACGACGTCGTCAACGGCAACGGCGGCAACGACCTGGTACTCGGCATCTCCGGTCTGGACAGCCTGTTCGGCGGGGCTGGCGACGACACGCTGACCGGCGGTGTCGGCAATGACGAGAATACCGGCGGCGATGGCGCCGACGTGTTCCAGTTCGCCGCGATGCAGGGCGCCGACACGATCACCGACTTCGAGGACGGCATCGACCGGATGTCGTTCGTCGGGGTCTCGGCGTTCGGCGACCTGACCATCGTCAACACCGACGACGGCGCCGCGATCACGCTGACGTCCGAAGGCGACAGCCCGACCTTGCGGGTGACGCTCACCGGCATCACCGCGAACCAGCTCGATGCCAGCCACTTCATTTTCAGCTGAATCTGAACCTGGCTGCATCGCGCGCCATCGCGTGACCCATCCACGCTATGCTGGTCCGGCGGCGTGCCTTTGCCGAGTAGGAGTAACGCGGTCATGACCACCATCGATCTCGCTGACCTGGGGACGGCCGGCATCCGCTTCGTCGGCGTCAACACCGGCGACCGGCTGGGCTACAACACCGGCGGCGCCGCCGGCGACCTGAACGGCGACGGCATCGACGACCTGATCCTGACCGCACTGCGCACTGGCTCCAATGCCGGCACGGTCTACGTCGTGTTCGGCGGATCCGGCGGCCTGCCCACGAACCTCGCCAGCCTCGGTGACGGCGGTCTGACGATCGTGGCGACCGACCAGGATTACGGCAGCGCGCCGGCGCTCGGCGTCGGCGACGTCAACGGCGACGGTGTGAACGACCTGGCGATCGGCGCGAAGTACGGCGGTGCGAACTACGAGGGCCAGGTCTTCGTCGTGTTCGGCGGCAGCCTCGCCGACGACATCGCCATTGCCAGCCTGGGCGCAGCCGGCACCGTCATCACCGGCGTCACCGCGGGCGGCAGCGCCAACTTCGTGCACCGGGCCGGCGACTTCGACAACGACGGCAACGCCGACCTGATCGTCGGTGCGTTCGGCGACACGGTCTTCGGCACCAATGCCGGGGCGGCGTACATCGTCTACGGCAATGGCGACGGCCTGCCGCAGACTCTCGACCTGGCGGCGGTGAACACCGACGCGGTCAGCGTCATCTTCGGCGACGACAACGACTACGCCGGGTTCTTCGTCAGCGGTGGCGGCGACGTCAATGGCGACGGCACCGATGACGTCATCGTCGCGACCAGCGCGAACGAGGTACACGTCGTATTCGGCCAGCAGGACAGCCGCGCCAATGTCGACCTCGCCGGCGCGAGCGCCCGCATCGCCACCATCACCGGCGCCAACGCCGGCGATCTCAACGCTGCCTTCGTCGGCTTCGCCGGCGACGCCAACGGCGACGGGCTGGAGGACATGCTGGTCGCCGCGCCGGGCTACGCCGGCGGCGGCACCGCCCGCGGCGCGGTCTACCTGATCTTCGGCAGCGCGACGCTGGGCGACATCGACCTGGCGAGCCTCGGTGACGCCGGTATCCGCATCGATGGCGCCGCCGACGGCGACCGGATCGGCGAGCGCGGCCTGCACGGCATCGACGGTGACTTCAACGGCGACGGCTTTGCCGACTTCGTCATTGGCGGCTTCCAGAACCAGGCCTACCTGATTTTCGGTGGGGCGAGCCTGCCGTCGGTGCTCGACCTCGGCGCGCTGGGCGATGCCGGCATCGCCTTCACGCCGGAAAATGCCGGCGACCGGCTCGGCATCTCCGCCAGCGGCGCCGGCGACGTGAACGGCGATGGGCTGGCCGACGTCCTGCTCGGCGCCAACGGCTTCAACGCCTACACCGGCGCGATGTACCTGATCTACGGCGTGTTCAGCGCCCTCGCCACGGCAGGCGACGACACGCTCACGGGTGCCGGGCTTGACGACTCGATCGACGGCGGCGCCGGCGACGACACCATCTTCGGCAACGGCGGCAACGACACGCTACTCGGCAATGACGGTGTCGACCTGCTGGCCGGTGGCGACGGCAACGACTCGGTCGGCGGTGGTGCCGGCGCCGACGATGGTTACGGCCAGGCCGGTGACGACACGCTGCTGGGCGGCACCGGGGCCGACAACCTGCGCGGCAACCTCGACGACGACATGGTCATGGGCGAAGGCGGCGACGACACGCTGCGCGGCCAGGTCGGTACCGACATGGTCGACGGCGGCGTCGACAACGACATGCTGTTCGGCGGTGGCGGTGACGACAGCGTCGAGGGCGGTACCGGCAATGATGTCGCCAACGGCAACTCCGGCGCCGACACCGTCAACGGCGGCGACGGCGACGACACGGTGCGCGGCCAGGGCGGCAACGACGTCGTCAACGGCAACGACGGCAACGACCTGGTGCTGGGCATCTCCGGCCTCGACTCGCTGTTCGGTGGCACGGGCGACGACACGCTGACCGGCGGTGTCGGCAACGACCAGCTCACCGGCGGCGACGGCGCCGACGTGTTCCAGTTCGGCGCCATGCAGGGCAGCGACACGATCACCGACTTCGAGGACGGCACCGACCGGATGTCCTTCGTCGGGGTCTCGACCTTCGGCGACCTGACCATCGTCGACACCGACGACGGCGCCGCGATCACGCTGGCCTCGGAAGGCGACAGTCCGACCTTGCGGGTGACCTTGACCGGCATCGCCGCCGATCAGCTCGACGCCAGCGACTTCATCTTTTCGTAGACCGCGTCGCGCTGCTAGCATCGTCGGCGGTGAGGGCGAGTAACGGCAACGATGTTGCCGAAAGGGTAAGTGTTCATGGCCACGTTCGATCTCGCCAATCTCGGTACCACTGGCGTCACCTTCACCGGCATCAGCCGGCTGGACCGCTTCGGCTTTAATGTCACCGGCCCGGCCGGCGACGTGAACGGCGACGGTTTGGATGACCTGCTGCTGGCGGCGCACATGCGTGGCGGGCAATACGAGGGCGCGGCCTACGTGGTGTTCGGCAACGCCAGCGGACTGGCCACCGACCTCGCCAACCTGGGCGACGGCGGCGTCGCCATCGCCGGCTACAACGCCGCGCGCGCCGGGCGAGAGGCGACCGGCATCGGCGACGTGAACGGCGACGGCATCGCCGACTTCGCCATCGGCGCCGAGCCTCGCGATACCAATAACTTCTCGGCCGACGAAGGGCCGGGCACGACGCACATCATCTTCGGCCGCGCCACGCTCGGCGGCGACATCGGGCTGGACGCGCTGGGCGGGGCCATCGGCCTCACCATCCAGGGTACGGCCGACGACGACCAGGCCTATCACATCGCCGCCGTGGGCGATTTCAACGGCGACGGTATCGCCGACGTCGCGATCGGCGCCGACGGCTATGGCCCGAGCGATCCGAATGACGACTTCGGTGCGGTGTTCGTGATCTTCGGCGACAGTGGCGGCCTGCCGGCCAGCGTCGACCTCAGCAACCTCGGCGATACCGGCATCCGCATCCTCGGCCCGAATGCGGGCGCCTATGCCGGCGCGCAGGTCGCGGGTGGGGGCGACGTCAACGGAGACGGCATCGACGATATCGCAATCACCACCGGCCAGGCCAATACGTCCAGCTTCATCGCCTTCGGCAGCGCCACGCCGACCGGCCTCGACATCAGCGACTTCGCCAGCGAGAACGGCGGCATCACCATCGCCCCCGGCGGGGTCGACTTCGACCAGTCGTCCATCGCCTTGATCGACGACGTCAACGGCGACGGCATCGACGACATCCTGGTCGGCACGCCCTTCGCCGACCAGGGCGGCACCGACACCGGCGCGGTCTACCTGATCTTCGGCCAGGAAGGGCTCGGCAACGTCGCGCTGTCGTCGATCGACAGCATCGGCATCCGGATCAACGGCGCCGCCGACAACGAGCGCGCCGGCCTCGTGGTCAACGGCGTCAGCGACTTCAATGGCGACGGCTTCAACGACATCCTGATCGGTACCAACGCCAACAAGGCCTACATTGTGTTCGGCGGGCCGGCGCTGCCGACGTCCGTCTTCCCGCAGATCAACCTCGCCAGCCTGAGCGAGTCGGAAGGCGTCGTGCTCACCGCGCCGAGCGGCGTGTTCGGTATTGGCAGCGCTATCGCCGCGGCCGGTGACATCAACAATGACGGCCTGGCTGACGTGCTGGCCGGCGCCACCGGGTTCGACAGCTCACGCGGCGTCAGCTACCTGCTCTACGGCACCTTCGAGGCCAGCGCGACCGCCGGCGATGACAGCTTCACCGGCGGTTTTCAGGGCGACACGATCGCGGGCGGCGCCGGCAACGACACCCTCAACGGCGGTGGCGGCGGCGACAGTCTCGACGGCGGCGCCGACAACGACCTGCTGATCGGCGGCGG
This sequence comes from Alphaproteobacteria bacterium, assembly GCA_040223615.1. Classification (GTDB taxonomy): domain Bacteria; phylum Pseudomonadota; class Alphaproteobacteria; genus JAVKFY01. The sequence goes on from JAVKFY010000034.1 coordinate 117,127, forward strand.
CGACGACAGTGCCGACACCATCGGCGGCGGCGCCGGCAACGACTCCGCCTTCGGACAGGGCGGCGACGACTCGATGAACGGCGGCGACGGCGACGACGACATGAAAGGCAATGTCGGCGACGACAGCCTGACCGGCGCGGCCGGTGCCGACACCCTGCGCGGCCAGGTCGGCGGCGACCGGCTGGTCGGTGGGGACGATGCCGACATGCTGTTCGGCGGCGGCGGCGACGACAGCGTCGACGGCGACGGCGGCAACGACGTGGTCAACGGCAACTCCGGCGCCGACACCGTCAACGGCGGCGATGGCGACGACACGGTGCGCGGCCAGGGCGGCAACGACGTGGTCAATGGCAACAACGGCAACGACCTGGTGCTTGGTATCTCCGGTCTCGACTCGCTGTTCGGTGGCACGGGCGACGACACGCTGACCGGCGGTGTCGGCAACGACCAGCTCACCGGCGGCGACGGCGCCGACGTGTTTCAGTTCGGCGCCATGCAGGGCAGCGACACGATCACCGACTTCGCGGACGGCACCGACCGGATGTCCTTCGTCGGCGTTTCCGCCATCGGCGAGCTGACCATCGTCGACACCGACGATGGCGCCGCGATCACGCTGGCCTCGGAAGGCGACAGCCCGACCTTGCGGGTGACCTTGACCGGCATCACCGCCGATCAGCTCGACGCCAGCGACTTCATCTTCAGCTAGGCACTTCAAGTCCAGTCTGCACCGGCCCACTCCGCGCAAGCGGGAAATACCCCAGCCGGGTCGCCTCGGCAGGCGGGGGCGCCTATATTGGCCGGCGATTCGAATACAGGGATGTGAAGGAGGCCGCATGTCGGCGATCCAGTACGATGTCGTCGGCATCGGCAACGCCATTGTCGACGTCGTCAGCCACGCCGACGACGCTTTCATCGCCGCGCAGGGCCTGGGCAAGGGCCTGATGACGCTGATCGACGCGGACCGCGCAGTCAGCCTGTACGAGGCCATGGGCCCGGGCATCGAGGCCTCGGGCGGCTCGGCCGGCAACACCATGGCGGCGCTGGCCCGGCTGGGCGGGCGCGGCTGCTACATTGGCAAGGTGCGCGACGACCAGCTCGGGCAGATCTTCCAGCACGACATCCGCGCCGCCGGGGTCGCCTTCGATACCGCGATGGCGACCGACGGGCCGCCGACCGCGCGCTGCCTGATCGTGGTGACGCCGGACGCCGAGCGCACCATGAACACCTTCCTGGGCGCCTGTCTGAACCTGACGCCCGACGACATCGATCCGGACACCATCGCCGCCGCCCAGGTGACCTACATGGAAGGCTACCTCTGGGATCCGCCGGAGGCGAAGAAGGCGTTCCTGAAGGCGGCCGACATCGCGCACGGCGCCGACCGGCAGGTGTCGATCAGCCTGAGCGATCCGTTCTGCGTCGACCGGCACCGCGACGAGCTGCGCGACCTGGTCGACGGCCACATCGACATCCTGTTCGCCAACGAGGCCGAGATCTGCTCGCTGTACCAGGTGGAGGACTTCGACGCGGCGGTGGAAGAGGTGCGCGGCCGCTGCAAGATCGCCGCGCTGACCCGCTCGGAGAAGGGCTCGGTGGTGGTCACCGCCGACGAGACCGTCGCGGTCGCCGCCGACAAGCCGAAACAGTTGGTGGATTCCACCGGGGCCGGCGACTACTACGCCGCCGGATTCCTGCACGGGTTGACTTCGGGCCGGTCGCTGGCCGACTGCGCCCGGATCGGCGGCATCGCCGCGGCGGAGGTGATCGCGCATCTCGGCGCCCGGCCGGATACCGACCTCGCCGCCCTGGTGCGCGAGCGGCTCAACTGAGGGCCCGCGCCGACCCGCGCCGGCAAGGGGGACAGCCCGAGGGTGTTCAAGGGGAATGACCTGATGCAGCGGGCGCGGCTCACCTCGGGCTGCATCCTGTTCGTCTTCGTCACCACCCACCTGCTGAATACCGCGCTCGGCAACATCTCGCTGGAGGCGATGGAGGCCGGCCGGCGGGTGTTCGTGGCGGTGTGGCGCAACCCGGTCGGGACCACGGTGCTGATCGGCGCCTTCGCCACCCATCTCTCGCTGGTGCTGTTCTCGCTGTTCCGGCGACGCCGGCTGAAAATGCCGTGGGTCGAGGCGCTGCAGATCATCGCCGGCCTGGCGATCCCGTTCGTGGTGATGATCCATATTCTCGGCACGCGCGGCATCCACGAGCTGTACGGCATCAACGACACCTATGCCTTCGTCGTCCTGTCGCTGTGGGTCTGGGACTGGGAACAGGGCCTGTTGCAGGTGCTGGCGGTGCTGCTGGCGTGGACGCATGGCTGCCTCGGGCTGTATTTCTGGCTGCGGCTGAAACCGTGGTTCGCGACGGTGCAGGGCGCGGCTTTCGTGATCGCGCTGCTGTTGCCGACGATCTCCATTGCCGGCTTCGCCAGCGCCGGCAAGGAAGCTGCGATCCTGGCGCAGAACAGCCTGTGGCTGCAGGCGCGGATGGCCGAGGTCGGGCTGCCGGACGGCGCCGCGGACTGGGTCTACGACATGGCCGACCTGCTGCGGATGTCGGCGCTGGGCGTGCTGGTGGCGATCTTCGCGGCGCGCTGGCTGCGGGTCAGCCTGGAGGGCCGCAACAACCGTTTCAACGTGACCTATCCGGACGGCGCGCGGGTGACCTGCGACCGGGGCCTGTCGGTGCTGGAGGCGAGCCGGATCGGCGGCCAGAGCCACGCCTCGGTGTGCGGCGGGCGCGGGCGCTGTTCGACCTGCCGCGTGCGCATTGTCGCCGGCCGCGGCGGCCTGCCGCTGCCCAGCGAAGCCGAGCAGCGCGTGCTCGACCGGGTAGGCGCGCCGGACAACGTGCGCCTGGCGTGTCAGTTGCGGCCGGCCGGCGACGTCACCGTGATCCCGCTGCTGCCGGCCAACGCCGAGCCGCGCGCCGGGTTCCGCCGGCCGGGATACCTGCAGGGCTCGGAGCGCGAGATCGCGGTGCTGTTCTCCGACCTGCGCTCGTTCACCCAGTTCTCCGAGAGCAAGCTGCCCTACGACGTGGTGTTCGTGCTGAACCAGTATTTCCGCACCATGGGCGGCGCCATCGAGGACGCCGGCGGCCGGCTCGACAAGTTCATCGGCGACGGCACCATGGCGCTGTTCGGAATCGACAGCGGGCCGGAAGCCGGTTGCCGGCAGGCGCTGAACGCGGCGCGGGCGATGGCGCAGGGGCTGGAGGAACTGAACCGCCAGCTCGCCAACGACCTGAGCGAGCCGCTGCGCATGGGCATCGGCATTCACGCCGGCCCGGCGATCGTCGGCGAGATGGGCTTCCACCACGCCACCTCGGTGACCGCGATCGGCGACACGGTGAACACCGCCAGCCGGCTGGAGAGCATGACCAAGGAGCTGGCCTGCGGCCTGATCGTGTCGGAGTCGGTGATCGCCTATGCGGGAATCGAGTTCGCCGATCACCCGCGCAAGCAGATCCAGGTACGCGGCCGCACCGAACCGATGGAAATCGCCGCCATCGCCGATCCGGCCAGGTTGGCGGAACTGGAGGCCGGCGCTCCGAGCAACCGCACCGCCGGCGAGGCATCGCCAGTTGCTGATGCGGCCGTTGGCGAATCCTAGAGAAAGAGCTCAGTCCGCCCTGACCATCCGGCCCATGATCTGACGGCCGCCGAAGATGTGGACGTGGAAGTGGGGGACTTCCTGGTTGGCGTCGGCGCCGTTGTTGGCGACCAGGCGGTAGCCTGAGCCGTCGACGCCGGCCAGCTTGGCGCATTCGGCGACGGCCCGCAGGAAGCCGCCCATCTGTTCGTTGGTCGCGCCGGCCGCGAAGTCCTCCAGCGTCACCCACGGGCCCTTCGGGATCACCAATACGTGCACCGGCATCAGCGGATTGATGTCGTGGAAGGCGAGCGCGAACTCGTCCTCGTAGACCTTGTTGCAGGGCAGTTCGCCGCGCAGGATCTTCGCGAACACGTTGCCGTCGTCATATGCCATCGTCGTCTCCGTCAGCGTCGGCGGGTTATTTGCGGCGTTTGGCCAGCTCGGCGAACACCGCCTTGGCGTCGATGCCGCGCGCGGCCCACAGCACCAGCAGGTGATAGATCAGGTCGGCGCTCTCAGACACAACGCGCTCGTCGCTCTCGGCCAGTGCCGCGACCACCGTCTCGGTGGCCTCCTCGCCGACCTTCTGGGCGATCTTGGGCAGGCCGCGGGCCAGCAGCCTGGCGGTGTAGGAACTGTCGGGATCGGCGCCGCGGCGCTGCTCGATCACCGCGAGCAGTTCCGACAGCACCTGTTCGGGAGTGGTCTTGGCCATGTCCGCGCTCCTCAGGGCAGCGTTTTCGGCGTGATCAGCCAGGCCAGTCGGCTGCCGCCGGCACTCAAGCTCGGCCAGTCGTCGAGCTCGATGCAGGCACAGGCGCAGGTCGGGAACTTGGACAGTTCAGGGTTCGGCGCCGCACCGGGCCCGGCCAGCATCCGCGTCACCTGCTGCAGGTCCGGATTGTGCGCCACGATCATCAGCGCGTCGACGCTCGCCTCGGTGGCCTGGGCGCGGGCCAGCAGGTGGCCGGGGCCGCAGAGATAGAGGTCGCGTGCGATCTCGGGCTGTGGCGGGCTGTCGAGGCGCGGCCCGAGCAGGCCCCAGGTGTCGAGCGCGCGGCGCGCCGAACTCACCAGCACCTTGTCGAGCCGCGCGCCCCGCTGTTTCAGATAGTCGCCGATCGCGGCGGCGGCGCGCTCGCCGCGCGGGTTCAGCGGGCGGTCGTGGTCGTCGAGGTCGTCGTCGCCCCAGTCCGACTTGGCGTGGCGCAACAAATAGAGGCGGGGCATCGCTAGACCCGCACCGAGACGCCGGCCCTGGCCATGTGCGCCTTGGCCTCGCCGATCGAATGTTCGCCAAAGTGGAAGATCGAGGCGGCGAGTACCGCATCGGCGTGGCCTTCCAGCACGCCCTCGGCGAGGTGATCCAGATTGCCGACGCCGCCGGACGCGATCACCGGCACGGTCACTGCGTCGGCGATGGCGCGGGTGAGCGGAATGTCGAAGCCTTGCCGGGTGCCGTCGCGGTCCATCGAGGTCAGCAGGATTTCGCCCGCACCCAACTCGACCATGCGCTTGGCCCACTGAACCGCATCGATGCCGGTCGGCTCGCGGCCGCCGTGGGTGAAGATCTCAAAATCGCCGGACGCGACCCGCTTGGCGTCGATGGCGACGACGGTGGCCTGGCTGCCGAACTTCTCCGCCGCCTCGCCGACGAATTCCGGCCGGTGCACGGCGGCGGTGTTGATCGAGACCTTGTCGGCGCCGGCCAGCAGCAGGTTGCGCACGTCGTCGATGGTGCGCACGCCGCCGCCGACGGTGAGCGGCATGAAACAGGCCGCGGCGGTGGCGGCAACCACGTCGAGGATGATCGAGCGCTTGTCGGACGAGGCGGTGATGTCGAGGAAGCTGAGCTCGTCGGCGCCCTGCGCGTCGTAGACCTGGGCCTGCTCCACCGGATCGCCGGCGTCGCGCAGGTCGACGAAGTTGACGCCCTTGACCACGCGGCCGTCCTTCACGTCCAGGCAGGGGATCACACGCGTGGTCAGCATCGGGTCCGGCTCAGGCTACGGCGGCAAGCGCGTCGGCGGGGCTGAGGCTGCCATCATAGAGCGCACGGCCGATGATCGCGCCCTCCACGCCGTCGATTTCCCGCAAGGTCTTGATGTCGGCGACGCTGGTGACGCCGCCGGACGCGATGATCGGTGTCGAGACCGCCTCCGCGAGCGCCCTGGTGGCGTCGAAGTTGGGGCCCTTGCCGACGCCGTCGCGGTCGATGTCGGTGTAGATGATCGCCGCCGCGCCGGCATCCTCGAAGCGTCTGGCCAGGTCGACGGCGGCGACCGTGGATTGCTCCTCCCAGCCCTGCACCGCCACCATGCCGGCGCGAGCGTCGATGCCGAGCGCGATCCGGCCCGGGTAGTTCCTGCAGAACTCCTTCACCAGGTCGGGCTTGCGCAAGGCGAGCGTGCCGATCACCACGCGCTCGATGCCGGCGGCCAGCCAGCTCTCGACCACGTTGCGCGCGCGCACGCCGCCGCCGAGCTGGATCGGCAGGTCGACGGCGTCGCGGATCTCCTGCACCGCGTCGGCGTTCACCGGCTTGCCGGCGAAGGCGCCGTTCAGATCGACGATGTGGAGCTGGTCGAAGCCGGCCTCGACGAACTCGCGCGCCTGTGCCGACGGGTCGTCGTTGTAGATCGTCGCCTGGTTCATGTCGCCACGCACCAGCCGCACGCAGCGCCCGTTCTTCAGGTCGATCGCGGGGTAGAGCTTCATGGATAAACTCTAGGGGTGCGGGTGGACCAACAACACGCGTCATTCCCGCGAAAGCGGGAATCCAGGCAACGATTGTTCTGGATTCCGGTCTTCGTCGGAATGACGGCAAGTGGATGTGTCATGGCTTCCACTCCAGAAAATTCTCCAAGACCCGCAAGCCCAGCTTTTGGCTCTTCTCCGGGTGGAACTGGGTGCCGGCGATGTTGTCGCGCGCGACCATCGCCACCATGCGCCCGCCATAGTCGACCTCGGCCACCACGTCGGCCGCGTCGGCGACTCGGAAGTGATAGCTGTTGGCGAAGTAGACATGGTCGCCATCGGCGATACCGTCCAGCACCGGGTGCGGCCGGTGGATCCTCAGCGCGTTCCAGCCCATCTGCGGCACGCGGATGGTGTGGCCCTCGGGCTCGATGCGCACCACCTCGCCGGCCATCCAGCCCAGGCCCTGGTGCCGGCCGAACTCGACGCCGACGTCGGCCATCAGCTGCATGCCGACGCAGATGCCGAGGAACGGGGCGCCCTCGCGATGCACGCGCTGTTCCAGCGCCGCGACCATGTCGTCGATCGCCGACAGGCCGGCGTAGCAGTCGGCGAAGGCGCCGACGCCGGGCAGCACCACGCGCTCCGCCCTGGCGACGTCGGCCGGGTCGGCGGTGACCTGCACGGCATCCTCGCCGGCGACGCGCGCCACCGCCTTGGCGACCGAGCGCAGGTTGCCGGAGCCGTAGTCGATCACCGCGACGCGCATCAGGCGCCGTCCAGCATCGGCAGCCACGGCTTGCGCACCGGGCCGGCCGGCGGCACCGCCTCCTCGGCCAGTTCCAGGAACCAGCGCCGCTCGGCCTCGTCGTGGCTCCTGGCGCCGATCACCGCGACCAGCCGATAGCCCTGCGCCTCCAGCCGCCAGGTGCGCCAGTCGTTGGCGAACAGCGCCGCGGCGACGTTGGCCAGCACGGTCAGCGCCGCCTCGGTCAACGGGTCGAGCCCCAGGACCGCGGCGGCCACCAGCGTCAGCGACAGCGCCAGGAAGGCGAGCACGAACAGCCACTGCTGGCGGAACAGGCCCCACAGCACCGGCACGAACAGCGCCGGCCAGCACACGCCGTCCTTCACCAGCACCACGTCGGGGTCACGGCCGGGCATGGCCGGGCGCCGCAGCACCTGCCAGGCGCGCATCATCGCGGCTTGCCCGTCATGAGCCGCCCAGCGTCCCCTTGGTGGAGGGCACGGCGTCGGGCTTGCGCGGGTCGATCTCGACCGCCTGGCGCAAGGCGCGGGCGAACCCCTTGAAGCAGCTCTCGACGATGTGGTGGTTGTTCTCGCCGTAGAGATTCTCGATGTGGAGCGTCAGGCCGGCGGCCTGCGCGACGGCGGCGAACCACTCCTTGAACAGTTCGGTGTCCATCTCGCCCAGCTTCGGGCGCGAGAAACCCACCTTCCAGACCAGGTAGGGCCGGTTGGAGCAGTCCAGCGCCACGCGGGTCAGGGTCTCGTCCATCGGGATCAGCGCCGAGCCGTAGCGCTGGATGCCGGCGCGGTCGCCCATCGCCTTGGCCAGCGCCGTGCCGATGGCGATGCCGGTGTCTTCCGTCGTGTGGTGGCCGTCGATGTGCAGGTCGCCCTTGGCCCGCACGTGCAGGTCAATCAGCGAATGCCGGGAGAGCTGCTCCAGCATGTGGTCGAGGAAACCCAGCCCGGTGGCCACGTCATACGTGCCGGTGCCGTCGAGATTCACCGTTACGGCGATCTCGGTCTCCTTGGTCTTGCGTTCGACGGTCGCCTGGCGCATCGGCGCCTCCTTGGAACTGCGCGCCGCCGATATACCCGCATCTCCGGCCGGGGAGAAGCCCCCACCCCGCCGGCCGCCCTTGTCGGCGCCGCCGGATGCGCCTAAATGCTGGGGGTCCCAGCTAAGGAAATGTACTTGAGCGAAACCAACTCCATGCCGTCATGGCACGGCACCACGATCCTGTCGGTGCGCAAGGGCGGCACCGTCGTCGTCGCCGGCGATGGCCAGGTCAGCCTGGGCCAGACGGTGATCAAGGCCAATGCCCGCAAGGTGCGCCGGATCGGCGACGGCGGGCGGGTCGTGGCCGGCTTCGCCGGCGCCACGGCCGACGCCTTCACGCTGTTCGAGCGCCTGGAAGGCAAGCTGGAGCAGCACCCCGGCAACCTGACCCGAGCCTGCGTCGAGCTGGCCAAGGACTGGCGCACCGACCGCTACCTGCGCCGGCTGGAGGCGATGATGGCGGTCGCCGACCACAATGTCAGCCTAGTGCTGACCGGCACCGGCGACGTGCTGGAGCCTGAGGACGGGCTGATCGGCATCGGTTCGGGCGGCAACTATGCGCTGGCCGCGGCGCGCGCCCTGGTCGACCGCGAGGACATGGACGCCGAGGCGATCGCGCGCAAGGCGATGGCGATCGCCGCGGACATCTGCGTCTACACCAACACCAACGTCACCCTGGAGGCGATCCCGCGATGACCGACTTCTCGCCGCGCGAAATCGTCTCCGAGCTCGACCGCTACATCGTCGGCCAGCACGACGCCAAGCGCGCCGTGGCCATCGCGCTGCGCAACCGCTGGCGGCGGATGCAGCTCGAAGGTCCGATGCGCGAGGAAGTGCTGCCGAAGAACATCCTGATGATCGGCCCGACCGGCGTCGGCAAGACGGAGATTTCGCGCCGCCTAGCCAAGCTTGCCGGGGCGCCGTTCCTCAAGGTCGAGGCGACCAAGTTCACCGAGGTCGGCTATGTCGGCCGCGACGTGGAGCAGATCGTGCGCGACCTGGTCGACATCGCCGTCATGATGATGAAGGAGCGCGGCCGCAAGGCGGTGCGGGCGCAGGCCGAGCTGGCCGCCGAAGAGCGCGTGCTCGACGCGCTGGTCGGCGAAAACTCGTCCGGCAGCACGCGCGAGGCGTTCCGTCTGAAGCTGCGCAAGGGCGAGCTGGACGACAAGGAAGTCGAGATCGAGGTCGCCGACGCGAGCGGCGGCGGCATGCCGACCTTCGACATTCCGGGCATGCCGGGTGCGCAGATGGGTATGCTCAACATCTCCGACATGCTGGGCAAGGCGTTCGGCGGCCGCACCCGCAAGCGGCGCGTGACCGTGCTGGACGCGCACGGCCCGCTGGTCGACGAGGAGAGCGACCGGCTGCTCGACCAGGACCAGGTCAACCGCGATGCGATCGCCGCGGTGGAGCAGAACGGCATCGTATTCCTGGACGAGATCGACAAGATCACCGCGCGGTCGGAGCGCGTCGGCGCGGACGTCAGCCGCGAGGGCGTGCAGCGCGACCTGCTGCCGCTGATCGAGGGCACCACGGTGTCGACCAAGTACGGCACCGTGAAGACCGACCACGTGCTGTTCATCGCCTCGGGCGCGTTCCACCTGGCGAAACCGTCCGACCTGCTGCCCGAATTGCAGGGCCGGCTGCCGATCCGGGTGGAGCTGAAAGCGCTCGACCGGGACGACTTCGTGCGCATCCTGACCGAGCCGGAGAACAGCCTGATCCGGCAATACGTGGCGCTGATGGCGACCGAGCAGGTGACGCTCGACTTCACCGAGGATGCCATCGACGAACTCGCCTCGCTGGCGGCGCAGGTCAACGCCAACGTAGAAAATATCGGCGCGCGGCGGTTGCACACGATCCTGGAACGGGTGCTCGACGAGCTCAGCTTCGTCGCCACCGACATGCCCGGCCATACCCAGACCATCGACGCGGACTACGTGCGCAAACATGTCGGCGAACTCGCCGCCGACAGCGACCTGTCGAAGTTTATCCTGTAGGCCGCCTCAACGGCGGCGCTTGCGCGGCGCGGGCGCCGGCGCGTCAAGCTCGGTCAACAGGCGGCCCAGCCGGCGCTCGTCCAGGTCGCCGATGCGCGCGGCGAGGCGGTTGGCGAATTCGGTGGCGCGCGGGCTGAGGCCGGCGGTATCGAGCACCACACGGGGATGGCTGATCCGGGCCAGCCGACGCATCTCGTCGGCGTCGTCCCAGATGATGTGGAAAAAGGCGCAGATCTGGTCGACCAGGATCGGCGAGGGCTTGCCGCGCCGGCCGTGCTCCAGCGCCGAGAGATAGGCGGCGGAGATCTGCAGTTGTTCCGCCATGTGCTTCAGCGTGACGCCGCGCTGCCGGCGCAGCTCGCGGATGCGGGCCCCGAACGGTGTCATCCGGGCGTCATTTCGGCTTGCGCAGCAGGACGTAGTAGGCGCCGTCGCCGCCGTGGTGGCGCGCGGCGTTGCGCAGGCCGACGACATAGCGGCGCAGGTCCGGCGCGGCCAGCCACATCGGCACCTGGCGGCGCAGCACGCCGCGCGCCGGCTCGCCATACGGCTGCTCCCCGACGGTGCCCTTTCCCGTGATCACCAGGACGGATTTGCGGCCGGCGCTCGCCTGCTCGGCGATGAAGCGGGCCAGCCGCGTGTGCGCCACCGCCTGGGTATCGCCGTGCAGGTCGAGGCGTGCCTCGATGCCCATGCGGCCGCGTTCGATCCGGCGCGCGGTTTTGCGGTCGATCGGGCCGACGTCGCTTGCCGGGCCGGGCGTGGTCGGCGCAGGAGTCGGGCGTGGCGCCGGCGTCGGCGGCTTGACGGTCGGGGGTGCGGCCGTGGCTTCGGCCGGGTCGAGTGGCGTTACCGTGCGCATCACCCGCTCGAACAGCGCGCGCTCGTCTTCGTCGAGCGGTCGCGCTGCCTTGCGCCGGCTACTTCTTTGGCTGCTCATCCTCGATCAGCAGGATGTGCAGGCTGCGCGGGCCGTGCGCGCCGAGCTCGATCTTCAGCGCGATATCGCCGGTGCGCGACGGGCCGGTGATCAGGTTCAGGTTGCGCGGCATCTCGAACTTGCGGCCGCGCTTCTTGTTGGCCTTGCGCCAGGCGGCGAAGGCCTCCTCGTAGACCCGGTGCACCTGGCTGGCGGTGAGCGCGACGATGTGGTGGTCGGGCAGGAAGTTCAGCGTGGCGGGGTGCTCCGGACCGCTGGCCATCACCAGCGTGCCGGTCTCGGCGACGCCGGCGAAGGCGGGGGTGACGGAAACGAGGTCGTCGTTGCCGGGCACGCCCTCGCGCCGCTGAAGCATCTTTTCCTTGTCCCAGGGCATCGTGCGCAGGCTCGGCGACGGCGCCAGGATGACATCGGGCGGCAGGTTGTGCTCACGCAGGTAGTCGGACACCGCGGCCGGCACCTCGTCGGCGCTGGCGACGCGGCGCACGGTGCAGTTCACCTGCTCGGCCTTCTCGACAAACAACTCGACGGTCTCGTCGCGCTTCAGCTTGGCCACGGCGGCGGGCAGCAGGTTGGCGGTCGGCTTGGCCAGCCGCTGCGCCAGTTCGGCGCGCGCGTCGGCGGACCGTTCGCCGCGACCGAGGCCGGAGCGGATCGCGCCCAGCACGGCGGCACGTTTCGGATCGTTGCTCATGAGCGCGCCCGCTTGCGCCACTGCGCCTGGAAGGTGTCGCCGGCCGGCGCCGGCAAGTCGCGGCCCCGGGTCCAGCCGCTGGCGCCCCACAGCTTGCGCAGCCGGCCGTCGTCGCCGCCGAGCTTGGCCAGCAGCCAGGCGGCCACCCGCGCACCGGGCCGGTACAGCGCCGGCCGTCGGGCGATGAAAGCCCAGAGTTTCACCGCGGTGCGCTCCATGGCCGGGCTGGCGCCGGTCTGGAAGGCCTGCTCGCGCCAGTGCCGCATCATCTTCGGCAGCGGGATCTGCATCGGGCAGACGCTCTCGCACCGACCGCAGAAGGTCGATGCGCTGGGCAGGTGGCGGGCCTCGTCGATGCCGCGCAAGGACGGCGTCAGCACCGCGCCCATCGGGCCGACATAGACCGCGCCGTAGCTGTGCCCGCCGACCGACTGGTAGACCGGGCAGTGGTTCATGCAGGCGCCGCAGCGGATGCAGCGCAGCATGTCCTGGAACTCGGTGCCCAGCATCGCCGAGCGGCCGTTGTCGAGGATGACGATGTGGAACTCGTCCGGCCCGCTCAGGTCGTCGGCGCGCTTCGGCCCGGTCGACAGCGTGGTGTAGGCGGAGAATTCCTGTCCCGTGGCCGAGCGCGCCAGCACGCGTAGCACGGTCGCCGCGTCCTCCAGCGTCGGCACCACCTTTTCGATCGAGGTCACCACGACGTGGATGCGCGGCAGCATCTGAGTCAGGTCGCCATTGCCCTCGTTGGTGACGATCATCGTCGAGCCGGTCTCGGCGATCAGGAAATTGGCGCCGGTGATGCCGACGTCGGCGTCCTGGAACTTCTGCCGCAGCACCTGGCGCGCCTCGGCGATCATCTTCTGCGGCTCGGTCTGGCGCTCCGACATGCCGTACTGGCGGTGATGCTGCTGGAACAGGTCGGAGACCTGGTCCTTGGTCTTGTGGATCGCCGGGCCGATGATGTGGCTGGGCGGCTCGTCGGCGAGCTGCACGATGTATTCGCCCAGGTCGGTCTCGATCGGTCGGATGTCGTTGCGTTCCAGGAACTGGTTGAGGTGCAGTTCCTCGGCGACCATCGACTTGCCCTTGGTCACCGTGCGCGCGTTCACCGAGCGGCAGATCTCCAGGATCGCGGCGCGGGCGTCGTCGGCGGGGGGCGCCCCGTGGCCCATTCCGCCCCCCCCCGGGGAGGTGTCCGCGAACAGCTACAGGGTGGGGTGGAGGTTGGGCCGCGG
>JAVKFY010000035.1:0-19075 GCA_040223615.1 Alphaproteobacteria bacterium
TGGTTTCGTCGTCGGCCGTACCAACAAGATTAGCCATGACTAGGCACTCCACTGTTTCAATCCGGCACAAACACCGGGCCATCCGACCCGCGCCGGGACGCAATCATGTTTTGTTATCGTTAACTGCAAGCGGCACGCCACCTGCCGACAGCCAGTTCGGGCTATCGTTTTTACGAGGGTAGCGCAGGATTCCAGCGTCTGCCAGCCGGCGCCTACGCCCGATCCTCGTAGTTCCGCGCCATGAAGGCGCCGAGATAGTCACCATACACGATCGGCGCGTGGCGCGGTGGATCTTCCGTGCCGCAACAGGTCGGCAGGCACTCGATGGTGACGTCGGTGCGCGGATCGTAGAAGAACGGGATCGCGTAGCGCGCGCGTCCGGCCTCGTTGCGCACCCGGTGCGCCGTCGACAGCAGCCGGTCGTTCGACCAGCGCCGCAGGATGTCGCCACTGTTCACCAGGAACGCGCCCGGCAGGTCCGGCACCGCCATCCAGTCGCGCCCGTCTGGCCGCACCGACAGGCCCGGCACGTCGTTATTCGCCAGCAGCGTCATGAACCCGGCGTCGGTGTGCGGCGCCAGACCGTATTGTTCATCGACGTAGTCGGTCGACGGATAGTGCGACAGCCGCAGCGTGATCTGCGCGTCGGCGAAGTGCGGGTCGAACCACGGCGCCGGCAGCCCGAGCGCGCCGGCGTAGAGCGGCAGCAGCCGGCGGGCCAGCGCCTCCATGGCGTCGAAATAGCCGATCAGGGTCTCGCGGAAGCCCGGCAGACCGTCCGGCCACTGGTTCAGGCCCCGCATCGGCACGTCGTTGACCACGTCGGGATCGTCGGGCGCGCGCTCGCGCTTCATGAAGAAGGCGGCGTTCAGGTTCGGTTTGGCGACCTTGGCGATCGCCGACGACCGGCTGCGGCCGGCGCCGAGCGCGACGTAGCCGATATTGTGCTTGTTGAACTTTAGCCGGTCCTTGGCCGCCGTCGGCAGCGCGTGGAAACGCGCGGCCTGCGCGAACACCGCGTCGATCTGCGCCTGCGATATGCCGTGGCCGACGATGAAGAAGAAGCCGACGGTGGTCAGCGCCCGGTGCAGTTCGGACGCCAGCCGCTCGCGCTCGCCCGCCGCACCCGACAGGTAGCCGGCGAGGTCGAGCACCGGGAAGCCGGCCGCGTCCTGCTGCGCGCGGCCGGACATGGTGCTTGCGGTGAGACCGGGCATGTCCCGTACACTCCCTCAATTCTGCCGCAGTTTCGGCCCGAGACGCCGACGGCGGCAAGTCCTGGGAGGAAGAGTGCCATGAGCAGACTGGCGGGCAAACGCGCCATCGTCACCGGCGCCGGCAGCGGCATCGGCCGGGCCAGCGCCCGGCTGTTCGCGCGCGAGGGTGCGAAAGTGCTGTGCGTCGACCGCGCCGCCGACGCCGTGGGCGAGACCGCGGCGCTGATCGACGCCGACGACGGCACCGCCTTGTCGATCGCGGCCGATGCCGGCAACGAGGCCCAGGTCGAGGCCTTCGTGCAGCGCTGCGTCGACGAGTGGGGCGGGGTCGACGTGCTGTACGCCAACGCCGGCATCTCCGGCGGCCAGAAACGGCTGTTCGAGCAGACCGTGGAGGACTGGAACGAGATCCTGCGCGTCAACCTGGTCGGCGTGTTCCTGGCGGTGCGCGCGGCGGCGCGCGACATGGCTGGGCGCGGCGCCGGCTCGATTGTCTGCACCGCCTCGGTCGGCGGCCTGCGGGCCAACGCCGGCAACGGGCCCTACGGCGCCTCCAAGGCCGGCGTGATCAGCTTCGTGCAGACCGCGGCAACCGACCTGGCCGGCACCGGCGTGCGGATCAACGCGGTTTGCCCCGGCCTGATCGAGACCGGTATGACCAGCCCGCTCTTCGTCCGCGCCCGCGAGCGCGGCACCGAGGGCAAGATCGGGCAGCTCAACCCGCTGCGCCGCTACGGTCACCCCGAGGAGATCGCCGCGATGGCGCTGTTCCTGGCCAGCGACGACGCCTCGTACGTGAACGGCTGCGCCTTCCCGGTCGATGGCGGCCTCAACAGCGCGCATCCCTTCGCGCCGGGCATGCAGCCGCGATGAGCCCCAAGGCGCAGTTGTTCAAAGACGGTGCGCCGGGCGATCCGGCCGTGCTGGTCGGCCGCAAGTGCGTCGCCTGCGGCCGGGTGCACTTCCCGCCGCAGGATTATGGCTGCGAAGGCTGCGGCGCCCACGGCGACGACTTTCCGGAGGTCGAGATCGGCGGCGCCGGGCGCATCAAGGGCGTCGCCGCGCTGCACCGCCACGACCTCGCCGGCGTGCCGAAGCCGGCCTACATCGCCGAGATCGAGCTCGACGACGGCCCGGCGCTGGAGGCCATCCTCGACGCCGACGACGGTGCCGGGATGACCGCCGGCGACCGCGTCAGCGCCGTCCTGGTCGAGGCCGACGGCAAGATCGACCTACGCTTCAGGCCGGCCTGAGTCAGAACGCCTCGGGCCGAAAGGAGACCCTCGGCGGTGGGGTTGAGTTGTAGAGAATCGTAGTCTGGTTCGATGTCCTCGCAGGCGACATCCGTGAATTTATTGCCAGGGATCATCAGGGCCGCCTCAACACATATTGCGAATAAACTGATATCTGATTTAGAGTGCCGGCCAGGGGGGCTCGTGTTGTACTGGGGTATTGCAGTGCGTGAGCAACGATTCGTGAAAGAGTTCGCCAGCGTCATCGAGACACACGGCACTGGCGCCGAGACCCACATTATCGATCGTATCCGCGAGGCCGGCGACGCCGGCGACCGGGCTGGATACCGCCGCTGGCGACGAGCGCTCCAGGCCTTGGAGTTGCTGCGCGCCGACGATGACGCCGCGGGCGGGTAGATCTGTCATCGACCACCGATCCTGACAGGTGCGGCGGCGTTGGCGCCGGCGTTGAGTGGCACCTGGTCGCCGGCGTCGTGGCCGGCCCAGAAGCAGTTCTGTGTCTTAGCCAGCTCGCGTCGCAAACGGCGACGGCGACGTTCCTCGGCCGGCGACGGCGGCGACACCTCGGCCGGTGCATTGTCGACCTTCAGCGGCGGTGCTGGCGGCCAGCCCAGGTCGCGCAGCCGCGTGACCAGCCGGGCAACGAAGCCGCGCTCGAAGGACGGCGTCGTCGAGTTGGCCGGTTATCGCGCCGCCGCCGACGCGTACCGTGCCCGCATTGAGGCACTGCGGACCTCGGTCGAATAGCTGAGGTGGGACGGGCTGCCACGAGGTCGGACGCTGCTCCGTCCGACCTAGCGGTGGATGATATTCGCGCGGCCCGGATTTGCGCCATCGCCGCCGCCCTCGTCCGTGCTACCTCGCCGCCGATCCGCCATCCGAACCGGCGCACCGTCGTTCCCTGATATGCCGCCTAAGCCCTTGGTGTCCCGATATATATCGCCCGATCCCGCCCAATCCCGCCCCCGCCATCCAAACCAGCGCGTCACATGAGCTGCCCGGGTCAAGCCCACGGGTGTCCGGTTAAGACGTCGCGCAACGATCAGAAGCGTCTTGGAGAACAGTCGGTTGCGCTGTCCCACGATTGGAGTGGACGGCACTTCCATAGGAACCTCGTCATTCCTGCGAAAGCAGGAATCCAGACCGGCCGCTGTGGCGGGTTCACGCGGAGACGCGGAGCGCCGATCCGCGCAACTACGCGTTCTCCGCGGCTCCGCGTGCCCTATATCGGCGTTGCCTGGATGCCAACCTGCGCTGGCATGACGCATATTGTTGGTCCCGCCAGAGCTTAACCGGACACCTGTGGTTCAAGCCCGCGCATGACGAGACATTCTGGAACCAGAAGACATTTCGTCAGAGCCGAGGTCGACCCGGCTCTCTCCGACGAGGCATCTGCCGCGCGTCTGGCCGGCAACGCCCTACCCGGCGCTGGCGATCTGCCACTGTCCGTCGGGCTGGCGGCAGGCGTGACCGTTGGCGCGTTCGGTGCGGCCGTCGATCTCGACGGTCTGCTCGAACGGGCGGCACGGGCGCGCGTCCTTCAGCGCCGCCGGACCGGCGACGACATTGCCCGTACGGCCATTGTCCGGGTTGCGCCACGGCTTGGCGACGCCGGTCGGCGCGGTCTCCAGCGCAGTCTGCGTGGTCCGGTCGATATGCCAGCGGTCGCTGTCGACCAGCTTGCGGGCCACCGCGCCACCGAACAGCGCGCCCATCGAGGCGCCGCCGACCGTCGCCACGGTGCGGCCGAAGCCGCTGCCGACCTTGGAGCCCAAGGTTCCGCCCGCCAGGCCGCCGAAACCGGCGCCCAGCGCGCCGGCGACCTGCTTCGGCCCGATACCCAGATCGGCGCAGCCGGCCAGCAGCACGCAAACCCCCATCGCCATGACGCGTTTGGCCACGATATGTCGCACGGTGATCCCTCCACAAAAGATTGCTAGTAGCAATATACATGATCCAGGGCCGAAATCCAGCGCCGGTCCAGGCGCGACCCGACCGCGCCGCCCTAGCGCGCCGCGTCGAGCGCCTGGAACAGGTCCTCGATCAGGTCCTCGACGTCTTCCAGCCCGACCGACAGCCGCACCATGCCATCGCTTACACCGATCCGCGCCCGGCCCTCCGCGCCCATGGCGCGGTGCGTCGAGGTCGTCGGATGGGTGATCAGGCTTTTCGAATCACCCAGGTTGTTGGAGATGTCGATCAGGCGCAGCGCGTTCAGCATCTTGAAGGCACGCGGCTGGCCGCCCGGCAGTTCGAAGGCCACCACGGTGCCGCCGGCCTTCATCTGCCGCTGCGCCAGCTTGAACTGCGGATGGCTCGGCAGGCCCGGATAGAGCACCCGATCGACGTCGTCGCGGCCTTCCAGCGCCTCGGCGACCTTCAACGCCGAGCCCGACATGTGGTTGACCCGCAGCGCCAACGTCTCCAGGCCTTTGAGCAGCACCCAAGCGTTGAACGGCGACAGCGCCGGCCCGGTGTGGCGGATGAACGGCTGCACCAGCTTGTCGATATAGTCGAAGCTGCCGAGCACGGCGCCGCCCAGGCAGCGGCCCTGGCCGTCGATATGCTTGGTCGCGGAATACACCACCACGTCGGCGCCGAGCTCGAACGGACGCTGCAGCAACGGCGTGGCGAAGACGTTGTCGATCACCACTTTGGCGCCGACCTTGTGCGCCAGCTCGCACACCGCCGGAATGTCGATCAGTTCCAGCGTCGGGTTGGCCGGCGATTCCAGGAACACCGCCTTGGTGTTCGACGTCAGCGCGTCGCGCCACTGATCCAGGTCGGGGCCGTCGACCAGCGTCGTCGCGATGCCGTAGCGCGGCAGGATTTCGGTCAGGATGTAGTGGCAGGAGCCGAACAGTGCGCGGCTGCCGACCACATGGTCGCCGGCCTTGGTCAGCGCCAGCAGCGAGACGAACACCGCCGCCATGCCGCTGGCGGTGCCATAGCAGGCCTCCGCCCCGTCGAGCAGCGCGATGCGCTCCTCGAACATCTTCACCGTCGGGTTGCCGTAGCGCGAGTAGATGAAGCCGTCGGCCTCGCCCTTGAACCGGGCCTCGGCCTGCTCGGCGCTGTCATAGACGAAGCCTGACGACAGGTACATCGCCTCGCTGGTCTCGCCGAAGCTGGAGCGCCGGGTGCCGCCGCGCACTGCCTGCGTCGCCGGCCGCCAGGCGGGATGGCCCGCCTCGTGCGGGGCGTTCACTGCTGCACCCAGGGCAGGCCGGCGGCTTTCCAGCCGCTGTCGCGGCCGCGGTGGCCGACGTCGTCGAGCGGTCCCTCGAAACCGTCCGAGACGTTCCACGCGGTGAACCCGGCTGCGGTGAGCGCGATCGCGGCCGACCGGCTGCGCGCGCCGGAGCGGCAGATCACATAGATGTCCTGATCGGCGGCGATGCCCTCGGCACGCACCGCCTCGACGAAATCGTCGCGGATCGCCATGTCGGGATACTCCTGCCAGGACAGGAACAGCGTCTGCTTGGCGATGCCGCGCAGGTCGGGCACGCCGACGAACTGCCACTCCGGGCGGGTGCGGACGTCGAGCAGCACGGCGTTGTTACCGGCGCCCAGCCGCTTAAACGCCTCCGCCGAACTGACCTCGCCGGCGTAATCGGATGCACTCATGGCTTTCGCTCCTCTCGCGAAGGGCGAGAACGGCGAACGGCGTCTGCGTGTCTTGGATATCCATCGCGGACGCTCCCCCCGTTCTCGAACACGGGCCCACGGGAGCTATCCCCGTGGCGCTTTAGCGGGTGGTGACGCGGCCGCAAGCTGCCCTTCAAATTCCGCGAGCCGGTTCGGCCGGCCAAGCCCCGTTGGAACTGACCAACGGAAAGTCCATCATGTTTACTGCGCCCCATAAGTCAAGATTGGAGAGTTCCGCATGCGTTTCGCCGATCTGCGTTCGGTCTATGTCGTCGGCATCGGGCTGTCGCGCTACCAGCCGTTGAGCGAAACGCCCTATGTCGCGCTGGGATTGGCGGCGGTGCGCCAGGCGCTGAGCGATGCTGGCCTGGCCTGGCCGGCGGTCGACGCGGCGTATGTCGGCTCGGCGGTGTTGGGGGTGGCGCCGGGGCGTACCATGCTGCGCCACCTCGGCACCACCGGCATCAGCCTGACCCAAGTCGAGAACGCCTCGGCAACCGGCAGCTCCACGGTCCGCCTGGCGTGTCTCGACGTCGCCTCGGGCGAGAGCGAGGTGGCGCTGGCGCTCGGTATCGACAAGCCCGGCAGCGCGCTGAACCTGGCGCCGTCGAAGAACGGGGTTCCGCGTCTGGTCGGCCCCGGCCTCCCGTTCGCCGCCAGCTTCGGCATCATGGCCGACGCCTACCTGAAGGAGCGCGGCGCCAAGCCTGACGTGCTCGCCGCCGTCGCCGCCAAGAACCACAGCAACGGCGCCAGGAACCCCTACGCCCATTTCCAGACCCCCCGCACCGTGGAGGAGGTGATGGCGGCGCCCGCCATCGCCGGCGTGCTGACGCGGCTGCAATGTTGTCCATTCGATGAGGGCGCCGCGGCGGTGCTGATCGCCAGCGCCGACGCCCTGAAGCGCCACGGCCTCGACCCGAAACGGGCGGTCAAGGTGCTGAGTTCGGTTTCCACTTCCGAACGCGCGCTACCCGGGGACCAGTGGCCGGTGGTCGAACTGACTCGCGAAACCACCGCGAAGACCCTTGGCGAGGCCGGCGTCGACGCCAAGGACATCGACCTGGTCGAGTTGCACGACGCCTTCTCGGTGGAGGAGCTGTTCTACGTCGAGGCGATGGGCCTGTGCCCGCCCGGCGAGGGCGGTGCCTGGACCCTGGCCGGCCGCACCGGCATCGGCGGCGACGTCTGCATCTCCGCCTCGGGCGGCCTGATCGCCATGGGACACCCCTTTGGCCCCACGGGTGCCGGCCAGGTCTGCGAGCTCACCCGCCAGCTACGCGGCGAGGCCGGCGACCGCCAGCACCCCAACCATCGCTTCGGCCTGGCCCACATGGTCGGCGTCGGCCAGGTCTGCGTCATGCATGCCTTGCAGGCGCCGGACTGATCCGCGCTACACTGGTACGCAAAGGTGGCATGGAGATCAGCGGATGCGGTTCGGAATCTTCTACGAGTTCCAGTTGCCCAAGCCCTGGGGCGAGCGCGACGAATACAACCTGTTCAAGGAAGGCCTGGCGCAGATCGAGCTCGCCGACCAGCTCGGCTACGACTACGCCTGGGAGGTCGAGCACCACTTCCTGGACGAGTATTCGCACGGCTCGGCGCCGGAAGTGTTCCTGGCCCATGCCGCCGCGCGGACCAAGAATATCCGCCTCGGCCACGGCATCCGCCAGGTGATCCCGCACTACAACCACCCCGCGCGCACCGCGGAGGGCATCGCCACGCTCGACCTGCTGTCCGATGGCCGCGTCGACTTCGGCATCGGCGAGGGCGCGACCCGGCTGGAGCTCGGCGGCTTCGGCATTCCGGCCAAGCGCAAGCGCGCGCTGGCGCTGGAGTCGGCCGAGCAGATCGCCAACATGATGGTGATGGAGCCCTATCCCGGCTTCGAAGGCGAGGGCTTTCAGATGCCGTGCCGCAACGTGCTGCCGAAGCCGTTGCAGAAGCCGCACCCGCCGATGTGGATGGCCTGCACCAACCGCGACACCATCAAGGTCGCGGCGCAGAAGGGCCTGGGCGTGCTCGGCTTCTCCTTCCTCGATCCGGAGGAGGCCAAGGCCTGGGCCGATATCTACTACGGCATCATCAAGTCCGACGAGTGCGTGCCGCTGGGCCACCGGGTCAACGCCAACATCGCCATGGTCTCCGGCTTCTCGATCCACCACGACGAGGCCGAGGCGATCCGCCGCGGCCAGGAGGGCTTCGAGTTCTTCGCCTACGCCCTGCAGACCCTGGTCGCCAAGGACAACATCCCCGGGCGCGGCAACATCTGGGGCGAATTCCAGGCCAAGCGCGGCGACCGATCCGACAAGCTGATCGCCGCCGCGCTGGACGGCAACCGCAACCTGATCCGCACGCCAGGCATCGGCACGCCGGACCAGATGCGCGGCCACCTGAAGGAATTCCAGGAGGTCGGCGTCGACCAGGTGGTGTTCATGCAGCAGTGCGGGCGCAACAAGCACGACGACATCTGCGCCTCGCTGCAGATGTTCGCCGACGAGGTGATGGGCGACTTCAAGGCCGACGTGGAGGAGCGCGAGGCCAGGAAGGCCAAGGAACTGGCGCCCTATATCGAGGCCGCGCTGGCCCGCCGGCCGCCGCTGCGCCAGATGGAGGAGCACGAGATCCCGGTGGTCCGTGCCTCGGTCGACACCGCGCTGGTCAACCAGTCGACCAAGCTGGTCGAGGAAAGCGCCGCCGGCGACGATTGAGGCCGCGATGCCCGCCCGGCCAGTCCGCGCCGCCCCGGTGCTCCAGGTCGCCGACGTGGCGGCTTCGGCACAATGGTATCGCGACCGGCTCGGCTTCGAGATTGGCGGCATGTGGGGCGAGCCGCCGGCCTTCGCCATCGTCGGCCGTGGCCCGGTGACGATCTTCCTCGACGCCTCGCGCGCCGGTGCCGATGCGCCGTTGCCGCTGAACCAGCACTGGGCCGCCTACGTCTATGTCGACGACATGGCGGCCCTGATCGAGGAAATGAAGCACCGTGACGCGGAAATCCTGCGCGGGCCGGAGGACGCACCCTACGGCTGTCGCGAGATCGACGTGCGCGACCGCGACGGGCACATGATCTGTTTCGCGCAGGACCTGCAACCGGGACCTGAGGGGCCGGGCCTGTAGCGCTTGCTTGCGCGCCCGGTGTGTGGCAGGTTCCGGCCGCTTTCGCGACGTCAGCGCGAACGGGGCCGCCGTAGCTCAGGGGTAGAGCACGCCCTTGGTAAGGGCGGGGTCGGGTGTTCAATTCACCCCGGCGGCACCACTTCCCATATGTTCTTGAACCGGGTGCGGCATCGACCCGTCCGCCTGGATGTCTGCTAACCTCCGTCGACGGATGACGGAGGCACGGATGAGCAGGCTTTACGGCGACGAGCATCGGGCGTTTCAGGATCGGTTCGGCAGCCGCAAGCTGGCCGACCGGTTGGAGCAGACCATCCTGCGCGACCATGTGAATGGCCGCGACGCCGCGTGGATCGAGAGCCGCGACTTCTTTTTCCTGTCCACCGTCGATCACCAGGGCCGGCCGACCGTGTCGCACAAGGGCGGCGGTGTCGGGCTGGTCAAGGTGGTCGACGAGCACACGCTGGCGTTTCCCAGCTACGACGGCAACGGCATGTACTTCTCGATGGGCAACATCGCCGGCACGCCCGCTGTCGGCATGCTGTTCATCGACTTCGAGTCGCCGCACCGGCTGCGCGTACAGGGCGAGGCCACCATCGACCTGGACGATCCGCTGCTGGCGAACTGGCCGGGCGCCGACCTGGTGGCGCGGGTCAAGGTCACCGAGCTGTTCGTGAACTGCCCGCGCTACATCCATCGCTACCGGCGAGTCGCCGCGTCCAAATACGTCCCCGACGCGGCCGGCGAAGCGCCGGCACCGGCCTGGAAGCGGGTCGACGGGCTGCAGGACGCGCTGCGCGACCGCGACGTCGGCAATATCGAGGGCGAGACCATCGACCGCCGCGCCTACCAGGACCTTCTGGACAAGGGCGACGGCTGAGCCGGCGACCTACGGTCCGGACGGCTTGCGGCACTCCAGCGCGACCTCGGCGCCGCTCACCGGGTCGACGAAGCGGGTCGGATCCTCGACTTCGGCGAAAGCCTCAAGATCGCTGTCGCCGAACGCGCAGCGCCGGACAGCGGCGAAGCCGGCCTGTTCGAGCTCCAGCCGCATCGCGTGCTCGTCATACATCCACTGATGCTCGCTGTTGCCGAGCGCGCTGACCAGGCGCCGGGCCAGCGAGCCGCCGGCGGCCCGCTCGCGCCCGAGCCCGGTCTGGCGCAGGAAGTCGTGCGCCGCCGACGGGCTGTCGCTGTCCATGTAGGCCTGGCACCGCGACTTCAGGTCCGGGACGATCACGCGGAACCGGCCGCCCGGCTTCAACGCGATCAGGATGTTGCCCAGCGCCGCACGCATCTGCGCCAGCGGCATGTGTTCCAGCACATGCGAGCAGTAGACCGCGTCGGCCGAGCCCGGCGCGACGATCGGCTCGCGGGTGATGTCGCCGTAGCGCGCGTCGGCCGGAAACCGCGTCGCGTTGCGGGTGTAGAGCTTGCCGATGACCGGCAGCCGCTCGAACCGCAACGTCGGGCTGGCATCGACATTCAGCCACGACGGACCGGTTTGCATGCCGCAACCGACATGCAGCAGCACTTCGCGGCTAGCCGACCCCCGGTCTCGATGTTGCAAACCGAAACAACCTGACGAACAACGCCGGCGACGATGGCCGGCACGGTGGCGAGGTTATCCCATCGAAGCCGGCGCCGGTCCAGCCCGGCCCGCACCGCCGGCCCGGTACGCATCGGCCCGCGCCCGCCCGCCCGCATACGCGGACGCCACAACTCTCCAGGTGGCCAGGTTGGGAAGCAGGCCGATGCGATCTCGCGGTCAGCCGATCAGGAAGTCGACCGGGGCAAGTTCGTCCGCGGTGACGCCGGTCAGGGTCACCGTCGTGTTGGCGACACCGTCGGCGGTCACCACCACGCCGGCATCCGAGTCGGTCAACAGTACGTCGGCGAACGTCTCCGCGCCGACGAGCACGATCTGGTCCTCGCCCGGCGTGAAGTCGGTGATGACGTTGTCGCCGTGCTCGGCGCCGAACACGAACAGGTCGGCATCGTCGCCGCCGGTCATCGTGTCGTTGGCGCTGCCGCCGATGATGGTGTCGTTGCCGGCCCCGCCGAACAGCGAGTCCTGGCCCTGCATGCCGAGCAACTGGTCGTCGCCATTGCCGCCGAACAGCAGGTCCTGGCCGCCCTGGCCGCGCAGCACGTCGTCGCCGTCACCGCCGAACAGCTGGTCGGCGCCGGAGTTGCCGTTCAGGCCGTCGCTGTCGTCGCCGCCCTCGATCGAATCGTCGAGCGCGCCGCCGAACACGGTGTCGGCGCCGATGTCGCCGTCGATGGTGTCGTTGCCCTGCTGCCCGCGCAGGGTATCGTCGCCCTCGTCGCCGATCAGCCGGTCATTGCCGTTGTTGCCGTTGATGCGGTCGTTGCCCTGGCCGCCGCGCAGCTCGTCGTCGCCGTCCAGCCCATACTGTCGGTCGTTGCCGCGCCCGCCATTGGAGCGGTCGTTGCCGCCGCCGGTGATCACCAGGTTGTCGTCGTCGTCGCCGTCGACATCGTCGTCATCGTTGCCGCCGACCATCACGGTCTCGCCGTCGTTCCCCTGGGCGCCGAACAGGCGCGGCGCGCCGTCGGGCGACTCGAACAAGACGAACTCGCCGTTGACGACGATCTTCTGGTCTTCGATACCGTCGTCGTCGAGGTCGATCAGGATGTGGGTATTGCCGCCGTCGACCTGATAGCGAACCTGCGTCCGCTCGCCGGCGCCGGCGGGGAAATCATCGGTGCCGATGAAGTCGAAATCGCCGAAGGCGGACAGGTCGATGGCGTCGCGCCCGGAGAGGTCGGTTATCGTGTCTTCGCTCTCCAGGGTATCGGGATCGTCGTCCGGTTCGGCGACCGGCGCGAAGAAGAAGAGATCGTTGCCGTTGCCGCCGGTCAGCTCGTCGTCGCCGTCCCCGTCGGTCAGTTCGTCGACGCCGTTGCCGCCTTCGACCGTGTCGTCGCCGTCACCGCCAAACAGCGTATCCTTGCCGTTGCCGCCCGATACCGCGTCGTCGCCGGCGCCGCCGTCCACCGAATCCTTGCCGTTATCGCCCGACAGGTCGTCGTTACCATCCCCACCGACGATGGTGTCGTCGCCGTTGCCGCCGCTGTAGCTCTCGCCGCCGTCGCCGAGCACCGTGTCGTCGCTCTGATTCGTACCCATAGCCACACCTATTGAGTTGCATCCGTCATCGCGGAACTTGGAACCAACGTAGGTGATTGAACGTGTCGGCGATCACGTTGTTGCCCGACATGGTCCATATGACCGACCGCGCACGGCAATGCCACGGCGCGCCACTTATTGCCACAACCGCCGGCCCAAATGAACTAATCCGGGCTAAGTCGTTGTCGGATATAGTTTATATGCAGCCGCAGCGCGTAAACCGCGTCGGCATAGGCGATCCCGACATGCTGTCCGGCGACTTCCGCCTCGATCCGGTTCAGCGCCGCCAGCGCCGCGCCGTTACCGAGCCGGTCCTCGGCCCGGTCGAGTTCGACGCGCGCGATCTCGCGATACCAGCGGTTGATCTGGCCGCGCATGCGCCATTGGTAGATCGGCGGCAGGATACGCATCAGCGGGATCGCCAGCGTCAGCAGCGGGATCAGCAGGATCACCATCCGGTCCAGGAAGCTGGCCACCCAGAACGGCATGTAGCGCTGCAGGATCGGCACGCCGCGCTCGTAATAGCGCCGCGCGTCGTCATGCAGCGCCGGCTCCAGGTGGGTCGGCGCCGGGAACTCGCCGGCGGCCTCGAACAGCCCGCCGGGCTGATGCACTTCGTCGGCCGCCTGCAGCAGCAACGATACAAGTGCCGGATGCAGGCTCGGCCCGGCGATCAGGCTGGCCACCGGCGCCACCAGGTGCACGTCCTCGCGCGGCAATTCACGCCCCAGGTCGATGGCGCCCTCGTGCAGCGTGACCGCGGAGAGGTACTCGAACCGCTGCGCGTAGCCGGCGGCCCGGTACATCGAGATAACCCGGATGCCCTGCTCACGCAGCAGCCGTTGCACGTTGCCGGCGCGGACCGAGGCGACGTAGGCCACGGCGTCGACCTTGTCGGCCAGCAGCGCCTCGGCGGCGGCGGCGCCGGACAGGTCGCTGAGCTGCACCACTTCGCCATCCATCCCGTTGGCGCTGAGCAGGCGCAGCATCAGCGCCCGCGTACCGCTGCCCTCCGGCCCGATCGCGATCCTCTTGCCAGCCAGGTCGAGCAGCGAGCGTTGCGTCTGTTCGCCGCGATAGAACAGCCACAGCGGCTCGTAGAACAACGCACCCAGGCTGGCGAGGTCGGGGTGTTCCTCCGGCCCCAGCACGCCGCCCTGAACCAGGGCCACGTCGGCGCCGCCCTCGCGCAACAGACCGACATTCTCGACCGAGCCCTCGGTGCGGATCACCTCGAGCTCGACATTCTCGCGTTCGAGGATTTTCTTGTAGCGCTGCGCGAAGTCGTGATAGGCGCCGCCCGGCGCTCCGGTGGCGATGGTCAGGTGCGACGGCGGTGGCGGTTCGACGAAGCCTGACGCGATGCCGAACCCGAGCGCGACCACCAGCACGCCGCCGACGAAGGTCATCACGCCCCGCAGGGTCACCGCCTTGAACAGCCATGGGCGCGGCGTGTGGTCGTCCTCGTCGTGCGCTCGTTCGGGTTCAGGTTCGGAAATCGACAACTCTCCCGCGCCAGCGGTGACAGGACGGATCGCTGTCGCCATGATCGGGCCAACCCGTATCCCGATCAACCGGAGCGCGACATGGGCTGGACCATCCGCGCCCTCAAGGCCAGCGACCTCGATGCCGCCCATGCGTTGCGGCACGACGCCTTGCGCGACGCGCCGACCGCCTTCGGATCATCGCCGGACGACGCGCTGGAGAGCCGCGCGTCGTGGGCCGACCTGCTGGCGGGCGGCCGCGTGTTCGCCGGCTTCGACGACACCGCCATCCTGCGCGGCATGGCGGCGCTGGGCCTGAACGACCGGGCCAAGACCCGGCATAGGGCCCGCATGTGGGGGGTCTATGTCGCCCCGGCGGCACGCGGCCACGGATTGGCGCAAGCGCTGGTGGCGCATGTTGTCGCCGAGGCGCGCGGCCGCGCCGAATGGCTGGACGCGGCGGTCGCGGCGGACAATGCCGCGGCGATCCGGGTCTACGAAGCCGCCGGCTTCACCCGCTACGGCACCGAACCGGCCGGCCACAAGGTCGACGGCACCGACATCGACCTGCACCTGATGACGTTGCGGCTATAGGCGCGGTTCATGCTTAGCCGGCACCGCGCCGCGCAAGCGTGATACGTTCTGGCGGTCAGAGCGCGAACGCCGCGAGGTGGACGACCATCCAGATGCCGATGGCGACCAGGAAGGCGTTGGCCAGCCGGTCGGCCCACGCCTTCATGTCCTTGAACCGCCGCAGGAACAGCAGCTTGAACAGGAACACGGCGACGAATCCGATCGCCAGCAGCTTCAGGGTCATAGCAGGCCGCTGAGACCCAGCACCGCCGCCCAGATGCCGCAAACGATCAGCAGGATCAGCGTGCCGGTGGCTCCGACCAGACGCCCGACCGAGGGGCCGGCGCTGCCGCGCAAGCCCCAGGCATGCAACACCCGACACAGCACCAGCGCAACACCGAGCACGTGCATCGCCCATACCGGCGCGCCGTGGCCCTCGATCAGCACCATCAGGATCAACAGGACCGGCACGTTCTCGGCGAAGTTGGCGTGCACGCGGATGGCGCGCGCCAGTTCGTCGTGGCCGCCATCGCCGATGCCGACCTTCAGCGACTGCCGCAGCCGGACCACCTGCACGAACAGCACCGCGTAGATCAGGGCCAGCAGGCCGGCATAGGTGATGGTGACGGTCATGCCGGTTGTTCCTCCACGGCGGCCGTCCGCTGGCGACGTTCGCGGACGCTGTCGGACTTGAGCTGGCCGCAGGCGGCCATGATGTCGCGGCCGCGCGGCTGGCGCACCGGCGAGGCATAGCCGGCGGCGTTGACGATGTCGGCGAACTTCCGCACCCGCGCCGGCGTGGAACACTCGTAGGGGCTGCCCGGCCACGGGTTGAACGGGATCAGGTTGATCTTCGCCGGGATGCCGCGGATCAGCCGCACCAGCTCGTGCGCCTCGGCGTCCGAATCGTTGACCCCCTTCAGCATCACGTATTCGAAGGTGATGCGCCGGGCATTGTTGACGCCGGGATAGGCGCGGCACGCGTCGAGCAGTTCCGTGATCGGATACTTCTTGTTGATCGGCACCAGTTCGTCGCGCAGGTCGTCGCGCACCGCGTGCAGGCTGACCGCCAGGTTCACGCCCAGCGCCTCGCCGGCGCGCGCCATCATCGGCACCACGCCCGAGGTCGACAGCGTGATCCGCCGGCGCGACAGGCCGATGCCCTCGTTGTCCATCACGATGGCCAGCGCCTGGGTCACGTTGTCGAGGTTATAGAGCGGTTCGCCCATGCCCATCATGACGATATTCGTCAGCCGGTTGCGCGCCGACGACGGCCACTCGCCCAGCGCGTCGCGCGCCAGCATGAACTGGCCGACAATCTCCGCCGGCTCCAGGTTGCGCACCAGTCGCTGCGTGCCGGTGTGGCAGAAGCGGCAGGTCAGCGTGCAGCCGACCTGGCTCGACACGCACAGCGAGCCGCGGTCGGTTTCCGGGATGTAGACCGCCTCGAATTCCTGCGCATCGGCACCGGCCAGCAGCCACTTGCGGGTGCCGTCCGTGGAGCGCAGGTCGCGCCGCACGGTCGGCCGGCCGATCCGGCAATGGCGCGCCAAGTCGGCCCGCAACGCCTTGGCGATATTGGCCATATCGGCGAAATCGGTGACGCCGCGATGGTAGATCCAGTGCCACAGCTGGCTGGCGCGCATGCGCTGCTGGCGCTCCGGCACGCCGAGCAGCGCCAGAACCTCGGCCATGCCGGCCCGGTCCAGCCCAAGCAGCTCGATGGCGTCGTTCGCGGGAATTTCGCTAGCGGCGGGCGCTACGACCACGTCAGGTTGCCTCCAGCGAATCGGTGCGCCGCCCGGCTATTTCGGGCAGGCCTCGTCGATCGCCTTGTGCGCGGCGGTGAAGCCGGACAGCGAATAACGGTCGACCGTGGTGGTGCCGCGCGCCGACACGCCGGTGATCACCATGCGGTTGCCGCGCCGCATCGACGCGGCGATCTTGGTGTCCTCGCCGGCATTCTGCGCCCACGCGGTTTCCTCGTGCGTGTACAGCTCGAAATTCTGGCTGCCGTCGACCGACAGCTTCACCTTGCTGCCGCCCTGATAGGGATAGCCGGTGTAGATCGACAGCTCGGAGCGCACGCCCTTCCACGGCCGGTGCGTGACGATCGCCCACACGTCGCCGCGCTGCACGTTCTTGGGCTCTTTGTCCTGCGGCGCGCTGGCGATATAGCACGCCTTGCCGTCCTTCTCGGTCACCTCGAAGGCGGCCCAGTCCTTGAACACGCCGATCTGCTTCGGTGCCGGCGCCTGTGCCGCCGCCGGTCCGGCCATCACCATGGTGCCCACCAACGCGCCCATCGCCGTCGCCAGGCAAGCTTTTACCGTCTTCAACATGACCGCTAACATAGCGGCCCAAGCCCCCGATTTCCAGAGCATCCGGAGCTTCCAAAGCCGCTTGTGACCGCGTGACGCATGACGTTTAATGGACCCGATGCCCAGGACCGTCTCGCGTCCGGCCCAGTCGGAGTCGGCCCAGTTCGCCGACCAGATGGAGGCCGTAGCCGATTCCGGCGACCGGGAGGCCTATGCGGCGATCTTCCGGACCTTTTCGCCGCGTATTCGCGCCTACCTGATGCGGCTTGGCGCCGAGCCGGCGCATGCCGACGAACTGACCCAGGAAACCATGGTCACCGTGTGGCGCCGCGCGCAGACCTTCGACCGGCGGCAGGCCGCGGTGGCGACCTGGCTGTTCACCATCGCGCGCAACAAGCGCATCGATGCGCTCCGGCGCGAGCGGCGCCCGGAATTCGACCCCAACGACCCGGCCCTGATTCCCGCGCCGGAAACCCCGCCGGACGAACACGTCGACCAGGCCCAGCGCCAGGTCCGCGTGCAGGCGGCGATTCGCACCCTGCCGGCACAGCAGGCCGATTTGCTGCGCGCCGCCTTCATCGACGGCCAGTCGCACCGCGAGATCGCCGAGCGCACTGGCATCCCGCTGGGAACGGTGAAGTCGCGCCTGCGCCTGGCCATGGGCCACATGAAGAAGCACCTGCACGATCTCGGCGAGGAATAGTCGCCTAGCGCAGCGTCCAGGCCTGTTCCAGCGCCCGCGCGCCATCGACCAGCGTCAGCACGATGCGCCGACCGGCGAGCTCGCCGCTGACCGGGAGAGACAGGACGGCGCGGCGACCGGTCTCGTCCACCATCACGTCCGGCTTGCCATAGCCGACCCTGCCGTCGGCCTCCACGAACAGGTCCGGTGCGTCGAACGGCGCCTCGGCGCTGGCTTCGACGCGCAGGCGGCCGTCGAGCACCGCGACTTGTTCGATTCGCAGGCCCGCCGCCTCGGCACCGGTCGGCACCGTCGCGGCATGGCGAGCGAGCGCCGCCGCGTGCGCGCTCGGCTGCGCGTCGCCCGGCGGCAGGTCGAGCGCCAGGTCGGCGTGTATCGGCACGCAAATGCGCTCGCAGACCATGAAATCGACCGCGACCCGGGCCACCATGCGCCGGTCACGGTCCGCCGCGCGCACCTTCACTGGAAAGATCACCGCCCCGGCATAGCCCAGGCTGGTCATGCCAAAGCTCTCGAATCGATGTGGCGCCGGATAGGCCAGCCGCGCCTCCGCCAGGTTATCGCTGCCCGACCAGTCCAGCCGTGGCGGCAGGCCGGCCTCGCCCGGCTCGCGCCAGTAGGTCTTCCAGCCGTCGGCCAGCTCGATCTGCACCCCCAGCGTCGCCGCGCCGTCATCGTCCAGCCCCTGCGACATCGCTACCAGGCGCACCTTGGCGTCCTGCAGGTCGACCCAGTCGCTGGCGGTCTCGGCGGCCGCCGTGCCGGCGCCGGCGAGCAGCGCCAGGGCAAGCGCAATACCCCTGAAGATGCCATTGAAGGTTTGCATGGTCGTCGACATATAGGGCTAGAATGATCGCCCTATGCTTGAAATATGCTTGAATTTCTCGTGACCCGCCGATGAGCAGCAGCGAAACCGCCACCGGCTACCTGGAAGGTCAGCTCCTGATCGCCATGCCGACCATGGGCGATCCGCGCTTCGAACGCACGCTGATCTACCTGTGCGCGCATTCCGATCAAGGCGCGATGGGGCTGGTGGTCAACAAGCTGGTCGACCACATCACCTTCGAGGGGCTGCTGGAGCAGCTCAGCATCGAGACCGATGTCGACAACGACGTGAACGTGCATTTCGGCGGCCCGGTCGAGACCGGCCGCGGCTTCGTGCTGCACAGCGGCGACTACCGCCAGGACAGCACCATGGTGGTCGACGAGCGTTTCGGGCTCACCGCCACGGTCGACATTCTGCGTGCCATCGCCGCCGGCGAGGGGCCGGGCCACTCGATGCTGGCGCTGGGCTATGCCGGCTGGGCGCCGGGCCAGCTCGACGGCGAGATCCAGTCCAACGGCTGGCTGCACTGCCCGGCCGACTACGACCTGGTGTTCGATCTCGACCTGGACAGCAAATGGGCGCGCGCCATCGCCAAGGTCGGCGTCGACGTGTCCTTCCTGTCAACCGACGCCGGCCACGGGTAGTGGGTCAGTTTGAATGCCGGCCATGGGCCGGGGGCTTGACGCGGCGATGACCGCAACTGCGATTGCTTATGGTATTGTTCCGGACACCGGCACGGGATGGGAAGCAATGCGCATTCGGGAAGAGCAGCAGGTCAA